>NZ_CAXTEM010000032.1:0-32635 GCF_964243315.1 uncultured Sphingomonas sp. | reverse complement strand
CAGGGCTTCGTGTCCGAGCGTGGCAAGATCGTCCCCTCGCGCATCACCTCGGTGAGCGCGAAGAAGCAGCGCGAACTCGCCCAGGCGATCAAGCGCGCGCGTCATCTGGGCCTGCTGCCCTACGTCGTTAAGTAAGGAGTCCGGAACATGGACGTCATTCTGCTTGAGCGCGTCGAGAAGCTCGGCGCCATCGGCGACGTGGTGAAGGTGAAGGACGGGTACGCCCGCAACTTCCTGCTGCCGAACAAGAAGGCGCTTCGCTCCAACGAAGCCAACCGCAAGGTCTTCGAATCGAACCGCGCGCGGATCGAATCGGACAACGCCTCGCGTCGCGGCGATGCCGAGAAGGAAGCCAAGACCTTCGAGAACGCATCTATCACCCTGATCCGTCAGGCGTCGAACACCGGCCAGCTCTACGGTTCGGTCGCGGTCCGCGATCTGATCGAGGCGTTGATCGCCGATGGTCACAAGGTCGCCAAGTCGGCGATCGTGCTTGACAAGCCGATCAAGGCGATCGGCGTGTACGACGTGAAGGTCTCGCTGCACCCCGAGGTTTCGGTGGCGGTGAAGGTCAACGTCGCACGCTCGCCCGAAGAGGCCGAGATGCAGGCCCAGGGCGTCGACGTCATGTCGGCGATGTTCGAGAAGGACGAGGCCGGCTTCGTCGAGGATTACGATCCCAACGCCGAGCCCGGCGCGACTGCCGACGCGCAGCCGCAGGGCGAGGAGCAGGCGCAGGGCTGATCGCTCTCGCTTGTTTGCAGCTGACAGAGGCCGTCCGGAGCGATCCGGGCGGCCTTTTCGTTGGCACTTCGGAGCGGGCGGGTCACGCTCTGTCCATCACGCCTTGCCTCCACTTTGCACGCTCGATCTGCCGTTCGAGCGCACTCACCGCGGCCATCGGTTGGGGAACACTAAGAAGATCGATCTCCTTCACCCTTCCATCGCGATCCTCGGTGACCGTGATCCAACCGCGGCGCTCGTCGCCCTCGACGAAGCCGACATGGACGAGGTCGGCTATCCCAATCTCCCGGTAAACTTCGCCACTATGCGGAGCGCACCAAGCGATCCGGCGATCGGTCACGGCCAGCGTGCCAATCATGTCGAGCAACCAGAGCCGTAAAGTTGGAAGCCCTGCGAAGACGGCGCCAAACGCCGACCCACCGAGGAAGATCGTGGCGCCTATCGTCCAAAACAGTCGTTCCCCCAGCGGTCCGGTCCCGCTCCAGATGTGCCACAGCCACCAGAGGTAAAACGCGGGGACGGTGCCGACAGCGGCCGTGGCAAGGAGCCGCATGCGGCTGAAGCTGCGCCATCCAGGTCGCCCCGACCAGTAGATCGGCTCGGCGGGGGCCAAATACACACGCTCTTCAGAGGGGGTGCGGGACGTCCAAAGGAAAAGTGCGCCCTGCATGACTCGCCAGAGCGCGAGTATCGCGAGCGGCAGCAGGATCGCGAGCGCGACCAACTGTGCGTGGACTGTCGGCACTGCCGTCTTCGGGCCTGAACGGCGGCCGACCAACACGGTATTCCCGGGTATGATCAGGACAGCGGCGATCATGCAGGCAAGGGCAACAAGGACGATGAAGTGCCCCAGCGCGCCCATGCGGATGATGGCGCGTCGTGCCGCTTTCGCCCTATGCATCTCTTGCCGCGATAAGGTTCACCGCCGCCCGAACAGCCGTTCGATATCGCCGTGCGCCAGCTTCACCCAGGTCGGCCTCCCATGATTGCACTGCCCCGATCGCGGGGTCGCCTCCATCTCTCGCAGCAGCGCGTTCATTTCGGTTACCGACAGGATGCGGCCGGCGCGAACCGAGCCGTGGCAGGCCATCGTCGCGGCGACGTGGTCGAGGCGTTCCTTCAGGCTCAGCGCTTCGTCGAAGGCGGCGAGTTCGTCGGCGAGGTCGGTCACCAGTCCGGTGGGGTCGGCGGCGCCCAGCAGGGCGGGCGTCGCGCGGACGAGCATCGCGCGGGGGCCGAAGCGTTCGAGATCGAGACCGAAATCGGCGAGTTCTTCGGCCCGGGCCTCGAGGCGGTCGCAGGCGGGTTCCTCCAGCTCGACGACTTCGGGGATCAGCAGCGACTGCGCGGCGACGCGACCACCGGCGAGCGCGGCGCGCATGCGTTCGAGGACCAGGCGTTCGTGCGCGGCGTGCTGGTCGACCAGCACCAGGCCGTCCTCGGCTTCGGCGACGATGTAGGTCTTGGCGACCTGGCCGCGGGCGACCCCAAGGGGGTGCGAGTCGGTTTGCGGTGGCGGCGCCCAGGCGGCTTCCGCGCGCGCAGCGGGGGGTGTGGTGAAGAAGGTGGAGCGGCGGTCTTGGACGGCCGTGGGTCGGTAGGTCGTTTCACTCGCGCCGGCGCTCGCGGACAGTCCCCATTCCAACGCCTCCGCTGAAGGGGCGGAGCTTAGTGGTTCCGGCTGCCACGCCGCCAGCGCCTCGGCAGGCGCGCGCTGGACGCTGCGGTGGCCCGCTTCATCGAGCGCGCGGCGGAGGCCGGAGACGATCATCCCGCGGATCATCTGCGGGTCGCGAAAGCGCACCTCGGTCTTGGCCGGGTGGACGTTCACGTCGACCTCGCTCGTCGGCACGTCGAGGAACAGCGCCACCACTGCGTGCCGGTCGCGCGGCAACATCTCGGCATAGGCGCCACGGATCGCGCCCATCAGCAGCCGGTCCTTCACCGGGCGGCCGTTGACGAACAGATACTGATGATCGGCGACGCCGCGATTATAGGTCGGGATGCCCGCCACCCCGCCGAGCACCACACCGTCGCGTTCCAGATCGACCGCGACCGCATTGTCGATCAGCGCGCGATCGGTGAGCGCGGCGACCCGCGCGGGTCGGTCCTCCGCCTGGGTGGCGGCGAGCACGCGGCGGCCGTCATGCTCGACGGTGAAGGCGATGTCGGGCCGTGCCATCGCCAGTCGCCGGACGACGTCGAGGCACGCCGCATATTCCGCGCGCGGCGATCGCAGGAACTTGCGCCGCGCCGGCACCCGCCCGAACAGCGCCTCGACCACGACCCGCGTACCCGGCGGCAGCGCGGCGGGGCCGTCCGCCACCAGCGCGCCATTGTCGATCGTCCGCGCCCAGCCCTCTGCGCCGCGCACCCGGCTCTCGATCGTCAGCCGCGCCACGCTGGCGATCGACGGCAACGCCTCGCCGCGAAAGCCGAGCGTGGTCACAGCCTCGATCGCGCCTTCGTCGCCGATCAGGCTTTCGGGCAGCTTGGAGGTGGCATGACGTTCCAGCGCCAGCGCCATATCGGCGGCGTCCATCCCGCAGCCGTCATCCGCGATGTCGATCCGCGCGAGGCCGCCCTCGACCAGCGTGACCGCGATCCGCGACGCGCCCGCATCGATCGCGTTCTCGACCAATTCCTTCAACGCGCTGGCGGGCCTTTCGACCACTTCACCGGCTGCGATACGGTTGACAAGATGCTCTGGCAGGCGCCGTATTGACATGGGTTCTGGTCTAGACCAAGCGGCGCCATCCCGCGACCCGCAAACGCAAGGAACCGGCGCCAACCAGGCTCGGCGGCGGTCCGCGCGAGATGTGTGCGATTCGCCGGCCGGGATCCCTGGTCGGCCTGGCTGAACGGAACGATCCACCCCCATGGCCTTCTTCTCCCGCTTCTTCAAATTCATGTCGCACGACATGGCCATCGATCTCGGCACCGCGAACACGGTGGTCTATGTCCGCGGTCGCGGCATCGTCCTCAACGAACCGTCGGTGGTCGCGGTCGAGACGATCAACGGGGTCAAGCGGGTGAAGGCGGTCGGTGACGACGCCAAGCTGATGATGGGCAAGACCCCGGGCACGATCGAGGCGATCCGGCCGCTGCGCGACGGCGTGATCGCGGACATCGACGTCGCCGAACAGATGATCAAGCACTTCATCCAGAAGGTTCATGGCGGACGCAGCTGGCCGTGGCGCCGGCCGGAGATCGTGATCTGCGTGCCGTCGGGATCGACCAAAGTCGAACGCCGCGCGATCCGCGATGCCGCCTCGAATGCGGGCGCCAGCCAGGTATTCCTCATCGAGGAGCCGATGGCCGCCGCGATCGGCGCCGACATGCCGGTGACCGAGCCGATCGGATCGATGGTCGTCGACATCGGCGGCGGCACCACCGAGGTCGCGGTGCTGTCGCTGCGCGGGCTCGCCTACACCACCAGCGTGCGGGTCGGCGGCGACAAGATGGACGAGGCGATCGTCTCCTACGTCCGCCGCAACCATAATCTGCTGATCGGCGAAGCGACCGCGGAACGGATCAAGCAGGAGGTCGGGATCGCGCGTCCGCCCGCCGACGGCATCGGCCTGACGATCCACATCAAGGGCCGCGACCTCGTCAACGGTGTGCCCAAGGAGATCCAGATCAACCAGGGTCAGATCGCCGAGGCGCTGAGCGAGCCGGTCGCGACGATCGTCGAAGGCGTGCGCGTCGCGCTGGAGAACACCGCGCCCGAACTCGCGGCCGACATCGTCGATCAGGGCATCGTGCTGACCGGCGGCGGCGCGCTGCTCGAGGGGCTGGACGAGGTGCTGCGCGACGAGACCGGGCTGCCGGTGACAGTCGCGGAGGACCCGCTGACCTGCGTGGCGCTCGGCACCGGCCGCGCGCTCGAAGATCCGATGTACCGCGGCGTTCTCCAGAACGGCTAACTTTCACTGACGGGGGGAGCGGCGCATGGCGCCTGCCCGCGACCGCCGCACCGGGTTCTCGCGGCGGCGGCAATATTCGGTCTTTCTCGGCTATGTGCTTGCGGTGGCCGGCGCAGTGGTCGGCGCGGTGTTGCTCGTCGTATCGACCTTCGATCCGCCAGCGTTCGCCGCGCTGCGGATGACCGTCGCCAGCGTCACCGCGCCGGTATCGGGCCTACTCGACGGCGCTGTGCGCGGTATCGCCGCGGTGCCGGAGACGATCGGTACCTATTTCCGCGTACATGACGAGAATGCGCGGCTGCGTGCCGAGGCCAGGCGCTCGGCGGCGCTGATCACGCGTGCGCGGATCGTCGCCTATGACAATCGCCGGCTGCGGCGCCTGCTGACGCTGCGCGACCGCGAAGCAGCGGTGGTCGTCGCCGCGCGGCTGGTGAGTTCCACCGCTTCGAGCGGCCGGCGCTTCGCGCTGCTTGACGCGGGGCGCTTCCAGGGCGTCCGCGGCGGCATGGCGGTGCGTGGGCCAGACGGGCTGATCGGGCGGATCGTCGAGACCGGCCCGCTCGCCGCCCGCGTGTTGCTGGTCACCGATCCGGAAAGCCTGGTGCCGGTGCGTCGGGTTCGCGACGGCATCCCCGCGATCGCGGCGGGTCGCGGCGACGGGACGGTCGACATCCGGTCAGTCAACACCACCAACGTCCGCTTCGCGCGCGGCGACATGTTCGTCACCTCGGGCACCGGCGGCCTCTATGCGCCGGGCGTGCCGGTCGCGCAAGTTGCCGCCCGCGGCATGGATACGGTGCGAGCGATCCCGTTCGCCTCGCCCGACTCGCTT
This sequence comes from uncultured Sphingomonas sp., assembly GCF_964243315.1. Taxonomy (GTDB): domain Bacteria; phylum Pseudomonadota; class Alphaproteobacteria; order Sphingomonadales; family Sphingomonadaceae; genus Sphingomonas. Next base: position 27,133 of record NZ_CAXTEM010000032.1, on the reverse strand, counting down.
GATTTCGCGCTCGTCGTGCGGCCGTTCATGCCGATCCCGACAAGCGCCGCCACGCCGGTGCCCGCGCCGCGATGAGCACCGCCGACTATGATCCGTTTGCGCAGCCGCTGCCGGAGGGGCGCGCGCGCGCGATCCCGTGGCTGAGCGTGATGGGCGGCTCGCTGGTGACGATCATGCCTGTCGTCGCGAGCCTGCCGCTGCTGCCGCCGATGGGTCTGCTGATGCTGATCGCCTGGCGGCTGCTGGCGCGGTTCGCGCTGCGGCCCTGGGCGGCGGCGCCGCTTGGGGCGTTCGACGACTTGCTCAGCGGCCAGCCGCTCGGCAGCGCGGTCCTGCTCTGGTCGCTGTGCTTCATCGCGATCGACCTGGTCGAGCAGCGGCTGGTGTTCCGCGACTTCTGGCAAGATTGGGTAATCGCAGGCGTCGCCGTCGCCGCATGCTTGATCGCGGGTCGCATCATCGCACTCCCGCTCGGCGCGCGCATCGATCTCGTGCTATTGGCGCAGATCGTGATTGCGGTGATGCTCTTCCCCATGGCCGCGCGCATCGTCGCGTGGATCGATCGCAAGCGGGGGCCTGCGTGAAGGGGTCGCCACGGATCGTGACCGAGGCGATGCAGGCCTATACCTTCTCGCGCCGCGCCTGGATGCTCGGGGCGGCGCAGGCGGGGTTCGGGGTGCTGCTCGCCGGGCGAATGGCGTGGCTGTCGATCGCACAGAACGAGAAGTACAACCTCCTTGCGGAGAGCAACCGCGTCAACATGACGCTCGTGCCGCCGCGACGCGGCTGGATCGTCGACCGCAACGGCGTGCCGATCGCCAACAATCGCACCGAATTCCGGGTCGACATCATCCCGGACCGGCTGGAGGACGCCGAGCGCGTTCTGGCCACGCTGCAACGGCTGCTCGGGCTGACCCCCGAAGAGATCGAACGGGTACGGCTCGATCTGCGCCAGGCCGCAGGGTTCCAGCCGGTCCAGGTCGCCGAGAACATCGACTGGGATCATTTCGCCGCGGTCAACGTCCACCTGCCCGAACTCCCCGGCGTCGCCCCGACCCGCGGCTTCGCGCGCAACTACCCCACGGGCGCCGCGGTCGCGCACCTGACCGGCTATGTCGGCGCTGCCAATGCCGAACAGTTCAAGAAGACCCGCGACCCGCTGCTCGTCACGCCGGGGTTCAAGCTCGGCAAGGACGGGCTCGAAAAGGTCTTGGAGACGGAGCTTCGCGGCAGGCCCGGCGAGAAGCGCGTCGAGGTCACGGCTCGGGGCAAGGTGGTCGCCGAACTCGCGACCCGTCCCGACAAGCCCGGCGCTACCCAGCGACTGACGATCGATGCCGGATTGCAGCATTATGCGGCGCGACGGCTCGGCACCAACTCGGGTTCGGCGGTGGTGATCGACTGCCGCACCGGCGAGATGCTCGCGATGGTGTCGATGCCCGCCTACGATCCCAACAGCTTTTCGGACGGCATCAGCCATCTCGAATGGAAGATGCTGTCGGACGACGACCACGTGCCGTTGATGAACAAGGTCACCCAGGGCCTTTATCCGCCCGGGTCGACGGTCAAGCCGATGAACGGGCTGGCGCTGCTCGAAGCCGGGGTAGACCCGAACGACCGAGTCGTCTGCTCGGGCGCGCTGCGGGTCGGCAACGGCGTCTTCCATTGCCACAAGCGCCGCGGGCATGGGCCGCTCGATCTCAAGAACGCGATCATGCAAAGCTGCGACATCTATTTCTACGAGATGGTCCGGCGGCTCGGCTACGACCGGGTCGCACCGATCGCGCGGATGGCGGGCCTCGGCGAGAAGTTCGACCTGCCGGTCTCGACCCAGCGCTACGGCACCGTACCCGACAGCGCGTGGAAGCTGCGCAAGTACAAGGACCGGTGGACCGTCGCGGATTCGCTCAACGCGTCGATCGGCCAGGGCTATGTGCTCGCCAACCCGCTGCAACTCGCGGTGATGGCGGCGCGCCTCGCCTCGGGCCGCGCGCTGAAGCCCAGCATCCTCGCGAACAAGGTGTTCCGCGACGCCCCCGCCCTCCCGGTGCAGTCCGAACACCTGCAATTGGTACGCGAGGCGATGCTCGGCGTGGTCAATGGCGGCGGCACCGGCGGCGCGTCGCGCCTGCAGGTGCCGGGCGTCCAGCTCGCCGCCAAGACCGGCACCGCGCAGGTCCGCCGGATCACTATGGCCGAACGCCGCTCGGGCGTGCTCGGCAACGGCCAGTTGCCGTTCAAGCTCCGCGACCACGCCTTGTTCGTCTGCTTCGCCCCGGCCGACAACCCGCGCTATGCGGCGTCTGTGGTGCTCGAACATAACGGCCATACCGTCCGCAACCTCGACACGCCGCTGATCGGCCGCGACATCATGACCTATCTGTTCGATCGCGACCGCGCGCTCGCCTCGCTGGCCGAGGTCGAGCCGACCTGGGGCGGCGACATCCAGACTCGGATGGCCGCCGACGCCGCCGCGTACAAGGCCGCGCAGGCGCCCCCACCCGCGGCGATCGCGACCAAGACCGACGCGATCGTGCCGAGCGATTCGGATGCGGTCGAGGCGGCGACGGCGGCCGCCAACCAGAGCCAGGCCGCGCTCGCGGTCGATGGCCCGACCGGCAACACCGTTGCCGAGGACGGCACCACGGAGCGCAGCGAATGACCCAGTTCGGCGTCGTGCCCGAACCGCTGACGCGGCTACCCTGGCGGGTGATCCTGCTGGTGCTGCTGATCGGCAGCTTCGGGCTGGTAGTGCTCTATTCCGCGGCGGGTGGGTCGGTACGGCCGTGGGCGCTGTCGCAGGGAATCCGCTTCTACGTCTTCGTGCTCGGCGCGATGGTGCTGTCCTATGTGCCCGAACAGGTCTGGCGCCGTGGCGCGATTCCGATCTACGTGCTGCTGCTGTTCGCACTGCTGCTGGTCGAGCTGCTCGGTGCGGTGCGCGGGGGCAGCCAGCGCTGGCTGGACCTCGGGATAATCCGTTTGCAGCCGTCCGAGCTGATGAAGCCCGCCATCGTCCTCGCCTGCGCACGCTTCTACGACATGTTGCCGCCCAATGAGTCGCGGCGGTTCGGCGCGATCTGGCCCGCGGCGGTGCTGATCGGCCTGCCCGCGATCCTGGTGCTGCTACAGCCCGATCTCGGCACCGCGCTGATGATCTGCGCGGGGGGCGCGACGGTGATGTTCCTGGCGGGCGTACCACTCCGCCTCTTTGTCGGCGGCGCGCTGAGCCTTGCGGTCGCGGCCCCGCTCGCGATCGGGATGATGCACGAATACCAGCGCAACCGGATCCTGATCTTTCTCGACCCGGAAAGCGACCCGCTCGGTACCGGCTATCACATCAGCCAGTCGAAGATCGCGATCGGATCGGGCGGGATCTGGGGCAAGGGTTTCCTCCACGGCACCCAGAGCCACCTCGACTATTTGCCCGAGGGGCAGACCGATTTCGTGTTCGCGACGATGGCCGAGGAATGGGGGCTGGTCGGCGGCTGCCTGCTGATCCTCGCCTTCATGCTGGTGATCCGCTGGGGCATCGGCGTCGGCCAAGCCGCCAACACCCGCTTCGCCCGCCTCACCGCCGCCGGCCTCGCGACGACCATCTTCTTCTACGTCGCGATCAACCTGTCGATGGTCATGGGGCTGGCGCCGGTGGTGGGAATCCCCCTGCCGCTGGTCAGCTTCGGCGGTTCCGCGCAGATGACGGTGCTGCTGTCGCTCGGCATCCTGATGTCGATCGACCGCCAGAACCGGCGGAGCGTACGCTGGTAAGCGAAAAAGGGTTTGCATCCGCAGCGCCGGATGCTAACCGCGCCTTCCCGAACGACGGGCGGCGCCGAAACGCCCCGCTCTCCCGGTGACGGACGCATAGCTCAGTTGGTAGAGCAGCTGACTCTTAATCAGCGGGTCCTTGGTTCGAGCCCAAGTGCGTCCACCATATTCGATGACTTAGCTCGGTAGCTTCGCGGCAAGCGCCGGCATGCTGATGGCGGGCGCTGCGCTTGGTAGCCGTTCGTGGACGGTCCGGCAGACTCCCCACTGATCGCCAAACCGATGTGGGACTCGCGCCCGCGGCACGCCTGATCGCGCGTCATCAATACTTATATCAAGTTGCGATATAATGCTTGCGATCCGTACGCGCGCTCATTAGCCACGTGCCGACTAGGTCGGGGATCAACCCGGCTAGCGATAGCTATCGTCGTATTTCCGCGGCTTGTTGCCGAGACGGGTCGACGTGGGGAGGAAGAATATGATCCAATCAGTTTCCGCTCGTTCCGTGGTTTCGGCCCGTGGTCGTCTCGTAATCGGGGCCTCCGTGCTCGCGCTTGTGTGCGCGGCTCAACCCGCGATCGCGCAAGACCAGCCTGCTGCCGCGCCAGCCGATCAGGTTGCGCCGCCGAAGCCCGCTGGCGCTGGATCGGCCGGGACCTTCTCGGGCACCGCCGGCGCCGATGACGGCACCGCGCAGACCCAGCCGGGCGCAGCCTCCACCACCACCGGCACCTCGGGCAGCAGCGATGCGGTCGCGGAGTCGGCGCCGGATAACGAGCGCGACGAGATCGTGATCACCGGCGTTCGCCAGAGCCTCGCCAACGCGCAGAGCATCAAGCGCAACTCCGACACCGTCGTCGACGCGATCACCGCAGAGGACATCGGCGCGCTCCCGGATCGCTCGGTCAACGAAGCGCTGCAGCGCGTCCCCGGCGTTGCGATCAGCCGTTTCGCCGCGCCGAACGACTCGCAGCATTATTCCGCGCAGGGCTCGGGTGTCGTGATCCGCGGCCTCAGCTACGTCCGCGGCGAATTCAACGGCCGCGACGCCTTCGCGGCGGGCGGCGGGCGCGAGATCGGCTTCAACGACATCCCGTCGGAAATCGTCGGCTCGATCGAGGTGTTCAAGAACCTGACCGCTGACCTGATCGAAGGCGGCATTTCGGGCACCGTCAACATCAACACGCGCAAGCCGTTCGATTCGGACAAGGATCTTATCTTCCTGTCCGGCGGCGTGAATTACGGCGATCTGGAGCGGCGAGCCTCGCCGCAGGGTGTGGCGCTGCTGTCCAAGCAAGTCGACGTTGGTGGCGGCCGCTTCGGCATCCTCGGCAGCGTGACTTATCAGCAGACCAAGACCCGTTCGGACTCGGTGTTCACGGCGTCATTTTTGCCGCGTTCCAACGACGACACCAACGGCAACGGCGTCCAGGATACGGGCGAAGGGCGCACGATCAATGCAGGCACGCCTTATGCCGCGACCGTGTTCGATCGCTTCCCGGTACCGACCGGCTTCAACCGCGTCTACGTACCGCTGGGTGCTGGTTCGCGAAGCCAGGATTTCGACCGCGAACGAATCGGTTATTCTGGCGCCGTCCAATATGAAAATGCCGACCGAAGCTTCCTGGTCACCGGGCAGTTCTTGCGCGCGGAATCGACCGAGGATTGGATTGAGCACACTGTCGAGCCGAACAATTACTATAATGACGTCACGGCGATCTTCCCAGCTCCAGGCACCAACTTCACGTTCGACGACGACGGCATCTTCACAAGCGGTATTCTCACCAAGCCGAACAATGGCGACGCTCAGGGCTTCCGCCCCGATGGCTCTTATGGCCTGCTGCAATTCGATCCGAACGGCGGTCGCATTACCCAGTCGAACCGTCACTTCTATTCTAAGTCGGTCACGCAGGATCAGTCGATCAACGTCAAATGGTCGCCTACCGAGCGGCTGCATCTGAACTTCGACGGTCAATATGTGACGTCGGACGTGAAGGTGATGGACGACATCCTTGACACCAGCACCTTCGCCGGCGTGTCGCTCGATCTCCGCAACGGAACGCCGCAAATCGGCTTCACCGTTCCAAGCACGGTGCCTGGCGGAGGCAATGCCAACGCCTATTTCGCCAACCCGGACCAGCTCTACTTCCGCGACGCCTTCAACGGCCGCCAGGAGAATGATGGCGACGAGTGGGCCTTCCGCGCGGATGCGCAATACGATGTCAGCGAGGACGGCTTCCTCCGCAGCCTGAAGGTTGGCGGTCGCTATGCGGATCGCCAGCAGACGGTGCGTTCGGTAGACTACACTAACTGGGGCAACCTGTCGGAGACTTGGGGAGCGGCAGGGCCGGTAACGTTTGCAGACGCACCGAACAGCGGCCAGTTGTATAATTTTACGGACTTCTTCCGCGGTAAGGCAAACACTCCGCCGAGCGCCTTCTTCGTGTCGAACGATGTTCTTCGCGATCATGACACATTCACCAACTTGTTGCGCGATGTCACGGCGCAGGGTGGCGGCAGCTATTGCCCTGTTGAAGATGGCGCGAATATCGGCGGCCGCGCAGGCGGGGTTTGCTCCCCGCGCGTAAACGGCAGGTCGAGCCCGAACGCTACGCTGATCAACGGCCTCTTTCAAACCAACGAAGTCTTTGTAAACTCGGAGAAAACCTACGCTGCCTACGCGCGTGTAGATTTCGGTATCGACGACTTCGGGAACGGCATGGGGCTATCCGGCAATATAGGTGTCCGGTACGTCAATACGCGGGACAGATCGGTAGGTGGCATTACCTACCCGAACCAGGGGAATATCTTTCCGGCCGACAATAACCGCGACGAGGCAGGGAACGCACTTCCTGCCCGATATGTAACATTGCCAGAGTATTGCTCCTTCACAGCTGCCAATGCTGCTGCCACCGGCAGCGCGAACCCCCCGCCGTCTATATGCACCATCACGCCAGCACAGCAGAACGCAGTGCTCGCTTTCTCAAATGCAGCTATCGTTCCCGAGACGGTGAGCCAAAAGTTCGACCACTGGCTACCCAGCCTCAACGTAAAGCTACAGCTGACGCCGACCCTGTTGGTACGCGGCGCGGCATCGCAGGCGATTTCACGGCCTGCATTCGGGGATTTGCGAAACTTCATCGGCGTGGGACCGTCGGGCGGTAACAGCACCGGCAACTATAGCTTCCAGACCGGACGGGTCGGCAACCCGCTGCTTCGCCCGATCGAAGCCACGCAGTTCGACCTGACCGCGGAATGGTATTTCGGGAAGGTCGGTTCGTTGACCGGTGCGGTGTTCCACAAGACACTCGACAACATCATCCTCGACAATTTCGGCTACAATCGCCCCTTCAGCAATAATGGCCAGACTTTTGACGTTACTGTCACGGGACCGGCCAACGTGTCGGGTAAAGCCAAGATTAAGGGCGTTGAAGTTGCTTATCAGCAAACCTACGACTTCCTGCCGGGCATTCTGCGCGGCCTCGGTCTCCAGACTACCTATACCTATGTCCAGGCCGGTCGCATTCCCAACGGCGTGCCGCGCAATGCTCAGGCCGATGGCGACCGTCCGCCGCTCGACGTCGGCGGCATCTACGACAATCTTCCGTTGCAAGGTCTTTCGAAGCACAACGTCAACGTTTCGGGCTTCTACGATCTCGGAAAGATCTATGCGCGTGTCGCGTATAGCTGGCGGTCGAAGTTCCTGCTGACCAATCGCGATTGCTGCTTCCCCTTCCTGCCGGTCTACGCCTTGCCGACCGGTCAGATGGATGCATCGTTGTTCCTGACGGTGAACAAGAACTTCAAGCTCGGGATCACCGGCTCCAACCTGCTCGACGAGACGACCAAGACCAACTTCCTGCTGAACGGGGATGGCTTGGAAGCACCGCGTAGCTTCTTCAAGAACGATCGCACGTTCACGTTGACCGCGCGGCTGACCTACTAAGGGCAACGGACACGGCGGGAGGCGGGTGATCGTTGAATCGCTCGGCCTTCCGCCATTGTTCGCCGGGTGTTCGGCTGCGCGAGCCAGCGTTCGAGAGCGATCACCGCACCGATTGGCCACATCCCCGCCGCTGACGCTATAGTCTGCGACGGGAGGCCCAACCATGCGCATCGATGCCCATCATCACCTCTGGCACTATGATCCCGCGTCGTTCGCGTGGATCGAGCCGGGCAGCGCCATCGCCCGCGACTTCACGCCCGCTGACCTGACCGCCGCGACCCGCGCGGCCGGCATCGATGCGTGTATCGCGGTACAGGCACGGCAGGTGCCCGAAGAGACCGACTTCCTGCTCCGCTGTGCGGAGGCGGCGCCCGCGATCGTCGGTGTGGTCGGCTGGATCGACCTGCGTTCGCCCGACATCGCCGCAGCGATCGAGGTGCAGGCCCATCCCTTGCTGGTCGGCTATCGCCACGTCGTGCAGGACGAAGCAGACCCGCACTTCCTCTTGCAGGACGCGTTCGTCAACGGCGTCGCCGCGGTGGTGGCGCGCGGGCTGACCTATGACCTGCTCGTCGATCACGCGCAGCTCGGCGACGTGCCGGGGTTGCTCGACCGCATCGGTGATGGCCGTTTCGTGCTCGATCACGCGGCGAAGCCCGCAATCGCGCGCGGCGGTTGGCAACCCTGGGCCGATCGCATCGCCGCGGTCGCCGCCTATCCGCAACTTTGGTGCAAGATCTCGGGCCTGGTCACCGAGGCGGATCATGATGGCTGGACCGCCGAGCACATCGAACGGTATCTCGATCATGTGCTGGCGGCGTTCGGCCCTGATCGGCTAATCTGGGGCTCGGACTGGCCGGTCTGCCTGCTCGCCGCCGACTATGCCGCCGTCTTGCAGCTGATCGAGAATTTCGTCGCGTTGCGGTGCCCGGCGGCTCGTGACGCGATCTTCGGCGGTAACGCGACGCAGGCGTACCGGCTTTCGGCCTGCTCTCGCTGAGCATTGGCGTCACTGCGTCAGCCAGACTGATCCCGCTATACCAAGGCCGATCGTTCGCCGGGTGAAACGATTGGAAACACTTGCAAATTGCATCGTTCCAGACACCGAAACGAGAGGATCGGCATGCCGGACGACGTCGAGATCATCCCGATAATCGAAGAAGAGGCGCTGGTCAGGAAGCGCCTCGTCGATGTCGAGCGGGTCACCGTCAGGACGTCGGCTGATACCGAGCATCTCACGGTGCAGGAAGACCTGTACCGCGAGGACGTGAACGTGACCCGCGTGCCGATCGAACGCGAGGTCGCGGAGACGCCGCCGGTGCGGACCGAAGGCGACGTCACGATCGTCCCGATCGTCGAGGAACGCCTGGTCCTCAGCAAGCGGCTGTTCCTCGTCGAGGAGCTTCACCTGCGGCGAAGCGGCAGCGTGGAGCGCGTCGATGTGCCGGTCGATTTGCGTCGCACCCGCGTCGACATCGATCGCGCCGACGAAAACCCGCGCGGAGGACGACGGTGAGCCATGTCGGCGCAGCTTCATCCACACACGAATTCGGAGATCTTCCGGCGCCATCGTGACGCCGGTCGAAAGCGCAGCACAACCACGGAGCAGGAGATCATCATGTCACGCACTGTAACGGCCTTTTTCGACAACCGCGCCGATGCGGAAGCGGCCAAGCAGCGGCTGCATGCCGCGCGCATCGACGCGGATCACGTCCACATCCACGACCAGTCGAGCCAGGGCTATCGCGAGACTGGCCCCTATTCGAACGATCAGGATCGCGGCGTCTGGGATTCGATCAAGAACGCCTTCCTGCCCGACGAGGATCGTCACACCTATGAGGAAGGCCTGCGCCGCGGCGGCGTCTTGCTGACCGCCGATGTCGATTCGGATCAGGTCGATGAAGCGGTCCGGGTGCTCGAGGGTACGAATTCGGTCGATGTCGACGATCGGTCGCAGCAGTGGCGCTCGCAGGGTTGGAACTATGGCGCCGCCGGAACCGCCGCAGGTTTCGCAGGCACCACGGACACCGATCGCACCCGCGGCGAAGGTTTCATCGGCAGCGATCATCGCGATGCGGGCGACGAACGGTCGATCCCGGTCGTCGAAGAGCGACTCCAGGTCGGTAAACGCGAGGTGGAGCGCGGCGGCGCCCGGGTGCGCTCCTATGTCACCGAAACCCCCGTTCACGAGCAGATCCGTTTGCGCAACGAGCGGGTCGAGGTCGAGCGTCGCGCGGTCGATCGGCCGCTGACCGACGCCGATGACGCGTTCCGCGACCAGACCATCGAAATGACCGCCCGCGGCGAAGAGGCGATGGTCGACAAGGAAGCGCGCGTCGTCGAGGAAGTCGTGGTCCGCAAGACCAGCGACGAACAGGTTCGCGACATCGACGATACCGTGCGCCGCACCGAAGTCGAAGTCGACGAGGACATCGGCAAGAGCGACCGCGGCACGACGGGTTCGGGCCTGTTCGGCGGTACGGATCGGAAGAGCGACTACTGATCGGTCGATAGAGCAGGTGTCGCGCGGCCAGCGGTCGCGCGACACTTACGTTTGGGAGAGCCTGATACTTTCGAATTCGCCCACCTCGTCATTCCCGCGCAGGCGGGAATCCCGACTGGCGACCGTCGAGGCTGATAGTCGAACGGTATAGAATATGGATTCCCGCCTGCGCGGGAATGACGAAGGTGGTATGCTTTCCACCTTCAGTAGAACATCCTAGGCGCCGCAGCAGCGCTTGTGCTTCTTGCCCGAACCGCACAAACACGGAGCATTTCGACCGACCTTGGCGATCAGCGCCGGTTCGGTCCCCACCGTGGCAGCGCGGCAGGCATGTAGCCGCACGACGTGCTCGACGATCGCCAGCGGCGCCTCGTCGGTGAGATCGTTGATCTCCATGCTGGTCAGATCGGACGCCTCCACAGCGATGTCGGCGAGAAGGTGCAACTGCGACAAAGCGTCGGCAGCAGCCGGATCCTCATAGACCCACCCTTCCGGACGGAGGCGTGTCGCCATCGCGAACCCGTCGATCCAGCCCTCCCACAATGTCTCGCCGCTACGTTCGTCGACATCGAACAGCGGCTTCGGCTTGTTGCGGTCGAGTTCGCGCAGGATCTCGGCGTGACGCGCGCCGACCATGTCCGCGAACAGCTGCACGTCGATCGGATCATCGAACGGGGCGGCCTCGCCCTCGATCCCGCCCCAGATCGGCGGCAGCCACTCGGCGGGCGTGATCGGCGCGGGGCATAAGGCGATCGCGGTGAGATAGCCGTCGAGCTCGGACAGCAGCATCGGCTCCTCGACCGGGAGATCGCCCAGTATCTCGTCGAGACGCCGAAAGCGTGAGGGAAGTTGGTGCATCGTTGAAGGCGTCCGCTTGTTCAGGCAAGCCATGCAGCGGATCGCCGTTGGCCGCCATCCCGCTTCGTCGATATGCAGCATTGACCTCCTTCCCCATTGCGCATGCGACACCGACGATGGTAGCGATGTCCAACGCTGGCACGACCGATGCCGATCGATGAGGGGATCCGACCATGAGGCACGAATGGCTTGCCGGCGCGTGCGCGCTGCTGCTAGGCGCCACCGTTCCGGCCGCAGCGCTGGCGCAAACCGGGACCGATGCCGCGACGGCCGCCGCAGGACGCCGGACCGTCGCGCTCGACGCCGGGTGGCGGTTCGATCGTGGCGATGTCTACGATGCGCTGCGCCCCGACTATGACGACGCGAAATGGGGCGAGGTGACGCTGCCGCATACCTTCAACGGCGCCGACGGCGACGATGGCGGCGGCTATTATCGCGGGCCCGGCTGGTATCGGCGAAGCGTCGACATCGCGCAGCCCGCGGACGGTCGCCGGCGCTTCCTCCAGTTCGACGGCGCGGCACTGGCGGCGGATCTGTGGGTCAACGGCCGTCATGTCGGTCGCCACGAAGGCGGTCACGCCGCCTTTCGCTTTGACATCACCGACATGCTGGTGCCGGGCCGCAACGTTGTCGCGGTGCGGGTGGACAACACCCAGCGTCCCGAGATCACCCCGCTCGGCGGAGACTTCACCGTGTTCGGCGGGCTGTACCGGCGCGTGTTCCTGATCGAGATCGCGGACGCGCATGTCGACCTGCTCGATTCCGGCGGTCCCGGCGTCGCGGTGGTGCAAGGTACGATCACCCCCGCTGCTGCGCGGATCGAGGTGAAGGTACGCGCCGCCAACGACGGCGCCACACGGCGCAAGCTCGGCGTCCGCGCGAGCGTGATCGACGCCACCGGACGCACGGTCGCGACCGCGACGCGCACCGTCGACGTGGCGCCACGCTCGGTCACCCCGACGAGCGTCCCCATCGTCGTCCCCGATCCGCATCGCTGGAATGGCCGCAAGGATCCCTATCTCTATCGCGTCGCGACCGAGATTCTCGCGGCGAACGGCGCCGCCGTCGACCGCGTCGAGGTGCCACTCGGGCTGCGGACCATCGCGTTCGACGGCGACAAGGGCTTCCTGCTCAACGGCGCGCCCTACCCGCTCCACGGCGTCAATCTGTTCAGTCCCGGGCGGCCTGGCCGCGGACTGGCGGTCACCGACGCGGAGGTCGATGCCGATTTTGACACGCTCGTCGACCTCGGCGTCACCGGGCTGCGCCTGGTTCATTTCCAGCACCCCCCGGCGTCGTACGACGCGGCGGACCGTCTGGGCCTGCCGGTCTGGACCGAGATCGGGATCAACAGCCGCGTCGATCCGGGCAGACCCTTTGCCGACAACGTCACGCAGCAGATGCGCGAGCTGATCCGCCAGAACATCAACCACCCCTCGGTGATCCTCTGGGGCATCGGCAACGAGGTCTATAGCGAGGGCCCCGAGGTCCCCGCGCTGCTGAAGGTCGCGCAGGCTACGGCGAAGGCAGAGGATCCCAGCCGCCCCACCGTCTATGCGCATTGCTGCCAGGGCGACGACGTGGCGAAGGCGCATGTCAGCGATCTCACCGGCTACAATCGCTATTTCGGTTGGTACAAGGACCAGTCCGGCACCACGATGGCGTCATGGGCGGACGCGTTCCGCGCCGCGCATCCCCGCACGCCCTTTGCGGTCAGCGAATATGGCGCCGGCGCCAGCATCCGCCACCAGCAGCAAGCGCCGCCCCCGCCGATCACCGATGGCGGCTGGCACCCCGAACAAGTCCAGGCGCTCTATCACGAGACGAATTGGCGCGCGTTGCGGGGCCGGCCGGGCTTGTTCGGCACCTTCGTCTGGGTCGGCTTCGATCTCGCCTCAGACGGCCGTGCCGAGGGCGACCGCGACGGGATCAACGACAAAGGCCTGGTCACTTACGATCGTGCGGTCCGCAAGGACGCCTTCTACTGGTATCAGGCGAACTGGTCGGATCGCCCGGTCCTGTACATCACCAGCCGGCGGCATATCGAGCGCAGCGATCCGGTGACCGAGGTGAAGGTCTACGGCAATGGCGGCCCGGTAACGCTCAGCGTCAACGGCGTCGCGATCGGCACCCGCTCCCTCGACGATCATATCGCGCGCTGGACCGGCGTGCAGCTCCGCCCCGGGGACAACCGTGTCGAAGTCAAAGCGACTTACGGCAGCAACGTTATCAGCGATGCGGTTACGTGGCGTTACACGCCCCTGCCCGCGATCGTCGGGTCCGACTATCCGGTCGTGCCGCCCAAGCCATAGCCGCGCGCGATCCGTGCACTCGACGGATCGCCCGCCACTCGCCTAGGATCGGCCGCAAGTCAGGGAGCCCGAATGATCGACCACGAGCCAGAGACCGATCGCTACACGCCGGGCGGCGCTTCGGTAACGATAACCGATGTCGCCGCCGCCGCCGGCGTCTCGATCCGCACGGTGTCGCGCGTGCTCAACGGCTCGCCCAAGGTCGGCAAGGAGACCCGCCAGGAGATCCAGGGCCATATCGACCGGCTCGGCTTCCGTCCCAACAGCCGCGCGCGCGGGCTCGCCGCGGGGCGATCCTTCCTGATCGGCGTCGTCCAGGACGATCCCAACGCCCACGTCATCAGCGTCTTCCAGCGCGGGATCGTCGAGATCTGTTCGCAGCAAGGCTATGAACTCGTCGTCCATCCGTCGGGCTATGACGATCCGGACGTGATCCGCAACGTGCAGGATTTCGCGCAGCGATCGCGCGTCGACGGGATCATCCTGCTGCCGCCGCTGTCCGAACTCGAAGGGCTAGCGGTCGCGCTCCGCGAAATCCAGTTGCCTGCGGTGGCGATGGCGTCGGTGCGCATTCCCGCGCACCCGGTGATGCTGGTAAGCGACGAGCGCGGCGCCGCGGCGGCACTCGCGGACCACCTCGTGGCGCTCGGCCATCGTCGGATCGGGATCGTGACCGGCCCGATGCGCTTCCGGTCGGCGGCCGAGCGGCTCGTGGGCTTTCGCGACGCTCTCGCCCGCCACGGCATCGCGCTGCCCGACGATCATGTTCGCGAAGGCGATTACGGCTTCGTGTCCGGCGTCGAAGCGGGGCGCAAGCTGCTCGCGCTATCCGACCCGCCGACCGCGATATTCGCGAGCAACGACAATATGGCGGCCGGCGTGATGAAGGCAGCCAACCTCGCCGGCATCGCGGTTCCCGCCGGCGTGTCCGTCGTCGGGTTCGACGACAGCGACATCGCCGGGATGATGATCCCCGCGCTCAGCACGATCCGCCGCCCCCTTGCCGAGATGGCGCGCAGCGCGACCGAGCGATTGCTCCGCATGATCAATCGCGGCGACCCGACGATGGAAGACGAGAGCATCGACCTGCACCTGATCGAGCGCGATTCAGTCGCGCCTGCGCCTGCAGCATAGCCGCGGCAGAACCACCGACGGTTCTCAGACCTGACGATCCTCGCCTGCACAGTGAGTAACCCACTTATTTGTGCCAGCGTTGGCAAGAACCGTTTGACTTAGATAAATCGATCTGCTCGAACGTCGATCAAGCCGTCGATGAGCGGTGGGGAAACGGATCAGAACCGGTCGTGCATCTTTTTTGTGCCAGCGTTGGCACGGGGTGATTAGGAACCGGTCGTCCAGGGAGAGAATGATGAAATTTCGCATCCGCACGCTCGGCTTGCTCGCGACCACGAGCCTGACCTTTGGTATCATTCCCGCTTCCGCGGCACGGTCGCAGACGGTGCCGCCGGCCGATCCGGCCACCACCGATCCGTCGACCGACCTGCCGAGTGCGACTACGGCCAATCCGCAGGTCGTCGATCCCGCCAGCGGCGACATCGTCGTCACGGGGTTTCGGCAGAGCCTCCAGAACGCCCAGACCATCAAGAAGAACGCTAGCGAGATCGTCGACTCGATCGTCGCCGAAGACATCGGCAAGCTTCCCGACAACAACCTCTCGGAAGCGCTGCAGCGCGTTCCCGGCGTGCAGATCGCGCGCAACCACGGCGAAGGCAGCGGAATCGCGATCCGCGGCCTCAGCCAAGTCAAGACGCTCGTTAATGGTCGCGAGGTATTCTCCGACGCGGGCCGCGATCTCAGCCTGGAAAACGTGCCGGCGGAAATCCTTGCGGGCGTCGACGTCTACAAGAACCCTTCCGCCACGCTGGTTGAGGGCGGCCTGGGCGGCGTGGTCAACCTCAAGACCCGCAAGCCGTTCGACTTCCCCGGCTTCCAGGCATCGATCAGCGCCCGCGCGAACTATTGGGACATGATCGACGAGGCCAAACCGCAGATCTCCGCGCTGGTCTCGAACCGCTTCGACACCGGCTTGGGCGAACTCGGCGTCCTCGTCGGTGGCGCGTTGATCAAGTCGGCCGGGCGCTTCGATCAGAACGGTGCCGAACCCTATGTCGACCGCTTCAACATGGTCGATTTCAACAACAACGGCGTCTTCGTCGGCACCACCGGCCCACGCAACGGCGTCGTGGCACCGGCGACCACGCCGCGCGACCCCGCCGACAGGGTGATCGCGCCCGGCGGCGGTGGCGAATCGGTCGAGATCACCGACCGCACCCGCATGGCGCTCTATTCTACGGTGCAATGGAAGCCGTCCTCGTCGCTCGAGTTCTTCCTCGAGGGCACCTATAACGACTACAAATATGAACAGGCTTCGGGGCTCGCCTACGCCAATCGCGGCAATCTGTTTGTGCTGCCCGGTGCGCCGATCACCTTCTACGAAGGCACCAACGTCGTGAAGTCGGCGACCTATCGCGATGTCCAGTTCACCGCGAACAACAACTACTTCGATCGTAAGGCGTATACGTGGCAGGTGGCCACCGGCGGTACGTGGAAGGCCACCGACAATCTCGATCTGGTCCTCGACCTGTCGTACACAAAATCGTCTCGGACGGATAAATCCGGGGGCATCCGCACCGGAACGACCGCCGCGCAAGCGACCGGCATCAACCTGTTCTTCGACACGTCGACCCCACTCGTCACGCTGGACCTTACGGGCGCCGATTTCTCGAACCCCGCGTTGTATTCGTTCCTGGATTCCTCCGACTCGATCGAAAAGGCGGGCGGTTCGGGCAAGTCGGCGCGGCTCGACGCGAATTACCGGTTCGACGAATCGGTGATCACCTCGATCTCGCTCGGCGGCCGGTTCGCGACGCGCGAGGTGGAGCGCAATCAGGGTTCGCGGTCGCATCTGGGCGCGGCACCACTGCTCGCCTCGCCGCAGCCGATCTCGGTGCTGCCGGGCATTCTCGTAGCCAGCCCATACGGCCCTGACTTCTTCCGCAACACCGATTCACCGACGATCATCTCCCGGATCCTCGCGCCCGACCTCGATCAGATCCGCGATACGGAAACGATCTGCCGCGCGTTCAACGATGCGGTCTGTTTCCCGACCTTCAACCCGCTAAATCGCTATGCGCTGAAGGAAGACACCTACGCCGCGTTCGGCCAGGTCAATTTCAACTTTCCCGACATCCTGGCCGGCATCGACGGCAATGTCGGTCTTCGATACCTGAAGACCGACCTGTCGATCGTCGGCGTCCTGACCCAGCCCAACGGGGCGGTCAGCAACATCGACCAGGACAGCAGCTACAACAACCTGCTCCCCAGCGCGAACGTCCGGGTGAAGCTGACCAACGATCTGTTCCTGCGGCTCGCCGGCGCCAAGCAGTTGACCCGGCCGAACTTCAACAATCTCTCGCCCACGCTCGGCATCTCGTTCGCCAACGCCGGTACGATCCTGCAGGGCAGCGCCGGCAACCCGGACCTTCGCCCGCTCAGGTCGACCTCGTACGACGCCAGCCTCGAATATTATTATACGGCCAGCGGCTATGTTTACCTGACCGGCTTCATCAAGAAGGTCGACGGCTTCGTCCAGAACGTCGTCACGACCGAGCCGATCAGCCTGCCGGATTATCCGAACTTCACCGAAGCACTGATCACCCGGCCGCAGAACGGCGACAATGGAACGATCAAGGGGCTGGAAGTGGGTGTCCAGACCTTCTTCGACTTCCTGCCGGCACCGTTCAACGGCCTCGGCACCCAAGCCAACTACACCTTCGTCGACTCGAACGCGCCGGGCCCGATCGCGGGCACGAGCGTGCCGATTCAGGGCCTGTCCAAGCACAGCTACAACCTCGTCGGCTTCTATGAAAAGGCCGGCTTCCGCGCCCGCGTCGCCTATAATTACCGCTCCGATTACGTCGAATCGACGTCGGGACCGGGGTCCGGCGCGCTGCCGATCTTCGTCGAGCCGTTCGCGGTGCTCGACGCTTCGGTCGGCTACAGCATCAACAAGAACATCGACGTGTCGGTCGACGCATCGAACATCACGAAGGCGGTGAACCACACCTATTTCGGCGAGCAGATCCGGCCGCGCTTCAACAACCTCTATGACCGTCGCATCGGTCTGGTCGTCCGTATCAAGTCCTGACGCTACCCCCCAAGGGACCTTAGCCCGCGACGAGCCAGCCTCGTCGTGGGCATCTTTTTGCGTGAGGCCGACCCGACGCAGCGCCGACGAGCGGGGATTGATTGAGGCCCGGGCTTTGGTAAGCCCGCGCACGACTTTCATGAGGCTTTTCGTATGCGTAGCTCTATCTTCGTTCTCGCCGCCAGTACCGCGCTGGTGACTGCTTCCAACGTTGCGGCCCAGACCACGCCCGCCGCGTCGCAAGCCCCCGCTTCCACGCCTGCACCCGCTGCTGACCGCCCCCAGCTCGGTGCGTTCGGCTTCGATGCCGCGGGCATGGATCGTAGCGTCAAGCCTGGCAGCAACTTCTACGCCTTCGCCAACGGCACCTGGACCAAGGCGACCGCGATCCCCGCCGATCGATCGAGCTACGGCATGTTCACCCTGCTAGACGATCTGTCGACCAACCGCAGCCGCGAGATCCTCGATGCCGAGGCCAAGCGGCCCGGCTCCAAGATCGGCGATTTCTACGCCAGCTTCACCGACGAAGCAGCGGTGAACGCCAAGGGCGCCGCGCCGTTGCAGCCGACGCTCGCCGAGATCAAGGCGGTAAAGGACAAGCAGCAGCTCGCCGCGGCGATGGGCAAGCTGCTCCGCCAGGGCGTGGCGTCGCCCTTCGCGGTCTATGTCGGCCAGGACGACAAGGCGCCCGACACCTATATCGTCGGCATGATGCAATCGGGCCTCGGCATGCCCGACCGCGACTATTACCTGAAAACCGACGCCAAGCTGGTCGAGGCGAAGACCGCCTATGCCGCCTATCTGGCGAAGCTGCTCACGCTGGTCGGCGAACCGAACGCCGATGCGCGCGCCGCGGCGATCATCGCGTTCGAAACCTCGCTCGCGCAGGCGCATTGGACCCGCGTTGAGTCACGCGACAGCGACAAGGTCTACAACAAGCTCGCCCGCGCCGATTTCGATCGACAGGCGCCGGGCTTCGACTGGACGGCGTTCCTCGGTGCCGCGGGCGTCGCCGATCAGGGCAACTATCTCGTCGCCCAGCCTTCCGCCTTCACTGGGTCGGCCAAGGCGATCGCGTCGGCACCGCTGCCCGTATTGAAGGACTATATGCTGGTCCGGGCGATCAACGCCGCGGCACCCTATCTGTCGCAGCCGTTCGTCGAAGCGTCCTTCGCGTTCAACCAGACCACTTTGTCCGGCACGCCGCAGAACCGCGAGCGGTGGAAGCGCGGCGTCACGTTGGTCAAGAACTCGCTCGGCGAGGAACTCGGCAAGCAGTATGTCGCCAAGTGGTTCACGCCGGAAACCAAGGCGGCGGCGCTCGATCTGGTCAAGAACGTCATCGCCGCGCTCGACACCCGGCTCCAGAATCTCGCCTGGATGGATCCGGCGACGCGGGTGAAGGCGCGCGCCAAGCTCGCCGCCTTCACGCCCAAGATCGGCTATCCCGACACCTGGCGCGATTATTCCACGCTGGAGGTGCGCCGCGGCGATCTCCTCGGCAACGTCCAGCGCGCCGAGGCCTTCGAGTTTCAGCGCGGGCTCAACAAGCTCGGCAAGCCGATCGATCGCGGCGAATGGGGCATGACCCCGATGGAGATCAACGCCTACGCCAACCCGACGATGAACGAGATCGTCTTCCCGGCCGCGATCCTCCAGCCGCCCTTCTTCGATCCCAAGGCGGATGCCGCGGTCAATTACGGCGGCATCGGCGCGGTGATCGGCCACGAGATCAGCCATCATTTCGATGATCAGGGCTCTAAATACGACCTGACCGGCAAGCTGACGACGTGGTGGACGCCACAGGACATCGAACGCTTCAAGGGCCTGACGGACAAGCTGGTGAAGCAGTACGACGCCTATGAACCGCTGCCCGGCATGCACGTCCAGGGCGCCCTGACGCTCGGCGAGAACATCGCCGATCTTGCCGGCCTCACCATGTCCTATGACGCCTATAAGCTCTCGCTGCAGGGCAAACCTGCGCCGGTCCTCGACGGCTTCACGGGCGACCAGCGCTTCTACCTGGGCTGGGCGCAGGTGTGGCGTCTGAACTACCGCGAGGCGGCACTGCGCCAGCGGCTCCTAACCGATCCGCACGCACCGAACGAGCAGCGCGGCAACGTCGTCCGGAATCTCGATCCCTGGTATAGCGCGTTCAAGCCCGCCACGAGCGACACATTGTACCTGGCGCCCGGAGACCGCGTGCGCATCTGGTAGGATGCGCGTCCTCTTCACGACGTTGCCCGGCTATGGGCATTTTCAGCCCATCGTGCCGCTCGCGCATGCGTTGCGGCGTGCGGGGCACGTCGTCGCCGTCGCGACCGCGCCCGCCTTCGCGGACGCGGTCGCCCGGGCGGGGCTGAGCTTCATCCCCGCCGGGCTCGACTGGGACGAATCGCGCCTGCTGGAGACGCTGCCCGAGATCCGTAGCGAGCCGAAAGAGTATCAGGGGGAGTGGCTGATGAAGCACATCTTCCTCGATCGCTCGCCGCGGCGGATGGTACCGGATCTCGTCGCGGCGGCATCGGACTGGCGACCGGACGTGATCGTATCGGGCACCTACGAGTTCGGCGGCGCGCTTGCGGCCGAGCTGCTGGGCCTTCCCTATGCGAGTTGTAGCATCTCGTTTCGTTGGAACCGCTGGGTGCTCAAAAACGTGGTCGGCCGACCGATCGCTTCCCTGCGGCGTGCGTTGAGATTGCCGCCCGACCCGCATTTCGTCGCGTTCGGCCGCTACCTCGATCTGTGCTTCGTGCCGCCATCATGGACGCTGACGGGCGCCTTGCTGCGCCCGCAATTGACCAAAATGGTGCGGCGCAAGGTGATCGCGCGCGGTACGTCGCTGCGGCAGAAAGCGGTGGGATTACGAGCGCTTGCGAAGCAGCGACTGCTGGCGGTCGACCACCGGCTCCACCCCGAACACGCCGCCGCCGGCCCGACCACCCACTTCATTCGCAACGACGAGACCGGCACCACAAGCGCCGCCCTGCCCGCCTGGTGGCACGATCTGCCGGCGCAGCCGACCGTTTATGTCAGCCTGGGCACCGTGTTTAGCGCGCAATATCCGCAAATCTTCGAGACGATCCTTGCGGGCCTGCGCGACGAAGCGCTCAATCTAATCCTGACCGTCGGTCGTGACGTCGACCCCGCGCGCTTCGGTCCGCAGCCCGCGTCCGTCCGGATCGAGCGCTTCATCACGCCCGACACCCTGGCAGCACTGCTGCCGCACGTGGCCATGTGTATCAACCACGCAGGCTACGGCACGGTCATGGACGCGCTGACCCGCGGCATACCGCTGGTGCTGCTCCCGCTGTCCGCCGACCAGCCGGTGATCGCGCAATCATGTCATCTGAACGGCCTCGCGCCCGAGCTGCCGGACGAGGCCTATCGGATCAGTGCAAAGGGCTTGCCGATTGTCGACCCGGATCGGCTCACGCCCGATATGATCCGAGTCGCGGTACGGGTGACCTTGGCTGACCCGCGCTACCACATCGCTGCACAGGCTACGATGCACGACTCGCGATCACTGCCCGGTCTTGGGCGGGCGATTGACCTTCTTGCCACATGCCACGCTCAGGCCGCCCATACACAGCGGTATAGTTAACCTGCATCAGTCTTATGATAAGAATTAGAAAAATACAACACGTGTTACTTTGTTCGCACTTGCAAAATTCGTGAATATAAGGTTAACAGGCATACAGTGGCAGCGAGCGCTTGAGTGGTCAGGTGGTGCTGTCGGGCTTCAGTAAGGGATTATCGGGATGAAGAGCATTTTGGTTGGAGCGGCTACTGTTTTCGCCGCATTCGTCGTTGCACCTGCCGCAAACGCCGCGATCTTCACGCCTGGCGATCCTGAGTTTCAGGTGACCTTCCTGCCGAATGGCACCATCTCTGCCAACATCGGCAACAACGGTCTGTCCGCGAATTTCGAGGACACCTTCTCGTTCACGCTGCTGACGCAGGGTCTTGGCAGCGGCTCCGTGAGCGCGAACTTCACCAGCGGCCTCGGCAACGAGATCACGCTGACTGACGTGCTTATCAACGGTTCGGCGATCATGATCTCGAAGATCGGCAACCTGACGGTTGCTGGCGGCGACGGGATCAGCCTGGCTGCAGGTCTCAACAACATCACCATCCGCGGCACTGCGTCGGGCAACGTCGCTTACGGCGGCAGCATCACCTTCGTTCCGAACGCAGTTCCCGAGCCCGCCACCTGGGCGATGATGCTCGTCGGTTTCGGCATGGTCGGCAGCGCGATGCGCTATCGTCGTCGTTCGACGAAGGTCGTCTACGCTTAATAGCGACTGCGACTAAGATGGTGCCGCCGACTGGAAGGTCGGCGGCATCGTCGTTTGTACCGAAATCGCGCCGACGTCAGGCCAAGCCGACGCGCTGCTGCGCCTCGTATCGCGGCGGCGCAACCCGCGACGGCAAGACCGCGGCGTCCGATCCGGCCAGCCGCGCATAGATCCCGTCCTCCTCGCGTGGCGAGAAGAAGAACTGGTACAGCGAGCGGGCTACGATGCCGGGACGCCGCGCATGCCGGTCGATCTGCTCCCGGATCTTCGATACCTGCAACCACATCAACTGCGACGGCGCACCGACGCTTTCGTTGGTCTTGGGCTCGCCGATCGGTTGGAACCCCAGCATTGCCTCATAGAAGCGGCGATGACGGGGGTTCACCTCGATGAACAGGTCCGTGCAGCGGTGCCGACGCTGACCGTAGATGAAGACGATGTGGAACAGCGACGCGAGTAGCGGCTTCGATGGCACCTCGGCGTCGAACGCGAGCTTGGTCAGTTCGCATACTTTCGCACCCGGCACCCGACGGAACACGTCGATCTCGTCGCGAAAGATCTTGTCGGCGGCAAGCCCGTCGGCCGAGTCGATCGCCAGGGTGATCGTGCCGACGGTCTGCTCGTCGTCGGACGCGGTGAAGGTGGCGTGGGTCGGCGCGATCGGAATAACGTGGCGATCGCCATAGCCGCGCCACGCATACATGCGATTGACCAGCATCCGAGCGTCGTTGCGCGCACCGCTATCGTCCGCGAGTCGCACCGTGATCGTGCGATCCAAATCAGGCGAGTCGAGCCGCAACGATCTTCGCTCGTCCTCGTTCGCCGGTAGATTGAGCGACATGCCCACAGGCATGCCGGGTGACATGCCTAGATCGATCTTCATCATCAGCCTGGCCCTTTTGCGACACCAAGGCGACGCGCCGTCCAGCCGATCGGCTGGTATCGCTCCGACGTCGAAGAGGCATGAAAACGGCGCCGCGGGACGACGGCACCAGGCGCTATGCCCCCTCATCGAAGCCCGACCTTTCAGTTCCGATGCTTAGGGTCGGCACGTTCGCCGGCCATCGACACCGCTCTTCAAGGTTCGAAGTGCATCGCTAACGTGTTGGTGGCGCGCGAACCGTTAATAATCCACAACTCGCAGACACTTAGTCGGCAGAACGTTGGATCGTTGCGGCCAAGGGCAGCGGGAGGATCAGCAACTGATCGGAAACAAACCATCAACCGAGATTCGGCCGCGATCAGTTCGACGTTAGTTTCACCGCGGACGGCATGGTGGGCATCAACCAATCGCTCCACGCCACACTGCGCCCATCCTGCCAGGCATCGCGCAGGACACGCCGATCGCCCTTCGACGACCACATCGTCGCCCCGCGGAACGGCGACTCGAGACCCCCGCGTCCATCTTCGAACGCGTCGATCATGCGATCGAGATTTGGGTCAGCCAGCATGCCCCTTAATCGCACGGAAACGCATTTGGTTCCAGTCGATACGTTCGCCCGATCGACCGATCGTCAACTCGCCTTAGAACAGCTTCCGTAGCGTCAGGCTGACGACGCGTCCGACGGGATCGAGGAAGCCCGGCTGCAACCGGTTCGGCACCCGGCCCCGGCGATCGCGGACAGATTGCCGCGCATCGGTGACGTTGCTCACTTCCAGCTTCACCTGCACCCTCCTGGTCCAGTCCTGCTTCGGCGTAAAATGGTGAAGGCTGAGGAAAACGCTGGCGTTCAGCCGGAAGATCGGTTCGTAGCGCAGATCAGCCGCCGGATCGGGGTTCCGCACGCGGCTGCCGCCGCCGTACCAAAAGTCGAAATTGCCACCGTTGCCTAGATAGCTGATCCCGCCATAGGCATAGCCATACGCCCGCGGACTGCCGCCACCGGTCACGGTATCACCGCGCAGGATATCGAGTTCGGGTGCGCCCGGCCGCAACTGCAGGCGGTCGCTGAACTTGATGCTCGGTCCCATGCCAAGATAATAGGATGGCCGCTCCCCCATCTTGGCGGGTCCGCCACCGGCCGGCGGCAGCGGCGGTTTGCCGACCGACCCGCTCGCGGAGACCGTCATATTCAGGGTCTGTAGCCGTTCGCGGTAGAAGTTGATCGGACGGATCGTGATCGACGTCAGCCGCCCGCTCGCATCGCGCGTGAACAGGTCGGGCAGCACCGGCTCGGTCTCGGGCGTCAGCGCGTAGACGGTGCCGGTCTGGTTGCGGATCACCGTGGCTTCGTAGGTTGCGCCCAACCGTATTTCGCGCTTGGCGAAGGGCTTGATCGTCATCGACAATGATCGCACCCGCCGGCGCTCCGCGAGCAGATCGCGATTGCCGCCCTGGACGATCGTGACCAATTCGGTTCGCACATTGGTGAAGTCGAACGCGTAGATATTGGCGACGCGCACCTCGGGCGAGGACAGTTGCTCCACGCCGGGAGCGGTCGCGCTGTGCCGGGATTGCGCCAGCAGTTGCAAGCCGTCGAACGGCGCCCAGGTGACGCCCATGGTATGATCGTCGAGCGACCCGAAGCCCCCTACCCGCCGCGCGTTGAACGAGGCGTTGATCGACAGTTCGCCGACGAACGGCAGCACGTCCTGCCGTCGCGACGCCAGCGGCATGTCGATCGCGACCCCGCCCTCGATTCGCGACCGGCCGAGTCGCAGGTCGAACGGGTTCGGACCGCGCGTCTCGGAGACTGCGCTCGATCGCTCATACTCTGCGGTGGCGGTTATCGTAACCGGGCCCGCCGGCACGTCGAACGGCGTGTTGGTCGCCACCGATTTCAGCCCCGCAGTGCGGGTGCGCTGCCGCGCGCGATCAGTGAGCCTGGTGCCGTGCAGCGCGGGATCGAGCGGTAAGAACGGGTTCGCGCCCGCGGCGATCGCTGCGTTCGCCGCGGCCAGGTCGATCCCGCGGTCGCTGAACCCGGCGATGCGCTTCTGCTCCAGCGCGGCGGTCGCGTCCCAGCGCCAGCCGGCAAGCGTTCCCCGCAACGTGCCGCCAGCGCGCAGATTGGTCGTGGTCTGCCGCGCCCGCAGCGACCGCGCCTCGACGAGATAGCGGTTGAGCACGACCGTCCGCGAGAAGGGTGACGCGGGATTGCCCGCCGGCACCGCCAGCATCGCCACCGCCGGGCCGAGGATCGGCCGGTCGCTGCTCCTCTCGTACCCCAGACTGAGCGAGCCAGCGAGCGTGTCGCCCAACCGGTCCGCGAACACCGCCTCCGCCTTCACCGCATCGTTCGCCGCGACCAGCGTGCGATACCGGCCGACATCGAACAGCCGCGCCCGGTTCGCGCCTGCCGCATAGCCCGTTAAGCTGGTGCGATCGCCCGGCGCCGCGGGCACTGGCGCGACGTTTACCACCGACCCTGCCGCAGCCGACAACGCCGGGTCGATCTCGCCACCACCCACCCCCGTGATGTTGCCGATCGCATCGAAGACGATCGCGGGATCGGTGGCGATGCCGCGCTCCGATTGCAGCAGAGGATCGGTACGCCGCAGCTCGAGGCCCAGCGTCAGTCGGCTGTCGTCGCGCAACCGGGTAAGACCCAGATTGACGTTCCCCCTCGCGCTGCCACCGCGCGTCGTGGTCCCCGCCGTGCCGCGAACCTCCATCTGGCGAAAGCGCCGCTTGGTGATGAAGTTGAGCACCCGCCTGGTGGGCGGATAGCCGAAGTTCAGCGCGGCCGGTTCGGGCAGCACCTCGACCTTCTCGATCGCTTCGGGGGGCAGCGAGCCGATGTCGGGATAGCCCGAGATGCGCTGGCCGTTGAGGAGGAAGATCGGATCGCTGCCGTTCGCGGACTGAGTGATGCCGCGGATCGCGCGGAGCAGTTCGGCGATCGTCGTCGCGCCGGTCGCGGCGATCGTGGTGGAATCCAGCACCGCGACGGCGTTGATTCCGCCCAGTATCGAGCCACGTCGGCCGATCACGACAACATCGTCCTTGGCCGGCTCCACCGGCGGCGGCGGTGCTTTCGCCATGTCCGGCGCGGCCTGTTGCGCGGTGGCGGCCGCGCCGCCCAGCAACGCGTACACGACGGCCGACGTTACGACGGCGTGGCGGGCTATCCTGGCACGACCGCTGATCACCATGCTCGTCATTGCCCCCCGGGACGCGGTCATATGGCCAAGGTGGTGCGAATCCAATGGCTTTGCAGAAGCGCCGGCCGTGGGTAAGCGCAGACCCATCGACGCACGCGCGTCCCTGCCCGGAGGATCGGTCATGAAGCCACTATATGTCGCGGCGCTCGCCGGATCGCTGTTCTGCGCCGGTGCCGCGGTCGCCAGCCCCGCCACGCCAGCGCCCGACCAGCAGGCACTCGAGATCGCCAAGCGCGCGATCGGCTTCCGCAGCGTCCGCGGGACGGGCAACCAGACGCCGCAGCTCGCCGGCTATCTTCGCTCGGTGCTGATCGACGGCGGGTTCGCTGCCGACGATGTCACCGTCACCCCGGTCGACGACACCGCCTATCTGGTCGCGCGCTTTCGCGGCACCGATCCTGCCGCCAAGCCGCTTCTTCTGTCCGGCCATATCGACGTGGTCGAGGCCAAGCCTGCGGACTGGACCCGCGACCCGTTCACCGCGGTGGTCGAGAACGGCTATCTGTTCGGACGCGGCGCTACCGACATGAAGCTCGATGCCGCGATCGCGATCGCGACGCTGATCGATCTCAAGCGGCAGGGCTTCAAGCCGACGCGCGACATCGTGCTCGAACTGTCGGGCGACGAGGAAACCGCGATGAAGACCAGCGCGCTCATCGCCGAGCGGTTCAAGAATGCCGAGATGGTGCTCAACATCGACGGCGGCGGCGGGCGGCTGAGCGAGGACGGCAAGCCGCAATTCTTCACCTGGCAGGGCGCGGAAAAGACCTACGCGGATTTCCGGCTCACCGTGACCAACCCCGGCGGCCACTCCTCGGCGCCGCGCCCGCTGAACGCGATCAACCAGCTGTCGGCGGCCCTGGTGCGGATCGGCGACTATCACTTCCCCGCGCAGACCAACGACCTGACCCGCGCCTATTTCCGCTCGGCGGCGAAGTTCAAGACCGGTCCGATCGCGCAGGCGATGGCGCGCTTCGCCGAAGCGCCGACCGATCAGCAGGCGATCGCGACCTTGCGCGCGGACCCGGCCACGGTCGGCCAGATCGGCACCACCTGCGTCGCGACGATGGTGTCGGAAAGGATCTGGCTTCGCCCCACCCAGTCCCGCCACGGCCTTTCGGCCATGTCGCCGCCGGAGAGCGGCGCACTCAACCTGCCACCGCTTTCGAAAACAAC
>NZ_CAXTEM010000031.1:0-34543 GCF_964243315.1 uncultured Sphingomonas sp. | reverse complement strand
GACGATGTTGCCGCCGCCCTGCGCCATCAGCTCCCAATTCTTGTCGGTGGTGCGGCGGCGTGGATCGATCTCGTCGACCGCCTTCACGCTCAGCAAGGATTCGAGGCTGGCGACGATCGCGAGCGTCGCTGCGGTGGTCCACACCGCGGCGCTGCCGATCGCGGAGAAATCCGGGAAGGTGAACAGCGACGGGAACTTGGACAGGCTGTCGACCACCGGCACCTGGACGAGATGCTGGGCGCCGAGCTGCCACTCGGGCTTGAGCAGGCCGAGCAGGATGTTGCCGACCACGCCGATGATGACCACCACGAGCGGCCCCGGCACGAACTTCAGGAAGCCCTCTTTCGGCCGCGCCGCGTCCCACCAGAACAGGAAGGTGAGGCTGACCAGCGCGATGATTACCGCACCCGGGGTCAGGCTGCCGGTGAGGCTGTCCCACACCCGCGCGAAGGTGTTGATGCCGTCGGCAGTGGTGAATTGGAAGATGCCTTCCGATTCCTTGTCATAGCCGACCGCGTGGGGGATCTGCTTGAGGATCAGGATCAGGCCGATCGCCGCGAGCATGCCGGTGATCACCGACGAGGGCACGAATTCGGCAAGTATGCCCGCGCGCGTGAACGAGAAGGCCAGCTGGAGCACGCCGCCGAGCACCACCGCGAGCAGAAAAACCTGATAGCTCGGTAGGCTCTCGATCGCGGCGAGCACGATCACGGTCAGACCAGCGGCGGGGCCGCTCACCGACAGTGGCGCCTTCGACAGGATCCCGATGACGATGCCGCCGACCATGCCGGAGATCACCCCGGCGAACAGGGGTGCGCCCGAGGCCAGAGCAACGCCGAGGCACAAGGGCAGGGCGACCAGGAAGACGACGATCGACGCGGGAAGATCGGCCCGCCACGTCGAGAATATGGATCGTGGTGTCGGCACCGGAACTCCTGTCGATCGGCTATGCATAGATATAGGATCGCATAGCATCGGGGATCGCGCCGCAGTGCGTCATTTTGTTGCTGGCGGCTGCCAACCCGCCCCGCTCGTTTCGCCAACATTACATATCGTTGCTGGGTTTCGCCGTGTTGCAACAAAGGCGGGTTGCGCTGGCGGGTCCGCAGCCTATGTCGCAGGGATGGCGCGAACATCGTCTCGATCGAACGACTGGGGTTTCCCGCGGTGGCGCGGCTATGGGTCGGGTCGCGAGACGACAACGGTGCGACTGTGCGATCGCCACGGCTGCGAAGAGCCGGGGAACTGCCCCGCGCCGAAATCGCCCAACAGCCCCGATCGCTGGTATTTCTGCGAGATGCACGCGGGCGAGTACAACCGCGGGTACAATTATTTCGAAGGTCTGTCGGCGGAGGAAGCCGCGGCGCGCGAGTCCGACGAGACCCGCGACGCGTCGGGCTATGCCAATGCGAAACACTATGCCTGGGGCGGACCGGGCGACGGTACGCGGACGCGCGACGAACTCCATGCGCTCGAAGCGCTCGGGGTCGACAGCGACGCGGACTTCGACACGATCAAAGCCGCGTGGCGCAAGCTCGCCAAGGAGAACCACCCCGATGTGCGTCCGGGCGACGCGGATGCCGCGGTAAAGTTTCAGGCGGTTCAGGCCGCCTATGAGATCCTGCGGAGCGCCGACGAACAGCGCGAGTGGCGCCCGCGTTGAAGAGGGGCTCGCGTTGAAGACGGTACGCAGCGACTGGGAAGGCGCGGTGCTGGTCTGCGGCAAATGTTCGAAGAAGATCGGTGGCGGCTTCGGCGAGGGCGGCAAGACGTCGCTCGTTAAGGCATTGCGGCGCGCGCTGGGATTGAAGAAGGGACGGCGTTCGCGGCTGGGGATCGTCGAGAGCAAATGCCTAGGGGTTTGTCCGAAGAACGCGGTGGTGGTGGTCGATTCGGGGGCGGCGGGCGAGTGGCTGATCGTGCCCGCCGGGGCGCAGCTCGGAGACGTGTTAGAGCGGTTGGGCGTAAAAGTTGTTCGCCTAGAAGGTCCGTCACCCCGGACTTGATCCGCGGTCCCGCTGTGCGGCCGTCCAAGAGGTAGCGGGGCTCCGGATCAAGTCCGGGGGTAACGGTAGTGGTAACAGTCCCGACTACGCGTATCGCGCGGCGGTCTCGCGGATCAGCGCGATCATGTTAGGGATGCCCTGCGTCCGGTTCGAACTCAGCTGCTTGGACAGGTCGAACGGTGCCAAGGCACCGGGGATGTCGGTCGCGAGGATCTCGCCGGCAGGACGGTCCTGCACCGCCAATAGCACGAGTGCGATGATGCCTTTGGTGATCGCGGCGTTGGAATCCGCCAGGAAATGCAGCGTCTCGTCGTCGCGCGCCGTCGGGTAGACCCACACCGACGCCGAACACCCACGCACCAGCGTCGCGTCCGATTTCAATGCCGCGGGCATCGCTTCCAGCTCGCGACCGAGGTCGATCAGCAGGCGATAACGATCGTCCGCTTCGAGGAACTCGTATTCGTCACGAACATCGGCGAGGCTTGGCATCCGCGGCGGGTACAAGCGGCGAGGTTAGAGGTCCACCCCTGCGGCGATCGCCTCGAGCTTCTTGATGCGTTCCTTCAGGTCCGCGATCTCGATCCGGGCACCTGCGGTAGGAACCGGCGAGGTGGATCCGTGCGCCTGGTCGAGCTCCGAATGCTTCAGCGCCAGCCAACTCCGCCAGCCCGAAAGACCGGCGGTGGTTACCATCGCCAGTCCGGCGAGCGATGCGGTAGCGAGCGTCAGGTAGAGATTGGCATCGATCATGTCCGCCTCCTTCAGCGGTCGCGCAGCCGGTCGATCTCCTGGGTGAGATCGACGCTGCCGTGGTTGTCGGTGATCACGCGTTCGAGCACCTGGATGCGTTCGCGCAATTGCTGGACTTCGTCGCGCAGCATCGCCGTGTGAAGTTCCGCGAGGCTCGGCTCGGTCGGCACCTGCCGGGCGCGGCGGCTCTGGACGACCAGCACGGCCACCACGATCGCGAGCGCCAGCAGGAAAAGATCGGCGAAGACCATCGGGATCAGTCGCGGCCGGCGAGTACGCGAGGTTCGTCGCGCAGCTGTTCGATCTCGTGCGCGAGATCCGCGCCGCGATCGGTCGCGATCCGTTCCAGCACGCGCACCCGCTGTTCGAGCTGTTCGGTATGCGCGGCATATTGAGCGGCCTTTTCGGCGACGTTGGTCGCCTCGATCTCGAGCCGGCGTTGCTGGTAGGCGAACCACGGTTTGACGAAGACGCCGCCGAAGATCGCGAGCAGGCCGCAAGAGATGCCAAGGATGGGGATGAGGAGCGGGCTCATGGTATCGCTTTCGGTTCTGGGGAGGGGGGTACGATGGCAGCCGATTACCGGCCGCGTAGCGCTTCGATCTCGCGCGCGGTGCGCTCGGCGGGGTCGGTCGCGATCCGTTCGAGTACCGCGATGCGTTCTTCCAGTCGGGAAACCTGGCCGTTAAGCTTGGTGTTCTCGCCGATGAGCAGTTCGAATCTGCGCGCTTCGGACACTCCGCCATGCTTGCTCATGATGTTCTCGACGGGATAGCCGTGGCGGGCACGGATCCATGTATTCGCGACCCAGGAGAGCGGACCCAGAGTAATCGCCGCCAGCGGGATCAGCAGAGGCCAGTCCATATTCCTTCCCCTTTTAGATGATGGGTTCAGCGCAGGCTGTCGATTTCCTGCGCGAGCTGGCTGTTGCGGCTGGTGTAATGCAGCTCGATGTCGGCCAGCCGGCGATCGATGTCGCGGAACTTGGAGCGGACCTCCGCGGTCGAGCGCTTGGGGTTCGATCGGACGCCCTGCCAGAACTTCTGGTCCTCGGCGGTCTCGTACAGGCCGATCGGCTTGGTCTGGCCCATCCAGGCGACCAGCCCGTAGCCGATCAGCGTCCAGGGAAAGCCGCCGGCGAAGGTCATCAGGACCATCGCGACGCGGACCCAGAGAACTTCGATCCCCGTATAGTCGGCGATCCCGGCGCAGACGCCCTTCCACTTGGCGTTCTGCTTATCGAGGTAGAATTGGGTGCGGCTGGCGGACATCTCAGTTCCTCCGATCGATCTGATAGGTTCCCTGGGGCGCGCTGATGCTGCGCTTCCAGTCGGGATTGTCGGCGGCGATGATCCGCTCGACGGTGTTGACGCGGTCTTCGAGCCGGCGGGCGAGCATCTGCATCTCGTCGAGCAGGCGTTCGTCCTCGTCGGTGATCTTCGGGGCGGTCTTCCACCTGGTGACGTAGTGGAGGATCACCCAGGGCAGGCCGATGAACAGCATGCCGCAGATGAGGACGGGCAACAGGACTTCGTCCATCTTATGATTCCTTGTTCATGCGCGCCTTCAGCGCGGCGAGTTCGGCGTCGACCTTGTCGCTGGCGCGCAACTCCGAGATCTCGTCGTCGAGCGTCTTCGGC
Source organism: uncultured Sphingomonas sp. (assembly GCF_964243315.1). GTDB lineage: Bacteria > Pseudomonadota > Alphaproteobacteria > Sphingomonadales > Sphingomonadaceae > Sphingomonas. The sequence continues at coordinate 30,147 of NZ_CAXTEM010000031.1, read as the reverse complement.
AGGCCCAGGCCCATCGCATCGGCACGGCCTTCGGCATCGTCGACGCGGCGTTCGAGCACGTCGAACCGGCTGAACGCGTCGTGCGTCTTTGGTCCGTTGTACATCTCGCGCAGGCGGTAGCGGTTGGTCGCGCTTTCCATCCGGGTCTGCACGCTCGACTGCTTGGCGCGCGCCTCGCTTAACTTCTTCTGGAGCTTGGCGATGTCCTCCTCGGAGGCCCTCAGCGCATCGTCGAGCACCGCGATCTCGATCTTCAGCTGGTCGGCCATGTCGACCGCCTTCTGCCGTTCGACCAATGCCGCCTTGGCGAGATCCTCACGGTCCTTCGATAGCGCGAGCTCGGCCTTCTCCGTCCAGTTCGCCTGGAGCTGTTCGAGCTTCGAGATATGCCGGCGCATTTCCTTCTGGTCGGCGATCGTCCGGGCGGCGGAGGCGCGGACTTCGACCAGCGTTTCCTCCATCTCGAGGATGATCATGCGGATCAGCTTCGCGGGATCTTCGGCCTTCTCGAGGAGATCGGCGAAGTTGGCGGCGACGATGTCGCGGGTGCGGGAGAAAATGCCCATCTGTCTTGGTGCTCCTGGGTAATGGTGACCGGGACGGGCGAGGGAAATGGCCCGCCCCGGTATGGCCGTCACGCTTGCGCGTGGGCGGCCATCTCGTTCGCCGCACCCGCGCCGGCCTGGGCCGGTCCGACCGCGCTCAGCACGCAGGTGGTGCTGAACAGGATCGTGCAGACGATGGCGGCGACGGTGCGTCCGATATCCGATTTGAACATGGTGTCCTCCTTGACTTTGTCTGAACCTCGACCGCCTCTTCAGCGGTATGAACCCAGCATTGCAGAAGCCGTGCCAATTTGCAGAAATGCTGTATTACAGAGACTTAGCTGGGGTGTGACATATGGGCGCTACACTTAACGCTTGCCAAGCGTTGGGAATATTCGCCAGACGTTGGCAATGGAACGAACGACCCAGGTGATCGGCCAGTCAGGTGCGTTTCTCGACGCGCTCGAACATGCTTCGCGCGCGGCGGCGCTCGACCGTCCAGTGCTGGTGATCGGCGAGCGGGGGACCGGCAAGGAACTGGTCGCCGAACGCCTGCATCGGCTGAGCCCACGCTGGGATCATCCCTTGGTGGTGATGAACTGCGCCGCGTTGCCGGAGACGCTGATCGAGGCCGAGTTGTTCGGTCACGAGGCAGGCTCGTTCACCGGCGCGACGAAGGCGCGGGTGGGGCGGTTCGAAGAGGCTGATGGCGGCACGCTGTTCCTCGACGAACTCGGCACGCTGTCGATGGGCGCGCAGGAACGGCTGCTCCGGGCGGTGGAATATGGCGAGGTGACGCGGATCGGATCGTCGCGGCCGATCCGGGTCGACGTCCGGATCGTGGCGGCGACCAACGAGCATCTGCCCGATAAGGTCGATGCGTATGAGTTCCGCGCGGACCTGCTCGATCGCCTGTCGTTCGAGGTGGTGACGCTGCCGCCGCTGCGTGCACGCGCCGGGGACATCGTGGTGCTCGCGGATCATTTCGGGCGGCGGATGGCGTCGGAGATCGGGCGCGATCGCTGGCACGGGTTCGGCCCGGTCGCGCTCGACGCGCTGGTCCGCCACCCCTGGCCGGGCAACGTCCGCGAGTTGCGCAACGTCGTCGAGCGCGCGGTGTATCGCTGGACCGAGGACGGGCCGGTCGACGCGATCGAGATCGACCCCTTCCAGTCGCCTTATCGCCCGCAGAGCCGCCGCGCGCCCGCCCACCAACCGCCGCCGCCCGAGCCCGCGGCCGCGCTGCCCGAGGACTCGCCGGTGGTTGCCTGCGATACCGGCCCCTCCGACTTCAAGTCGCGGGTCGCCCGGTTCGAACGCGACCTGCTGGCGCGCTCGCTCGCCGAACACCGCTTCAACCAGCGGTCGACCGCCGAGGCGCTCGGCCTCAGCTACGACCAGTTGCGCCACGCGCTGCGCCGCCACGACCTGATCAACGCGGGTGCGGTTGCGTAACGAACCGTCCGGAGCCATTGCAGCCGGCACACGTTGTTGAGCCCGAACCCCGAACCGTGGAGAATAACCGATGGCTTTCGAACTGCCGCCGCTGCCGTATGACTATGACGCGCTGGAGCCCGTCATCAGCTCGGAGACGATGCACTTCCACCACGACAAGCATCACAAGGCCTATACCGACAAGCTGAACGAGGGCGTCGAGAAGGACCCCGCGCTGCAGGGCAAGACGATCGAGCAGATCCTCGGCATGATCTCGTCGCAGCCGCCGCTGGTGCGCAACAATGGCGGCGGGTTCTGGAATCACGACTTCTTCTGGAAATCGATGAAGAAGGGTGGCGGCACGCCGTCGGGCAAGCTGGCCGAGGCGATCGATGCCTATGGCGGGCTCGACAAGCTGAAGGAAGATTTCAACACCAAGGGCGCGGGCCAGTTCGGCTCGGGCTGGGCCTGGGTGATCGTCGATGCGTCGGGCAAGATCGCGGTCACGTCGACCCCGAACCAGGACAACCCGCTGATGGACGATGCCAAGGACAAGGGCACGCCGATCCTCGGCAACGACGTGTGGGAGCACGCCTATTACCTGACCTACAAGAACGACCGGCCGGGCTATCTGAAGGCGTGGTGGGACATTGTCGACTGGGACACGGTCGGGCAGCGCTTCGACGCGGCCGCCTGAGGGCGGATGAGCGTGAACTCCAGCGGCGTTGCTGGAGTTCACGCAAAGGCGCGAAGGCGCAAAGATGATTGATGCGGAGCCTCACACACGCGGGACCGACGAGTTGACAGCCGGCGCCGTTGATTAGAGCTGGATGACGTTAAGTAGAACCCGCCACCTTGTTCGTCATCCCCGCGCAGGCGGGGATCCAGACTGGCAAGCGTTGCGGCTGAAATACTGAAATCAGCCAGTATGGATCCCCGCCTGCGCGGGGATGACGGAATTGGTCAATGCGGTGCCATTCCGCTCCAAGATGTTCGCACTCTCGCGGTAAATCTCTTCTTCGTCGCGCCATCGCGCCTTTGCGTGAACCACGTCACTCAGGCGGTACGTCGCCGATCGGATCGTCGCCCACACTCAACCCGTGCCGCATCAGCATCGGGATGTTCGCCATCGCGAACAACAGGGTCAGCGGGATCGCGCCCCATAGCTTGAACCCGACCCAGAAATTCCAGCTCGTCGATCGCCACACTGCCTCGTTGAGGCACGCCATCGCGACGAAGAAGATCGCCCAATTGCAGGTCAGCTTCTGCCACCCTGTCGCGGTCAGCCCCGGATAGGCCGAGCCGAGCAGCCCCTGGAGCAGCGGTCGTCCGGTCAGCATCCCGACGCCGAGCACCCCGGCGAAGATCGTGTACACGAAGGTCGGCTTCATCTGGATGAACCGCGGATCGTGGAAGTAGATCGTCAGCCCGCCGAACACGACGACGAGTGCGCCCGAGATCCACAGCATCGGCGAGATGCGGCCGAGTTTTGCCTGCGACACGATCATCGCGATCGCGGTGGCGAGGATGAACGCCGCAGTCGCGACGATGACCTTGGCGATCACCAGCGCCCCGACCCGATCGATATCGGACAGGAACGACGAGAACTGCGCGACAAGGCGTATCGCCACCGGCGCCGGAAGCAGGAAATTGGCGGCGAAGAAGACCAGTAGCGGGCCGTATTCGACGCCCATGCGCAGGCCGGGGGAGGATGAGTGAGTTGTTTGCTGGGTCATGCCGCCTGCTGCCCCTGCTTTCGCAGGGATTGTTGAACGCGCCACATACACCCGTCACCCCGGACTTGTTCCGGGGTCCACCGTGCCGCTCGATCAACGGCTTTCGCTCTCGCGGAGCAGTGGATCCCGGAACAAGTCCGGGATGATGAAAGGACTGTGGCGGAGGTATTCGCCGTGATGGTTCGGCGGAGAGTAGTAGGCATCACTTCCGCACCCCCGCGTCCACGCCCGCGATGATCCGGCTGACCTCGCGTGCATCGAACGGGCGCAGGTCGGTCATCCCTTCGCCGACGCCGATCGCATGGATCGGCAGGCCGTATTTCTCCGCCGCCGCGACCAGCACGCCGCCGCGCGCGGTGCCGTCTAGCTTGGTCATGACCAGCCCGGTTACGCCGGCGACTTCCTTGAACACCTCGATCTGGCTCAGCGCGTTCTGGCCGGTGGTGGCATCGAGCACCAACACGACGTCGTGCGGGGAGGCGGGGTTGATGCGGCCGAGCACGCGGCGGATCTTCGCCAACTCGTCCATCAGCTCGCGCTTGTTCTGCAGTCGCCCCGCGGTGTCGACGATCAGCACGTCGATCCCGGTTTCGGTCGCCTTCTTCACCGCGTCCCAGACTACGCCCGCGGCATCGCCGCCCTCGGGGCCGGTCACGATCGGCACGCCGACCCGCTCGGCCCAGGTCCGCAACTGCCCAATCGCGGCGGCACGGAAGGTGTCGCCCGCCGCCAGCATGACGCCGTAATCCTGCTCCATCAACAGGTGCGCGAGCTTGGCGATGGTGGTGGTCTTTCCCGATCCGTTGACCCCGATCACCAGGATCACCTGCGGCCGCGGGAACGCCTCGATCGCAAGGGGGATGGCCACGCGGGCGAGCGCCTTCTCGACCTCGTCGGCGACGACGAGGCGGATGCCGAGCTCCTCCATGTCGCGCTCGAAAGTGCCCTCGGCGAGGCGCGCCCGGATCTTGCCCGCGGTCTGCGGCCCGAGATCGGAGGCGATCAGCGCCTCCTCGATATCGTCGAGGGTCGCGTCGTCGAGCCGAGCGCCGCCGAGCCCCGCGAGGTTGCCGACGAGCCGGTCCGACGTCTTGCGGAAGCCGCCGATCAGCCGTTCGTGCCAGGAGGGAGTGGTGCTCATGCGAGATTTCCGATGAGATGGGTGTCGGTTGATCCAACGATCCGCGCGCGGACGACGGTAGCGGGAACGAGTGGGGCGGAAAGACGGACTTCGGCAAAGTTGCCCGCATGGCCGCGGTCGCCAGGCTGCTCGACGACAATGTCGTGGCATCCGCCGATCTGGCCCGCCAGCCAGGCGCGCTTCCGCGCGGCGGCGGCATCGCGGAGCCGCTGCGCGCGCGACCGGCGCGATTCGGGCTCGACCTGCGGCATGCGCGCCGCGGGTGTGCCCGCACGCGGCGAATAGGGGAAGATGTGCGCGTGGACGATGTCGGCGTCGTCGATCAGCGCCAGCGTGTCGGCGAACATCGCCTCGTCCTCGGTCGGGAAGCCCGCGATCAGGTCCGCGCCGATCGCCAGCTCCGGTCGGGCGACCTTCAATCGCGCGACGATCTCGACCGCTTGGGACCGCGTGTGGCGGCGCTTCATGCGCTTGAGGATCATGTCACTCCCCGCCTGAAACGACAGATGCACATGCGGCATGACGCGGGGCTCCTGCGTCACCAGCGCGAACAGCCGGTCGTCGATCTCGATCGAATCGAGCGAGGACAGCCGCAACCGGCCGAGGGCCGGCACATGGCGCAGGATCCGCTCCACGAGCAGGCCGAGCGTCGGTGCGCCGGGCAGGTCGTGGCCATAGCTGGTCAGGTCTACCCCGGTCAGCACGATCTCCTGGTGCCCCGCGGCGACGAGGCCGGCGATCCGGTCGACCACCGCCCCCGCGGGCACCGAGCGGCTGGGTCCGCGGCCGAACGGGATCGCGCAAAAGGTGCAGCGATGGTCGCAGCCATTCTGGACCTCGACAAAGGCACGAGCATGATGTGCGAAGCTGGCGGCGAGGTGCGGCGCGGTGTCGCGCACCTGCATGATGTCGCCGACCAGAACGGGCACGGCGCTCGTCCAGGCGGCGGGGAGCAGCTTTTCGCCATTGCCGACGACGCGGTCGACCTCCGCCATCGCGGCGAAGCTCGCCGGGTCGATCTGCGCAGCGCAACCGGTGACAACGATCTCGGCGCCCGGCCGATCGCGGCGCGCGCGCCGGATCGCGACGCGGGTCGCCTTCACCGCGGCGTTGGTCACCGCACAGCTGTTGACGACCACCGTGTCGCGCTCCCCGAGGAGCGTCCGGATCGTCTCGCTTTCGGCGATGTTGAGACGGCAGCCGAGGGAGATCACCTCTGGCGCGGAGACTGGCATGCCGGCGATCTAGGATGTGACGGCGTGCAAGTCCATCACACACCGCAGCCGGTTGCTTCGACGATGCCCGATCAGGCGCGCAAGCCGTTGAGTTCGGCGAGCTTGTCCTCGGGCACCATGCCCTCCAGCACCGCCCAATAGCCAGACACCGCGGCCTGACCCGCCTTCGCATAGGCCGCGGACATGTTGACCCGGATCGCCTCGAACAGGTCGCTCTCCATCTTAGCGCCATCCATCGTCAGCCGCAGCAGCCGCTGGCGGCGGTCGCGCTCGCCCGGTCGGATCTCCACCAGATTGCGTTCGGTGAGTTCGTTGAGCACGCGACCGAGCGACTGTTTGGTGATCGTCAGCAGCGACAACAATTCGCTGACGGTCAGATCGGGCTTGCGCGCGATGAAGTAGAGCGCGCGGTGATGCGCGCGGCCCAGACCCTGCGCGGCCAATCCCTCGTCGACCGAACGGGTGAGATGCGCATGCCCGAAATAGAGTAGTTCCATGCCACGCCGTAGTTCGGGTTCGCGGAGGAAAAGGGCGGATGCGGAAGGTGCTGTGGCAGCCATATTGACCCGTTTGTACATCGGTCCTACGCCGCGTGTCACCCCGTCACACGAGAGAAAACGATGCTCGCTGCCCGAACCGCGGACCACGGATCGTTCCGTCTGGAACCCAGCACGACCTGTCTGGACGCCAATGAGCGGGCTGCGCGGCTGGTCGATCCGGGCTTCGGCCGGGTGTTCACCGATCACATGGCGACGATCCGCTACAACGAGGTCGACGGCTGGCACGACGCCGCGATCACCGCGCGCGCACCGCTCACGATCGATCCGTCGACCGCGGTGCTGCATTACGCGCAGGAAATCTTCGAGGGGCTGAAGGCGTACCGGTTGGCGGACGGCAGTACCGCGTTGTTCCGGCCCGACGCCAACGCGCGCCGGTTCCGCTCATCTGCCCGCCGGCTGGCGATGCCCGAGCTGCCCGACGAGCTCTTCGTCGAATCGATCGAACAGCTGGTCCGCACCGAGCGTCAGTGGATCCCGGAGGGCGAGGGCGGCGCGCTGTACCTGCGGCCGTTCATGATCGCGAGCGAGGTGTTCCTCGGCGTGAAGCCGTCGTCCGAATATCTCTACATGGTGATCGCGTCGTCGGTCGGCGCTTATTGGAAGGGAGGGGCGCGACCGGTGTCGATCTGGGTCTCGCGCGACTTCACCCGCGCCGCGCCAGGCGGCACCGGTGCCGCGAAATGCGGCGGCAACTACGCCGCTAGCCTGCTCGCCCAATCCGAGGCGATCCGCCAGGGATGCGACCAGGTGGTGTTCCTCGACGCGGTCGAACGCCGCTGGGTCGAGGAGCTGGGCGGCATGAACGTGTTCTTCGTGTTCGAGGACGGCAGCCTGATCACGCCGCCGCTGACCGGCACGATCCTGCCCGGCATCACCCGCGATTCGATCCTGCAGCTCGCGCGCGACCAGGGCATCGCGGTGCGCGAAGAACCCTATGCACTCGACCAATGGCGCGCCGATGCCGAGAGCCGACGCCTGACCGAAGCGTTCGCGTGCGGGACCGCCGCGGTGGTGACGCCGATCGGCAGCGTTGTCGGCCAGGAAGGACGGTTCACGATCGGGTCGGGCGGGACGGGGCAGCTGACGCAGCGCATGCTCGACAGCCTCACCGCGATCCAGCGCGGCCATTCGCCCGATCCCTATGGCTGGCGCCACGCGGTCGTTTGACGGTCGCGATGCGCCGGGGGTTTTCACCCGCGTCTGCGCCGCTATAAGCCCGGCTCCCGTTGGGGCGTCGCCAAGTGGTAAGGCAGCGGCTTTTGATGCCGCCATTCGCAGGTTCGAACCCTGCCGCCCCAGCCAGTTCTCCGGCTGGACCCGTGACCGCCTCGTCCGCGGGGAGCGAGGCGCCGACACCCGACCGGCTCGCGATCAGTAGGCCGGCCAGACCGCTTGGGAAAACACGCCACCGTCGACCAACAGCGTCTGTCCGGACACGAACGCTGATTCGGGTCCGGCCAGCCACACCACCGCGGCCGCGACATCCTGAACGGTGCCGACTCGTCGCAGCGGCGTGAGCGGCGACCAGCGGCCGGCATAGTCGTCGACTTCGGCACGGGTGCGATCCGTTTCGATCGCGCCGGGGGCGACACAATTCACCCGGATGCCGTGGGGCCCGAGCTCGAGCGCCGCAACCTTGGTCAGTTGTTCGATGCCGCCCTTTGACGCGGTGTAATCGACCAGATTGGGGAAGGCCAACAGGTTGCACCCGGAGCCGAGATTGACGATCGCACCGCCCTTGCCGGCGGCGACCATCCGGCGTGCTGCCGTCTGCGTGTGGAGGAAGGATCCCTTGAGGTTGGTCCGGATCACGCGATCCCAGTCGTCCTCGGCAAGGTCGAGCAGCGGCGACCATGTCTGCACGCCGGCGTTGTTGACCAGCACGTCCGGCGTTCCGCCCCACGCATCCAGCGCGGTGTAGAATGCGTCGACCTCCACTTTCACACCGACATCCGAACGATGCGCCAGAACGCGACGACCGATCGCCTTGACTTCGGTCACGAGGCTGTCTGCCCGATCCTCGCCGGCGAGATAGTTGAACGCCACGTCCCAGCCGCGCCGCGCGAGCGCCAGCACCATCTCGCGCCCGAGCCCGTCGTTACCGCCGGTCACGACCGCGGTCTTGCCCGAACCTTCCATCGCATTCTCTCCCATCGGCTCAGACCACCGCCAGCATGCCGCCATCGACATACAGCGTCTGGCCGTTGACGAAATCCGATGCGGACGACGCCAGGAACACCGCCGCGCCGTGCAGATCCTCCAGCTTGCCCCAACGTCCCGCGGGGGTACGCTGTCGCAGCCAGGCATCGAAGGCCGGATCATCACGCAGCGCACTGTTGAGCGGTGTCGCGAAATAGCCGGGGCCGATCGCGTTGACCTGCAGCCCCAGGGGCGCCCAGTCCGCGCACATGCCACGGGTCAGGTTGCGAACCGCGCCCTTCGATGCCGTGTACGGGGCGATCGTCGGACGCGCGAGCTCGCTCTGCACGCTGCCGATGTTGATGATCTTGCCGCGCCCGCGCCGGATCATGTGTCGCGCCACCGCCTGGCTGACATAGAAGACGCCGTCGACGTTGGTTCGCATCACCGCGTCCCAATCGTCAGGGTCGAACTCGTCGAGCCGACGGCGGCGCTGGATGCCCGCGTTGTTGACGAGGATGTCGATGGACGTGCCACCGTCCTCCAGCGCGTCGACGCACCGGCGAACCTCGCGCGCGTCGGTGACGTCGAACACCGCCGTCGTCACGCTCGCGCCGCCATCCCGCAATCGCGCGGCGGCGCGGTCGAGCGTTTCCGCCGTGCGGCCGTTGAGGACGATCGTGGCGCCGGCACCCGCCAAAGCCTCGGCGATCGCCAGGCCGATGCCCTGCGCGGCGCCGGTCACCAGCGCGGTGCGACCGGTCAGGTCGAACAGGGCGGTCATTCGTATCTCCCGGTCAGCCGCAGCACGCCGAACGACGTAAAAGGTACGCGGGGAGGCGGGATCTCATCGGGTCAGCATGACCACAACACCGCCAAGTGCAAGGACTTGCTGTGCACGACGGAGTGTTTCCACTCCGGCGGTAAACCACCTCTTTACCATCGCGGCCTACAAGTGCGCTCGTCGGCGCATGTGTGGCCGACGCGTGCCGGAGAGGTCGTTGCAGCTGTCTACCAGCCTTTCGGTGGCGTCCAGCGACTTGCTGGATCTAGCGCTGCGCCACATCAGTGGCGGCATCGTTATCCTCGACGAGAACGAGGTAATCGAGGCGATCAACGATCAGGCCTGTCTGCTGTTCAACATCGCGCCCAGTCAAGTCCAGCCGGGCGACACGCTGGCCATCTACCTTACCCATGTCGGCCAGGGTGTCGGCTGGGCGCCCGATCGGATCGCGCGCGTGATCGACAATCATCGGCTGTGGAAGAGCGAGGGGATCGATCGCGATCTCGATCACGACCTGGACGACGGCGGCGTGATCAGGGTCGGGCACCGGCCGTTGGCCGGGCGCGGCGCGATCCTGATCTACGACAACGTCACCCCGGCGCGACACCTCCAACGTTTCGCCAGGGAGCGCGAAGAGAAGGCGCGCGAGTTCCGCACCGAGATCGTCGACACGGTACGGCAGATCGCCGACGCGGCGGCGACGGTGAGCCAGACCGGCGTTCATGCCGAAGCGGCCAGCGACGCCACCGGACGCAACATCGGCGCCTTCGCGATCGCTGCGCATCAATCCGCTGACGCGATGTCCTCCGCAGCCGCCACCGCGGCGTCGCTGACGGTGGTGATCGGCGACATGGCCGACCAGGCTGCAGCCGCTGCACGCGGTGCCAGCACCGCGTCGGACGATGCGCGTCGGACGTCGGAATTGTCGGCAAACCTCGGCGCGCATTCGCAAGCGGTGTCGTCGATCCTCGACATGATCCGCGACATCGCATCGCAAACGCGGTTGCTCGCGCTCAACGCGTCGATCGAGGCGGCACGCGCGGGCGACGCGGGGCGGGGCTTCAGCGTGGTCGCGCAGGAGGTCAAGTCGCTCGCCGAGCAGACCACGCGCGCCGCGAACGACATCGAAGGCAAAGTCGACGGCATCCGCAATGCCGCCGCACAGGTGGTCGAGGCGAACGGATCGATCCAGCATCGGCTCAGCAAGGTCCAGGGTCAGGCGGTCGACATCCATTCGATGATCGTCGAACAGCAGGTCAATGTCAGCGCGATCGGCGCGGCAATCGACGAAACCGCCTTGGCCGCGCGGCAGATGGCGGAGGGCATCGACGCGGTGAACGTCAACGCCGCGGCGCTCGACGGCGCGGTCCGGCAGGTGAGCGCGACGTTCGATCATGTCCGCCAACTCATCGGCCAGCTGGAAGTGGGTTCCGAGAAGATCCTCGAGCACGGCGCCGCCTGAGTCGCCCTGTCGGGCTGCTCGACAATTCGATGGCTTCGCCGCCGCCACGGCATTGCAGCGTGAGGCCGCGTTCCCATCTGTCTGCGATGCAGGAAGATCTCATCCGCCTCGGGCTCGTCGACGACGACGACATCATGCTCGACGAAGCCGCGCTCACGTTGGCGCTGCTCGATCATCCGGACGCAGATCCGGACGAATATGAGCAGATGCTCGGCAGTCTGTCGCTCCGCCTCGAGGAGGGCGCCGGTGACGCCGCCAGCGCGCACGACCATGCCGAGGCCCTGTCGCGCGTCTTCGCCGAGGAATATGGCTTCACCGGCGACGCGGAGACATACGACGATCCGGCGAACGCCGATCTGATCCAGGTGATCGAGCGTCGTCGCGGCCTGCCGGTCGCGCTGTCGATACTTTACGTGGCCGCTGCCCGGCGGCTGGGCTGGATGGCGAACGTCCTTGACGTCCCCGGCCATGTCCTCGTCCTGCTGGGCGAGGATGCCGCGCCGGTGATCGTCGATCCGTTCCGCGGCGGCGCCCGTGTCGATCGCGATCAGCTCGCGGCGATGCTGACAGCCACCGACTCGGGCCAGCGCGCCGCGGTTCGCCATGTCGCCGCGATGCCGAATCGCGCCGTGCTCGTGCGTTTGCTAACGAACCAGGCGACGCGTGCGGAGCAGGCGGGCAAGGGGCGCCGCGCGCTCGATCTATACGGCCGCATGACGCTGATTGCGCCCGACTATGGGCAGGCCTGGTGGGAGCGCGCGCGACTGGAGCATATCGACGACGACGTGCCCGCGGCGCGACGCAGTCTCACCGCGATGCTGGAGATCACGCGCGATCCGCAGATGCGCGGCGTGGTGACCAGTGCCCTCGATGCGCTCGGCGCCGCTCGGTAGGCCCAAGTCTACATCTCGAGCGCGCGATCATAGCCGGTCAGCTCGAGATAGCCGCGACCCCCGCTGGTCCGGACCGCGCCCTCCCAATAAACCGGGAGTCCGCTGCGTCGCGCGTCGAGCTCCTGCGCTGCGAACAGCGGTCGTAGTCGCCAGCGCATGATCCGCGGCCCGACGCGGATGCCGACCTCCTGCGTCACGGGATAGGTCGCGCCCGTGGCCGCGCTCCGCCATGTGGCGAGCGGGCGGAAGGTCACGTCCTGCGGCGACAGTACCGTCACGCTGCCGTCGCGGCGGCGGTACGATCCGCCTGCCCACACCGTCCCGCCGCCCTTGCGCCGGATCCGGAACGCCATCAGCGCGGAGCCATCGTCGAAGTTGAGCCCGGTCCAGTCCCAGCCCTGCGCATTGGGCGCGAGGTAGTTGGACGACCATTCGCGGTCGAGCCACGCCTCGCCGGTGACGGGCTCGACCCGCGTGCCGCGACGGACGCTTCCGCTGACCCGCAGGTGCGGAACGGAGTAGTAATAGCTGGCCTCCTCCACGCGCGGTCCCTTGCGGCTGTAGCCGCCTTGCCCCTGTGGCAGCGGCGGCTGGGTCGGGCGGAAGTCGAGTTGCAGTGCGAAGCCGTCCGCCGCGACCCGGGTGCGCCAGCGGCCATCCGGGACACGCCGCAACCGCCAGTCGCGGATCGCGACGTCGCCATCGCCGGTCCGCGCGCCGGCCAGCCCGAAGCCGCCCCGCGCCGCGCGCTCGCCGTGGAGCAGCCTTCCGTTTGCCGATAGCGCCGCATGCGCGAACAGCACCTGCCGCGCGGCGAAACGGCTGGGGTTGCCAGCGTCGCCGGGTGGTCGCGTCTGGAAGAAGGTCACCTGGAAGCCCAGGTCCTCGCCCGTTGCGGTGCGCAGCCATCCGGTGACGTACCACCATTCGGTGCGGAACAGCGGGTGCGCCCCATGGTCGGCGGGGAAGCGCAGCACGATGCCGGGCCGCACCGCGGGATACGGCGTCGCCGCAGGCGCAGCCACGGCGATCGCCGCCAGCCACCCGATCATCAACGACGCCCGCATCACCAATCCTCCCGAACCGACTGGATCGCGCTCGCCGCGGTGGCGCGGCGTCCGGCGAGCACCGCGGTGACCGCCGCCGCACCGGTCAACGCCGCCGCGACCGCGATCAGCGTGCGGAGGGGGATGCGGGTCGCCATCGTCCAGTTGAAGGACTGCGGATTGATCACGTGGATCAGCACCTGCGCAAGGATCAGCCCCAGCCCGATCCCGGCGAGCGCGCCGGTCAGGCCGACGATCGCGCCTTCGATCGCGAGCATGTCGGTGAGCTGGCGCCGCGTCAGCCCGAGGTGGCGGAGCATGCCGAATTCGCGCTCGCGCGCGATCGTCTGCGCCGACATCGTCGCGGCGACCCCTGCCAGCCCGACCAGGATCGCGACCGCCTCGAGCAGATAGGTCACCGCGAAGCTGCGGTCGAACAGCGTCAGCGCCAGCTTGCGAAGCGTTGCCGGCAAGGTCACCTCGACTTGATCGCGCAGGGCCACGGGTAGCCGCGCGGTGAGGGCGCTCGCCACCCGCGGGGCGTCGGCTCCGCCCTCGATCGTCGCGGAGATCTCGTCGCGCCCGTCGTCGCCCGTCAACCGCTGGTAGTCGCCTTCGTCGACAAGCACCGCGCCCGCCTGCCGCCCGTAGTCGCGCCACACGCCCGCGACGAAGAAAGGCGTCCGCCCCGCGATCGGCAGCACGATCGTCTCGCCAGGGTCCCACCCGTAGAGCCGCTGCGCGGGTTCCGAGACCCACACCGGCAGCGCCCCCGCGGGAAGCGCCGGCGCGCGATCGATCAGTACAAGCAGCGGATCGCGGCCGTTCCGCTCAGGTCGCGCGATCAGGCTGATCGCGGGACGATCGGCGGCGATGGTGAGGGGCAGCTGTCGGCTGAACGCCAGGCTGGCGATGCCCGGCGTAGTCGCCAGTCGAGCGCGCGTCGCAGGGTCGAAGCTCGCGCCGGCGGTCGTCCGCATGTACAGGTCGGCCCCGAGAACCTGGCCCAGCCAATCGTCCACCGCGCCGCGGAAACTGGTCACCATCGTCGCCATCGCGATCATCAATGCGGTCGACGCGACGATCCCGCACAGCGCCGTCGCCGCCTCGCTCGGCGCGCCGTGGAGATGCCGGATCGCGAGTTGCGCGGGAACGCTGCGGTGCGCCCGCTGTGCCAGCGGCGCGAGCAGCGTGCGCGCGAACCACGGCACGCCCGCCACGCCGCCCGCCAGCATCAACGCCATACCTGCGAAGCCGAACAACGGCAGCCCCTCGATCGCGGGCAACAGCGACGCGCCCGCACCCGCGGCCAGCAACGCCGCTGCGGGCCACCAGGCGATCCGCCGCCGCGGGTCGATCACGTCGCCGGCGTTCTTCAGCGCCGCCGCTGGGGCAGCCCGCGCGGCTACGCGGGCGGGCAGCGCACTGCCGAGGCAGGCGGCGACCAGCCCGAGCGCGAAGAAGCCCATTGCTGCGACGGGCTGGAACACGACGCGCGTGGGCCCCTCGTTGAAATAGCCCGCACCCAGATCACCGCCGAACCAGTGTAGCGCCGCCCATGCCAGGCCATAGCCCGCGACCAGACCGACCGCTGCGCCGACCAGCCCGATCGCGAGCCCTTCGACGACGACCGCCGCGATCACCCCGCCGCGTGGCATGCCCAGCGTTCGCAGCAGCGCGAAGGCACGTTGGCGGCGGACCACCGACAAGGACTGCGCGGAATAGACCAGGAAGCCGCCGGTCAGGAGCGCGACGAGCGCGAGCATGTCGAGATTGACCCGATAAGCACGGGACAGCGACTCGCCCTGCGCGCCTTGTGCCTCCGCGGTCGACAGGATCGCGTCCGCTGGCAGCAACGCCCGGAGCGCCGTCTCCGCGGTCGCGCGATCGCTCAAGGCGAGATCCAGCCGGTCGATTCGCCCGAGCTTGCCGAACCGCCATTGCGCCGCGGCGATGTCGATCACGCCGATCGCCGCTGCATCGCCCGCGGCGGGCAGCGTGCCCGCCACCCGCAGCGGCACCGATCGGCCGTTCGCGATCACCGTGACCCGAGAACCCACCGCCACCCGGGCCCGCATCATCGCAGCACGCGACAGGAACAGCGCCTCCTGATCGAACGCCGCGTCGTTGCCGGCGTCCGGCCCGCGCGGCCTGATGCCGATCAGCGTCGGGGTCACCGCCGCGGCGCGGATCACGTCGACCCCCAGCAGCGACAGCCGCGTCGATCCGATCCGCGCGTCGAGGCGCACCACTGGGCTTGCATCGGCAACGCCCGCTGCACCGATCACGCGCGGATAGATCTGCTCGTCGAAGCCGAGCGGGCTGCTCGCCGTGATCGATAGCTCGGCGGCGCCGTTGACCCCGCGGATCGCCCCGTCAAACGACGCCAGCGCCGAACCGTTGACCAGGTGGACCGCGAAGCCCAGCGCGACGCCGACCGCGATCGCGACCGCGGTCATGACGAAGCGGGCAGGGTGGAAGCGCCACTCGCCAGCGATCAGCCAGCCGAGCGCGAGCCGGCCCGACCACGACCCCGGCTCAGCCGCCATTGCGATCGATCAGCCCATCGCTGCCAAGCGTCAGCACGCGGTCCGCGATCGACGCGCTGGCTGCGGAATGCGTGACCATGACGCCCGCGGCGCCATTCTCGCGGACCGCAGCGGCGAACAGCGCCAGCACCCGCTCGGCGGTCTCGGGATCGAGATTGCCGGTCGGTTCGTCGGCGAGGATCAGGGCCGGGCGGTGGACCAGTGCGCGCGCGATCGCGACGCGCTGCAGTTCGCCACCCGACAGATCGCGGGCGTAATCGTTGCCGCGTCCGCCGAGGCCGACGGCGTCGAGCATCGCCTGCGCGCGTCCGGCTGCGGCATCGGCATCGGGCGAGATCAGGGCGAGTGGCAGCGCGACGTTCTGTGCGAGCGTGAGATAGGGCAGGATGTGGAAGGCCTGGAAGACGAACCCGATCCGCTCCCGGCGCAACCTGGTGCGCGCGGTCTCGTCGAGCCTGCCAAGGACGACGCCGTCGATCGCGACGCTGCCTTCGTCGGCATCGTCGAGTCCGGCGAGGATGTTGAGCAGCGTCGACTTGCCGACCCCGGACTCACCGATGATCGCCACCAGCTCGCCGGCCGCGACATCGAGATCGAGCCCGCGAAACAATCGCCGCGGTCCCGGGACCGACTTGCCGAGCGAGCGGACGGCGAGCAGCGGCGGCCGATCGGGCAGGGGCGGCGGTTGGACGATCGCTAGCATCGCAGCGACGCAACGCTATGGCGGCATCGCCCCGTCATCGAC
Source organism: uncultured Sphingomonas sp. (assembly GCF_964243315.1). GTDB lineage: Bacteria > Pseudomonadota > Alphaproteobacteria > Sphingomonadales > Sphingomonadaceae > Sphingomonas. Next base: position 13,878 of record NZ_CAXTEM010000031.1, on the reverse strand, counting down.
GATGCGCCGCCATATCGCTTATTCGCCGCCCTGGACGAACATGTCGTCGGTATCGACTTCGTGCGTGACCTTCTTGACCAGATCGGGCGTATTCTGCTGGTCGGCGGCGCCTTCGACCAGGTTGGTCGGGTCGGCGGCCGGGTTGGGGTGGTCGGGATCGGCCATGGCTCAGGAGAGCTCGCCGAGCGGAGCGGCTGCCTCGGCATCGCTCGGCTCCATGTCGTCCTTGTCGGCGGTCGGCCCGCCGGCATCGTCGTCCATTGGGACCATCGTAGGGTCGGTCACCGCATCGGCGATGGTCGGCTGTACGCTGGCGTCGGCTGCGGCATCGATGCTGTCGGGTTCGTCGGTCATCGTCGTCTCCATCAAGTTCGTTGGTCCGCAGAGTGTATCAGCTCGGATCGTCTTGTGACTCGTCCAAGCGCCGCTTGGCTGCGGCCGCCGCTTCCGCGGTCTGCATGTCGGGTACGCCGGCGTCGCGCTCAGCCTCGGCAAGCTTGATGACCTCGGCGTCGCTTGTGGCGCTATCTTGATCGGACATGTGGCTCTCCTGTCGTGATGTCCCAACGCCAGCAACGCGCATTCGGACGCACGGAAAGGATAGGGCGTTCTCATTCGTACGCATGTAACCCGATCGCCCGGTGGGCGTTGTCCGAGAATGGAAACCCTCGCCATTACCGCGCCCCCCGAACGTGCCGCAGCCGATCCGCCCGCGCGATCGTGGCGGCCCAAGCGCGTGCTGGTCGCGCGGTCGGCGCTGGAATGGGAGCATGGCCGGGCGATCGCGGCGCGGGCCGAAGCGCTCGGGATCGATGTCGAGGTCCTCGCGTCGGACCGGTTGGGGCTGGCCTTCCCCGACGACGAGCGTCGCGCCTACTCGCTTGCCAAGCAGACGCTGGCGGTGGTCGTCGCGTCGCCCTCCAAGCGTCGGCTGCAGCCGATCGCGCCGTCGGCGGATTGGCGGGTCGATCTCGCTGAGGGCTGCCCCGCGCATTGCAGCTATTGCTACCTCGCCGGCTCGTTGAAGGGGCCACCGATCACGCGCGCCTATGCCAATCTGCCGGAGATCCTTGCCGAACTACCGCCGCATCTCGGCACCGGCAAGGTCACGTCGCGTTCGGTACGGCGCGCGCATGAGGGCACGACCTTCGAGGCGAGTTGCTACACCGATCCGCTGGCGCTGGAGCATCTCACCGGATCGTTGTCGGCGACGATCCGCTATTTCGGCGAGTGGGAGGCGAGCGCGCAACTGCGCTTCACCAGCAAGTTTGCCGCGGTCGAACCGCTGCTCGGGCTCGATCATGCCGGGCGGACGCGGATGCGCGCCTCGGTCAATCCGGCGCCGTTCGCGCGGTTCGAGGGCGGCACCAGCCCAGTCGCTGCGCGCCTGGCGGCGCTGGCACGGATGGCGGCGGCCGGCTATCCGGTCGGGCTGACGGTCGCCCCGATCATCGCCGCGCCCGGCTGGGAGGAAGCCTATGCCGCGCTGATCACGCAGGCCGCGGCGCTGCTGGCCGATGTGCCGGACCTCACGATCGAGCTCATCACCCACCGGTACTCGCCGACGTCTAAGTCGGTGCTCGAAAGCTGGTATCCCGGCTCCGACCTCGAGATGGGCGCCCCGAACCGCGCGGAGAAGCGGACCAAGTTCGGGTCCCTCAAGTACGTCTACGACGCCGACACGATGCGCGCGCTGCGGTCGTTCTTCGAGGCGGAGATCGCGCGCATGCTGCCGCAGGCGCGGATCCTGTACTGGACTTGAGGCGGGGCGACGGAGTGGGTGGGAGCGAGGGCGGTCGAAGCTACTTCATCAAGCCGGCGGCGCGCATGGCGTCCTCGATCACCTTCTGGACGCCCGCAGCGACCAGAGGACGCGGCGAAGCGGTCGCGCGTGCCGCTGCCTTTGGCGCTGGCTCCGGCGTCAGGCGGCGTGCTGCCGTCGGTGCCTTGGCCTGAGCACCGGCCGGCACGATCCCCCAGGATCGCGCGATCGCGGCGGTGCTGTCGATCCCGGCATCGAGCATATAGGGCCCAACCGCGCCGAGACGATCTGGGCCGGCGGGATCGATCGGCACGCCGTGTCCCATCGCAGCGATTCGCCAGGTCTCGACGACCACCCGGCCACCGTGACTCCAGCTGCTATGCTCCCAGCCCGCGCCATGCTCGACCCTGGCGGGTGCGGCGCCTGCGCCGTGAACGCCACGCCACTGCGCAGCGAGGTGATCGGCATTGGCTACGGCCACCGTCGGGTCGGCGCCGCCGTGCCAGATCGAGACGGTCGGGATGCGCCCTGCGTTCGTCCCCGATACCCGCGCGACCGACTCGATCAGCGCCGCAGTGCCGCGATCCTCGCGCCCCGCCATTCGGCCGAGCGCCGCCGACACGCCGGGCGCGCCGCCATAGGGCAGCCCGCCGATGATCGCGCCACCCGCGAACATCTCGGGGTAAGTGGCGAGCATCACCGTGGTCATCGCACCGCCTGCGGACAGGCCGGTGACGTAGATCCGGTCGCGGTCGAGGCCATGTGCGGCGACCATCGCGTCGACCATCTGCGCGATCGATTCGGCCTCGCCGCCGCTGCGGACGACGTCGAGCGATTCGAACCAGTTGAAGCACAAGTTCATGTTATTGCTGCGGGATTGTTCGGGAAATAGCAGCGCGAAACCCGCACGATCGGCCAGTGTCGACCAGCCGGTGCCGGCATCGTAGCCAGCCGCGGTCTGTGTGCAGCCGTGCAGGACGACCACCAAAGGCGCTCCCGGCGCCAGGCCGGCGGGGACGTGCTGCCACGCAGTCAGCGCGCCCGGGTTACTGCCGAACCCGGTCAGCGGGGTCAGGCGGCTCGATCCCTTGGTGGCAGGTTGCGTCGGCAGGCGGTTGGCGGCCAGCTTCGCCAGGGTTTCGGAAATTCGCATCGTGTCGCTCCTCGGTCGCTAGCAGCGACCATCATGAGACCAACGTTACGCCAATCGGTTCGTTGCTGCACTGCACAATTTCATGTCGTCGCAGCATCATCCGCGTCGGGATCGCGGCCCTGTTGGCGGTCGAGCGAGCGCATGATCGGCGTCACCGTCAGCCCGTGCAGGAGGATCGACAACAGCACGACGACACCGAGAAGTCCCCAGAGTCGTTCGGCCGCGGCGATATCCGCATGGTTCAGCCCGTAAGCCAGATAATAGATCGAGCCGACGCCGCGGATGCCGAAGAACGCCAGCGTCAGCCGCTCGCCGCGATCCGCCTTCAGGCCGGCTAGTCCGATCAAGCCGGTCACCGGTCTGATAACCAGCAGGATGACCAGCGCGACAGCGACGTCGATCCACGATACCGGCGCGAGCAGACCGCTGACCAGCGCGCCGCCGAACAGCAACAACAGGACCATCATCGCGATGCGTTCGATCTGTTCGGTGACGTCGTGCATGTCGCGCTGAAATTCATGCTCGCGGTGCGTGTGACGGAAGCTCAGTGCGGTGACGAACACCGCCAGGAAGCCATAGCCATGGATGATCTCGGTCAGGCCGTAGGACACGAAGGTTGCGGCGATCGCGATCAGCCCGTCGCCGGTCGCGACCAGCTTGGTCTCCGCGGGAACGTGAAAGGTCAGCCAGCCGAAGGTACGCCCGATCGCCCATCCCGCGGCGACGCCGATGCCGATCTCCCAGAAGACGCGATAGCCGAGCCACTCGCCGAACCAAGGTTCGGTGCCCGCGGTGGCCGCCAGGATGATCGCGAGATGGACGAAGGGGAAGGCGAAGCCGTCGTTGAGCCCCGCTTCCGAGGTTAGGCCGAAGCGGACCTCGTCCTCCTCGCCGGTCTTGGGCGGCCCGACCTGGACGTCGGACGCGAGCACCGGATCGGTCGGCGCGAGGCTTGCGGCGAGCAGCAGCGCCACGGCCCAGGGCAGTCCGAGCGTTGACCACAGCAACGCCGCGATCGCGAGGATGCCGAGCGGCATCGTGATCGCGAGCAATCGCCACGTCACGCCCCAGTGGCGCCAGTGAAACACCCGATCGATCTTCAGCCCGGCGCCCATCAGCGCGATGATCACGACGAACTCGGCGAAACGCTCGGTGATCTCAGGGTAAAGGATCGGCAGCGGGCGCAGCGTGACCTGCGGAAACGAGAAGATCGCCGCGCCGAGCGCGATGCACACGATCGGCAAGGACAGAGGGAGGCGCTTGAGCGCGAGCGGCAGCCACGCGACGAGTGCGACCAGCAGGCCGAAACCGGTGACGATCAGGATGTACGATTCGGGCAGCCAATGGTCGGGAATGCTCATTGTCCCAATGGCGATGCGTCATAGTCCGCGAGCAATGCCGCGACGTCATCGTAGAGTGCTACCGCCCCCGCGCGGCGCAGCACCGCGTCGGAGAACCCACCCGATCGCACCGCGATCGCTGCGATCCCGCACTTGGCCGCCGCTGTGACATCGTAGGGCGTGTCGCCGATGACGATTACCTCGTCCGGCTTGAGCGGCGCCACCTTCTTCAGGGCCGCTGCGAAGATGTCGCCGGCGGGCTTGGAGGTGCGGACGTCGTCGCTGCTGGTAGTGGCCGCTAGGATCGATCGAATATCGAGCAGCTTGGCGTAATGCGACACCTCCTTGCCGTCGGCGGACGAGGCGAGCACCGGCTTCTGCCCGCGGTCGTGGACCGCCTGAATCAGCGCCGCGGCGGCGGAGAAGGGCTGGACGCGATCGATATAGCGTTGCTTGAAGATCTCGCCGTGGCGCTTGCTGAGCGCCTTGATCAAACCGTCGGTTGCGCCGGGCACCAGGCTTGGCACCAGCAGGTCGCCACCTTTGCCGATCTGGCCGCGGACGGTGTCGGGATCGAACGACAGATTGCGTTCGGCGAACGCGGTCACCCATGCCTCGACGTGGAATTCGTTGCTGTCCACCAGCGTGCCGTCGACATCGAAAAGCACCGCCTTGATCCGCTTATCGATCGGCGGCGTCCGCTTGCGCCCGATCCAGGCCAGCGCGGCGGCGCCGCCGAGCAGCGCCGCGCCCGGCCCAGCGCTACCGCGCCGAAGCAGGCTCAGGCCGAGCGTTGCGGCGAGCGACCCGGACCAGCCCACCTTGGGCAGCCCCACCAAATGCGCGGCGTTGCTGCCTGCACGGCTGGTGGCGAAGGCGGCGCGGGTTCCGGTCGACGTGGAAGTCGGCTTCTCGTCGGCCGGTTGTCTTCGGGCGGTGTCGTCGCTCGCGACGTGATCCGCGACCCAAGCGCCGCGCTCGCCGACCGGCGCATCGCCGCGCGTGGTGTCCTGCGCGGTCTGATGCTCCAACTCGGAATTGAGCTCCGCGCCGAAGATCAGGATGTAGCTCGACAGGTACAGCCAGGTAAGCGTCACCACGACGGCGCCGAGCGATCCGTAGGTCGCGTTGTAGTTGCCGAAATTGGCGACATAGATGCCGAAGCCGATCGTCAGCGCCAGCCAGAGCAAGGCTGCCAGCAGCGAACCCGGCGTCAGCCACACCCATTCCGCGCGCCGCCGCGCCGGGCCGTAGCGGTACAGCGTCGCCGCCGCGCCTGCCCCGGCAAGCAGCAGCAGGACATAGGCTGCGACCTTGCCCGCGACGATGACGAACCCTGGCGCGGCGGGCAGCAGGCTTTCGAGATGGCCGAGCGCGGCGATCGCGATCAGCGCGATGATCGCGACGATCACCGCGGTTGCGGTCATCGCCAAGGCGAGCAGGTTGACCCGCAGGAAACCGCGACTTTCCTTTTCCTCATACGCGATGTTGAGCGCGGTGATCACCGCACCCGCCCCGTTGCGCGCGCCGAACAGGGCCAGCGCGAGCGCCAGCAGCAGCCCGAAGCCTTTCTTGCCGTCCGACGTCCTAACGACGTTCATCAACTGTTCGCCGACCAGCTTCGCGGCGTCGGCGGGCATCACGGAGGTGAGTTGCATCATGTCGCGCATCACCGTCTGCGGATCGGCGACGATGCCGTAGACCAGCACCATCGCGCCGAGCAGCGGCACGATCGCCAGGAACCCGTAGAACGCGACCCCGGCGGCGATCAGCCCGACATTGTCAGCGCTGGTTTCCGCCCAGGTGCGCTTGGCGACCGCGATCCAGCCCGCAAGCGGCATCCGCCATGGGCTGGTCGCATCATGTCCTTGATCGTTCACGCTGATTTTCGCCTCTGCCGGCCCTGATCGGGATCAGGACCTAACCGCCGCGGCGAGCGCACGTTCCCTGTAAACGCCGCGCGTTGATCTAGGTATGCACGTCCAGCGCGGCGTAGAGCGATGCCGTCGCGGCTTCGATCGTGGCGATCAGCGCACGGTCGGCGATCGCATCGGGCGCGATGTGTTCGGGCCAATGCCGTTCGATGACTTGTTCAATCAGGTCGAGCTTAACGTCGTCGACCAGGAAGCGCGGATCGACCGTCGCGGGATCGGCGACGACCCGCAGGCGCAGGCATGCCGGGCCGCCGCCATTGGCCATCGACTCGCGCACGTCGACGATCGAAAGTCGGCGGATCGGGCCGTTGCCCGCGATCATGGTCTCTAGCCAGCGGCGCACGTTGACGGCGGCGCTGACCTCACCGGGCAAGACCAGTGCCATGCCGCCGGTGGTGGTCACGAGCTGCGCGTTGAACAGATAGGACGACACCGCGTCGGCAAGGCTGACCGCGCTCGCGGGGACCTCCACGATCTCGACGCTCGGCAGCAGGCGGCGCAGGTCGGCGTAGAACCCGTCGCGATCGGCGAAGGCGTGTTCGTGGGTGAACAGCACGCGTTCGTTGGCGACTGCGACGACGTCGTTGTGGAACGCGCCGGCCGCGATCGCGGCGTCGGACTGGCGCACGAACAGCGTGCGGGCGGGATCGAGCCGATGCGCGCGCGCGACCGCCTCGCTCGCCTCACGGTGCTGGCGGGCAGGGAAAGGGCCGCCTGCGACGCCGTAGACGAAGACCTCGACCCCGGCGGCATCATGGCCGTCGCACAGGCGCATGTGGTTGGCGGCGCCCTCGTCCCCGAACGGCGCCGGCACCGGACCGTGTACGACGAACGCCGGATCGGCGAACGCCTGGCGTAGCTGCGCCAGCGTCCAGTGCCATTCGTGGCTGCGGTGCGGCATCGTCACGAGGTTGGCGACAGTGAGGTGGCAACGGCCGTCAGCGGTATCGGGCGCGGGTGAGACGGTCGCGGCGTTGGCCGCCCACATCGCCGATGCCGACAGCGCCTGCGCCTTCAGGTGCAGCGGCGCATCGTCATAGGTCGTCGCCAGCTCGTCGAGCCAGCGATGATCGGGACGCGGATGGGGCAGCAGGATGCCCTGACTCAGTCCGAGCGCGATGTTCGCGCGCATCTTGGCGATCCCCTGCAACGCCGCCGTGCGGGGCTGCGAGCCGCGACCGGCGTTGCGGGTCGCCGCGAGGTTCCCCGGCGACAGGCCGGCGTAATTGTGGCTCGGCCCGACGATCCCGTCGAAATTGATCTCGCGGAGCATCAGAGCCTCGGCACGTGGAGCACGACGTCGTCCTCGCCGACGCCGAGTGCTGCGGCGCAATCTGGCGCCAGTACGATCCCGTCGCCGACCGGGCGGACCTTGCCGAATGCGCATCTGAAGTCCGCCAGCCGCCCGGTGGCGATGAGCGAGTCGGTGCCGCCATCCGCATCGACCGCGACGATCGACGCCTCGCGGGCTTCGGCGATCGATCGGACCCGGTCGGTGCGGGTGGTCATGGTCGGACCGCCGTCGAAGATGTCGACGTAATTCTCGTAGTGGAAGCCCTCATTCTCCAGCATCCGCATCGCCGCGCGTCCCGACGGGTGCGGCAGGCCGATCGCCGCGCGCGCGGTTTCCGACAGCATCGCGGTGTAGATCGGGTGCTTCGGCATCAGATCGGCGATGAACTGGTGCCCGTTGATCGCGTTGAACTGGTCGGCGTCCTGAAAGTTCATCCCGAAGAAGCGGCCGGCGAGCCCGTCCCAGAAGGGCGATCCGCCCGCCTCGTCGATCACCCCGCGCAGCTCGGCCAGGATGCGGTCGGCGAAGCGCGCGCGGTGCGCACGGATGAACAGATATCGGCTGCGCGCCAGCAACAGCCCGAGCCCCCCGGCGCGCTCTCCGGGGTGGAGGAACAGCCCACCGACCTCGCACGCTCCCTCGAGATCGGTGGTCAGCGCGAGCATCTCGGCGCGGAAGGTGCGCTTCAGATGCTCGCTATGCTGGGTCAGCGTGCCGAGCCGGTAGCTGTAGAACGGATGCCGCTGCCCGACCTGGGTGAACAGCTGGCAGGTGCCGCGCACCTCGCCGGTCTCGACATGTTCGAGCACCAGCACGAACAGCTCGTCCGCGATCGTCATCTCGTCGCGGGCGAAAGCGGCGGCGCTGCGCTCCACCTTGGTGGCGAGGGCGCGACGATCGGGCGGCAGGTTGGTGAAGCCGCCGCCGGTCAGCTTGGCCATCTCGTAGAGGTGCTGGAGATCGCCGTCGACCGCGGCGCGAATGCGGAAGCTCACAGGCCGCCCCTTTCGGCGATCCGCAGCACGGTAACCGCGGACAGCGCCGCCCGCTCGGCCAGGCTGTCGACGATCATGAATTCCTCCGAAGAATGGATGGCACCCCCGCGCACGCCCATCGTGTCGACCACCGGCACTCCCGCCGCGGCGATGTTGTTGCCGTCGCACACTCCGCCGGTCGCGCGCCACCCGATGTCGAGCCCGAGATCGCCGCCCGCGGCGCGAACCAGCTCGAACAGCCTGGCGGCCCCGTCGTCGATCGGCTTGGGCGGACGGTTGAAGCCGCCGTGCACGCTGACATGGACCTCGTGCTCGGCCGCGACCATCGCCACCGCGCCGTCGATATGCGCCTGCGCGCGGACGATGTCGTCGAGGGTTGCCGGGCGGAAGTTGACGCGGAGCACGGCGAGATCGGGCACCACATTGTTGGGGCCGCCCCCGTCGATCCGAGCCGGATTGACCGCGAGGCGAGGGCCGCGCGCCTTGGCGAGCCGCACCGCGAGATCGGCTGCCGCTACGATCGCGTTGCGGCCGTCCTCCGGATTGCGGCCCGCATGCGCGCTGCGCCCCCGAACGACAATCGAGAAATTGCCGGTGCCCCCGCGTGCCCCCGCCAGCGTGCCGTCGGCGAGCGCGGGTTCATAGGTCAGCGCGGCGACCTTGCCCTGCGCGGTGCGGGCGAGCAGCGCGGCGGAGGAGAAGGAGCCGGTCTCCTCGTCGGAATTGATCACCACGTCGTAGCCGATGCGCGGGGCGATAGGGCTGGCCTCGACCGCGGACAACGCCGCGAGCATTACCGCGAGCCCGCCCTTCATGTCCGCGGTGCCCGGGCCGTTGATTGTGCCGTCGCCGCGGTCGGTGAGCGTCTGGAATGGGTGGTCGACCGGGTAGACGGTGTCCATGTGTCCGGTGAACAGCATCCGGGTCGGGGCCTCGGGGCGGACCGACAGATGGAGATGGCGACCATGGTCGAGCATCGACACGCTGCCATCGGCGGCGACGCTTTCGACCGGGTCGGCATCGACCAGCGTGATCTCGCCGGGTAGTACCGCGAAGGCATCCGCGAGCGACGCGGCCATGCGCGCGACGCCGGCAAGGTTGCGCGTGCCGCTGTTGACCGCGGCCCACGCCTCGACCTGCGCGAGCATCGCCGGCTGGTCGATGCGCTCGACGGTCTTGGCCTCGGTGTGTGACATGGCGCTCATGCTTCATCCCTAGAGGGGAAAGCGGAGCGGTCAAATCGCGGTGATACGCTCGCCTAGAAGCTATAGACCAGCGACGCTCGGCTCGTCGTGTCGGTCGATACCGATCCGAGCGGCGGCATGCTCTCATATTGGACGTTGTACGACACCTGTGCCGACAACGGCCCGATCAGACGGGCGTTAAGCGCGGTGGTGCCGCTCAGGGTCGAATTGAAGCGCTGGACATAGGCGGATCCCTGCTGGTTGATCGACAGGCCGGGCAGCAAGCGCCAATTGAACGCGAGCGTGCCGCGGGCGGCGGCGCTGCTCTGCACCGTCTCGTCGGTGAAATAGGTGTGTCGGAACGCGGGGCCGAGTTCGATATCGAGCCGCACGGCGGGCGACTTGATCGCGCTGTAGCCGACCCCCGCCGACGCCGAGAAGCGGTCGTAATAGCCGAGGAAGCGGTCGCCCTCGTATTGCGCCGCCCCATAGGCGTAGAGCCGGTCGTCGAACTTGAAGTTGGGTTCGTACGACGCGAGGTAATGCTCGCGCGTCGCGATCCCCTGGTTCTCGTTGTAGTCCGCCTGCGCGCGGAACTTGTGTCGCCAGCGCAGCCCTTCGCGGGTCGCGGCCAACACCGCGGTAAGCCCCAGCGTATCGGAGTTGCCGGTCGTCAGGAAACCGCCGACCTCGGCGCGGCCCGACCATAGATCGAACATGCTGGCCTCGCGGATCGTCTTGCTGCGTTCCGCAGCGCGATCGCTCCGCCACTTCTCCGCGATGCCGAGCACCACGTCGGCGCTCGCGGGATCGGCCAGCCGCGCATATTTGACGATCGTCGAGACCTCGCCCTCGTTGCCCGATGCCAGCGCCGCGTCGAGCATCGCCTTGATCCCGGCCGGGACCGGGATGGCATTGTCGTCCACCAACGCAACGTCGGCGTTGCCCAGCAGCAACGGCGCGGCAGCACCGAGCAACACGAAGGAGAGGCGAGGGAAGCAAGGCACGCGCGCTTCCTATAGGCCCACAATCGTCGCGAAAAGCCGTTACCGCGATGCGGCAGCGTCGAGATGTGGCGCGAACGCGGCCAAGACCGCCTCGTACAATGCCTTTTTGAACGGCACGATGATCGTCGGCAGGTCGGCGGGGTCGGCCCAGCGCCAAGCGCGGAACTCCTCATGCACGGTCGCGATGTCCACGTGGCGGTCCTCGCCCAGGAATCGATACAGGAACCAGCGCTGGCGCTGGCCGCGCCACCGGCCTTTCCAGACCTTGCCGATCATCTCGGGCGGCAGATCATAGAACAGTTCGTCCGGCGCGACCGCGACCAGTTCGACCAGATCGGGCGCGATCCCGGTCTCCTCGCCGAGCTCGCGAAGCGCCGCAGCCCCGGCATCTTCGCCCTCGTCGATCCCGCCTTGCGGCATCTGCCAGGCTTCCAACGTGGAATCGACGCGCTGGCCGACGAACACCTTGCCGTCGCGGTTGAGCAGCATGATCCCGGCGCAGGGGCGATAGGGCAAGGAGGCTAGATCGGTCATCTGAGTCCTTCGCTCGTCGTCAGCCGGCTGCCTGGGCCATGACGCGGTGCGCCTCGGCCTCGACGATCATCGTCTTCAGCGCCGCGAGATAGGCGGCGACATCGCCCTGGCTGGAGGGGATCGCCTGGCGGATGGTGACGAAGCCGTGGATGTTGCCGACCGCCTCGCGGAATACCACCGGCACCCCCACCTCGATCAGCGCGGCCGCATAGGCGCGGCCCTGGTCGCGGATCGGATCGAGGCTGGCGGTGATCACCACCGCAGGCGGCAAGCCGTGCAGATCGGCTTGTAGCGGCGAGGTGCGGGCGTGGTTGATGTCGGCGGCATAGGCGTCCGCGAACCACTTCAACGTGTCGCGGGTGAGCAGATAGCCTTCGCCGAACGCGGTCGACGACGGGAACTCGCGGGTCATGTCGACCGCGGGGTAGATCGGGGCCTGCACGATCACCGGCACCGCGGCGGGATCGTCGCGTAACGCCAGCGCCACGACGATCGCGAGATTGCCGCCGGCGCTGTCGCCGCTGACGATCAGGCTCGTCACCACGCGCCCGAGCTCGCCCGGGCTGCTGGCGACCCAGCGCGTCGCCGCCTCGCAATCGTCGGGAGCCGCGGGCCAGGCGTGTTCGGGCGCGAGCCGATAGTCGACAGAGACGACCGGCAGGTTCAACACCCGCGACATCTCCGCGCAGATGCTCGCATGCGTGTCGATGTCGCCGATGACGAAGCCGCCGCCATGATAGAAGACCAGCGCCGGTCCCGGCTCGCGCGATGCCGCGACGTCGAACAGGCGTGCGGGGATCCCCCCCGCGGGACCGGGGATCGACAGGTCGACGATCGTCGCCAGCTCGCCGATCGGCAGTTCGGCGACGCTGCCCATCATCGTGAACATCTGTCGCGCGGTCGGCGCGTCGAGTTCGTGAGTCTTGGGGCCGGGCGCGGCGTTGAGGTAATCGAGGAAGCCGCGAACGTCGGCGCGGACGAAGGGCGTCGGATTTGCGGCTACGGTGGGAGAGTCGATCAACGTATCGGTCATGGCGCGGCTCTCCAATGCCCGCTTGGGCGCGGGGCTGTCGGCGCCTATCTATGCGGCGTGATCGCGATCGTCCATCACCCGGCCTATGTCGCCCCGGCGCCCGCGCGCTCGACCTATCGCTGGAACAAGAACGGCCTGATCCGCGACCTGTTGCTGGCAGAAGGAGCCGCGGTGGCGTGGCACCAGCCCGAGCCGATGCCGCGGCAGTGGCTCGAGGCGGTCCACGACGCCGACTATGTCGCCGAGGTGATCGAGGCCCGGGTGCCGTACGAGAAGACCCGCAGGATCGGCTTTCCGATCACGCCCGAGGTCGCGGCGCGCGCGGTCACGGTGCCCGGCGGCACCTGGCTCGCGGCGATGCTCGCGTTCGAGCACGGCTTCGCGGCCAACACCGCCGGGGGCAGCCACCATGCACTCGCGAATACCGGCGCGGGCTATTGCGTGTTCAACGACCTCGCGATCGCGGCGGTTCGGCTGATCGAGGAAGGCACCGTCGCCCGCCTGCTGGTGGTCGATTGCGATGTCCACCAGGGCGACGGCACCGCATCGCTGCTCGCCGGACGACCGGGCATCGCCACCTATTCGATCCATGCGGAGAAGAACTTCCCGGTTCGCAAGGCGCGCTCGACGCTCGACGTCGGGCTGCCCGACGGTGTCGGTGACGATGCTTATCTGGAGCAGCTGGAGTCGTCGCTGGTGCCGCTGCTCGACGAACTCCGCCCGGAGATCGTGCTCTATCAGGCAGGCGTCGACCCGTACGACGGTGACCGCCTCGGGCGGCTGTCGCTGACGCTCGACGGCTTGCTGCGTCGCGAGCGGCTGATCGCGGAGCTGATGAAGACGCGCGGTATTCCGGTCGCGAGCACCGTCGGCGGCGGCTATGGCAACGATGCGCACGAGATCGCGACGCGGCACGTAGCGACGATCATGGCGCTTGGGCGGGCTTTCGCAGCGGTGCCGCTGCCCGTTTAGGCCCCGTTTGGGCAAAGCCGGGTTGCGGCGAGGCGAGATCATTCTACGTTGGTACTGCAGCGCCCCGGACCTAGAGAGCGCGCCAACGACGTCCGACAGGAAGCAAGAATGGCAACCGCCGCCCACGAAGTGACTCCCGCCGAATCCTCGGCCCATCCCCCAGCCGACTCCATCGTGGTGCGCTTCGCCGGAGACTCCGGCGACGGCATGCAGCTGACTGGTGGCCAGTTCACCCTGTCGACCGCACTGGCGGGTAACGACCTTGCGACCTTCCCCGATTTTCCCGCGGAGATCCGCGCGCCGCAGGGGACGCTGTTCGGCGTCTCCGCTTTCCAGATCAATTTCGGGTCGACCGCAATCGAGACCGCGGGCGACCAGCCCGACGTGCTGGTGGCGATGAACCCGGCCGCGCTCAAGACGAACGTTCAGGCGCTGAAAGCCGGCGGGCTGATCATCGCCGACGAGGGCGAGTTCGGCGAGCGCAACCTCGCCAAGGCGAAGTACGACGCAAATCCGCTGACCGACGGCAGCCTCGACAAGTGGCAATTGATGAGCTTCAACATCTCGCAGCTGACGCTCGATGCGGTCAAGCCGTTCGGGCTCGGCAACAAGGAAGCGCTGCGCTGCAAGAACATGTGGACGCTGGGGCTGGCGCTCTGGATGTTCGACC
>NZ_CAXTEM010000030.1:0-34630 GCF_964243315.1 uncultured Sphingomonas sp. | reverse complement strand
TGGGGCTGGTCGCGAACTTGCCGATCGCCTCGACATATTTCTGCGCGATGAAATAGTTGATCGCCTGGGTGCCGCCGCTCTCGATCGCGTCGGACACCGCGCGGGTCGCGCTCGCCTCCGCCTCGGCCGCCCTTTCGCGTGCCTCGGCATCGCGAAACGCCGATTCCTTGCGGCCCTCGGACTCGAGAATCCGCGCCTGCTTCTGCCCCTCGGCACGGAGGATCTCGGAGGCGCGCGCGCCTTCCGCGTCGAGGATGTTGGCGCGCTTCTCACGTTCCGCCTTCATCTGGCGGCCCATCGCGTTGACGATGTCGGCGGGCGGGCGGATGTCCTTGATCTCGACGCGGGTGATCTTCACCCCCCACGGGGTCGTCGCGTGATCGACGACGTTGAGCAGCCGGGCGTTGATCTCGTCGCGCTTCGACAGCGTCTCGTCGAGATCCATTGACCCCATCACCGTGCGCAGGTTGGTGGTCGTGAGCTGGAGCAGCGCCTGGTACAGATCGGACACCTCGTACGCCGCTTTCGCCGCGTCGAGCACCTGGAAGAACACGACCCCGTCGGTCGAGATCATCGCATTGTCCTTGGTGATGATCTCCTGCCCGGGAATGTCGATCACCTGCTCCATCATGTTCACCTTGCGGCCGACGCGATAGAAGAACGCGGGATAGAAGTTGAACCCGGGCCGGGCGACCGTGGTGAAGCGGCCGAAATGTTCGATGGTGTATTGATAGCCCTGATGGACGATCTTGATCGAGGTCATCAGGTAGAACAGCACCAAGGCCATGGCGAGCACGGCAGCGATCAGGCCCATCGTTACTTCCCTCGTTGATAGGGCGGAGGTTTAGCAGCATCCACGTTGCCGGAAAGTGAAATGCTCGCGCACGATGGAGCGCAGGGCAGGGCGCGCAGGGCGGGCACGCCGGAAACGGGCCTAGCCGGATCGGGCGGGACTGGTTACATGGCCCGCCACCTCCTCACCCGCGCGCAGGATTCGGCACCTCATGGACATTCGCCTCGGTCTCACGTTCGACGACGTCCTGCTCTATCCGGGCGAATCGGACGTTCTGCCGAGCCAGGCCGACACCCGCACCCAGCTGACCCGCGGCATCGCGCTCAACATCCCGATCCTTTCGTCGGCGATGGACACCGTGACCGAAGGCGCGATGGCGATCGTGATGGCGCAACTCGGCGGCATCGGCGTGCTCCACCGCAACCTGTCGCTGGAAGATCAGTGCGCCGCGGTCCGCCAGGTCAAGCGGTTCGAAAGCGGCATGGTCGTCAACCCGATCACGATCGCGCCGACCGCGACCCTGGCCCAGGCCCGCGCGCTGATGACCGAGAACCGGATCAGCGGCATTCCGGTGGTGGAGGCGAACGGCAAGCTGGTGGGTATCCTGACCAACCGCGACGTGCGCTTTGCGGGCAATCCTAACCAGCCGGTCGCCGAGCTGATGACGCACGAGGACCTCGCAACGGTATCCACCGATGTCGGCCAGGAAGAGGCGCGGCGGCTGCTCCACCAGCGCCGGATCGAGAAGCTGCTGGTGGTGGACGAGGCGTATCGCTGCGTCGGGCTGATCACCGTGAAGGACATCGAGAAGGCGGTCATGTACCCCGATGCGACCAAGGACGCGGCTGGCCGCCTGCGCGTCGCGGCGGCGACGACGGTCGGCGACAAGGGTTTTGAGCGGACCGAAGCTTTGGTCGACGCTGAGTGCGACCTGATCGTGATCGACACCGCGCACGGCCATAATCGCGACGTCGCGCGCGCCGTGGACCGGGTCAAGAAGCTCTCCAACGCGGTGCAGGTGGTTGCGGGCAACGTCGCCACCGCAGCGGCGACGCGCGCGCTGATCGATGCGGGTGCGGACGGCATCAAGGTCGGGATCGGGCCCGGATCGATCTGTACCACCCGCGTCGTCGCCGGCGTTGGCGTGCCGCAGCTCACCGCGGTGATGGACTGCGCCGAGGAAGCCGCCAAGGAGGGCGTGCCGGTGATCGCCGATGGCGGCCTACGTACCTCGGGCGACATGGCGAAGGCGCTGGCGGCGGGCGCATCGACGGTGATGATCGGTTCGCTGCTCGCGGGCACCGAGGAAGCGCCGGGCGAGACGTTCCTCTACCAGGGCCGCGCGTACAAATCCTATCGCGGCATGGGATCGGTCGGCGCGATGGGCCGCGGCTCGGCGGATCGTTATTTCCAGGGCGACATCAAGGACCAGCTCAAGCTGGTGCCGGAGGGAATCGAGGGGCAGGTCGCATTCAAGGGGCCCGCGCGCGACGTGATCCACCAGCTGGTCGGCGGGGTGAAGGCGGCGATGGGTTATACCGGGTCGCGGACGATCCCCGATCTCCAGCAGCGCGCGCGATTCATCCAGATCACCGGCGCGGGTTTGCAGGAAAGCCACGTCCACGACGTGACGATCACGCGCGAGGCGCCGAACTACCCGACGCGGTGACGCGACGGGATTTCATGATCCGCGCCTGACGTTCTACAGGGACACATGACCCCGATCTTCAGCGCCCCGCGCGTCTCCGCCCGATGACCCCTGCCGCGCGCGCGCAAGCCGCGATCGACCTGCTCGACCAGATCATCGTCGCCGCTCGCGAGGGCGGCGCGGCAGCGGACACGCTGGTCGCGCGCTACTTCTCCACGCGCCGTTACGCCGGATCGAAGGACCGTCGGGCGGTCCGGGAGCTGGTCTACGCCGCGATCCGCGGCGCGGGCGATCTTCCCGCCAGCGGCCGCGCGGCGCTGATCCGTGTCGCGCAGGACGATCCCGCGTTGGCGGCGAGCTTCGACGGCTCGCCCTATGGCCCCGCACCGATCGCCGCCGACGAGCCGGTCGCGGCACCCGGCATCGCGCCGAAATGGCTGGTCGATCTGCTGCTCCGGTCAGGCATCGCGCGCGCGCAGATGCCGGCGCTGATCGACCGCGCCCCGCTCGACGTGCGGGTCGATCTCGCCAAGGCGTCGCGCGACGAGATCATCGCCGCGATCCCCGACGCGAGCGCGACCCCGCATGCACCGGACGGCGTGCGGCTGCCGACCGGCACCAATGTCGAGGCGCTGCCCATTTGGGAGAGCGGCGCGATCGAGGTGCAGGACGAGGGCAGCCAGATCGTCGGCGCGGCGCTCGCGGCCAAGCCCGGCCAGCGTATCGTCGATCTCTGCGCGGGCGCGGGCGGCAAGACGCTGGCGCTCGCCGCGGCGATGCAGGGGCAGGGCGCGATCCTGGCCTGCGACACCGATCGTGGCCGCTTGTCGCGCTTGCCGCCTCGAGCCGAGCGCGCCGGCGTCGGCATCATCGAGACTCGCCTGCTCAATCCTGGTCGCGAGACGGAGATGCTCGCCGACTGGCGCGCGGAGGCCGATGGCGTGCTGATCGATGCGCCATGTTCGGGCACGGGCACGTGGCGGCGCAATCCGGAGGCGCGGTGGCGGCTCAGCCCCGATCGGCTTGCGCGGCTGCGGGCCACGCAGGGCCATGTCCTCGATATCGGCGCGACGCTGGTGCGCCCGGGCGGGGCACTGGTCTATATCGTCTGTTCGCTGCTCGACGGGGAGGGCGCCGACCAGGTCGCGTTGTTCCTAGCGCGGCATCCGGGCTGGAAGGTCGAACCGCTGACGCTGCCGGCGGGTCGGCCGCACCGCGACGGGGTTCGCCTCGATCCCGCAAGCGACGGCACCGACGGCTTTTTTGTCGCGCGGCTTTCGGCGCCATGCTAGCCAGCCGCATTGTGCCAGTTTCGGAGACGATCATGCGCGTTTCGTCCGTCGCCCTTGCCGCCGCGTTGACCATCGTCTGCGTCTCGACCTCGCTTACCGCGCAGCGTCCCGACGACCAGATCGATGCGCGGTCCCTGCAATTGCTGGCGCAGGGCAAGTCGGCGCGTGCCGCCGGCAATCTCGACGGCGCGACCGATCTGTTGGAAACCGCGGTCGCGGTCGACCCGCGCAATCGGGCTGCCTTCGTGGTGCTCGGCGAGGTCGCGACCGCGCGCGGGCTGCCCGGCAAGGCGATCCGCCTGTACCGCGAGGCGTTGCTGCTCGAACCCAACGACGTCGTCGCGCTGGGGGGGCAGGGCCAGGCGATGGTCGCGAAGGGGGCGGTGACGCGCGCGCGAGAGAACCTCACCAAGATCAAGACGCTGTGCAAAGGCGCCTGTGCGGAAGCGACGCAACTGGCCGCGGCGATCGCCAAGGGCCCGCCGATCACGACGGCGCAGGTCGAGACCAAGCCCGCCGTATCGAAGGAGTAGCGGGACAGGGGAAGACCCCGGCTCAATCCGCCTTCAGCTTACCGCCCGCCAACCTCGCGCGCCAACGCGACGAATTCGGCTACCGAAACCGTCTCTGCGCGTCGCGTCGGGTCAATCCCGACCATCTCCAACGCTTCCAGCGCCCCATGCACGCTCTTCAGGCTCTGCCGCAGCATCTTGCGCCGTTGCCCAAACGCTGCGGCGGTGATGCGCTCCAGCACCGCCATCTCCACCGCCGCCGGCGCGTCCGCGGGGATGATGTGCACCACCGCGGACATTACTTTCGGCGGCGGCGTGAAGGCGGAGCGGTGCACCGGCATCGCGATCCGCGCGGTGCTGCGCCACTGCGCGAGAACCGCCAGCCTGCCATAAGCGTCGTCGTTGACGCTCGCGACGATGCGGTCGGCGACTTCCTTCTGGAACATCAGCGTCAGCGATTGCCACCAGGGTCGCCAGGGGCCGGTCAGCCACCCGACCAGCAACGCGGTGCCGACGTTATAGGGGAGGTTGGATACGATGTGCGGCGCCCCGGCGAACAGCGACGGCGCGTCGATCGCGAGCGCATCCCCCTCGATCACGGTCAGCATGCCGGGATAATGATCGGCGAGTTCGGCAAGCGCGGGGATGCAGCGGCGGTCGCGCTCGATCGCGGTCACGCGCGCGCCCGCCGCCAGTAGCGCGCGGGTCAGCCCGCCGGGGCCGGGACCGACCTCCAGCACCTCCGCGCCCGCGAGATCGCCCGGGACCGCCGCGATCCGCGCCAAGAGCTGACCGTCAAAGAGGAAGTTCTGCCCCAGCGCCTTGCTGGCGGTGAGGCCGTGGCGCGCGATCACCTCGCGCAGGGGAGGCAGCGTCACGCGGCGGCGCGCGCACGCCGATCGGCGGCGTCGCCCGCCATCGCGATCGCGGCGATCATCGCGCCGGGCTCGGCCTCGTTGCGGCCGGCGATCCCGAACGCGGTGCCGTGATCGGGCGAGGTCCGTACGATAGGCAGGCCGAGCGTGATATTGACCCCCTCGTCGAAGTGCAGCGTCTTGATCGGGATCAACGCCTGGTCGTGATAGCAGCACAGCACCGCATCGTAGCGGAGCCGCGCGCGTCCGTGGAAGAGGGTGTCGGCGGCGAACGGCCCGGTCGCGTCGACCCCTTCGGCGCGAAGCTGCGCGATCGCGGGTTCCAACAATTCGATCTCCTCGCGCCCGATCGCGCCGCTTTCACCGGCATGCGGATTAAGGCCTGCAAAGGCGAGCCGCGGCGTCGTGATCCCGAAGTTCTTGGCGAGGCCGCGCGCGGTGGCACGACCCTTCGCGACGATCAGCTCGATCGACAGCAGCGCGGGTACGTCGGCGAGGGGCACATGGGTGGTGATCGGAACCACCCGAAGCGAGGGGCCGGCGAGCATCATCACCGCATTCTCGCCCGCGATGCCGCAGCGTTCGGCGACGAATTCGGTCTGGCCGGGATGCGAGAAGCCGATCGCGTAGAGCTGCGCCTTCGACACCGGCCCGGTGACCAGCGCGCGCGCCGCGCCCGATCGCACCAGCCCCGCCGCCAACTCTAGCGAATGTAGCGCACAGCGTGCCCCCTCGACGTCGGGAACGCCCGGAACGATGTCGCCCGCGTCCTCGACCGTCAGGATCGGCAGCGCGTCGGGGAAATAGTGCGCCGCGTCGGTCAGGTCGCTGATCGGCGCGATCGGCCCGTCCCACACCCGTGTCACGGCGCGCGCATCGCCCACCGCGACGAAGGTCGGGAGCCCACGGGTACGCCGCTGGCTCCACGCCTTGGCGACGATCTCCGGTCCGATCCCGGCGGGATCGCCCATCGACACCGCGATCGGTGCCGTCACGATGGCGCGCGTGCCGTTCACGGGCGCTGCCTCAGCGATATTCGATCACCGCGTCGCGCCGCAGATCGCGCAGCTTGCCCTGCGCGCGCAGATTGACGCGTTGCTGTTCGAGCTGACCCTGGATCGCGGATGCCTTCGGCAGCTCGCCGGACTTGGGATCGTCGCGGCCGCACAGCACCAGCGACCGCACGCCCTCCTGCGGCGAACCGAATGGCGGGGTCGCCTGGCCGATCTGCAGCTTGAGCATGATCTCCTGGAGCGGCGCGGGCAGATCGCGGACGCGCACGGTGTCGTTGTCGACGACCTCGGCGCGGATCGTCGCCGCGATCTTCTCGACCGTACCGCAGCCCTGGATGGTCTGGACCGTCTTCGCAAATTCGGCGGCACGGGCGGTAGCGTCGGCCTGGGAGGTGTTGGCGGGGAAACGCACCGTCAGCTGTTTCAGGCTGAGCTTCGCATCGCGCGGGTCCGCGGTCAGCACCGCGCGCTTGTCGGTGAGGTACAGGATCGAATAGCCGCCGGGCGTTTCGATCGGCCCCGCGACCTGGCCGATCTGCATCTGCAAGGTCGCGTCGGCGAGCTGCTGCGGCAGCGTGTTCAGCCGGATCCAGCCGAGATCGCCACCGACGCCCTTCGTCGAGGCTTCGGAGAAGTTGCGCGCATAATATTCGAACGGCTGCTGCGCCTTCTGGATCTCGGCGATCAGCTGGCGCGCGTTGGCGAGCACCTGCGCGTTGTTGCTGCCGTCGGTCGCGAGATAGATCTCGTGGAGATTGTACTCCGCGGTGCCCTTCGCGTCCTCGAGCCGATCCATGATCGCCTTCACCTCGGCATCACCGACGTTGACGAACGGCTCTACCTTGCGGCGCAGATAGCGCTGCCAGGCGAGCTCGCCCTCGATCTGGCGCTTCAGCGACCGCTCGGACGAACCGCTCTCGCGCAGATAGGTGCGCATCGCCGCGGGTGTCCGCTGGAAGTTCTTGGCGATCCGGTCGAAGCTCTGGGTGAGTTCGTCGTTGGTGATCGTGATCTCGTTGGTGCGCGCTTCCTGGATCTGCAGCGTCTCGTCGATCAGCTGGCGCAGCACCTGGAAGCGGAGCCGGTCGCGCTCCTCGGTGGTCAGCTTGGCGGCGTTGTTCGCGGCCGCGATCAGCGCGACACGCTGGTCGACGTCGGTGCCGGTGATGACGGTGTCGTTGACGATCGCGGTCGGCTTGCGGACGTTGGGATCGAGCTTGCCGAAGATCTGCAAGTTGGTCGGGATGTCGAGATTGGTTTCGGGCACGCTCTGGTCGGGCACCGTCTGCGCGATCGCCGCGGAGGCGAGTGCCGCCAGGATCACCGCGCCGAACATCCGGCCCTTGCGTGCCGCCGGTCGAAAGTCATGCGTCAAAATGTCGTGCCCTCATCATCGCGCAACCCACCCGGTCGCACGCGCGCTGCCGAATGCCCCAATATGTCTGAACCGCGGCTTAGCGACCGAGGTTGGTCAACGCCAGCGTCAACAGGAAGCTGTTCCCGGCGCGCGCATCGCCGGTCGCCTGATAGTCACGCCGCCACGCGATGCCGAGCCGCACGCAATCGTCCTCATATTGGACTCCGATGCGGTGCCGGACCGGATCGAAGCCGTCCGATAGCGACAGGATGTCCTCGTCCCGGTCGGTGAGATCGACCACCGCGGAGCCGAACGCGGACCAGAACCGGGCAAACTGGACCCGGCCGCCCAGGCGCAGCTCCTCGCGATCCTGAAGGTCTTCGATGTTGAGTTCGATGTCGCGGTTGAGCCGCAGATAGCCGAGCAGCAGATAGGTGCCGCGCGAGCCGATCGTCGCGTCGAGTTCGTTGCGGCGGATCGCGAACCCGTCCTTGTCGAGCCGATAGCGGTGCGTGATCGAAACCAGATCCTGAAAGCGTACTTCGGTGCGGCCGACGAAATCGGACCAGCGATCGCTCAACCCGGTGCCGTCCGGCAGGATCGTCGGGCGGGTCGACAGGCGATAGCTCTGCCCGATCACCGCATCGATGCTGATCCCGGGCAGCGTGGCGCCCCATTGCGCGCCGTAGGTGACGCGCGAGCTGTCCTCGAACCGGTCGTAGCCGGGGAAGCGATTGAGCGAGAACAGGTTGCTGTCGTCGAGATCGACCGCGCGGCTGTCCTCGTTCGGCAGCGACAGATTGGCGACGCGCGGCGCGGCGACGATCTGCACGCGCGGGGTGAAGCGCTGCGTCCCGCCGAGGAACTCGCCGATGAACGGCCAGCGGACATCGGCCGCGAGTGCGCCGATCGCGCGGGTGCGGAATCCCTCGATCCCGCGATAGCTCTGTACCGCAGTCGTTAGCGTGTCGCTGGTGTTGTAGGCGTCGCCCCGGGCGAACGCGGTGAGGACGACCTCCTGGCCCCAGCGGGTGAGCTTGCGCAGGTCCCAGCGCGCGCTGGCGAAGGCGCGCTGCGTGTCCTGGCCATCGGTGCGCGTCAGTGCCAGCGAATTGAGTTGCAGCTGGACCCGGCCGCCGAACCCGACATCTTCGATCCGCCGGCGATAGTCGATCTCGGGCAGCGCGATCGGTTGCAGCCCCTGGCGATCGTTGACCCGCAGCGTCTGCACCGCCCAGCCGTTGATCGCGAAATAGCTGTTGGCGTCGATCCGCTCGATGCTCACGGTCGATCGCAGCCGATCGTCGCGCGAGATGTCGTAGCGGCGCAGGAAGGTGCGATCGGTCGTGACCCGCAGCGAGCCGGCGATGCTCCAGTTCGGTGACAGCTGATAGCGGGCGATACCGTCGATATAGCCGCGGAATGCGTTCTCGGTGTCGGCGGGCGTCGCGGTCTGCAGATCGTCGCTGCGGCGGCTGTAGGTGCCCATGGCGGTCACCCGAAACGCGCCGTCATCGCCTAGCGCGCTATATTGCGTCTCCAGCATCGGCAGCACGCCGGTGAACACGTGCGGGGTGACGATCAGCCCGCGATTGGGCGCGAGGCGGAAATAATAGGGTGTCGCGACCTCCAGCCCGTTGACCTGCCGGTAGCGGATCGTCGGGGTCAGCAGCCCGCTCTCCGATCCGCCGCCGATCGGGTTCGAGAAGTCGGGCAATGGGATGGTCGGTAGCCCGAACAGGTGGAAGCGTCCGCCCTTGTAGTAGATGCGGCTGCGATCGGGGCGGTAGGTGACCCGCACCGCGGTAATCTTCCACGACGGCTCCTTGGGGCAGCCCGCGCTCGTCGTCACCGAACAGGGCGTATACGCCGCGCTCTCCATCTCCAGCGTGCCGTCGTCGGAGCGGGTGCCCTTGGCCGCTGCCAGCCGACCGCCCTGTTCGAGCACCACGAGCATGTTCTGCACCGCGCCATCGCGCAGCGAATCGGTTAGATCGATCCTGTCACCATAGGCGATGTCGCCTTCGGGATTGGTGACCGCGATGTTGCCGGTGGCGACCACCTTGCCGGTCTTGCGGTTCCAGACGACCTGGTCGGCGCGCAACCGGTTGCCTTCGCGGAACATCCGCACGTCAGTCTTGGCGGTGACGATATCGGCGTCGGTATCGTATTCGAGCGCGCCGGCGCTGAACTGGACCTGATCTTCGGCAGTAGGCGCGGCGGGTGCCGGGGGCGGGGCCGTGGGGCGGTCCTGAAAATCCTGCGCGGCTGCAGGAGCGCCTGCGAACAGCGCGAGAAGGGGCAGGGCACAACCGGCCAGGAGGCGAAGACGCAACACGATTCCCGACCAACCCCATCTTCGCAGGTGCGACCGCCACGAACGGCGACACCGTTCCGGGCCTATCGCAATTTCAGCGGCTTGCTGCAATCGCGCGCTTTGCCGTCGGCGTAGGCTGGCCTAGAGCGGACAAGATTTCGTTCTATTGTCGAGGCCTGCCATGCAAATCCGTTTCACTCCTGCCGCGTCCGCCGACGCCGCGATCGTCGCGCTGCCGGTCGGCAAGGACGGCGTCGATCGCCTCGACTGGAGCCGGTTCGGCGCTTCGGCGGGCACGATCGCGTCGGCCGCGGCGCGCGGCGCGCGTTTCACCGGCGATGCGGGTAGCGTCGTCGAGCTGTTCGTGCCGGTCGCCGACGGCGCGCGGCAAGTGCTGTTGCTCGGCGTCGGCAATGGCGACGAAGCGTCGTGGGAAAAGGCCGGGGGCGCGCTCACCGCACGTTTGCTGACGTCGGGGGCTACCGAGGTGGTCGTCGATCTTTCCGCAACTGCCGACGCCCCGACCGCCAAGGGCGCGGCCCGCTTTGCCGCCACCGCGCAGCAGCGCGCCTGGCGCTACGACACCTATCGCACCAAGCTCGCCGACAAGGCGAAGCCGACGCTGACGACGATCACGATCGCCGGCGCACCGTCGGGCACCGACGGCGCGTGGACGAAGGTCGACGCGGTGACGCAGGGCATGGCGTTGACCCGCACATTGGTGTCCGCGCCGCCCAACATCCTCTATCCCGAGACGTTCGTGGAGTGGGTGACGAAGGACGTCGAGGGCCTGGGGCTGGAGATCACCGTGCTCGGAGAAGAGGAGATGGCGGCGCTCGGCATGGGCGCGCTGCTCGGCGTCAGCCAGGGATCGCGGCGCGAGGCACGGCTGCTCGCGCTGAAGTGGAACGGCGCGGGGTCGGAGGCCCCGACCGTCGCGCTGGTCGGCAAGGGCGTGACCTTCGACACCGGCGGCATCTCGATCAAGCCCGCCGCCGGCATGGAAGACATGAAGTGGGACATGGGCGGTGCCGGCGCGGTGGCGGGCGCGATGAAGGCGATCGCGACGCGCAAGGCGAAGGCGAACGTGATCGGCGTCTGCGGACTCGTCGAGAACATGCCCGACGGCAATGCGATGCGCCCCGGCGACGTGGTCACGTCGATGTCGGGGCAGACGATCGAAGTGCTCAACACCGATGCGGAGGGCCGGCTGGTGCTGGCCGACGCGATCACCTGGGTCCAGCGCACGCACGCTCCCGATACGATCGTTGATCTGGCGACGCTGACCGGTGCGATGATCGTCGCGCTCGGCAACGAACATGGCGGCCTGTTCTCGAACAACGATGCGCTGGCGGCGCAACTGACCGCGGCGGGGCTCGCGACGGGGGAGAAGCTGTGGCGCTTCCCGCTGTCGGATACCTACAACAAGATCATCGATTCGCAGATCGCGGACATCAAGAACGTCGGGCCGCGTGGCGCCGGATCGATCACGGCGGCGCAGTTCATCCAGCGCTTCGTTGAGGAGGGTGTCGAATGGGCGCACCTCGACATCGCCGGGATGGTGTGGTCGGAAAAGGCGGGCAACGTCCACGACAGGGGCGCGACGGGCTATGGCGTCCGCCTGCTCGACCGCTTCGTCGCGGACAATTTCGAAGGCTGAACGGGAAGCGGGAGCGGGGAACGTGAAGGTCGATTTCTACCATCTGACCGCGACCCCGCTCGACCGCGCACTGCCGCAGATCTGCGAGAAGGTGGTGGCAAGCGGCGGGCGATTGCTGATCGTCGCCGGCGATCCGGTGCAGCGCGTCACGGTCGATCGGCTGTTGTGGAGCTATTCGCCCGACAGCTTCCTGCCGCATGCCGAACAAGGCGCGGGCGACGACACCGCGCAGCCTATCCTGATCGCGGGCGAGGTCGACGCCGCCAATCGCGCGCGCAACATCGCGCTGGTCGACGGCGTCTGGCGCGACGACGCGCTCGATTTCGACCGCGCGTTCCACTTCTTCGACGACGACGCGATCCGCGAGGCACGCGTCGCCTGGAAGGCGCTTGCCGAGCGCGACGGGGTGGAGCGTCGCTACTGGAAGCAGAACGACGCCGGGCGCTGGGAACAGGCCGCCTAGCTTGCATCCGCGCCGCCCCCCGCCTAGGGGAGCGCCACTTTTCCAACGCCTCAAATTCAGGAGCCCGTGACCATCATGGCCGCGAACCGTACCTTTTCGATCATCAAGCCCGACGCCACGCGTCGCAACCTGACCGGTGCGGTCACCAAGATGCTGGAGGAAGCCGGCCTCCGCGTCGTCGCCTCCAAGCGCATCCAGATGACGCGCGAGCAGGCCGAAGGCTTCTACGCGGTCCACAAGGAGCGCCCGTTCTTCGGCGAGCTGGTCAGCTTCATGATCTCGGGCCCGGTCGTGGTCCAGGTGCTCGAGGGCGAGAACGCGATGCAGCGCAACCGCGACATCATGGGTGCCACCAACCCCGCCAATGCCGAGCCCGGCACGATCCGCAAGGAGCTCGCGGAATCGATCGAGGCGAACACCGTCCACGGCTCGGATTCAGACGAGAATGCCGAGATCGAGATCGCCTATTTCTTCAAGCCCGAAGAAATCGTCGGCTGATCAGGTGACGGGTTCGCCCATCTGGCGATTGCGGCGCGCGTCCCCCGCGGACGCGCCCGCGGTCGCGATGATCGCGCAGGCGAGCTTCCTCGAAACCTTTGCGGGGATCCTGGCCGGGCCGGACATCGTCGCCCACTGCGCCAAGAACAGTTCGCCGGCGAAATTCGCGAGTTGGGCGGCGGACGCACGCGCGGTGGTGATGGTGGCCGAGCATGCGAAGGGCGCCGCGCCGATCGGCTACACATTGCTGGTCCCGCCCGATCTGCCCATCGAGCTGCGCGCGACCGACATCGAATTGCGCCGCATCTACGCCCTGTCGCTGGCGCACGGCAGCGGCCTGGGACGCGCGATGATGGACTGCGCGATCGACGATGCGCGGGGGCTGGGGATGACCCGGCTGCTGCTGGGTGTGCTCGGCCGCAACATGCGGGCGCGAGCGTTCTACGAACGCAGCGGGTTCGTGGTGGTGGGGGAGCGGCAGTATCTGGTCGGCAGCACGCTGTACGACGATCTGGTCTACGCGCGCGACATCTGAGGCTGGTCCACGGTCACGATTCCACCATCCCGACGGCAAGGCCACCACCGAGTTTACGCCACCCCGGCGTCCTTATACCACCCCGGCGAAGGCCGGGGCCCAGGTGGAAAGCTGGAGTAACGGCGCGCAGCGCCCGACTATTGCCGCCTCGTAACTGGGCCCCGGCCTCCGCCGGGGTGGTAGGAGCAGGTAGCGGCTCTCTCTCTCTCTCTCTCTTTCTTTCTTTCTCTCTCGAGCGTGCGCTCCCTCGCATCGTGCTCCCGCGAAGGCGGGAGCCCAGTACTGTGTCCCCGCGTTAGCGGGGACACATGTCCGAGGTTTATCGCTTGGTGACCGCAGGCTTCACCTTCGCCCACGCTGCATCCAGTCGCGCGACGTCGCCGCGGCCTTCGCGGAGGCGGAAGTCGGTGATCTTCAACGATCGCCCGAGCAACACCCGGCCACTCGTCTGCCACACGACGTCGTAGAGCGCGGTGCGGGTCGCCTTCACATCGTCGACGCTATAGTCGTAGCGCACCAGCACCGGCAGCCGCCCGGCGGCGTCGTCGGCGCCGCCGTCGGTCAGCTTCAGCAGCGGTGCGGCGAACCAGTCGCGGTCGATCCGGTGGTCGACCGCATCCTTCGCCGCGATGCCGAGCGCAGTGGGGAAGGTCACGCGCACGTCGCCGAGCGCGTGGCTGTCGTCGCGCAGCAGCGTCACCGACGCGCCGTCGCTCGCGACCTGCCCCTTCAACTCGAACCGTATCCGCTCGCGCTGCTGGCTCGCTTGCGTGGCCGCCTTTTCGGCATTGTCGGCGCGCCGGTCCGACCAGTTGCTCCACAGGCCAAGCGCCGCGATGACGACGCCGGCGATCGCGAGGATCTCGGCGAGCGTCACCCAACGCCGCCGGGTGGCGGCAGCCTCGCGGCGTTCGGCGGGCGTCTCGTTGGTCATCGTCCGCCGGCTTCCAGCAGGCGGCGGGGCGCGGCGAGTTCCCAGCTGCGCGCGACCCGGTCCTCGACCAGCGCCCAATCGGGTTCGCCCGCGAGATCGACCGAAACCCACCCCGCCGACGCGAGGTAGGAAGGCAGCGAGTAGGTCTCGGGCGCGGCCTCGATCAGCATCGCCTGTTCGTCGCTGCCGCCGGTGCGCACGCACACGACGTGGCAGCCGTCGCCATGGTGATCGTCGCGGACCTGTGCGAACTGCTTCCCCGCGACGAAGAAAGTCGGTTGGCCGTGGCTCTCGCGTTCTTCGGTTTCGGGCAGCGCCAGGGCGACCTCGCGGACGCGGAGCAGTTGATCGGTCATTGTCGCACGAACTCCGCAAGGACACGGGGGTAGAGCGCATGCTCGGCGATCAGCACGCGCGCGGCAAGCGCATCGGCATCGTCGCCGGGCAGGATCGGCACCGCCTGCTGGCCGAGCACCTCGCCGGCGTCGAGTTCTTCGGTGACGATGTGAACCGAACAGCCCGCCTCGGCATCGCCCGCGTCGATTGCGCGGGCGTGGGTGTCGAGTCCCTTGTAGTTGGGCAGCAACGACGGGTGGATGTTGACGATCCTGCCGCGCCACGCCGCAACGAACGCGTCCGACAGCAGCCGCATATACCCCGCGAGCGCGATCACCTCGACTCCCGCATCCCGTAGCGCGGTGTCGAGCGCGGCTTCATAGGCAGGCTTGCCGATGCCCTTGGGCGACAGCGCAAAGGTCGCAAGGCCGCGGTCGCGGGCCCAGGCGAGGCCCGGCGCGTCGGGCTTGTCGGAGGCGACGAGCGCGACGTCGATCCCCGCTTCGACTAGCGCCATCATGTTCGATCCGCGGCCGGAGATCAGCACGCCGACCCGCTTCGGCCGGCCGGCTTCATGCGGCATGCGTGGCGGTCCAGTCGGCGCGCGCGCTCCACGTCTCGGTCGAGCCGCGCACGGTGCAGCCCCTCGCGCCCGTCTCGACCCGTCCGATGGCGTGCACGGTCTCGCCGCTGGCGGTAAGCGCCGCGGCGACATCGGCGGCATCGTCGGCGGCGACGATCACCGCCATGCCGACGCCGCAGTTGAAGGTACGCGCCATCTCCTCCGGCTCGATCGAGCCCTGAGCTTGCAGGAACGCCATCAGCCGCGGCTGTTCCCAGGCATCGGCGTCGATTGCCGCATGAGCCTGTTCGGGCAGCACGCGGGGGATGTTCTCCAGCAATCCGCCGCCGGTGATGTGCGCCAGCCCCTTGATCCGCCGCGCCTTCAGCAGCGGCAACAGGCTCGATACGTAGATCCGGGTCGGCGCCATCAGGTGATCGATCAGCAGCTTGTCCTGATCGAACAGCGCTGGCCGATCGAGCTTCCAGCCGCGATCGGCGGCGAGACGGCGGACCAACGAGAAGCCGTTCGAATGCACCCCGGACGAGGCGAGGCCGAGGATCACGTCGCCCGCCGCGATCTCGCGACCGGTCAGCACCGCGTCGCGCTCGACCGCGCCCACGCAGAAGCCGGCAAGGTCGTAATCGCCGGGCGCGTACATGCCCGGCATCTCCGCAGTCTCGCCACCGATCAGCGCGCAACCGGCCTGTTTGCACCCTTCCGCGATCGAAGCGACGACGCGTTCGGCGATGCCGCCCTCCAGCTTCGCGCAGGCGTAGTAATCGAGGAAGAACAACGGTTCGGCGCCTTGGACGACGAGATCGTTGGCGCACATCGCGACCAGATCGATGCCCACGCCTTCGTGCCGATCCCACTCGATCGCGAGCTTCAGCTTGGTGCCGACGCCGTCATTGGCGGCGACGAGCAGCGGATCGACGAAGCCCGCCGCCTTCAGATCGAAGAAGCCGCCGAACCCGCCCAGATCGGCGTCGGCGCCGCTCCGCCGGGTCGATCGCGCGAGGGGCCCGATCGCGCGGACCAGGGCGTTGCCCGCCGCGATCGACACGCCGGCATCGGCGTAAGTGTAGGGTGCGGCGGGGTTGTCGGTGGTCATGCGGGATGCTGCTATCGATATCCCGCTTGGATTTCCACGTCTGGTTCGCCAAAAGGCCGCGGATGCGTGCCCGTTCCCCGTCGACCCTGCTGGCGATCGCCACGCTTCTCGCCGGGGCGGCTGCGATCGCGCAAGTCGACGCGGGCCCCGATGCAAGCAAAGGCGCGACCCCGATCGACAGCTCGGGCAGCTACGAAGTCAGCGGGATCTCGGTCGATTTCGCCGCCAAGACCGCCGACGCGGCGCGCTATGGCGGTTGGCGGGTGGCACAGCGCAAGGCTTGGGTGCAGCTGTCGAGCCGTCTCGGCGCGGGTGGCGCATCGGTGTCCGACGGGACGCTCGACCAGATGGTGTCGGGCATCGTCGTCGAGAACGAACAGATCGGCCCGACGCGGTACATCGCGAAGCTCGGCGTGCTGTTCAATCGCGCGCGGGCGAGCAGCCTGCTCGGCATCTCCGCCTACGCCGATCGATCGCCACCGATGCTGGTGATCCCGCTCCAAGTCTCGGGCGGCGTCGCGACCGCGTTCGAGCGCCGCAACGACTGGCAGGAGGCGTGGGCGCGGTTCCGCACCGGCAACAGCAGCGTCGATTACGTTCGCCCATCGGGCACCGGCGCCGATTCGCTGCTGATGAACGCAGGGCAGGTGCTTCGGCCGGGTCGCGGCTGGTGGCGCACGATCCTCGATCAATATGGCGCGGACGACATCCTGGTCCCGGTGGTGCGGCTGTACCGCACCTATCCCGGCGGGCCCGTCATCGGCGTGTTCCAGGCGCGGCACGGGCCCGACAATCGCGAACTCGGCAGCTTCACGCTGAAGGTCGGCACCGCGGCGGGGCTGCCGCAATTGCTCGACGTTGGCGTCAAGCGCCTCGACGAACTGTACCAGCGCGCGCTGCGCGGCGGCGCGCTGCGGCCCGACTTCAGCCTGCAACCGCCGCCGACCCCGGCGCCCGAAGCGGTCGAGGAGACCGTCATCGAGGATATCCTTCCCGGCGACACCGGCCTGCCGGCGACGACCGGACAGGAAACGGCGGTCACCATCCAGTTCGACACGCCGACGGCATCTGCGGTCGCCAATACCGAACAAGCGATCCGCGCGATTCCGGGCGTGCGATCCGCCGCGACCACCAGCCTCGCGCTCGGTGGCCTGTCGCTGCTGCGGGTCACGTTCGACGGCAGTCCGGAGACGTTGCGGGCGGCGCTCGAGTCGCGCGGGTATCAGGTGCTCGGCAGCGGGCAGACGATCCGCATTCGTCGGGCGCCGCGGCTGGTCCCGGCCGATCTGCCACCGGACGGCGCGCCCGCGGGATGAGCCAGATCGCGCTGCCGCTCGCCTGGCCCGACGATCCGCGCGACGACGCTTTCCTGGTCACGCCATCCAACGCGCGCGCGGCGCACCAGCTCGAACATTGGGGCGCCTGGCCGGTGATGGCGGCGGTACTGACCGGCCCACGCAAATCGGGGCGCAGCCTGCTCGCGCGGATCTTCGCGGCCAAGAGCGGCGGTACGATCCTCGACGATGCGGAGCGGCAGAGCGAGACCGCGATCTTCCACGCTTGGAACACCGCGCAGGCGGATCGCCGGCCGCTGGTGATCGTCGCCGACGCAGTGCCGCCGGAATGGGCGGTCAAGCTGCCCGATCTCAGGTCGCGGCTGGTGGCGAGCACCCATGTCGCGATCGGGGCGCCCGACGACGCGCTGATGCGCGCGCTCTTCACGCGGCTGTTCGACCGTCGTGGGCTCGATGCGCGCGCCGACCTGATCGACTGGCTCGCCGCGCGGGTCGAACGGAGCCATGTCGCGATCCAGCGCGTTGTCGACGTGCTCGACCAGGAAGTGCTGGAACGGCGCAAGCGGCTGTCGATCCCGCTCGCCCGAACCACGCTAGCCGAGGCCGGCATTGTCACGAGCCAGCAATCCTCTGTCCCTAGAACCGACCGATGACCCGTCCCGCGCACATCGCCCATCTCGCCGATCCCGACGACGATCCCTTCGTCCCCGAGGCGAGCGACCGCTATTTCAACCGCGAGCTGTCGTGGTTGGCGTTCAACCGGCGCGTGCTGGAGGAGGCATGCAACAGCGCACATCCGCTGCTCGAACGCCTTCGCTTTCTATCTATTTCCGGATCGAACCTCGACGAATTCTTCATGGTCCGGGTCGCGGGGCTGAAAGGGCAGCAGCTGAAGGAGGTCGATCGCCGGTCGGCCGACGGGCTCACTGCCGGGCAGCAGCTCGGCGCGATCACCGAAGAGGCCGACGCGCTGATGGCGAGCCAGCAGGCGGTGTGGGGTGACCTGCGCAATGCGCTCGACGAGGCGCGGCTCCACGTGCTGCGCCGCGACGAGGTCGACGCCGAGGCCGCGGAATGGCTCGAGACGCATTTTCGCGAACAGATCTTCCCGATCCTGACACCCCAGGCGCTCGATCCCGCGCACCCGTTTCCCTTCATCCCCAACAAGGGGTTGTCGGTCATCTTCGATCTGGTGCGCCGATCGGACAAGGAGCCGGTCCGTGAACTGGTGATGCTGCCGATCAGCGCAGCACGGTTCGTGAGGATTCCCGGCGAGCCCGCGCGCTACGTCACGATCGAGGCGATCCTGAAGCGGTTCGCGCCGTTGCTGTTCCCGGGCTACGACATCGGCGGCGCCGCCGCGTTCCGGGTGCTGCGCGACAGCGACATGGAGATCGACGAGGAAGCCGAGGACCTGGTCCGCTACTTCGCCAATGCCATCAAGCGCCGGCGCCGTGGCCGCGTGATCCGGCTGGAACTCGAGACCGGGATGCCGGAGGCTCTGGCCGCAGTGTTACGAAGCGAACTCGGCAAGACCGACGCGATCATCACCGAAAGCGGCAATCTGCTCGGCATCGGCGACCTCGACACGATCGTAGACGAGAACCGGCCCGACTTGAAATTTCCACCTTATGTGCCGCGCTTCCCCGAACGAATCCGCGAGTTCGGCGGCGATTGCTTCGCGGCGATTCGTGCGAAGGACATCATCGTCCACCACCCGTACGAGAGCTTCGACGTGGTGCTGGAGTATCTGAAGCAGGCCGCGGTCGATCCCGACGTGATTGCGATCAAGCAGACGCTGTACCGCGCCGGCAAGCAGCCCGCAGTTATCAACGCGCTGATCGCGGCGGCCGAAGCGGGCAAGTCGGTCACCGCGGTGGTCGAGCTGCGCGCGCGGTTCGACGAGGAGCAGAATATCTACTGGGCGTCCGCGCTGGAGCGGGCCGGGGTGCAGGTCGTCTACGGCTTCCTGGAATGGAAGACCCACGCAAAGGTGTCGATGGTGGTCCGGCGCGAGGGCGGCAAGTTCCGCACCTACTGCCATTTCGGGACGGGCAATTACCACCCGGTGACCGCGCGGATCTACACCGATCTCAGCTTCTTCACCGCCGATCCGCGGATCGGGCGCGATGCTGCGCAATTGTTCAACTACGTCACCGGCTATGTCGAGCCGGTAGACATCGCCAAGGTCAGCTTGTCGCCGCGCGACCTGCGCAGCGACCTGATCGCACTGATCGATACCGAAATCGCGAACGTCCGGGCGGGGCAGCCCGGCGGCGTCTGGGCGAAGATGAACTCGCTGGTCGATCCCGCGATCATCGAGAAGCTCTACGAGGCGAGCGGCGCGGGCGTGGAGGTCGAGTTGATCATCCGCGGGATCTGCTGCCTGCGGCCCGGCGTGCCCGGCCTGTCGGAGAACATCCGCGTGAAGTCAGTGATCGGCCGCTTCCTCGAACACAGCCGCATCTTCGCTTTCGGCAATGGCGCCGCACTGCCCAACGACGGCGCGCGGGTGTTCATCTCGTCGGCGGACTGGATGCCCCGCAACTTCGACCGCCGCGTCGAATATATGCTGCCGATCGAGAATCCGACGGTACATGATCAGGTGCTCGACCAGGTGATGGTCGCGAATCTGATCGACACCGAACAAAGCTGGGAGCTGGAGCCGGATGGCCGCTATGTCCGCGACGAGCCCGGCGACAAGCCGTTCAACCTGCATCGGTATTTCATGATCAATCCGTCCCTTTCCGGCCGCGGCGCGGCACTCGGCGCCAGCGACGCAGTGCCGACGCTCTCGCTTCGGCGCCGCCGCTAGGTGGCATTGTTCGCGCGCAAGGCCGCCGCCGGTACGGCGGAAGCGCCGCCGCGCACGGCGATCATCGACATCGGCTCGAACTCGATCCGGCTGGTGGTCTACCAGGGGCATCCGCGGGTGCCCGCGATCCTGTTCAACGAGAAGGTCATGGCCGGGCTCGGCCGTAGCCTGGCGACGACGGGGACGATCGACCGCTCATCCTTCAAGTCCGCGGTTGCGGGGCTGGCGCGGTTCGCGGCGGTCGCGCGGGAAATGGAGGCGGACGTGCGTACCGTCGCCACCGCCGCGGTTCGCGACGCGTCGAACGGTCCTGCGCTGATCGCGGCGGCGGAGAAGCTCGGCCTAACCGTCGAACTGCTGTCGGGCGAACAGGAAGCGGTGGCGGCAGGGCAGGGCGTGATCTCCGCGCTGCCCGAAGCCGACGGCATCGTCGGCGATTTGGGCGGCGGCAGTTTGGAACTGGTTCGCGTTGTCGCCGGCACGATCACCGACCGCGTGTCCTTCCCGCTCGGCGTGCTGCGTATCGCTCCGCTGCGGGCGCGACGCGACAAGACGTTCGAGCGTCACGTGGTGAAGCTGATCCGCGACGCCGGTTGGGCCGGGCGGGGCAAGGGACTGCCGCTCTACATGGTCGGCGGATCGTGGCGCGCGCTGGCCAAGCTCGACATGATCGACTCGGGCTATCCGCTGCCGATCATTCACGGCTACACGCTGTCGGCAGCGACCGTGACCCGGCTTGGGCGGGTGATCTCGCATCTCACCAAACAACGTCTGCGCGCGATCTCCGGCCTTTCCTCGGGGCGTGCGACGACGCTCGGCGACGCGGCGGCGCTGCTCGGGCTATTGCTGCGCGAGCTCGGCAGCACCACCGCGATCGCGTCGTCTTTCGGGCTGCGCGAGGGCCTGCTCTACGGCAATCTCGATGCCGAGACCCGCGCGCTCGATCCGCTGATCGTCGGCACCCGCGAGGAAGGGAGGCTGCTCGGGCGCTTTCCCGAACATGGCGACCTTCTGAACCGCTGGATCGCGCCGCTGTTCGCCGGCGAACCGCCTGGTCTCTCCCGCATCCGCCACGCCGCGTGCCTCCTCGCCGATGTCGGCTGGCATGCCAACCCCGATTTCCGCGCCGAACGCGGTGTCGAGATCGCGCTCCACGGCAATTGGGTCGCGATCGAAGCCGCCGAGCGCGCGATGCTGGCACAGGCGCTGTACGTCAGCCTCGGGGGCGGACCGCTGCCCCCTGAGCCGCTCGGTGCACTCGCCTCACCCGCGGAGATCGCTATCGCCGCGCAATGGGGGCTGGCGATCAGGCTGGGCCAGCGCCTCTCCGGCGGCATCGCCGCGCCGCTCAAGCGATCGCGAGTCGCGGTCGAGGGTGGAGCGCTGATGCTGCACCTCGAGGCGAACGACCGGGCACTCTACGGCGACGCGGTAGAGCGTCGGCATGCTGCGTTGGCGGCACGCATGGGGTTGGCCGCGAAGCTGGGGTGACGGTCGTCCCGATTTAGCCGGCTCTCCTGCGAACGCAGGAGCCCAGGGCTACAAGCGCTACCACCGGAGGCTCTGGGTTCCTGCGTTCGCAGGAACACGGCGTTCGTTGGCTAAACGCTCCGCGTCCACCGACGCGCGCCCCTATTCCGTCCGCGTCATCTTCAGCTTGCCGCCGATTACCGCGAAAGCGAGGCGGCCCTCGACGAGATCGAGCGCATCGCGGCCGAACTGGTCGAAGCGCCAGCCCTCCAGCATCGGCAGCCCGGTACGCGCGCCCGCGGCCAGTGCCTCCAGCTCGTCGGTGCGCGCGAGTAGTTTCGACGCGACGTCGATATCGCGCGAGCGGATCTTCAGCAGCAGTTTCAGCAGGTCCGCGACCAGCGAACCGTCCTTGCCGAGGCCCGGCTTGCGATCGTCGCGCGGCGGCAGCTCGTCGGGGCCGAGCGGCGCCGCGTTCTCCAGCGCCGCCATCATCCGCGCGCCGATGTCGTTCTGCGCCCAGGTTTGCGACAGCCCGCGGACCCGCGCCAGATCGGCCTGCTTGCGCGGGGGGTGGCCGGCGATGTCGCCGAGGGTCTCGTCCTTCACGATGCGGCCGCGTGGCAGGTCCTTGGCCTGCGCCTCCAGCTCGCGCCAGCGAGCGAGCGCCTTCAGGCGGCCGAGCACGTCGGGCTTGCGGCCCGCGATCTTGACGCGCTTCCACGCCTGGTCGGGATCGTTCGCATAGTTGGCGGGATCGGCCAGCCGTTCCATCTCCTGGTCGAGCCACACGCCGCGACCGGTTTTGCGCAATTGCTCGAGCATCTTGGGGAAGATTGCGGACAGATGCGTGACGTCGCCGATCGCATAATCGATCTGGCGCTCGTCCAAGGGCCGGCGCGCCCAGTCGGTGAACCGCGCGCCCTTGTCGATCTGGATGCCGAGCCAGCTGTCGACCAGATTGGAATAGCCGATCTGTTCGCCCTGGCCGAGCGCCATCGCCGCCACCTGGGTGTCGAATAGCGGGTGCGGAGTCTTGCCGGTCAGGTTGTAGACGATCTCGATGTCCTGTCCGCCGGCGTGGAAGACCTTCAGCACGTCCTCGTTATCGGTCAGCAGTTCGAGCAGCGGGGTCATGTCGAGCCCCGGCGCCATCGGATCGATCGCGGCGGCTTCGTTAGTGTCCGCGATCTGGATCAGGCAGAGTTCGGGGTAATAGGTGCTCTCGCGCATGAATTCGGTGTCCACCGTCACGAAGTCGGCGGCGCTGAGGCGGGTGCAGAGATTGGCGAGGGTCGCGCTATCTGTAATCAACGGGTGTACGTGCATCACACCGTCCATAGCCATACCCGTCCGCCTTGACAAAGTGCGTTGCGCGCCGGAAGCGCCCGGGCTCGTACCCGCCGGCGCAATCCGGCGCGAAATCCTGACGAGAAGACCCGATCATGCACGCCTATCGCACCCATAACTGCGCCGCACTTCGCCCCGAACAGGTCGGCGAGCAGGTCCGCGTCTCGGGCTGGGTCCACAAGAAGCGCGATCATGGCGACCTCGTCTTCATCGACCTGCGCGATCATTACGGCATCACCCAGATCGTCACCGACGTATCAGGGCCGGCGTTCGCGATCATCGAATCGCTGAAGAGCGAGAGCGTGGTGACGATCACCGGCACCGTGACTGCGCGCAGTGCCGAGGCGGTGAACCCGAACCTGCCGACCGGCGGCATCGAGGTCCGCGCGACCGAGGCGGTGGTGCAGAGCCACGCGGGCGAGCTGCCGATGCCGGTGGCGAGCGAGAATGAATATCCCGAGGACATCCGGCTGCGCTACCGCTTCCTCGACCTGCGGCGCGAGCGGCTCCACGCCAACATCATGCTGCGCAGCCAGGTGATCACCTCATTGCGCAACCGCATGAACGGGCAGGGGTTTACCGAATTCCAGACCCCGATCCTGACCGCCTCGTCGCCCGAAGGCGCGCGCGATTATCTGGTGCCGAGCCGGGTTCATCCGGGCAAGTTCTACGCGCTGCCCCAGGCGCCCCAGATGTTCAAGCAGCTGCTGATGGTCGCGGGCTTCGACCGTTATTTCCAGATCGCGCCGTGCTTTCGCGACGAGGATGCGCGTGCCGATCGGTCGCCGGGCGAATTCTATCAGCTCGATTTCGAGATGAGCTTCGTCACCCAGGACGACGTGTTCGCCGCGATCGAACCCGTGCTGCACGGCGTATTTGAGGAGTTCGCCGACTGGCAGGGCAAGGGGCGGACGGTTTCCGCGCTGCCGTTCAAGCGCATTCCATACCGCGAATCGATGCTGAAATACGGCAGCGACAAGCCGGACCTGCGTAACCCGATCGTGATCACCGACGTCTCGGATCATTTCCGCGGATCGGGCTTCGGCCGGTTCGCTTCAATGGTCGAGGGCGGCGATGTCGTCCGCGCGATTCCTGCGCCGGGCACCGCCGAGAAGAGCCGCAAGTTCTTCGACGAGATGAACAGCTGGGCACAGAGCGAGGGCTTCCCGGGGCTCGGCTACGCGACCCAGAAGGACGGCGTGTTCGGCGGCCCGATTGCGAACAATCACGGGCAGGAGGGGATGCAGGCGATCGCCGCATCGCTCGGCATCGGTCCCAACGACGGGATCTTCTTCGCGGCCGGCAAGGAGGCTCAGGCCGCGAAGCTCGCCGGCCTGGCGCGCACCCGGGTCGGCCAGCAGCTGGGGCTGATCGACGAAACGCGATTCGAATTCTGCTGGATCGTCGACTTCCCGATGTTCGAATATGACGAGGACGCGAAGAAGGTCGACTTCAGCCACAATCCGTTCTCGATGCCGCAGGGCGAACTGGCCGCGCTGGAGACGCAGGATCCGCTCGATATCCTCGCCTATCAGTACGACATCGTCTGCAACGGCGTCGAACTGTCGTCGGGCGCGATCCGGAACCACCGGCCCGAGATCATGTACAAGGCGTTCGAGATCGCGGGCTATACGCAGGCCGATGTGGACACCAACTTCGCTGGCATGATCAACGCGTTCAAATGCGGCGCGCCGCCGCATGGCGGATCGGCGCCCGGGATCGACCGGATGGTGATGCTGCTCGCGGGCGAGCCGAACCTGCGCGAGGTCGTGCTGTTCCCGATGAACCAGCGCGCGGAGGACCTGATGATGGGCGCGCCCAACTACGCCACGGCGAAGCAACTGAAGGAACTCAACATCAAGGTGACGGTGGACGGCCCCAAGCCGGGCTGATCGGCGTTACCCTGCGCGCAACCTGGAGACACCGCGCATGAGCATCGACCTCGCCGATTACGAACGCGGCCGCCGCTACAAGGGCGATTACAAGAGCGACCTCGCCGATCTCCAGGAACGGCTGGAACACATTCAGGTCGCGCACATCGTCCACCACAAGGCGGCCGTCGTGATGCTCGAAGGTTGGGACGCGGCGGGAAAGGGCGGCATCATCCAGCGCCTCACCGCGGAATGGGACCAGCGCAACTACGAGGTCTACCCGATCGCCGCGCCCACCGCGGAGGAGAAGGCGCACGACTTCCTCTGGCGCTTCCGAACGCGGATGCCTGCACCCGGCAACATCGTCGTGTTCGACCGCAGCTGGTACGGCCGCGTGCTCGTCGAGCGGGTCGAGGGCTATGCCACGCCCGAAGAGTGGCAGGCAGGCTATGCCGAGATAAGCGCCTTCGAGGAAGCGCTGGTGGAGTCGGGCACGACGCTGGTCAAGCTGTTCGTCCACACCAGCCAGGAAGAGCAGGACAAGCGCCTGCTGGCGCGGCTCGACGATCCGTGGAAGCGGTGGAAGACCGGCCTAGACGACTTCCGCAACCGCGCCCGCCGCGCCGAGTATCTGGCGGCGATGCACGACATGTTCGCGAAGACCGACACCGCGGGGGCACCGTGGCACGTGATCGACGGCGGCAACAAGAAGGCAGCCCGGATCGAGGCGCTGACGATCGTAGCCGATGCCCTGGCGAAGGAGGTTCCGATGGACCCGCCCGAGCTGGACCCCGAAGTAGAACGGGTCGCGCGTGAGGCGCTGAAGGGCGCCTAGTGCGGACGCTCCCCGCGTGCTGGTAAAAGGATGGAGGCCCGACCGGGAATCGAACCCGGGTGCAAGGATTTGCAGTCCTCTGCGTCACCACTCCGCCATCGGGCCAAGGCGGCGCCAGATGGGGGGTTTTTGGGCGGCGGTCAACCGGGATCGGTGAAACTATCGGTCGCCTCAGCCCTGACCGGAAAGTCGCGTGCTTATCGAAACCGTCGTGAGTGCGCGTCCGCCGCTTGGCTACCCGGACGCTGCGCGATACAAGCCGGTTGTGGAATTAGTGTATTGCATGGCTAAGACAGCTGTGCGACAGGGGTGGCCATGATTACGAGCATCGACAGCAACGTCTCCG
This sequence comes from uncultured Sphingomonas sp., assembly GCF_964243315.1. Lineage (GTDB taxonomy): Bacteria > Pseudomonadota > Alphaproteobacteria > Sphingomonadales > Sphingomonadaceae > Sphingomonas. Next base: position 8,739 of record NZ_CAXTEM010000030.1, on the reverse strand, counting down.
GCGGCACCGATCATCGCGCGATGCGGCATGCCATGGTCGCAAGCCAATTGCGCACCAACGCAGTTAGCGATGTACGGATCGTCGAGGCGATGGCCCGGGTCCCGCGGGAGGCATTCGTGCCCGATGCGGTGAAGTCGATGGCTTATCGCGACACCGCGCTGCCCGTTGGAGATGGTCGCGCGATCAACCTGCCGATCGCGACGGGCCGGCTGCTGACCGAGGCGTATCTGCTCGCTACCGATCGCGTGCTGCTGGTCGGGGCCGCTGGTGGGTATACCGCCGCCGTGCTGGCCGAGATCGTCGCGCATGTCGTTGCGGTGGAGGAGGATCCGGAACTCGTCGCGATCGCGCAGACTGCGCTGGCGGGGTTCGGCAACGTCGATCTTGTCGAGGGTTCGCTCGCCGCCGGCTATGCCGATGGTGGCCCCTATGACGTGCTGGTCATCGACGGCGCGATCGAAGCGGTGCCGCCGGCCTTGGTCGCGCAGGTCGTGCCGGGTGGGCGCGTCGTCAGCGGCGTCGTCGATCAGGGCGTTATTCGGTTGGCGAGCGGTCGCAAGACCGACGGTGGGTTTGGGCTCGCCGCGTTCGTCGATAGCGACTGCGTGGTGCTGCCGGGCTTCACCAAGCCGCAGGGCTTCCGGTTTTGACGCTGCGTCTGCTGCGTATCCTGCTGCTGGCGGGGATCGCCGCGACGCCGGCCGGCGCGGAGACGCTGCGCGAGGCGCTGGCGAAGGCCTATGCCAGCAATCCGACGATCACCGGGCAGCGCGCCGCGCAGCGCGCCACCGACGAGGCGGTGCCGATCGCGCGATCGAACGGCCTGCCGGGCATCAACGTCAACAGTTCGGTAATCGACAATTTCCTGGTCGCCAACAACAACTTCATCAACCCGGAACGCACCGCGTCGGGATCGCTCAACCTGTCGGTGCCGCTCTACCAGGGCGGCGCGGTGAAGAATTCCGTACGCGCCGCGGAAACCCGCGTCGATGCGGGCCGCGCGACGCTCCGCGGTGCCGAGGCGACGACCTTCACCAACGTCGTCGCCGCCTATCTGAACGTCATCCGTGACGAGGCGATCACCTCGCTCAACCAGCAGAATGTCCGTGTGCTCGAGGTCAATTTGCGCGCGAGCCGCGACCGGTTCCAGGTCGGCGACCTGACGCGGACCGACGTCGCGCAGTCGGAGGCACGGCTGGCGCTGGCACGCGCGCAGTTGCAGCAGGCCGAGGCGCAGCTGATCACGAGCCGCGAGAACTACATCCAGGTGGTCGGCTCACCGCCGGTCGCGCTCGAGGAGCCGCCGGCGCTGCCGAACCTGCCCAGTTCGCCGACGACGGCGGTCAGCGTCGCATTGGAGAACAACCCCAATCTTATCGCGGCACGGCGCCAGGCGGACGCGACGCGCTACGACATCAACGTCGCCCGTGCGAACCGGCTGCCGCGTGTCGCTCTCGTGACCGGGCCCAATTACTTCAACTATCTCGGCTCGCTGCCGGCGGGCAGCCCGCAGCCTAATTCTGGCACATCGGCATCGGCTGGCGTGCAGCTGACCCTGCCGCTGTTCCAGGGCGGTCGGCCTGCCGCGCAGGTGCGTCAGGCGCAGGCGCAGCGCAGCCAGGCGCTGGAGAATGTTACCGGCACCGAGCGCGCGGTGATCTCGCAGGCGCGGTCCGCCTATGCGATCTGGCAGTCGTCGCAGCAGGTGATCGCGTCGTCGGAGACCGCGGTCAACGCCAACAAGCTCAGTCTCGAGGGCGTCCGCGCCGAGAACAGCGTCGGCACGCGTACGATCCTCGACATCCTCAATGCCGAGCAGGAATTGCTCAACAGTCAGGTGACGCTGGTGACCGCGCGCCGCGATGCGTATGTCGCGGGCTTCGCGCTGCTCGCGGCGATGGGCAATGCCGAAGCGCGCGACCTCGGGCTGGAGGGCGGCGCGCTGTACGATCCTGTCGCAAACTATCGCCGGGTTCGCAACAAGATCAACGACTTCGCCAGTGACAGCGAGCCCGTCCCGGTGTCCGTCACGACCGCGCAGACGCCGCCGCAGACCGCGGTGGTCAGCAAGCCGCTCGATCCGTTGCTCGACACACCGGTTGACAGAAGCCCAGGGTTGACGACAGGTGCAGCCTCGCCGAACCGCCAATAAGGGCGTCGGCGCGCGTACGGGATGCTTCGCATGGGGGACATCAGCGCCGAACCGTCGATGGAGGAGATCCTCTCGTCGATCAAACGGATCATCGCCGAGGAAAGCGAGCCGGGCCAGTCGCGTCCGCGTCGCCCCGGCCCATCCGCGGACGTCGCCCGAGAGCATACGCCCGCCGCGCCACCGCCGCCGACTGTACGTGCCGAGGAGGTCCTCGAGCTGAGCGACCCGATCCGGCAGCCGCCACCACCGACACAGACGGCTGCACCGACGCCGATCGCGGTCGCGACGACACCCGCGCCTACGCCAGCGCCCACGCCCGTGCCCACGCAACGGGTCGACGCGCCTGCTGCCACGGAGCCTGCCGAGACAGCGGCCGAGCCGATCGTCTCGCGTCAGGCCGCTGCCGCCAGTCGCGGCTCGCTGGAGGCGCTCAGCAAGATGCTGGTGAAGCCCGAGCCGGACAGCGACGGCACGCTCGAAGGGCTGGTCCGCGAGATGCTGCGGCCGATGCTACGCGACTGGCTCGATGCCAATCTGCCGACGCTGGTGGAGACGATGGTCGCGCGCGAAATCGAGAAGATCACCGCCCAGCCGAAGTAAGCGTGGGGCCGTTGCCGGGTGCGGCGAGGTCTGCTCTACATCAAGCATGAAGCACCTCATCGCTGCCGGCCTTCTCGCGCTGGCGATCGCCGAGCCCGCCGCTGCTCGCCAGCTCACCATCGACGACGTGACCATGTTGAGCCGCATCGCCGCGCCTGCCGCGTCGAGCGACGGCCATTGGCTGGTCTGGCAGCAGCGCGAAACCGATCTCGCCGCGGATCGCGGACGGACCGACCTGTGGCGGCTCGATCTGACCCGCAAAGGCGCCAAGCCCGAGCGGCTGGTTGCCGAGGCCGACGTCAACGAGGGTACGCCGCAATTCTCCCGTGACGGCAGGACCGTCTACTTTCAGTCCGACAAGGGTGGTGACGACGCGATCTGGGCGGTCGCGGTGGCGGGGGGCGAACCACGCAAGCTGACCGGCTTCCAGGGCGGGTTCGGCGGCTTCGAGGTCGCGCCTACCGACGACCGGATCCTGGTCTGGGCGGATCGCAAGCCGGGGGCGCCGAGTCTCGCGCCGGCGCTGGAGAAGAAGGATCCGAATGCAGGCGCGGCGCGGGTCTATGACCAGTTGTTCGTGCGGCATTGGGACGCGTGGGCGTACGGTAACCGATCGCAGTTGTTCGTGCTGCCGCTCACCGCCGAGGGCGCGCCGGGGGACGGCGTCGCGGTGTCGCGCGCGCTGATCGGCGACGCGCCCTCGAAGCCGTTCGGCGGCGGTGAAGAAGTGTCGTGGAGCGCGGACGGCAGGACGATCTATTTCGCGCTGCGCGAGGCCGGCCGGATCGAGTCGCTCTCGACCAATCTCGACATCTTCGCCGTGCCCGCGGACGGCTCCAGCGCGCCGGTCAACCTGACCGCGGCCAATCGCGCGACCGATACCCTCCCCACGGTATCGCCCGACGGTCGGACGCTTGCCTGGGTGGCGATGAAGCGGCCGGGCTATGAAGCAGACCGGCAGGTGCTGATGGTGCGCGACGTCGCCAGCGGGCGAGTGCGCGCGCTGACCGAGAGCTGGGATCGGTCGATCGCATTCGTAGCTTGGGCACCCGATTCGCAAACGATCTACGTCACCGCGGAAGACACGCAGGAGAACCCCATCTGGTCGGTCGATCCGGCGAGCGGCAAGGTCGCGCGGCTCACCCAGCAAGGAAACGTGTCGGCGGTGGTGCCGACCACGCGCGGCGTGGTGTTCGCGATGAATAGCTTGGTCGCGCCCGACGATCTCTACCGGCTGGTCGGCAAGCGAACGACGCGGCTGACGTCGGTCAACGCGGAGAAGCTTTCCGGGATCGACATGCCGACGGTCACGCGGTTCAATTTTACCGGCGCCAACAACGACCGCGTCTGGGGCTATGCGGTGCGCACCGCGGGCAGCACCGGCAAGGTGCCGATCGCGTTCATGGTCCATGGTGGGCCGCAGGGGTCGAGCAACAACAGCTGGTCGTACCGGTGGAACCCCGCGGTGTTCGCGGGCGCGGGCTACGGCCTCGTCGCGATCGATTTCCATGGATCGACGGGGTACGGCCAGGCCTTCACCGATGCGATCCGCAACAATTGGGGCGGGTGGCCGCTGGACGATCTGAAGGCCGGGTTGAAGGCGGCGACCGACCGGTTCGGCTGGCTCGACGCAGACAATGCTTGTGCGCTCGGCGCGTCCTACGGCGGCTATATGATGAACTGGATCGAGGGCAAATGGCCCGACCGGTTCAAGTGCGTCGTCCAGCATGACGGCGTCTTCGACGCTCGAGCGATGGCGTACGAGACCGACGAGCTATGGTTCGACGAATGGGAGCATGGCGGCAAGGCGTACCATGAGGATCCTGCGGCGTTCGAGAAGTGGAACCCGGTCAATTACGTCAACGACTGGAAGACCCCGATGCTGGTGATCACCGCCGAGAAGGACTTCCGCATCCCCTATACGCAGGGGCTGGCGGCGTTCACCGCGCTGCAACGGCGCGCAATTCCGTCGCGGCTGGTGGTCAATCCGAACGAGAACCACTGGGTGCTGAAGCCGAAGAACAGCCGGCAATGGTACCGCGAAGTGCTCGGCTGGATGAATCGCTGGGTGGGGAAGTAGGGGGGGTGTGACACCCCTTCTCGTCACCCAGGATCAAGTCCGGGATTACGCGTTGGTGGGGTGGCTGATCCGCGACATCGCTTACCGAACCGGGCGTGGCACTCACCGCAGCCGAGGTCCGCGCCGCGCCGGTATTCGGTCGCGCCGCAGCCCGCCTTTGCCAGCCGACCATCGAACTCCCGCATCGTCGTGACTGGCCATTCCGCCGCCTCACCCTCGAACGTCACGATCAGTTCGTCGCTCCCGACGATGCCGTCGCAGCGAAAACTGCCGGGTCGCAGGATCGTGAACAGGTCGCGCGCCAATGGGCTGAAGCGGGAGAAGGTGCTGATCCGTACCTGACAGTCAGGAAAAACGTCGAGCAACGATGGCGACACCGGTGCGTCCAGCACATAGCGAAACTTGGCGCGGTCGACGCAGTCGAGATCCTGCGTCGCGACTACGCGCCTGGGCGGCGACGTCATGCCCCGCGGGTGATGCGGAACACCGACGCAGTATCGCCCATCGCTGTGCAGCGGTCGACAATGGACCGATAGGCGTCGGGGCGGCGACACAGATCGTCGTAGAACCGCTCGGTGAGCGCCGGACGTTCGTGGATCGCGCCGTTGTAGACGAGGTTCATCATGCCCCGGAACCCGCCCGGCAAGAGATAGGTGGTCGCGAAATCGGCCGGCCCGTAGAGATCGAGATAGCCGATGCTCTCATAATCGTCATGGACGACGAACACCGCCTCTCGCTCGCTCAGGTCAGTGCAATGGATTCGGCCCCACCCGCAGCAGTCGAGGATCGCGATCATGCCCGCGATCCGATCCTCGCGGGTCCGGCACATTGGCTCGACCAGCGCGGCCCATTCGGGCGAGCGCCAGATGCCACCGAAGGTCCTGAAGCCGCAGCGGTGACCGGCTTCCTCCAGCAGCGTCTCTACCAATGTGCGGCCTTCGGGACCGTGACATCGGATCGTCTCGCGCAGAGTCTCGAAGCTGATCCGATCATAGTAGCGATGCGGTTGCCAGGTGATCATGACGTCGAAGTTGCGGACCAGGCCGGCATCGACCTCAGCGTCCCCGAACAGCGGCAGCGATCGGATCGCGGCTCGTATCGCGTCGGGATCCATGTCTTGATCGATCCCACGGCATCGCGACGGCGCGGCCGATAGCGGGCCGAGCCCGACTCCACCGTCGAATAGCGTGAAATTGGCGCCGTCCGGGCGAAGGGTGAAGCGATTGCCGCGGCCGCCGGTCATCGCGCCGCATTCGTCCTGCCCGACGCGGAAATGATCCTGCGGCAGATCGTATATCGCCGCTGCCGCGCCGGCGAGCCAGCCTTGCGTGACGAAGCCGACCGGCGCGTCGGAACGGCCGAATTGGGCGCGCCATCCTTCCGCATAATGCTGGCTGGTGGAGCTGACGGTTCCGCCCGCCTCGCCGATCTCCGCGAAGTCGAGCGTGCCGAGCCCCTGCCAGCTGTAGAGTCGGCTGGCGAAGGCCTTGCGCTCTTCGACGCTCACGATGCCCTGCTGTGCGAACAACGCGGATAGCTGGGCGAACGCCTGTTCGACGCTGGCGCCGATCAGCAGCGGCTCGGCATCGATGATCCCGCCGGCATCCTTCCAGATCGTCCGCAGCAGATAGTTGTTGTAGTAATTGCAGTGCAGGATGTGCGCTTGGTCGGCGCCGGGCTTGCCGACGATCACGCGGCCATGGGCGTCATCCATCGTCACCGGAAACTGCGGGGCGGTCATTGCGCGTTCTCCACCGTCATAACGGGCATGGCTTGCCGGCGACGACGCCGGCTTCGCGACGCAACGCCGCCAGGAATTCGGGCGAGCATTGAGTATCGCGCCGGATCGCGCGCACGCTGAGCTTCTCGCGCGAGGTCGCTTCCATCATCCGTACGTCGAGCCGCGCCAAGGCGAGTACCTCGCCATTGTTGTCGAGCCAGTGGATGATGTCATAGGCAGCCGACATCGGCGATCTTCCGGATAAGTGTTCAGCCTCATCATAGGAGACCGTGCATTGCGCGGGTCCGGGAGGCGGCGAAACCGTGACGATCCGCGCCGGGGTGACGATCGCCGCGACGCGGGTTATGGCCCGCGCATGACCGAACTCACCAAGACCTTCGACCCCGCCGCAATCGAGGCGCGCTGGTATGCGCATTGGGAAGACCGCGGCCTGTTCCGCCCCGAGCGGCCCGGCGCGGAGCCGTGGACGATCGTCAATCCGCCGCCCAACGTTACCGGCAGCCTGCATATCGGCCATGCGCTCGACAACACCTTGCAGGACATCCTCACCCGCCACGCGCGGCTGAAAGGCAAGGATGCGATGTGGGTCGTCGGCACCGACCATGCGGGCATCGCCACGCAGATGGTCGTCGAACGGCAGATGGCCGAACGCCAGCAGAAGCGCACCGACTTCACCCGCGACGAGTTCGTCGCGAAGGTCTGGGAATGGAAGAACGAGAGCGGCGGCACCATCACCGGCCAGCTGCGCCGGCTCGGCTGTTCGATGGACTGGACCAACGAACGCTTTACGATGGACGAGGGTTTTTCGACGGCAGTCCTGAAGGTGTTCGTGGACCTTCACCGCGAAGGACTGCTCTACCGCGACAAGCGGCTGGTGAATTGGGATCCTGGTCTCGGCACCGCGATCAGCGATCTCGAGGTCGAGACGCGGGAGATCGCGGGCAAGTTCTGGCACCTGCGCTATCCGCTCGCCGACGGCAGCGGCACGATCTCGGTCGCGACGACGCGACCGGAGACGATGCTCGCCGACATGGCGGTGGCGGTGAACCCCTCCGACGAACGCTATGCGGCGATGGTCGGCAAGCAGGTGCGGCTGCCGATCACCGGCCGGCTAATCCCGATCGTCGCGGACGAGCATGCCGATCCTGAGCTGGGATCGGGCGCGGTGAAGATCACGCCGGGGCATGACTTCAACGATTTCGAGGTCGGCAAGCGCGCCGGGTTCAAGGCCGGCGACATGCTCAACATGCTCGACGCAAAAGGCGCGGTTGCACAGACCCTGGACGGCTTGATCCCCCAGGCATTCGTCGGGCTCGACCGGTTCGAAGCGCGGGCGGCAGTCATCGCTCAGCTTGAGGCGGAGGGCACGCTGGAGCGGGTCGAGGATCGCACGATCCAGACGCCGTACGGTGACCGATCGGGTGTGGTGATCGAGCCGTGGCTCACCGATCAATGGTATGTCGATGCGGCGACGCTAGCGCAGCCTGCGATCGAGGCGGTGCGTTCGGGCAAGATCCGGATCGTGCCGAAGACTTGGGAGAAGACCTTCTTCAACTGGATGGAGAACATCCAGCCCTGGTGCGTGTCGCGGCAATTATGGTGGGGGCACCAGATCCCGGCGTGGTTCGCCGATGACGGACAGGTGTTCGTCGCCGAGACCGAAGCCGAAGCGCAGCTTGCGGCTGGCGAGGGCGTGGCGCTGACGCGTGATCCCGACGTGCTCGATACGTGGTTTTCCAGTGCCTTGTGGCCGTTCGCTACCTTGGGGTGGCCGGAGTCCCCCTCCCGCTCGCGGGAGGGGCCAGGGGAGGGCCTGTCCGCAGACGCCGACGTCCCTGGTTCCACAAGCCCTCCCCCAGCCCCTCCCGCAAGCGGGAGGGGAGAGTTGGGCGGTCGCTACCCCAACGACGTGTTGATCTCCGGCTTCGACATCCTGTTCTTCTGGGACGCGCGGATGATGATGCAGGGCATCCACTTCATGGGTGATGTGCCCTTCAAGACGCTGTATCTACACGGTCTCGTCCGCGCGGCGGACGGTGCCAAGATGTCGAAGTCGAAGGGCAACACGGTCGATCCGCTCGGGCTGATCGACCGCTACGGCGCCGATTCGCTGCGCTTCTTCATGGCGGCGATGGAGAGCCAGGGCCGCGACATCAAGATGGATGA
>NZ_CAXTEM010000029.1:735-35482 GCF_964243315.1 uncultured Sphingomonas sp. | reverse complement strand
TAGCGACTGGACGGATGCCGACTAATGACGGGCGCATCCCGTTGGCCGATGGTGCCGGTATCGTGGAGGCGGTGGGCGAGGGCGTCACCGAGTTCGTGCCTGGCGACGCGGTCGTCTCCTGCTTCTTCCCCGATTGGCACGATGGAGCACCCACCGTCGGCGATTTCAGTCGGACGCCGGGCGACGGCATCGACGGCTTCGCGCGGGAATACGTCGTGCTGCCTGCGACCGCCTTCACCCGCGCGCCCAAGGGCTTCGACGCCGTGGAGGCGGCCACGATCACCACGGCGGGGCTGACCGCCTGGCGGGCGCTCGTCGTCGACGGCAAGCTGAAGGCAGGCGACACGGTGCTGCTGCTCGGCACCGGCGGCGTATCGATCTGGGCGCTCCAGATCGCCAAGCTGATGGGGGCGACGGTCGCGATCACCTCTTCCTCGGGCGAGAAGCTGGAACGCGCGCGGGGCATGGGTGCTGACTTCACGGTGAACTATCGCGAAAAGCCGGACTGGGGAGCGGCGGTCCGCGACTGGACCGACGCTCGCGGTGTCGATCATGTCGTCGAAGTCGGTGGCCCGGGCACGCTCGCGCAATCGATCGAGGCGGTGCGCGTGGGCGGCCATATCTCGCTCATCGGAGTACTGACCGGCGCGAGCGGTGAAGTGCCCACGGCGGCGTTGATGGCCAAGCAGGCGCGCTTGCAGGGGCTTATCGTCGGCAGCCGGCGGGAGCAGCAGGACTTCGTTCGCGCGCTCGACAATGGTGCGATCCGTCCCGTGATCGATCGACGCTTCCCGCTCGATCAGCTCGCCGACGCATTTCGTTACGAGATGAGCGCGGCTCATTTCGGCAAGATCGGCATCGAATGGTGAATTCGACGGTTGCGCACGTGACTGCCGGAACGGACGCGCCGCTGCGAGGCGAGCCGCCTTCGGTTCGTCGCCCCTTCGTCCTCGCGGCCGTCATGGCCGCTTCGTTCATGATCGCGATCGAGGCTACGATCGTATCGACCGCGATGCCGCAGATCGCAGGGCAGTTGGGCGACCTGCAATATTACGCCTGGGTGTTCTCCTCCTTTCTGCTCGCCCAGACCGCGACGACGGTGGTCTTCGGCAAGCTCGCCGATCTATATGGGCGTCGCTCGGTGCTGCTCGTCGGAATCGGCATCTTCCTGGTCGGTTCGATCCTGTGCGGGTTCGCCTGGTCGATGCCCGCGCTGATCGCGTTTCGCCTGATCCAGGGGCTCGGTGCAGGCGCGATCCAGCCGGTGTCGATCACCGTCATCGGCGACCTTTACGCCGCCCATGAACGCGGCAAGGTGCAGGGCTGGCTCGCAAGCGTATGGGGCGTTTCCTCCGTAATCGGTCCGCTGACCGGCGGTCTCATCATCCAGCATGTCAGCTGGGCGTGGGTCTTCTGGATCAACGTGCCGATCGGGATTGCAGCGGCAGCCGGTTTCTTCTTCTACCTGCGCGAAACCGTGTCCACGCGCGAACGCAATGTGGATGTCGCAGGTGCGGTCCTCTTCACCATCGCTATTGCGGCGTTGATGGTGGCCCTAACCGAAGCCGGCGCCGACGGCGGCCGGACGGCATTGGTGGCGGGCATCGTGTGCGTGGTTGCCGCGATCCTCTTCCTGCTTCAGGAACGCCGCGCCCGCGACCCGATGATCGCGTTCTCGCTCTGGACGCACCGCGCCATCGCGGCGACGAACGCGGTAACGCTGTTCAGCGGCATGGCGGTAATCGGCCTGACCACCTTCCTTCCGATGTACGTGCAGGCGGTGATGGGGCGCTCTCCGCTGGTTGCTGGCTTCATGCTCACGGCGATGGTTCTCGGCTGGCCGATCGCAGCGACGCTCGGCGCGCGCAATTTCGTCAGGTTCGGCCTTCGACCCATATTGATCGTCGGCGCAGCGCTCCTGCCGGTCGGCGCCGTGTTCTTCGTCTTCCTGTCACCAACGATGTCGCCGCTCGTCGCAGGTTTCGGATCGCTGGTGATGGGCTTCGGCATGGGCTTCCTCAGCACCGCCGCGATCGTGTTGATCCAGGAGAGCGTCGGCTGGGACCAGCGCGGTGCCGCGACCGCATCCAACCTGTTCGCACGCAATCTCGGGAGCACGCTCGGCGCGACGGTGCTGGGAACGGTCCTCAACATCAGCCTCGCCGATGGGCAGGCGGGCTCATTGCAGCAGATCCAGCAGCTACTTCACGGGCAGGGGCTCGCGGCCGGGGCGGTCGCGGCACGGGCCGGGCTGGCTACCGGACTTCACCTGACCTTTTGGGGAGTCTTCGTGATCGCGGTGGTGACCTTGGCCCTGTCTTTCCTCGTGCCCCGGGTGCCGTTCGGCAAGCGAGCCACAGCTGATTGAGGGCTATTGCTCAACCCTGGTCCGCCACCCGACGAGATCAATCCTGTGCAAGCACGCGACGACATTGTTCGACCCGCCGCGGGTCCTTCGCCTGCCGGATGATCTCCGCACCGACCTTCGGATCAGACAACGCCGGCTGCGGCTTGTTTTGAGCTGCCGCCTCGCGTGCCAGACAGCCTGAGATGGTGGCGCGTGCATCCACATCCTCGATCGAAATCACGGCAGGCCGACTGCCTTGTGTCCGTTGCCGTCCTGCCGCGCCTGTGGCGGTAGAGGCGGCGAGGATCATGACGATCGACAGGTATTTCATGTTTGTTTCCTTAATCGGTCGATGATGGTCGATCGCCCTCGTGTCGACGGGAGCGTAGCGCCCAAGGTGTGACGTTTCGGTGGCCACTGCCGTTAGGATCCGCTTGCCTGCCACTGACCGCCCAGCGCGCGGAATACGTCGATCTGCGCACGCGAGATCTGCGCGTCCGCCAGGGCGAGCGTCGCCTCCGTGTCCGCGAAGGTGCGCTCGGCATCGAGCTGCACCAGGCTGTCGATCTGCCCCTCGCGCTGCTGGGCGCGCGTGATCCGCGCTGCCACCGCTGCCTGGTCGCGAGCCGCCTTCAACGCGGTGCGTCGATCAAGCGCGCGGGCATAAGTCGAAAGCGCCGTCTCCGTCTCTTCCAGGGCGGTCAGCACGGTTCCGTCGAAGGTGGCCAGCGCTACTTGGGTGTTCGCCTCCGCGCCGGCGATCCGCGCCCGCGCCTTGGCTGGATTGACGTTCCAGCTAATTAGCGGGCCCAACAGCCAGCCGAGCGGTCCCGCCCCGAAAAGGTTGCCTATCCCATTACCGGTCGACCCGACTGAGCCGCCTAGACTGATCCGCGGGTAAAGGTCCGCCGTTGCGACGCCGATCCGCGCAGTCGCCGCACCCAGCCGCCGCTCCGCCGCGCGGACGTCGGGCCGTCGTGCGAGCAGCGCGGCGCCGTCGCCGACCGGGATCGGCCGATCCAGCCGCAGCGTCTCGACTCGTGCGGTGGCGACCGCCGGCAGCGCCGCGGGCGTTCGGCCGGTCAACGTGGCGAGGCGGAACAGCGCGGCCTGTCGCTCGGCGGCGATCGCGGGCACGTCCGCCTGACGCTGGTTGCGCAACGCGGCGATCCGCGCCGTGTCCAACCCGGTGGTGAGCCCGACCTGAGCGCGCCGTTCGGTGACCTTCAGCGCGCGATCGAGCAGCGCGACGATGCGGTTGGCTACCGCCAGCCGTTCGGCGGCCGACGCGGCATCCGCATAGGCGCGCGTGGTGTCGGCGACCATCGCCACGCGCACCGCCGCCGCATCGGCGTCGGCGGCAAGCACGTCGCCCCGCGCCGCTTCGACGCCGCGGCTAATCCGGCCGAACAGATCGACCTCGTAGGCGACGTCCAGGCCGGTATCGATCGTCCAGTCCTCGCGCTCGACACCCGGTGGTCGCTGGATTGCGGGAAGGCGGCCATAGGTCGCGCTGGCGCCCGCGGTCGCCTGAGGCAAGCGGTCGCCGCGAACCTCGCGCAGGCTGGCGCGAGCGCGCGCGAGCCGGGCAACGGCGACGCGGATGTCGGTGTTCGCGGCGAGTGCATCGGCGATCAGGCCGTCGAGCACCGGGTCGCGGTACAATTGCCACCAGCGTTCGTCGGCGGAGGCAGTGGCATCGACCGCCGGGCTGGCGGATACGAACGGACCTGCCGCGGCGGGGGCGGTGGCGGGCCGCACATAATTCGGGCCGACGGCGCACGCCGCGAGTGTGAGGGCCGAGGCGGAGGCGAGGATGAGACGGAACATGGCAGGCGCTCCTTATTCGGCCGGCTGCAGGCGGACGTCGGCGACGGCGCGGCGCGAGCCGAGCCGATCCCCGAGTGCGCGGCAAACGACATAGAAGGTCGGGGTGAAGACGAGGCCGAAGCCGGTGACGCCGAGCATCCCGAAGAACACCGCGGTGCCGAGTGCCTGGCGGAGTTCGGCGCCCGCACCGGTCGCGACGAGCAGCGGCACCGCGCCGAGCACGAACGCGAACGAGGTCATCAGGATCGGCCGCAACCGGTCCCCCGCCGCACGAACCGCGGCGTCGACCGGCGACAGCCCGTCGGTGGACTCCGCCTGTCGGGCGAACTCGACTACCAGGATCGCGTTCTTGGCGGCGAGCGCGATCAGCACGACCAGCCCGATCTGCGTCAGGACGTTGTTGTCCATGCCCCTGAGGTTCACGCCGATCATCGCGGCAAGCAGGCACATCGGCACGATCATGATGATCGACAGCGGCAGCACCAGGCTCTCATATTGCGCGGCGAGCACCAGGAAGACGAAGACGACGGCCAGCGCGAAGACGAGCGCCGCGGTGTTGCCGGCTAGTTCCTGCTGGAACGCAAGGTCGGTCCATTCGGTGCTGTATCCGGTGGGCAGCGTCTCGGTCGCGAGCTTCTCCATCGTCACCAGCGACTGGCCGGACGAGAAGCCGGGCGCGGTGTTGCCGTCGACCTCGACCGCGGGGAACATGTTGTAGCGGACGACGCGGTACGGCCCGGTCTTGTCGGTGAAGGTCGCGACCGAGCCGACCGGCACCATAGCCCCGGAGTTCGAGCGCGTCTTCAGATTGGCGATGTCGGCCTCGGTGGCGCGAAACGGCGCATCCGCCTGCGCGGTAACACGGTAGGTGCGGCCGAGCAGGTTGAAGTCGTTGACGAAGGCCGAGCCCAGATAAACGTTCAACGCCTCGAACACGCGCTCCGGCGGCACGCCCAGCATGTCGGCCTTGCGCCGGTCGATATCGGCGAAGACGCGCGGCGTGGCGGTGTCGAAGAACGTGTACGCGCCGGCCAGCCCCTTGGCCTGATTGGCCTTGGCGATCAGCGCGTTGGCCTCCTTGCCGAGCGCCTGGTAGCCGTGCCCGCTGCGATCCTGGACCATCATCCGGAAGCCGCCCGCGGCACCGATCCCCTGGATGACCGGCGGCGGCACGATCATCAGGCGTGCCTCGGTGATGTCGGCGGTAGCCTTCTGCGCCGCCGCCATGATCTGGCTGACGTGGATGCCCTTGCGGTCCTCGAAGTCCTTCAGCGGGATGTAGGCGGCAGCGGCATTGGGGGCGAGCGTCTGCGACGGTCCGTCGAAGCCCGCGAGCATCACCGCGCCCTTCACGCCCTCGAGCGGCAGGATGCGCTGCGCGACCTTGCGCATCACCGCATCGGTGCGCTCCACCGACGAACCCGACGGCAGCTGGATGACGGTGAGAAAATAGCCCTGATCCTGCTGCGGGATGAACCCCGTCGGCGTGGTCCACAGCATGCCGACCGTCGCGGCGATGAGACCCGCATAGACGACCATGACGCGCTTGGGTCTCGTGACCAGCATGTGCGTCATGCGGCTATAGCGCTCGCTCATCCGCTCGAACCCGCGATTGAACCAGTCGCCCGCGGCGCGCAAACCGCGCATCACCCGGTTGTTGGTCGGCGCGTCTTCGGCATGCCCCTTCAGCAGCAGCGCGGCGAGGGCAGGCGACAAGGTCAGCGAGATGATCAGCGAGATCACGGTCGCGGTCGAGATCGTCGCCGCGAACTGCTGGTAGAAGGCGCCCGAGATGCCGTTCATGAACAGGGTGGGGATGAACACCGCGCACAACACGGCGACGATCGCGACCAGCGCCGCAGACACTTCGTCCATAGACGTAAAGGCAGCCTGCAACGGCGTCTGACCCTGCGCAAGGTTGCGCTCGACATTCTCGACCACGACGATCGCGTCGTCGACGACGATCCCGATCGCCAGCACCAGGCCGAACAGCGAGAGGTTGTTGAGCGAATAGCCGACCATCAACAGCACCGCAAAGGTGCCGATCAGCGACACCGGGATCGCCACGACGGGGATGATCGCCGCGCGCCAACGCTGCAGGAACACGATAATGACGAGCACGACCAGGACGATCGCCTCGAGCAGCGTCTTCATCACTTCGTCGATCGACTGCGCGATGAATTCGGTCGGGTTGTAGATGACCTTGTAGGCGAGGCCCTTAGGGAAACCCTTCTCGAGCGCCTTCATTTCCGCGGTGATCGCCTCGGCTGCGGCGAGCGCGTTCGACCCGGGGCGCTGGAACACCGCGAGCAACACCGTCGGCTCGCCCGACAGATAGGTGTTGGTCGAGTAGTCCGCGGCGCCGAGCTCAACCCGCGCGACGTCCGAGACGCGCACTTGCCGCCCGTCGGCGTCCGATCGGATGACGATGTTCGCGAATTGCTGCGGCTCGGTGAGCCGTCCCTGCGTTTCGACGTTGAGCTGGAAGGCGGAGCCCTGGTTGTAGGGCGGCTGGCCGAGCGTACCCGCCGCGACCTGAACGTTCTGCGCGCGCAGCGCCTGGACGATGTCGCCCGCAGTCAGCCCGAGCGCGGCCGCACGACCCGGATCGATCCACACCCGCATCGCGTAATCACGCGCGCCGAACAGCTGCACGTCACCGACGCCTTCAATCCGCGCCAGCCGGTCCTTCACCTGCGTCAGCGCGTAGTTCGAAAGATAGGTCGTATCCAGCGACCGGTCCGGCGAGACCAAGTTCACGACCATCAGGAAGTCCGGCGATGTCTTCTTGGTGACGATGCCGAGCCGCTGCACCTCTTGCGGCAGTCGCGGGGTGGCGATAGCGACCCGATTCTGCACCAGCACCTGCGCGGAATCGAGGTCGGTGCCCTGTTTGAAGGTGACGGTGATGACGACCCGCCCGTCGCCGGTCGATTGCGACGACTGGTAGAGCATGCCGTCGACACCGTTGATCTCCTGCTCGATCGGCGCGGCGACGGTCTCCGCCACCGTCTCGGCCGCGGCGCCCGGATAGGTCGCGGCGACGGTCACCGTCGGCGGGACGATGTTCGGATACTGCGACACCGGGAGACCAAGATAGGCGAGCCCGCCGACGATCGTGATGATGACCGCGATGACGGCCGCGAAGATCGGACGCGTGATGAAGTAGCGCGACAGGCGCATGGCAGGCTCCCCGTGTGGAGGATCGAAGGAAGGTCGGTCGGGATCGACGGATCAGCGCGCGGCGAAGGTCGCTTCGCCGGCGGTCGACGGTGCCGGCAGCGGCGGCGCAGTGGCGACTGCAGCGGCGATCCGCCCCGCTCGTGCCTGCACCTTGCCGCCCGGCATCGCCATCTGCGTGCCGCTGATGATGACGCGGTCGCGCGGGCTGAGGCCCGCCCTGATGATGCGCAGCCCGCCCAGAGCGGGGCCGAGCGTCACGGCCTTGGCGACCACGGTGCCGTCCGCGGCGACGGTGAGCACGGTTTTGCGAGCCTGGTCGGTCTGGATGGAAGCATCGGGCACCAGCAGCGACGACACCTGGCCGCCATTGGCCAGCCGCATGTTGCCGAACATGCCCGGGGTCAGGAATAGGTCGGGATTAGCCAGCACGGCACGGCCGCGCACCGTGCCCGACCGCGGATCGAGACCGTTGTCGGTGAAGTCGAGCCGGCCGGTACGACGGAACTCGCTCTCGTCCTGCAGCCGGACCTCCACCGCGGAGCCTTCGGCCCCGGCGCGCTTCGACTTGAGGAACAGTCCCTCCGACGCGTCGAATGCGAAGTAGATCGGATCGAGCGCGTTGATCGTCGTCAACAGCGTACCGCTGGTGTCGCCGGCGGAGACGAGGTTCCCAGCGTCGATGCGTCGATCGGAGATGCGGCCGGAGATCGGTGCCCGAACCTGGGAGAACTCGACGTCTAGTGCGCGGGCCTGGACGCGGGCCTGCGCGGCCACCAGCGCCGCGCCGGCCGCGCGCACCCTGGCGCCGAGCTGGTCGAGGTCGCTCTTCGACACCGCGTCGTCCAAGACCAGCCGGTTGGCACGATCGAGATTGGCGCGCGCCAGCGCGAGGTCGCTGGCGGCACTGGCGACGCTTGCGCGCGCCTCGGCGAGCGCCGCGGCATAGGGTCGGGCGTCGATGGAGAAGAGCAGTTGCCCCTTGCGGACGATCGCGCCGTCCGTGAAGTGCACCGCGGTTATCGCGCCCGACACGCGGGGGCGTACCTCGACCGACTTGCTCGCTTCGAAGCGGCCGACATAATCGTCCCATTCGGTGACCGAACGGACGAGCGGCTGCGCCACCGAGACGGTAGGGGTCGGCATCGCCGCCACCGCAGGTCCGTC
Organism: uncultured Sphingomonas sp.; assembly: GCF_964243315.1. Lineage (GTDB taxonomy): Bacteria > Pseudomonadota > Alphaproteobacteria > Sphingomonadales > Sphingomonadaceae > Sphingomonas. The sequence goes on along the minus strand of NZ_CAXTEM010000029.1, from coordinate 26,958 downwards.
ATGATCGATCAGGCCCCAGGCCGCTGCGATCGCGACAAGTGGCAACGCCGCCCAGCCGGCCTTGCGCCAGCGGGTGCGTCGCGGCGCATCCTGCGCGTTCTCCGCGGGCGCGTCGATCTTCGAGATCATGTTCATGCGCGGGCCTCCCATCGCGGGCGGTCCATGCCGATGCTGGTGAGCATGGTTTCGTACTGATCGAGCGAGAACCCGGCTGACAGGAACGCCTTCAGCTCGGTCGAGGGCACGGAGAAGCCGCGGTGCCAGCTGAGCACCGCCATCCGCCGCAGCGCCTCCAATCTTGGGTCGGCCAGATGCCGGCCGGCAGAGCCGTCGCCGAACAGGCTGCTCAACGCGGTGGCGATCCTGCCGGGCTTCGCGAGCGAGGACATCCGGTCGCGCTTCGCCAACGCCACCACCGACCACTCCAGCGCTGTCAGACCTGTCGGCGCGGGAGCAGCGTTTTCGGCACGCAACCGATCGGGATGCGCGGCGAGGATCGGGTCGGCGGAGAAATCGACATAGGCCATGGGAAACTCCCTTGAACTGGAGGCGCGGCGTTGCGTCGCGTGGACGCGACCCTTCGGCCGCGGCGACGCCGCGGAACGGCAACGCTGACGTTGAAGACGAAACCGCCCGTGTCCGGCAGCAGGGCTGCGGGTCAGGAGGATTGCTGAAATGGGTAAGCTGGACGGGCGGCGCCGATTACTGGGCGACCACCCCGCGACTGGGCAGTTCGATCATGTGGCCTCCTCGACGGCCAGACGCCTTATTTGGCGCCTTCTTCTATACTGCTCGGTATGAAACTTGTTCCGTTACGCGTCAACGCCTTTTTATACCGATCGGTAAAAAGGTTTCAGCGGGTCGGCCACATCATCAAGCTGGTGTCGACCACGCTCTCCAGATCAGCGCGCGTTGCACCGGAGCCCGCCTGCACGGCCATGCCTTGCAGGATTGCGTAGAGATAGCTCGTCAGGCCGCCGACATCGACATGCTCGGGCAAGTCGCCGTCCAGTTTTGCCCGCTCGAAACGGTCGACCAAAGCAGCCTGTGAGGAGGCACGCCGCTGGATCACGTCCGCCTTGATCGAATCGGCCTCCGCACCACACGCCGTAGCGCTGATCACGCCGAGGCAGCCTTTGGGATCGCATGTGCTCGTCTGCGCATCGATCGCGCCACGCATGAAATGCTCCGCGACCGCCCGCGCTGTCGGCTGCTTCAGAGCCTCGCGGGTATATTCGAGCTTCTCGGTCTCGTAGAGCTCAAGCGCCTTGTGAAAGAGCGCTTCCTTGTTGCCGAACGCGGCGTAGAGACTCGGCTTGGTGATCCCCATCGCCTGGGTCAGATCGGCCATCGAGGCGCCATCATAGCCCTTCGACCAGAACACGCCCAAGGCGGCCGCCAACGCCTGATCCACGCAGAACTCGCGCGGTCGGCCTTTGGCGACGGAGGTGAGAACATCTTCCATAACGACTGGTATATAAGTCCCCCCGTCGTCATAGCAAGCCGAGCCGTCCCGACGCTTGTGCTATTGTTGGTCTGCTTGCCCTGCAAGGCATCGAGCGCCGCCTAGCTAGGCGATCACTTCCGCGGCCAAGGCATCGAAGACGGCGCGAATGCGTGCGCTGATCTTCAGGTCCTCGTGCATGACGGTCCAGAGCGGCAGCAGTATAGCTGCCTCTACGGGCCCGGCGTCGACGTCTCGGACCTCGGCGCGAGCGCCTTCGGCGAGTTGGCCAAGGACAAACCCGCGCAGTTACTGGTACCCGCCGACACGCTGCACGACTTCGCCTATGTGCCCGACATCGCCCGCGCCGCGATCATGCTGCTCGACGCGTCGGACGAGGATTTCGGGCAGGCGTGGAACATGCCCTGTGCACCCACCCGCAGCCCACGAGCCCTGCTGGCGATGGGCGCCGCGGTGCTGGGAGACCGGCTGCGGGTATGGGCAGTGCCGCTCGCCCTGCTACGGTTGCTGGGGCTGTTCTATCGGTTTGCGAAGGAGGTAGCCGATGTCGGTTTCACCTGGGACCGTGCCTATGTCGTCCACGGCGGGAAGTTCTCGCGTCGGTTCGACTTCGTGCCTACATCGTTTGAGATCGGCGTCCCGGCGACGGTCCGCGCCTTTGCGGCGAGAGCCGGCCAGCCGCCTCGGCGATCGATGATGAGATCATTGATGCGTTCGCATCCGTCGCATAGCAAAGCCACTCACTCACGATAGAACTGGCGGGAGGCTGTCTGAGCATGACCAAGTACCTCATCTCCTTTCCCAGCGTAGCCATGCAACTCACTGGGGAAGACCTCGCGCGTGCTGGCGTCGAGTCACGTGAGGTGATCGAGCAGGCGAAGGCCGCGGGTGTCTACGTCTTCGGCGGTGGCATCGATGAAGGCGTCGACCCGGTTCTGGTCGCCGCCGACGGCTCCGTGACGCCGGATACCTATCCGGGCAGCATCTTGACCGGCGGGTTCACCGTGATCGACGTGGCGACGCGCCAGGATGCGGAGGCATGGGCACGGAGGATCGCAGCCGCGTGCCGCTGCTCGCAGGAACTACGCGCGTTCATGTATGACCCCGCCAGCTAATCTACCCCTTGCTGCACTTGGGGTGAGCGCGAGCGCGTGTTCGAGAGGCCCCGTCGGCCACCGCTGCAGCGCCTCACTTCGAGGCAGGCACACCAAGACCGTTGCGCAGCATGTCCTCGGCCGTGTCGGCCACCACCTCGATGCCCGCGTCCTGCGTCCAGACGCCGTAGCGCAGGCCCAAGAAGACGTTCATTCCCATCACCGCCCAGGCATGGACCTCGCCGACATCGGCGCGCACCTCGCCGCGTAGCGCGGCAGCGGCGAGGCGTTGCTGGATGCGATCGGCGGTGGCTGCATAGTGCCGACGGAAGCTTGCAGGGTCGACGAACTCGGCCTCGTCGACGATCCGGTAGATTTCCTGGTGATCGCGTACGAAGCCGAGAAAGGCTGCAAGACCGGCCCGTTCGGCCGCCAGCCCATTGGGCGCGTCGCGAACCGCAGGGGCGACGTGGTCGCGCACCTGATCCGATAGATCGGCGACGAGCGCGCGAAACAGCGCGTCCTTGCTGTCGAACCAGGTATAAAAGCTGCCGAGCGCGACACCGGCACGCATCGTGATCCCGCTGATCGACGCTTCGTAGAACCCCTTTTCGCCGAATTCGCTGGCAGCCGCATCGAGCAGGGCACGGCGGGTCCGGCGACCACGGTCGGTACGCGGAATCTTGGGCGGGACGTCCGCGGCCTCCTCCATATAGCTCCCCCCCCCTTTGCCAAGTTGAAACCTGGTTCAGGTTTCAGTATAGAAGCGCCCGACGACGCACAAGCCGGACGAACCGGTACGGCGTAAGGGGAGGACGACCGATGACCAAGCTCCGCGCATTCCTGCACCTGGGGACCACCCTCGGCGCTCTCGCCGCTTCGCCTTTGGCAGCGCAGGTGGTGGACGCCCCGACGCCGACCCAAGCGCAGTCGAACGACAACACCGCCGCCGACGCCGCCGACCTGAATAGCGCCGACATCGTCGTCACCGCGCGCCGCCGCGAAGAGTCGCTGCTCGACGTGCCGATCGCGATCTCCGCCTTCAGCGGCGCGCAGTTGGAGGCGTCCGGCGCGCTCGACGTTACCGACCTGTCGAACATCACCCCCAACGTGACCCTGGAAACCAGCCGCGGCACCAATTCTACGCTGACCGCCTTCGTTCGTGGCGTCGGTCAGCAGGATCCGGTGGCGGGGTTCGAGGCAGGCGTCGGCATCTATCTCGACGACGTCTACCTGAATCGCCCGCAGGCCGCGGTGCTCGACATCTACGACGTCGAACGGATCGAGATCCTGCGCGGGCCGCAGGGCACGCTCTATGGCCGCAACACGATCGGCGGCGCGGTCAAATATGTGACGCGGCGGCTGGGCGACGACCCGACGCTACGCCTGCGCGCAACCTATGGCAGCTATGACCAGGCCGACGGCGTGATCAGTGCCTCGACGCCGCTCGGCAACACGGGCTTCAAGATCGGCGGCGCGGTCGCGCGGCTGTCCCGCGGCGGGTTCGGCGACAATCTCACCACCGGGCGCGAGAACTACAACAAAGATATCTGGGCCGGCCGCGGCACGCTGCAGTTCGAACCATCCACCGAGGCGTTCTTCCGCCTTTCGGCCGATTATACCAAGGACCGCAGCGAACCGCGTGGCGGGCACCGGCTGATTCCGAGCATCAACCCGGCCGTCGTCGCGCCGGTACTCGACGACGTCTACGACTCGCGCGGCGGCTTGGTCGCGCCGGCGCAGGACGTCGAAGCCTATGGCGGATCGTTCTTTGCCGAACTGAAGCCCGCCGAATGGCTGACGTTCCGCAGCATCACCGGCTACCGCAAGGACGATTCCTCCAGTCCGATCGACTTCGACGCACTGCCGACGGTCGATGTCGACGTCCCCGCCTTCTACAACAACGAACAGTTCAGCCAGGAAGTGCAGTTCCTGGTCGATACCGGCAGCCTAAACCTGCTCACCGGGCTCTATTATCTCGATGCGAAGGCACGCACGGTGTTCGACGTGCGGCTGCCCGCGACCGTCACCGCGCTGACCTTCGGCGACGTCCGCACCGACACCGTCGCGGTGTTCGCCGACGCTACCTACGACCTGACCGACATGTTCAGCGTATCGGTCGGCGGTCGCTATACCTGGGACAAGCGCGACAGCATCGTGCAGCGCAATGTCTATCTCGGCTCGTCGCCCTTTTTCGGGGGCACCACCGCACCGATCGCGCGGCAGACGGACTTCAGGGGCAAGCGCGACTTCAACAAGTTCACGCCGCGCGCCAGCGTCAGCTTCACGCCGACGGGCGACCATCTTCTCTACGCAAGCTACGCCAAGGGCTTCAAAGGCGGCGGGTTCGATCCGCGCGGCGTCGGGACGGCAGCGCCCGACTTCAACGGCAACGGGGTGGGCGGTGCAGGCGGCGACCAGCAGGACATCTTCACCTTCCTGAGCTTCGATCCGGAGACGGTCGACAGCTACGAGATCGGCTATAAGGGCTCGCTGCTGGACGGGCGCGCGACGCTGGCGCTCGCCGGCTTCCACTCGCGCTACCGCGACGTGCAGGTGCCGGGATCCGCGGGCGTGATCGTCGGCGGCATACCGACCTTCGCGGGCATCACCACCAATGCGGGCCGCGCCACGATCAATGGCGCGGAGGCGGAGGCGACCGCGACCTTGGTCCGCACCGCGGCGGGCACGCGGCTGACCTATGCCGGGACGCTCGGCTATATCGATGCGCAGTATGACGAGTTCATCGGCAACATCGCCAACCAGCCGGTCGACGTCGCCGAGTTCCGCGCGTTCCAGAACACGCCCAAATGGACCGCGAGCAGCACGCTGTCCTTCACCACCCCGGTCGGCGAGGGATCGGTCGACGCAAGCGTGACCGGGTCCTATCGCAGCCGTACCCAACAGTTCGAGCTGCGTACGCCGGGGCTGGATCAGCCCAGATACGCGCTGATCGACGCGAACCTGATCTACAACATCGACAAGCGTTTTTCGATCGGGGTGCATGGGCGCAACCTCACCGACAAGCGCTACATCGTGTCCGGCTACAACTTCCTGGCGCAGGATCCACGATCGGGCGCGTTCCTCCGAAATGGTGCGGGGCAGCTCGTCTCGACACTGGGCGGCACCGGCGTTCTCACCGCTTATTACGGCAACCCGCGCCAGGTGTTCGCCACCGTCACCGCCAAGTTCTAAGGCGCGTCGGTCGTAAGCGAAGGGCGAGGGGCGGCAATGCAGCACGAGACGATGACGGCGCCCTCGGGGCGTTACCGCGGGATCGTGCTTGCGATGCTGCTGCTCGTCTACACGTTCAACTTCGTCGACCGGCAGATCCTCGGCATCCTCGCGCCTGCGATCAAGGCCGAGCTGGGGCTGAGCGACACTCAGTTGGGCGCGCTTGGCGGCCTCGCGTTCGCGCTGCTCTACTCGACGCTGGCGATCCCGCTGTCTTGGCTCGCGGACCGCACCAGCCGGAGCTGGGTCATCACCGTGAGCCTCGCCGTGTGGAGCGGCTTCACCGCCTTGTGCGGCGCGGCCACGGGCTTCTGGCAGCTCTTCCTGTGTCGATTGGGCGTCGGCGTCGGTGAGGCAGGCGGCGTCGCGCCTTCCTACGCGCTGATCACCGACTATTTTCCCGCGGGACAGCGCGGACGAGCGCTGGCGGTCTACTCCCTCGGCATCCCCCTCGGGTCTGCCGCGGGCGTGATGCTCGGCGGCTGGATCGCGGCGACGATCGACTGGCGCGCGGCGTTCGTAGTCGTCGGCGCCGCCGGGGTGCTGGTCGCGCCGATCTTCCGTCTGGTCGTGCGCGAGCCCGCCCGGCCGACACGGTCCGCCGACGCCGAGCCGATCGCGCGTGTCTTCGGCATACTCGCGCGCAAGCGTAGTTTTTGGCTGCTCGCCTTCGGGGCGGCGTCGAGTTCGATGCTCGGCTACGGGCTCGCCTTCTGGCTCCCGTCGCTGCTCGGGCGGAGCTTCGGGATGGACCTAGGCGAGATCGGCCGCTTCTATGGCGGACTGCTGCTGATTGGCGGCGTCGCGGGCGTGCTCGCGGGCGGCTTCGTCGGCGACCGGCTCGGCGCGCGCGATCGCGGCTGGTATGCGCGGCTACCCGCGATCTGCTTCCTGATCGCGGTGCCGCTATTCGCGATCGGCATCCTTTCGCAGTCGAGCACGGTGGCGTTCCTCGCCTGGGTGGTGCCGCAGGGGCTGGTCTATGTCTGGCTTGCCCCCGTCGTCACCGCCGTGCAGCATCTGGTGCCCGCGCATATGCGCGCCACGGCGTCCGCGACTTTTCTGCTGGTGAACAACCTGATCGGGCTCGGCGCCGGAACCATGCTGCTCGGCGCGCTGTCGGACGCGATGACTGCGCAGTTCGGCGCGGAGGCGCTGCGGTACGCGATGCTGGCGGGGTTGGGATTATACCTGTTGGCGGGGTTGCTGATGTGGGCAGCGTCATCCACGTTGCAGCAGGATTGGGTGGACTGATGGGGAACCGGCAGCGGGCATCCGGCTGGCCGGGACCGAAGCTGGGATCGCGGGGCTGTCGCCGCCACTGACGACGACGTGACCGGGCAGATACCAGCTCCGCGTCCACCCTAATGCGCTATTTGTGGCCGCCGTGACCAGCGTTCTGGTTGTTGTCCTTGCTCGCGGTGTTGTGGCTGTTGTCCTGCTTCTTGTTGCCGCCCTCATCATCCTTCCCGTTCTTCTGGAAGTCGCCCTTCTTCTTGTGGTCGGTCATCGTCTCTCTCCTGATGGGGAAGGATCAACGCGTCGGAGCAGGTGCGTTTCCGGAGCCTGGCTGTCGAGCCTCGTTAGCGCTTCACCACCGCGCATCACGACGATAGGGTCGCGTCGACACCGATCAGGGGACCAGAATGCGCAGACTGCCTTCGCTCACAGCCGCCGCCCTCGTGCTCGCCACACCCGGGGCGCTTGCTGCGCAAGTGCCGACGACCGCGGTGGCTCCGGTGCCGGCTGAGGACGCACGCCTCTACGCGTTCCTGGACAAGGAGTTCGCCGAGGACCTGCGCGAACGGCCGCAGCTCGCCACGCAGCTCGGCCTGAAGGAGGGCCGCGACCGGCTCGACGACATCAGCGACGCCGCGGCGTTGCGCAGGCTGGCGTGGCGGCGGGCGAGCACTGCCCGGATGAAGGCGGGGTTCGACCGCGCCAAGCTCTCGGCGGACGCGCAGGTCAATTACGACATCTGGGCGCTGGAGCTCGACCGTGCGGAGTTGAGCTACCGCTTCCGGATGCAGGCGCCGCCCTTCTATTCGTTCCTCTATTCCGCACATGCGCAATTGCCGAACTTCCTCATCAACACGCACACAGTCCAGGATGCGGACGACATGCGCGCCTATGCCGCGCGGCTCAGGGCGATCCCGGCGGTGCTCGACACCGCGGTGCAGCAAAGCCGCACGTCGGATGCCGCGGGCGTGCGCGCGCCCAAGTTCCAGATGGAGCGCGTCGTCACCGGCAGTCGCGCGATCGTGACCGGGGCGCCGTTCGACGACGCAAAGGACTCGCCGTTATGGGCCGACGCCAAGGCCAAGGTCGCCAAGCTCTAGGCGGGCGGCAAGGTCGATGCGGCGCAGGCGGCGGCATTGCTCGCCGACACGCGCGCCGCGCTGCTGACGATCAAGCCGGCCTATGACCGCGTGATCGCGTGGGCGCAGGCGGACCTGCCGACTGCCCCGAGCGGACGGCTCGGCGCGCTGACGCTGCCCAATGGCGCCGCGTGGTACGCCGCTGCGTTGAAGCTCAACACCACCACCGATCTCAGCGCCGAGCGGATCCACCAGATCGGGCTGGCCGAGGTCAAGCGGATCGAAGGCGAGCAGGACGCGCTCGCCCGCGCCGCCGGCATGAAGGACCGTCAGGCCTTCTATGCGGAGATCGGCCGCCGCTTCCCGGTGGTGCCTTGGAACGACGAACTGCGCGCGAAATATCTGAAGGACGCCAATGACGCGCTGACCTTCAACCGCACGCTGCTGCCCAAGTATTTCGGCAAGCTGCCGGTTCACGCGATGGAAGTGATTCGCGAGCCGTCGTTCAGCGAAGTCGCCGGCGGTGCGGCGCATGCGGCAGGGCCTAGCCGCGACGGCGCACGTCCCGGTCGGGTCTATGTGCACCTGCTCGGCACTACGGACGCGACCCCGCCATCGGCGCTACGCGACCTGATGTGTCACGAGGGCGTGCCCGGCCACGTCATGCAGGGCGACATCCAGGTCGGCCAATCCGGCGGCCCCAAATTTCGGCAAAGCACCCGCTACGTTGCGTTTGGGGAGGGCTGGGGCTTGTATGCCGAGGCATTGTGCAAGGAGATGGGCGCTTTCCCGGAGGCGTCGGACGATTTCATGCGGCTCGATGCCGAGTTATTCCGCGCCGCGCGCCTGGTGGTCGACACCGGTATCCACGCCAAGGGGTGGAGCGAGCAACAGGCGATCGACTATCTCGTCAACACCGGCCGTGCGGCGCCCGACCAGGGCCGGTCGGAAGTCCGCCGGTACATCACGCTGCCGGGGCAGGCGACCGGCTACAAGATCGGTATGATCAAGATCATCGAGCTACGCCGCAAGGCCGAGCGCGAGCTGGGGCCGAAGTTCGACATCCGCGGCTTCCACGACCTGCTGATCGGATCGGGCTCGCTGCCACTGCCGATCCTCGAACGCCAGGTCGATGGCTGGATCGCCGAGCGTCGACGGGCTTAGTTCGGAGCTACGACGCCCTAACTGGCGGCGCCTGCGGTGCGCAGCACGAAGCGCGCGCCGCCGTCGTCGCTGTGTTCGACGTCGATGCTCCAGCCATGCGCGACGACGATCTGGCGGACGAGGTTGAGGCCGATCCCGGTGCCCTCCGCACGGGTCGTATAAAAGGGCAGGAAGATGTCCCGGCGGAGAGACTCGGGCACGCCGGGACCGTTGTCGGCGATCGATAGGGAGAGGCCGCCGGCCCGCTCGGCGGTGATACGCAGCGTGACGTGCGGCTGGTCGGCGCCGGCGGCCGCCTGGGCCGCGTTGCGCAGCAGGTTGATCAGCGCCTGGGCGAGCAGATCGGGGTCGGCGTGGAGCATCAGCGACGCATCGACCTCCGCGTGGAAGCTAGTTCCGGGCCATTCGAGCCCAACCATGCGGATCAGCTCATCGGCGAAGACGTCGGCCGCAAACGCCTGGAGCCGGACGATCGGCGCGCTGGCTACCGACCGGTAGCTCTGGATGAAGCGGTGCAGGCTGGTGATCCGCCGCGACACCGTGGCCATCGCGGTCTGCGCGGTCTGGTGATCCACCGGGGAGGCCGCGAGCGCGTCCGCCGCGGTCCTTGCCAGCGAGGTGACAGGGGTCAGCGAATTGAGCAGCTCGTGGGTCAGCACCCGGACGAGATCGGTTTGCGCCGCCATCTCGATCGCGTCGAGCGTTCCCTGGAGCGGTAGCACGGTGATGGCGCGGATCGGCATCCCCAGCCGGTGCACGGTCGCGCTCTGCAACGCCGCCCGCTGCGGCCCGTCGGGAAGATCGATGAGCACCAGCTCACGTGCCGGCCCCGGCTCGCCCGCCAGCCGAGCGGCGAAGGTCGCGCCATAGACCGCGAAGTCCGCGGGCCGAACGCCCGCCTGTGCGGTGAACAGTTGCCGCGCGGCACGGTTGCGCAGCGAGACGCCGCCGTCCGCGCCGACGGTCAGCAGCGCGACCGGCATGTCGTCGATCAACGCCTCCAGATAGCGCTGGTCCTGCGCGAAACGGGCGGTGTCCGCCTGCAACCGGCGCATCGCATCGTCGAGCGCGGTGGCCAGGTCCGCGAAGCCCGCACCGCCCCGCCGGTCGAACCGTGCGGCGAGATCGCCGTGGTGCAGTGCCTCCACGAACCGTGCGAGGACGATGTTGGTTCGCTGGACATGCGACCAGAGCCCGGCGAGCGCACCCGCGAGCAGCAGTATCGCGACGATCCGCGCCGCGACTAGATCCGGGATCGCGAACGCCGCCAGGATGCCGCCAAGCGCCACGAGCAGCGCCGCCACCCACGCCGCGAGCACCAGCGTGAAGCGAGCGTCAAAGCCCATGCTTCTCCATCCGCCGGTACAGCGCGGCGCGCGACAGCCCGAGCTCGGTCGCCGCCGCCGAGATGTTGTAGCCGTGCCGGCGGAGCGCTTCCTCGACGAGGCGCCGCTCCACGCGGTCGAGGTTGAGATCGGCTGCGGGCGTGACGACCGCCTCGGGCGCGATGTGCCGACGTGTGGCGGCGAGCGGGAAGTCGGCGCAATCGAGCGGCGCGTCGTTCGCCAGGATCACCGCGCGCTCGACCGCATGACGCAGCGCACGGACATTGCCCGGCCAGTCGTGCGCGACCAGCGCCGCGCGCGCCCGAGGCGTCAACGCCGGCACGCTGCGGTGATAACGCTGCGCATAATGATCCAGATAATGATCGAGCAGGGCGGGAATGTCCTCGCGGCGTTCGCGCAGCGGCGGCAGGTCGATCTCGACGGTGTTGAGCCGGAACAACAGATCCTGCCTGAAGTAGCGGTCGTCGTTCAGCATCGCCGAGGTCAGGTTGGTCGCGGCGATGACCCGGATATCGACCGAGATCGGGCGATTGGCGCCGACCGGCGTGACCTGCCGCTGTTCGAGCGCGGTCAGTAGCTTGGGCTGGAGGTGGAGCGGCAGATTGCCGAGTTCGTCGAGGAACAGCGTGCCGCCGTCGGCCGCCTGGATGCGCCCCACACGATCGGCGCGCGCATCGGTGAAGGCGCCCTTCACATGGCCGAACAGCTCGGAGTCGATCAGCTCCGCCGTGATCGCGCCGAGATCGACCGTGACCATCGGCCGGTCGGCACGCAGCGATTGCTGGTGCAGCGCCCGCGCGACGAGTTCCTTGCCGGTGCCGTTCTCGCCGAGGACGAGCACGTTGGCGTCGGTCGGCGCGGCGCGTGCGATCAGCGAATGGACCCGCGCCATTGACGGCGCGCTGCCGATCAATGGCGATCCCTTGGCCGGGGCAGAGGAGGGGGAAGGGGTGGCAGGCGCCGCATCGACGACCGCGCGCCGCGAGCGGCGTAGCGCGGCGGCGGTGCGCACGGTCGCGAGCAGCCGATCATTGTCCCACGGCTTGGAGACGAAATCGGTCGCGCCGCGCTTCATCGCCTCGACCGCGATGTGGATGCCGGCATGCGCGGTGATCATCACCACGATCAGCTCGGGATCGTTCGCCAGCAGTCGATCGAGCAGCGCGAAACCTTCGCGCGCATCGGTCGCGGCACGGCCGAAATTGGCGTCGAGCAGGATCACGTCGGGTTCGCGTCCCGCCGCCGCCGCGATCGCCCGTTCGGGCCCGTTGACGGTGATGATCTCCCTGAACACGCCGCGCAGCAGCAGCCGTGCCGCGACGAGGATGTCCTCGTCGTCGTCGACGACGATGCATAAATCGAATTCCGGCGCGCGTGACATCCGGCCCATCCCGTACAGTTGCTGTGCGGATCCGGACAATCAATTTCCATGCCAGCATCGCGGCGGCTGTTGCCTGTCCTGCAAAGGTCGTCTGGCACGCTTCGTGCGATGATCCGTGCAACCTAGTTCCAACGCCGGACCGCAGCCGATGACCGACCCCAAGAAGACCGCGACGATGAGGCTGCTGGCGCTGGTCGGCATGGTGTTGCTGGTGTGGAGCGTCACGCCTGCACCGCGCTGGGCCGCCAGCATCGAGATCGCGTCCTTCCGCCTGTCGCTGTCGGGCGACGGCGCCAGTGTTCGTCTGCGGACAGGGGCGTTCGATTCCGGACAGTCGGGCTTCGCGCTGCTGCTCGGGATCGATCGGTGAGCGTGCTCCATCTAAAGGGCGACCCCGCCGCGGGCGACGGACCCGTCGCCGGCAGCAACATGGATCGCACCGTGGAGACGCGGCGGCTGTCGCCGCGTCTCAAGCTCGCCATCGCCGCGGTCGCGATCATCGTCGCCGCCGGGTTGTTCTGGTGGTTCGCCCCGCGCGGGACCAGCCAGGCGGTCGGCGCGGACCGGGTCACGATCTCCACCGTCAAGACCGGGCAGTTCGAGGACTTCATCCCCCTGCGCGCGCGCGTTACCCCGTTGCTCACCGTCTATATCGATTCGATCGAGGGTGGCCGGGTCGAACAGGTCATCGCGGAGGATGGCGCGACGCTGGCACGCGGGCAGTTGATCGCGGTGCTCTCCAATGCCGAGTTGCAGCTATCGACGCTCGCCCGCCAGACCGAGGTCGAGCAGCAGATCAACAACATGCGCAGCCAGGAACTGGCGCTCGCGCAGACCCGGCTGGCCAACGAGCGCGCGGTGCTGGAGGCGGGGCTCGCCGCGACCAAGGTGCGGCGCCAGTATGAGCGCGAACGGCCGCTCGCCGACAAAGGCTTCGTCAGCGGCAAGCAGTTCAACGACACCAGCGACGAACTCGCCTACCAGCAGCGCCGCGTCTCGGTGCTCCAGCGCAGTCAGGCCACCGATGAGCGTTTGCAGGCAGGGCAACTCAGCCAGCAGCGTGCATCGATGACGTCGATGCGATCGGGCCTGGCGCTCGCCCGTGCCAATCTGGAGGCGCTCAACCTGCGCGCGCCGGTCGCGGGCCAGCTGTCGGGGTTCAACATCCAGGTCGGCCAGTCGCTTCAGCGCGGCGAGCGGATCGCGCAGATCGACAGTCCCGGCCGCAATAAGCTGCAAGCCGGCGTCGACGAGTTCTATCTCGGCCGCGTCCAGACCGGGCAGAAGGCGAGCGTCGACGTCGGCGGCCGGACCTATCCCGCGAAGGTCACCAAGATCTATCCGCAGGTCCAGAACGGCCAGTTCCAGCTCGACCTGCAATTCACCGCCGCCGAACCCACCAGCATACAGCGCGGCCAGACCCTGCAAGCCCGCCTGACGCTCGGCGATCCGGCGCCGGCCCGGCTGATCCCCAACGGCGCCTTCTACTCCGAAACCGGCGGCAACTGGGTATTCGTCGTCGCCGCGGACGGCCGCAGCGCGGTCAAGCGCCCGGTGCGGCTCGGCCGGCGCAACCCGCAATTGATCGAGGTGCTCGACGGGCTCGACCCCGGCGAGCGCGTGATCACCTCCCCCTATACCGGGTTCGCCGACAAGGATCGGCTCGACCTTACCGCCAAGTGAAAGGACGCCTCATGCTCGAAATGCGCGCACTCACGCGAACCTACCGCACCGACACGATCGAGACGACCGCGCTCGATTCGATCGACCTGACGATCGACGACGGCGAATTCGTCGCGGTGATGGGTCCCTCGGGGTGCGGCAAATCGACGTTGCTGAACCTGGTGGGGATGCTCGATCGGCCGACCGGCGGCTCCTACACCTTCAACGGGCGCGAGGTCGCCAATCTGTCGGAGAGCCAGCTCGCCGAGTTCCGCAAGCAGAGCATCGGCTTCATCTTCCAGAGCTTCAACCTGATCGACGAACTGACCGTGCGCGAGAATGTCGAGCTCGCCTTGCTCTATCATCCGGTATCGGCGGCGGAGCGGAAGCGGCGTACCGATGCGGCGATGGACCGGGTCGGGATCGCGCACCGCGCGCGGCATCGTCCGGGCCAGCTGTCGGGGGGACAACAGCAGCGTGTCGCGGTCGCCCGCGCGCTCGTCGCCGAACCCAAGCTGATCCTCGCCGACGAGCCGACCGGCAACCTCGACACGCATCACGGCGAAGAGGTGATGCGGATGCTCCAGACGCTCAACGAGCAGGGCTCGACGATCGTGATGGTCACGCATTCGCCCGCGCATGCCGACTATGCCAGCCGGATCGTCAACATGCTCGACGGCCGCATCCTCCAGGAACGCCGCCGCGCCGCCTGACATCCCTTTCGATCCGGAGAGACCCGCCATGTGGCGCAATTACCTGACCGTCGGCATCCGCGCGCTGACCAAGAACCGCGTCTATGCGCTGATCAACATCCTGGGGCTGGCGATCGGCCTGGCGGCCTGCGTGCTGATCCTGCTCTACGTGCGCTACGAGCGGAGCTACGACGACTGGATGCCGGGCGCGGACCGGGTGTTCCAGCTCCAGACCAACTACAAGGCGACCGAGACCGGCGGCGAGGAAATGCACCTCCAGGTCAGCGCGATCGTCGCGGGCCGCGCGCTGCAGAAAGATTATCCGCAGCAGGTGGAGCAGCTGGTGTGGATCCGCAGCTTCTCGCCCGTCGTGATCCAGGATGGGCGCGCCGGCGAGATCGAGGACCTGCGGATGGCCGATGGCAATCTGTTCGCGATCTTCGACATCCCCTTCATCCGCGGCAGCGCCAGGACCGCATTGCCCGACGCGCATTCGATCGCGCTGAGCGAGAGCGAAGCCAAGCGCCGCTTCGGCGATGCCGACCCGATCGGCAAGACGCTGACGATCGTCGATAATGCCGGCAACGTGGATTACCGCGTCACCGGCGTGTTTCCCGACTGGCCGAAGAATTCCAGCTTCTCCGCCAACGCGATCGCGCGGTTCGATCTCGGCGTGCAGTTCGCGGACCGGCTGCCCGTCCTGACGATCTGGAACAGCCAGCAGGGGTGGAACTACCTCAAGCTGCGCTCGCCCGACGATGCCGCGCTGATCCACGCGCAAATGCCCGCCTGGGAAAAGCGCAACATTCCCGACGAGGTCAGCGGCGGGCTCAAGACCAATCCCGGCGACACGCAGGACTATCGCCTGACCAACATCCGTGACGTTCATCTGGGCGAGGCGCAGGATGCGTCGATCACCCCGGGCAACGACGCTTTCACCGTCACCACCTTCGCGGTCATCGCGGTGCTGGTGCTCGGCATGGCGTGCGTCAACTTCACCAATCTGGCGACCGCGCGTGCGTCGCAGCGCGCCCGCGAAGTCGCGCTGCGCAAGGTGCTGGGCGCGTCGAAGCGACAGCTGATCACCCAGTTCCTAACCGAATCGGTGTTGGTCGCGGTGGTGGCGATGATCGTCGCGCTCGCCGCGGTCGAGCTGCTCCTGCCCGCCTTCAACGCGTTCCTCGATGCCGACATCAAGCTCCATTATGTCGGGGCGGGCGGGATCCTGCTGCCGCTGGTCGCGCTGGTGCTGCTGGTCGGGCTGGTCGGCGGGTTGTATCCCGCCTTCTACCTGGCGCGGTTCGAACCGGCGAAGATCCTGAAGGCCAACAAGTCGGCGTCGGACGCGCAAGGGTCGGGGCGGCTGCGCAACATCCTGGTGGTCGGCCAGTTCGCGGTGTCGATCGCGCTGATCATCTGCACCGCGATCATCTATTCGCAGACCCTCTATGCGCGCACCGCGGATGCGGGCTTCCGCCGCGACGGGCTGCTCCAGGTCGGCAATCTCGGCTATCGCGGCGTCGAGGACCGTGACGGGCAGGTGACCGAGCAGATCCGCCGGATCCGCGGCGTCACCGCCGCCGCGCGCAGCCAGATCGGGGTCGCGCCCGGTGGCAATTCGATCACCAGCGTCTACCTGCCGGGCACGATGCAACGCGTCGATCTCGGCGACTATTCGGTCGAGCAGGATTTCTTCAAGGCGATGGGGATGAAGATCGTCGCCGGCCGCGCCTTGTCGGAAACCCGCGGTCGCGACGACACCACCACGCCGAAACAGAGCGATCCCGGCTATGCGGCGGCGGTGCGCGCCCTCGCCCAGCGCGGCGCGAACGTCGTCGTGACCGAGGAAGCGGCCCGGCGCCTCGGCTTCCGCTCCCCGCAGGACGCGATCGGCAAGCCGCTGGTAGGCGACATGCTGCCGTCCGAATATGGCCAGCTGCCGCTCACGATCGTCGGTGTCGTCGCCGATGCGCGGTTCCGCTCGCTGCGCGATCCGCTCCAGCCGATCATCTACACCATGCGCCGCAACGGCTTCGGCGACATCATCATTCGATTCGACGGCAATCCGGCGACAATCCGCGAGCAGGTCGAGGCGGTGTGGGAGCGGACCATTCCGCAAGTGCCGTTCGAGGGACGCTTCGCCGACGACATCGTCCGCGAACAATATGACCGGGAGTCTGCGCGGGCGACCTTGTTCGGCGCCTTCGCGTTGCTGGCGGTGATCATCGGCTGCCTCGGCCTGTTCGGGCTCGCCGCCTTCACCGCCGAACGTCGCACCAAGGAGATCGGCATTCGCAAGGTGCTCGGCGCCCGCACCCGCGACATCGTGCAGTTGCTGGTGTGGCAGTTCAGCCGGCCGGTGCTGATCGCCAACCTGATCGCCTGGCCGATCGCGTGGTGGGTGATGCGCGACTGGCTCAACGGTTTCGACGATCGCATCGCGCTGACTCCGGTGCCGTTCGTCCTCGCCGGCGGGCTCGCGCTCGGAATTGCGGTGGCGACGATCGCGACCCACGCGGTGCGGGTCGCGCGGACGAGCCCGGTGAGGGCGCTGCGCTATGAGTGAGGCGCAGGTGGCGCCGCGATCCGACACACTTTAGGGTAGCGCGCGAGCGACAGGATCGCCGCGCCGCAAGAGGACCACCCGTGAAGTTGTCGGACATGCTCGTGCCCACCTATGTGCAGATGCTTAAGGCGCTCGCTGGCTGGCTGGCCAAGGCGGAGGAGCGGTCAGAGACGCTGGCGCCGGCGCGGCTCGCGGCGGATATGTTCCCGCTGTCGACCCAGATCCGGTTCGCCTGCGTGCAGGCCTATGAGGGTATCTACCGGCTCCGGGGAGAAGAGCTGCCCGATGCTGTCCAGGTCCTGCTCGACGAAGGACGCGCCGCCGCCGATCGTCCCGGCTCGCTTGCGGATGCGATCACCCGGATCGACGAGACGGTGGCGGCGGTCACCGGGCTGGCGACGACGATACCCGACATCGATCCGCAGGCGCCGATCGTGCACGCATTGCCGATGGGCATGATCTTCGATCTGACCGCGGAGCAATATGTCCGCGACTGGGCGCTGCCGCAATTCTACTTCCACGTCATGACCGCCTACGCCATCCTGCGCAGCGAGGGCGTCGATCTCGGCAAGGCGGATTACGTCGCGCACATGTTCGCCTATCTGCGGCCGGGCACGATGCCCGCACGATGACCGTCGTCGCCGCCTATCATTACCGCCGCGGCAAGCGCGTGCGCGAGGTCAGCATCGACGAGAAGATCGACTGCCCGTCGGACAAGTCAGAATTCGTCTGGATCGGTATCTGCGATCCCAGCGACGATGAGATGCGCACGCTGCAGGAGAAATATGATCTCCATCCGCTCGCGGTGGAGGACGCGGTGAAGGCCGATCAGTTGCCGAAGCTCGACGTCTATGGCGACCAGTTGTTCGTGGTCGCGCGCACCGCGCATCTGGAGGACAGCAACATCGCCTATGGCGAGACCGCGCTCTTCGTCGGGCACAGCCACATCATCAGCGTCCGCCACGGCTCCGCCCGCTCGCACAAGGCGCTGCGCGAGCATCTGGAGGCGGCGCCGACGCTGCTGATGCACGGCGTGGATTACGTGCTCCATGCGATCCTCGACTTCATCGTCGACGGCTATCTACCGGTGATCGAGACGATCGAGGACGAGGTGCTGGCGATGGAGCAGGCGACGCTCGACAAGTTTCTCGGTCGCGACGAGGTGACGCGGATCTTCCGCCTGCGCCGCGAACTGATCCGCTTCGGTCGCGTGCTGGTGCCGATGGGTGAGGTCGCGGGAAAGCTAGTGCGGCTCGATCTGCCGTGCATCGATCCGGAGACGCGGCCGTATTTCAGCGACGTGCTCGATCATGTCCGGCGGGTGCAGACGATGACCGACGGGTTGCGCGACGTGCTCGCCTCGGTCTTCGAATTCAGCAACCTGCTCGAACAGCAGCGCACCGGTGCAATCACCCGCCAGCTCGCCGCCTGGGCGGCGATCCTCGCGGTGCCAACCGCGATCGCGGGCATCTACGGCATGAATTTCGAACATATGCCCGAGCTGAAGACCGAATATGGCTATTTCGTCGTGCTCGGCGTGATCGCGATCGTCTGCACCGCGCTGTACGTTCGCTTCAAGAAAGCGGGCTGGTTGTAGGCCGATAGTTGGGAGTGGCGTGTGAAGGACGAGATCTACCCGGTGCCCGCGGCTTGGGCGCAGAACGCCAAGGTCGATGCCGAGCGATATGCCGCGGATTACGCGCGGTCGCTGGTCGATCCCGAGGGGTATTGGCTCGAACAGGCGAAGCGGCTCGACTGGATCAGCGCGCCGACGCGGGCGGACGAGAGCGACTTCAGCGAAGCGGGGTTCGGGGTCCGCTGGTTCGGCGACGGGGTGCTCAACGTCTCGGCAAATTGCCTCGATCGCCATCTCGCGACACGGGGCGATCAGGTCGCGATCATCTGGGAACCCGACGATCCCGCCGCGACGCCACGCCACATCACCTATGCCGAGCTTCATGCCGAGGTCTGCCGCTTCGCCAATGTCCTGAAGGATCGCGGCGTCCGCAAGGGCGACCGGGTGACGCTATACCTGCCGATGATCCCCGAGGCGGCGGTGGCGATGCTCGCCTGCACCCGGATCGGCGCGATCCACTCCATCGTGTTCGGCGGCTTCTCCCCCGACGCGCTTGCGGGACGGATCACCGATTGCGACAGCCGGATCGTCATCACGGCCGACGAGGGCTGCCGCGCGGGCAAGAAGGTGGTGCTGAAGGCGAACGTCGATGCCGCCGCGGCGCTCGCCCCCAGCCTCGACACCGTGATCGTCGTGAAGGTCAGCGGCGGCGCAGTGACGATGCAGCCGGGCCGTGATCATTGGTACGGCGAACTGATGGCCGCCGCGGCGCCCGATTGTGCGCCCGAGCCGATGGGCGCCGAGGACCCGCTGTTCATCCTCTACACCTCGGGATCGACCGGCAAGCCGAAGGGCGTGCTCCACACCACCGGCGGGTATCTGCTGTGGGTCAGCATGACGCACGATCTGGTGTTCGATTATCGCGATGGAAACGTGTTCTGGTGCGCGGCCGATGTCGGCTGGGTCACCGGGCACGGATATATTGTCTATGGTCCGCTCGCGAACGGGGCGACGACGCTGATGTACGAAGGCGTGCCCAACTGGCCGACGCCGTCGCGGATCTGGGAGGTGGTCGATCGCCACCAGGTGAACCAGCTCTACACCGCGCCGACCGCGCTGCGCGCGTTGATGCGCGAGGGCGACGAGCATGTCGCGCGCACCAGTCGTGCTTCGCTGAAGCTGCTCGGATCGGTCGGCGAGCCGATCAACCCGGAGGCGTGGCGCTGGTATCACGGCGTAGTCGGGGAGGGGCGCTGCCCGATCGTCGATACCTGGTGGCAGACCGAGACCGGCGGGCACATGATCACGCCGCTGCCGGGCGCCACCGCGCTGAGACCCGGCAGTGCGACGGTCCCGTTCTTCGGGGTGGAACCCAAGCTGGTCGATGCCGAGGGCAAGGTGCTGGAGGGCGCGGCGGAGGGCAATCTGGTGATCACGCGCAGCTGGCCAGGGCAGATGCGCACCGTCTGGGGCGATCACGAACGCTTCTTCCAGACCTATTTCAGCACCTATCCCGGCGCGTACTTCACCGGCGACGGCTGCCGCCGCGACGAGGACGGCTATTACTGGATCACCGGACGGGTCGACGACGTGATCAACGTAAGCGGTCACCGGATGGGCACCGCCGAAGTGGAGTCGGCGCTGGTCCTGCATCGCAAGGTCGCCGAGGCCGCGGTGGTCGGCTTCCCGCACGAGGTAAAGGGGCAGGGCATCTACGCCTATGTCACGCTGAACGCCGGCGACGCGCCGAGCGATGCGCTGCGCGACGAGCTGGTGCGGTGGGTGCGGACCGAGATCGGGCCGATTGCGACGCCGGATGCGATCCAGTTCACGCCGGGGCTGCCGAAGACCCGGTCGGGCAAGATCATGCGGCGGATACTGCGCAAGATCGCCGAAGGTGACGTGGGTAGCCTGGGGGATACGAGCACGCTGGCGGATCCGGCAGTGGTCGACGATCTGGTGGCGAACCGGGTGGGGTGAGTGGGCATCGGCGATGCGTGGATGACACGCGTCCCGCTTACTTTCGCTTCCGTCACGGCTACGCCGTCCCACCTGCTTGGCGGGGGAGGAGTTGAGCGGCCTCCTTGAAGCGGGATGACTTGCGTTAACCCCTCGTCATACCCGCGCAGGCGGGGATCCATACTGGCTGGCTTCAGTATGTCAGCCGCAACGCTTGCCAGTCTGGATCCCCGCCTGCGCGGGGATGACGGACAAGACGGCTGGTGCAACTTGCAGTCGTCCAGCTCTGCTTCCTTCCCGCCAGAGGAAAATGGCAGCCGTCAGGCTGATTGAAGGGAGGGGCAAACGCCAACTCCGCGAACCGCAACACCAGCCCCACACACGCAAAACCCCGGCGGCGTGATCGCCACCGGGGTTCGCTGTGGTCCGCCACCGTCACCCTTGGGGGGCGGTGTCGGCGGCGGAAACGCCGTATTACTTCAGGAGCTGGAGCACGCTCTGCTGGCTCTGGTTCGCCTGAGCGAGCATCGCGGTCGATGCCTGGCTCAGGATCGATGCCTTGGCGAGCGCGGTCGATTCAGCCGAGAAGTCGGCGTCTTCGATGCGGCTCTTGGCGTCCGACAGGTTGGTCGCGTTCGAGGTCAGGTTGGTGACCGCCGACTGCAGCCGGTTCTGCGAAGCGCCGAGCTTTGCGCGTGCCGTGGTGACGTTGGTCAGCGCGGTGTCGAAAGCCTCTTCGTCGAATTCGTAGGTGGTGCCGCTGACGTCAACCTCGGACCCATCGGCGCTAGCGACGCCCGAAACATCCACACCACCGAAGCTGATAACGACCGCGTCGGCCTTGACCGCGCCGGCCTGTACCGTGACGTCCGTCTCATCTTCAGGAAACAGGGTGACGCCGTTGCACGTGGTGTTGGTCAGCGTGCTGTTGATCTGCTTGCCGAGCGCGTCCATTTCTTCCTTGATGTTGGCGCGGTCGTCTTCCGAATAGGTGCCGTTGCCGGCCTGTACCGCCAGTTCGCGCATGCGCTGCACCATGTTGGTGACTTCGTCGAGTGCGCCGTCCGCGGTCTGGATCATCGAGATGCCGTCGTTGGCATTGCGGATGCCCTGGTTCATGCCACGGACCTGCGCGGTCATCGACGAGGCGATCGCGAGCCCTGCGGCGTCGTCCTTGGCCGAATTGATCCGCTTGCCCGTCGAGAGCCGCTCCATCGCGGTCGACAACATGGTATTGGCCTTCATCGACGCGTTCGCCGAGCGAAGCGCCGAGATGTTGGAAGCGATAACAGTCATGGTCCAAATCTCCGTCTGATCGGTGCTCCCCGCCGCCCCCAGAGCGGAAGGACCAAGCAACCAAATGCTAGAACGGCAGGATATGGACGGGGTTAAGCGGAAAATCGGCAGCGGCGTTTCGCCCTCGCATCCGTCGAATAAAATAACGGACGCGAGGGGATCGAAACGGACCGGTCAGTGGCTCGCGGTCTCGCCCGCGGCACGCCGCTCGACATACTTCATCGTCAGCGAGGCATTGTTCTCGTCGATCCAGGCGGCCATCGCCTGCTCTTCGCGCAACGACGTCTGCAGCAGCGGGGTTGCGCTGACGAAGCTGCCGGCGTCCGCCAGCGTGATCAGCGACTTATACGCCGCCGCCTCGAAATTTTCGAAGGCGAAGTTGGCGAAGCTGTTCTTGAGGATCTCGTCTGGCGCGAACACGTGGGCGAGTGCGGCCATGTTCCCCGACAGCGAGAGGCCGAGATCCTTCAGCGCCGAGGGGCTCTCGTTGAAGCCGCTGAGGATTTCTTCGAGCCGCTGGATCTGCTGTTCGGTCTCGCCGCGATGCTGGCGAAGCATGTCCGCGACCTCGGGATAGTTGGCGAGATGATCGAGTTGTCGGTCGATCAGCCCCAGCGCCTGATGCTCGACGCCATGCGCGTTCTTGAGGCCGGTGACGAAAACCGAGTGGAGGACATCTTGTTGGCTAGGCATGCGAATTCTCCGATGTTGCACGAAACGAACGCGCAACATCGGATTGGGTTCGCTGCCCGATCGATCGGATCAGCGCGGCTTGACGAACTTCAGCGTCATTCGATCGCTTTCGCCGATCGCTGCATATTTTGCGCGATCGACGTCCTTCAACGCGTAGCTGGGCGGCAACGTCCATACGCCGTCGGGCCAGTCCGCGGTATCCTTTGGATTGGCGTTGATCTCAGACCGTCCTGCGAGCTTGAACCCGGCGCCGGTGGCGAACGCGATCACCGAGCTGGTCTTCATGTAACCGCTCTTTTCCTCCGCGCCGCTGTCGCGCGCCTCGGGCAGGCGGTGTTCGACGATGCCGAGTGTCCCGCCCGGCTTGACCATGCGGAACAGGGCAGCGAACGTTTCGCGGGCGCGATCCTGACCGCCGAAGCGCCAGTTATGAACGTTGCGGAAGGTGAGGACGACGTCGGCGCTGTTGTCCGGCACGCCCGGCGAACCCGCCGTGGCGGGGAAGGCAGCCAGCCGAACCTTGCCATAAGTGGTGGCGTCCTTGGCCTGCAGCGCGCGAATGCCGTTCAGACCCTTTTCGCCAGGGCCGGCGGCATAGAGGGTGCCCGCGCGCGCGGTGAGCGGCGCGAGGATCTCGGTGTACCAGCCGCCCGAAGGCCAGATCTCGACGACCGTGTCGGTCGGCTTGACCCCGAAAAAGGCGAGCGTCTGCGCGGGATGGCGATAACGGTCGCGCGCGACGTTCGCAGGCGTGCGGGTCGGCGCGGCGACCGCGGCGGCGATCGCGGCCGGGACCTGCGGGCTGCTCGCGGCGATCAGCGCGGGGGATGCGATCAGGAGAAGCGTAGAGAAGCGGTTCATCGGGCAGCCCTTTCGAGGAGATGCGATGGTTACCGCCCGCGCCGCCGGACGCAAGCGGTCAATCCGCCATTGCCGGCACCCGCGTCGGCCAGTGGTCGATCTCGATCTCCGGCAGCGCCTGCAGCGTGCGCTCGTCCAAGGCGGTGTGGATGCCGTCGGGACTGAGCGTCATCGCCTCGGGGGCGAGAGCGTGGAGCCGCTCGCCGACCCCGCCGACCCCGCCGACGCTGATCACCGCATAAGCGAGCGATACCCCATCGCAGGTTACCATGGCATCGACTACGGTCGCGACCTTGTCGCCCTTGGCGTCGAGCACGTCGCTGCCGGTCAGGCCGCTGACGGGGACGATCTGCGATCCCGGTTCCGCCCGGCTGCGCAACGTCGCCTTGCGGCTGCCGTCGGCATAACGCGCTTGGCGCCCTAGCCAGCGCCAGATACCGACGAGGTTGACCAGCGTCAGGAAGGCATTGCTGAGCAGCAGGTTCTGCTGCCCCGACGCGATGCCGATCACGCACCAGCCGATTGAGCCGATGGTGAACACGACGAAGCCCCAGCCGGTCACGCGCGGGCTGAAATTGGCGGCGGTCATCATCGCCGCGATCATCGTCGCGGCGGGGGCGGCGATTTCCGCCACGGAAGTAAGAGGCGATACCATGCGCCCTCCAACGCCGCTGGCCAGCGACGGTGCCGCGCCTTTCGGGCACCTTAACTTGGATCAAAGCGATGCGTGGAACGGCGGCGGATCAGGCCCGTTTCGAAAGGCCCGACACTAAAGGTCGCTTACGCTCGATGTCATCGAAATCCGCTGCTGCCGTGGAGGCGCTGACGATCGCGCCGACGATCACCACCATGTCCCCCGGCGAGGTGGCCGCGGCGCTCGCCGAGCGCTCGATCGACACCGACCTGATCTACGCGGCGGGGGATGAATCCGCCGCGATCGCGATCGCGCAGGCGCTTTCGGCCTTTATGCCCGATGTCGTGGTGATCTGCTGCCCGGCGAGCGATGCGCTGCCCGGTGACGAAGCGCCGGCATCGCCGTCGAATGTCGGACAACGGGTATCGGCCTTGCGGCGATTGCGGCGCGCGATCGTCGCAGGGGACCGCCATATCGCCCTGATCACCACCGGCGAGGCGCTTGCCCGCGCCTATCCGCAGCCGGGGTCGTTCGACGCGGCGCCGCCGAGCATCGATCTCGATGCGCCGGTCGATCTCGCGGCGTTGTTCGCGACGCTCGAAGGGATCGGCTATTATGCCGACGAGCGGGTCGACGAGCCGGGCGAGGCGGCACTGCGCGGCAATGTGCTCGACGTGTTTCCGGCGGACTCGCAGCAGCCATTGCGGGTCGAGGCGGCGGACGGCAAGATTGCCGCGATCCGCTTCTACGACCCCGCGGATCAGCGTACCACGAGCGACTGCCAGAGGTTCGAACTTGGCCAGGTCGCGGAGCCTTCGTTGGGCGACGAGCCGACCACGCTGCTCGACCATCTTCCCGACGCGGTGGTCATCGTGTCCGCGGCGGCGGAAGATCGGCGTCGGCGCCTGCTGGCGCTCGGCAGCGACATCGCCAAGCGTGGTGACGCGTCGCTGGCGCGCGATCTGATCGGCGACAAACAATGGCAGCGGGCACTGGCCAAGCGCGATGCGGCCAGCCTGGATCGCGCCGGAGACCCGCCGCCGCGCTTCGTTGAAAAACGGGCGCCGCTGAAGGTGTTGGCGACGATGGTCGCCGCGGCGCGCAAGAGCGGGGACCGGGTCGCGGTGCTCGGCAGCGCGCGCGACCTGCGATTCCTGAAGCCGCGGCTGGCGCAACGGCTGAAGCTGGAGATCAAGGACGCGGCGAGCTGGCCGGACCTGCAAAAGGCGAGCAGCGGCGCGTTGCTGGCGATGCCAGTCCCGGTCGAGAGCGGTTTCCGTCGCGACGGCATCGTCGCGATCGCGGCGGCCGACCTGCTCGGCAGCCGCGCCGAACGCCCCGACGCGGTGACCGCGACCGGCGATACGGGGCTGCTCGATGTCGGGGAGGTGCGGGTCGGCGACGTCATCGTTCACGAGGATCACGGCATCGGCGTGGTCGCGGGCCTCGAACCCATTCCCGCGATCGACGGCGTCGAGGGCGGCGACGCGATCGCGCTCGACTATGCGGATGGCGGCAAGCGGCTCGTGCCCGTCGCCGAAGCGGATCGGATCTGGCGTTACGGCGCGGATGCCGACGCGGTGACGCTCGACAAGCTCGACGGCACCAGCTGGATCAAGCGTCGCGGCGCGATCGACGCCGCGATCGCGGAAAGCGCCCGCGGGCTGACCGAGCTGGCGGCCGAGCGCGCCAAGCGTGAGGCGCCGGTGCTGCAGCCCGAGCCCGCGGCGTACGAGCGCTTTGCCGCGGGGTTCCCCTATACCGAGACCGCGGATCAGGCGCGCGCCATCGAGGCGGTCCGGTCCGACCTGGCCTCAGGCCGGCCGATGGACCGGCTGGTGATCGGCGACGTCGGGTACGGCAAGACCGAGGTCGCGTTGCGCGCGGCGGCAATCGTCGCGCTGGCGGGTCGCCAGGTAGCGATCGCAGCGCCGACCACGGTCCTGGCGCGCCAGCATCTGGAAACGTTCGCCGCGCGGTTCGCGGACAGCGGTATCGTCGTCGCGGGGCTTTCCCGGCTGTCGAGCGCGGCGGACAGGAAGAAGGTGAAGGCCGGGCTCGCAGACGGATCGGTGCGGGTCGTGATCGGCACCGGAGCGGTGGCGGCGAAGGGCATCGCCTATCACGATCTCGGGCTGGTCGTGGTCGATGAGGCCTACGCCGATTTCGCGGCCGCCCCGAGCTGGACTTCGCGCCTTGCTGAATTTCCTAATCTGGTCGTGCTCCAAACCTTCTCCAAGGCCTGGGGGCTGGCCGGCCTGCGCCTGGGCATGGCCTTCGCC
>NZ_CAXTEM010000029.1:0-725 GCF_964243315.1 uncultured Sphingomonas sp. | reverse complement strand
GGTCGTGGTCGATGAGGAGCAGCGCTTCGGCGCCGCCGACAAGGAACGGCTGCGCTCGCTGGGCGCGGGGCACACGCTGACGCTGTCGGCGACGCCGATCCCGCGCACCTTGCAGACTGCACTGGTCGGCTTGCAGCAATTGTCGGTGATCGCGACGCCGCCGGCGCGGCGCCAACCGATCCGTACCGCGGTCGCGGTGTTCGACCGGGATCTCGTCCGTGCGGCGTTGCTGCGCGAGAAGAGCCGCGGCGGGCAAAGCTTCGTGGTGGTGCCGCGGATCGAGGACATGACGAAGCTCGCCGAGCAGCTGGCGCAGATCGTGCCCGAACTCGAGCTGCTCCAGGCGCATGGCAAGATGCCGGCCGCGGAGATCGACGAAGCGATGGTGCGGTTCGGCCGCGGCGAAGGCGACGTGCTGCTGGCGACCAACATCATCGAAGCCGGGCTCGACGTACCGCGCGCCAACACGATGATCCTGTGGCGCGCGGACCGGTTTGGCCTGTCGCAACTCCACCAGCTTCGCGGGCGGGTCGGGCGCGGCAGTCGGCGCGGCCAGGTGCTCCTGCTGACCGCGGGCGATGCAGAGATCGCGCCGCGCACGCTTAAACGATTGCGGACGCTGGAGGCGTTCGACCGCCTTGGCGCGGGCTTTGCGATCGCGGCGCGCGATCTCGACATGCGCGGCGCGGGGGACCTGCTCGGCGAGGCGCAGGCGGGGCACATGA
>NZ_CAXTEM010000028.1:0-36262 GCF_964243315.1 uncultured Sphingomonas sp. | reverse complement strand
TCGACTTGCCGGTGCCGGTCGACCCGACTAGCGCGAAATGCTTGCCGAGCATCGCATCGACGTACAGCGCGGCGCGGACGTCGCGGGTCGGATAGACCGTGCCGACCGCGATATGCGGACGGTCCTCGGCCGAATAGATCTGCTTGAGATCGGCGGTGGTGACCGGGAACACCTCGCAGCCGGGGATCGGGTAGCGGGTCACGCCGCGGCGGAAATGATAGAGCTTGCCCGTCAGCCGCTCCTCGTCGCCCTCGCCGAGGAAGTCGATATCGGCCGCGACCCACTCGCCGTCGATATTCTCGAGCGCGAGCGAACGGATGTTGGCGACCAGCCATGCCGACCCCACCCGCATCTTGATCTGCCCGCCGACCTGGCCCGCCGCTCCGACCACCGGATCCGCATGCTGCGCGATCCGCCCCAGCGACACCCGATCGAACAACACCCGGCTACTCGATCCCGCGATCGACACCACGCACCCGATCGCGGCACCGCTGTTCGGCTCGGGCGTCCCGAGCGACAAGGCGGTGGCGGTGTCGAAGGCATGCGATCCCGACATATCGTTCATTCGGCCGAGTCCTCGTCCAGTCAGCCACCGGGCATGCACGCCGACGCGTTAAAATCGCGTGGATGCCGCTATTCTCCTTCGTGCCGGTAGGGCAGGATCAGATCCGTCTAGCGACCCATCCGGCGGTCCAGCCCAGCAGTACCGACAGCGCCACCGCGGTCAGCCCATAGCGGATCGACGCTCGATCCGCGGCGCGCGCGACGAAGCGCTCGAACCCCGACTTGCGGATGTCGATGTCGCGGACCGCCGCTGCCAGCACGCGCCCGTCGCGGATCAGGAAGGTCTCCGCGGTGAATCGTCCCACCGGCACCCGTGCGGGGATGACGATGCGTGCACGGTACAGCACGCCGCCGGTGATCTCGACCGCCCCCGGTGCCTCGTAATACAGCCCCGCGCGCCGCTTCAGCTCGACCAGACCGTCGGAAAACCGCCGCTGCACTGTCGACTCGGCGTTGGAGGAGGGCGACAATTGCAGGCTGTCGAGCCCGAGCTCGTAGATCGCACGGGTCCGCGCATCGACTAGCCCCTTCACCGGGTGCGAGGATGCGATCGCATAGAAGGACGGCGCGGATTGGTAGCGTAGCTGCGACGCGTTGACCCAGATGCCCGCGACCTTTTCCTTCTCACGCACCCGGATCGACTGGGTCGGGCCCTTCACGACGACGACGATTTCGGTCGGCTTCTCGCCCTGCGGCAGCTTCCCACCCGGATAGAGGATCGCCCCGAACAGCAGCAGTTCGGCGCCGGTGAAGCTGTACGCGATCTCGATACTGCGCTGCGAGACGTCGGGCACCAGCACCGGCTTGGCCTGCGCCATCAGCAACGGCGCGGCGAGGATCGCCCAGCGCTTCACGACAGCTCGACCGAGAATAGCTCCTGCGGGCGCCAGACCAGGCCCAGCAGGATGCGCGCGCCGACCAGCAGCACCATCACCGCGAGCAGGAGGCGGAGATATTCGGGCTTCACCTTGGTCGCGAGCCGCGCGCCGACCTGCGCGCCGACGACCGACCCGATCAGCAACAGCCCGGCCAGCACGATGTCGACCGCCTTCGTCGTGGTCGCGTGGACCATTGTCGCGACCGCGGTGACGAACAGCGTCTGGAACAGCGACGTGCCGACCACGACATTGGTCGACATGCCGAGCAGGTAGATCATCGCCGGCACCAGGATGAAGCCGCCGCCGATCCCCAGCAGCATCGTCAGGATGCCCGTCGAAAAGCCGAGCAACAGCGGCGCGAGCGGCGAGATATACAGGCCCGACGCATAGAAGCGCGTCCGCAGCGGCAGCGCCGCCACCAGCGGATGATGCCGTCGCTTGCGCGCACGCCCGCCGCTGCGCCCCGACAGGATCGCGCGCGCCGATTCCTGCGCCATCATGCCCCCGATCGATCCGAGCATCAGCACATAGACGATCGCGATCACCGTATCGATCTGCCCGCTCTGCTGGAGCAGCCGGAACAGCCACGCGCCGAAGAACGCACCGAGGATACCGCCCGCGACCAGCACCCCGCCCATCTTCACGTCGACCCCGCCTCGTCGGAAATGCGCGGACACGCCCGACACGCTCGCGCCGGTGACCTGACTGGCCGACGATGCCGCGGCCACGGTCGGCGGAATGCCGTAGACGATCAGCAGCGGCGTGGTCAGAAATCCGCCGCCGACCCCGAACATCCCCGACAACAGCCCGACGCCACCACCTAGCAGCACGATGACGATCGCGTTGACCGAAAGATTGGCGATGGGAAGGTACAGGTCCACGATCGCTGCGTTACCGCGTCGGTGCGCGCGGGGCTAGAAGTCGCTGCCGATCGACAGCGCCGGCCCCGATCCGGGCCGTGCGGCGCCCGCGACGCGGTGCCGCCAGTCGATCGTGACGCGGATCGCCCGCTCGGCGATCGGCAGGCGCGCACCGATGGAGGGGCCGAGGTCGAGCCGCGCAGCCCCCCGTTGCGCACCGCCCCAGGCACCAGCGCCGGCGTCCACCTCGACACCGCCGACGCGACCGAGATCGTACGACACCCGCGCCGCGCCATCCGCGAACCGCTCGATGCCGTCGCGGGCGATCGCCCCTGCCTGCCCATAGGCCTCCACCCGCACCCGCGGCGCCACTTGCTGCGGACCGACCCCACTGATCACGAACATCGCAGTACCGCCGGGCCCGCCGTCGAGCGCGATGCGGCGTTCGGCGATCACGTGGATCGGGACCGCTAGCGGATGCCAGTCGATGCCTAATGCCGCTTCGCGACCGTTGCCTGCGAGCGGGGCCGAAAGCCGCGCAGACAAGCCGATGCGATGCGCGGGGTCGAGCATGAACGTTACTCGAATGCCAAACTGCGACCCGCCGAGTTGGCTCCCGGTGATCGAGCCGTCCTGTCCCTGACGCGCGATCAGCCAAGCGCTAGCGGACAGGCGGTTAGGCGCTCGTCCGGACGCGAGCAGCACATACGGCGCGATGAGCCTAGGCGGGGAGGGGGGCGGCAACTCGTCGACTGACCCAGGCTCCACGGAGATGACAGCTAAAGGAGGCGCGATCTTCGCGATTTCCCGCGTCCGGTACGTGCGCGACTGTTGCCGCCACCTAGTCCGAGGCTGCGTAGCCGACGGCGTGCGCACCAGCATCGCCACGGCTGGCGGTGCGAACGTCCACGACTCCGTCACCACCGCCGCGACCTCCTCGGCAGGCCAGAGCATCACCGCTCGCCCCGCAGTCCACCCGCTGATGGCGATCGCGAAGAACCTGATCGGCCGGCCCGCCTTCACGCATCGATGGCCGGGAAGTCGTGCCGCGTCTTGTCCCACACCGGCGCCGCGCCCAACAGCATCGCGATGTAGCGCCGGATCGCCCGCGGCGTCGCCATCAGCGCGACGAGATTGCCGACGAAGAAGCGTGGCACCGACCACAACGATTCGCGCCAGCCATAGACCCGTCCGGTGCATCCCATCCGCCAGCCGAGCCGCCACAGCAGGAACGATCCGTTGGCCATGATCAGAAGATGTTCCATCCGATCCGCGGGAAGCGGTGTCTCTGCCACCCAATGGGCTAATGCCCGCGCCGACCACGCGACCATCGCGACATAGGCCGTCGCGACGACGAGCACCGCAAGCGGCGCGCGCCGGTCACGCATCCGCATCCAGTGGTCGGCAAGGGCCAGCGCCCGCCCCCAACCGGTCCGATCCCAGCCGGCGAGCGCGATGCCCGTCATCCAGCGCGCCTTCTGCCGCGCCGCGGCGCCGAGCGTCGCCGGGAAGAAAGCCCGCACCGCGACCAGCGGACCCTTGTCGAACTCGCGGACGCGCGCGAACAGCGCCCGGCCCGGTCGTTCGCCGATCCGCAGCCCCAGCTCGTAATCCTCGGTAAGGCTCGCCGCGTCGAACGGGCGCCCGCCGCGCTCCGCTGCGATCGCGGCGAGGGTCGCGCGTGCGATGCCGCAGCCGGTCCCCGCGAGCGGCATCGCCGCGCCGAGCCCGACCCGCACGATCAGCTGCTTGCCATGTGCTTCCGCGAATTCGTCGGCATAGTGACCCGACACCAGCCGCGATCCCGGCGCGATCAGCGGCAGCACCGGCAGCTGGACGACGTTGCGCCCCTCGATCAACGCATCGATCACCCGCAATTCGGCGGGGTGTACCACGTCCTCGGCATCGTGAAGCACGACGGCCTTGGCGCGGAAGCCGTCGCGTCGCTCGTCCGCGATCAGCGCCAACCACAGAGCGTTGAGGCAATCGGCTTTGGTGGTGGGGCCGTTCGCCTCACCGACCACCAGCCGGACGCGGGGATCGCCGCGCGCGACGGCGGTTGCCGCGGCGATCGTGCCGGGATCGTTCGGGTATAAGCCAACATAGATGGTGTAGTCGCGATGATCGTAGCGATCGAGTGCCGTGCGGAGCATAATGCCGATCACCGTTTCCTCGTCCCACGCGGGCACGAAGACGATCAGGCGACCGCTCTCTGCCGGCGGCGGCAGCGTCGCGAGCGTCATCTTTGGTGTTCCCCACCGCGAGATCCGGCCGCCGACAAAGCAGATATCTACCAGCAGATCATCCAGGCCGCCGACCAGCAGGCCCAGGCCCGCAAACAGCATCGCCTCGTGCGCGACGTGATCGATCACCCACAGGGCATGCGCCACCATCGATCAGCCCCCGCCTCCCGGGGGCAGCTGCCACGTCAGGCCTGCCTTGAATACTTGGGGGAAATACGTAGCCGGCCAGATCTGCGTCCCATTTAGGCACGGTCGGGAATCATCGTTCACGACTAGCGCTTTTGTCGCGATCCGCCGAGAACCATCGGGTCGATCGCGCGTTGCCGCCCCGATCCCTTTTCCCCTTTCGGGATCAGTGCCGGTCCAAGCACGGCACGGCCGCGCCGCTGCGTAGCAAACGGCGCGGCCAAACCGGGCGAGGGTCGATCCCCGCCCGGCGAGCCTCGGACTTCAGCGGTAGAAGTTGCGGATCACCCGGACGACATAGCCACGCCGCGTGTCGACCAGCAGCACGTCGTCATAATGACGCACCCAGCGCTGGTAACCGACCGTGCGGGGCAGGCGATAGCGCCACGGGTCGTTGATCCAATAGCCGCGCCCGTAATAGTTGGGCGCGATCCGCGCACCATTGCGGAAGCTGTTGTAGCGAAACGGCGCGCGCCAGTTGCCGCGCGAATAGAGGTTGTTGTTCCGGCCCCGATTGTCGCGCCAGTCGTTGTCGCCCCAGCGGCGGTCGCGATCGCGCCGGTCCTCGCGGAACTCCTGCCGCGCGTCGCGGACATCCTCGCGCTGTTCGCGAATGTCGCGACGATCGCCACGGGCATAGGCGCGGTCGAGCTCGCGCTGTTCCTGCCGAATGTCGCGACGGTCGCGACGCAGTTCGGCGTTGGACTGCGCGTTCGCCGCGGCGGGCATCGCGGTCGCCGCCAGCAGCATCAGGGTGATCAGTTTACGCATGATCGGCCTCCATCTACGCGAACGGCACACGCGCCGTTCGTTGGAGCCGATCTCGCACCCGCCGCCTTAATGCCGCACGAATGCGCCAGTCAGCTACCAGCAAGCCGACCGGGCCGATCGATCACGGCGTGTCGCGCTGGCCGCCGCCGCCCGGCCCGCCCTGGCCGCCGCCCGCCGCGCCGACCGTGCCGATCCCGCCGAACAGGTCCTCGAAGAAGCCGCGCTTCTTGCCCAGCGTCGGGGTCGACTTGCCGTACATGTCGATGCTCGCGACCTGCTCGACGCCGCTGCGGCTGACTGAGGTAACGTTGCCGGCATTGTCGAAGCTGATCTTCAACGTGATCTGCGCGCGCGCCTTGGGATCGTTGAAGGCATAGTTGCGGCTGTCGCGCGACACATAATACCAGTCGCCTTGGTCGAACTGGCTGGCGAAGGTCGGCTTGCCGAGCACCTGGAGCACCGACTGGCGGTTGTCGACGCCCGGCTGTACCGAGTTCACCAGATCGGTATCGACGATATAGCCCTGGTGCGACCGCAGCGGCGCGCAACCAGCCATGATCAGGGCCATCCCGACGGCGACCGTCAGGCGCTTGCGGGCAAGATATACGCTCATCACTATCTCCAGCGGCGCCTGGCGCCGATCGGCCGATTGCATCGTCCGGCGATCGTGTCGATATGCGAGGACGCGTGAGGCATCAAGCGTCGCGGCGGACGAGGATTGTTCATTGGGTTGGTTTGGCAGGTTGTTGGGGCAGCGGCAGGACGAGGCGCTGCCGCTCTACAACGCGGTGGTCGCCCGCGGACGCGAACCGCATTGGTATCGCGACGGCGCGGTGCCCGATACCGTCGACGGCCGGTTCGACATGATCGCCGCGGTGCTGACCCTGGTGCTGCTGCGGCTCGAGATCGATCCCGAGGGCGCCGAAACCAACGCGCGGATCACCGAACGATTCGTCGACGACATGGACGGCCAGCTGCGCCAGCTTGGCATAGGCGATATCATCGTCGGGAAGCATATCGGCAAGATGATGAGCATGCTCGGCGGGCGGCTGGGTGCCTATCGCACCGCGCTCGCCGCGGGCGATCTTTCGCCTGCGCTCATCCGCAACCTCTATCGCGGCGAAACGCCCCCGGCTCTCGCACTAGCGCATGTCGACGCCGCCCTGACGTCGATGCGCGCCGCGCTGGCCGCCACGCCGCTCGACCGGCTGATCGCGGGAGAACTGCCATGACGCCCGAATTCAGCCGTACCGAACGCGTCGACACGATCGGCGACCGCGCCCGCGCGGTCGAGATCGCCGCCGACGAGGCCGAGCGCGCGGCGCTGGCGCAGCGTTTCGACCTCGTCGCGATCGACCGCCTCGACGCGCAGCTCAGCGTCCGCCGCGAAGGTGGCGGGATCACGGTGACCGGCACCGTCGCCGCCGTGGTGGTGCAGGCCTGTTCGGTCACCGACGATCCGATCGCGGTCGAGATCGAGGAGCCGGTCGCACTGCGGTTCGTCGACTCGCTCGATCTCGGCGAGGAAGTCGAACTCGACGAGGGCGCGCTCGACACGGTCGAGATCGAAAACGGCATCATCGATCTCGGCGAAGCTGCGGCGGAGACGATGGCGCTCGCGCTCGATCCCTTTCCGCGCAGCCCCGGCGCGGCGGCGGCCCTGAAGGAAGCGGGCGTGATCGGCGAAGACGAGGTAGTGCCGTTCAACGCCCTCACCGAAGCACTGAAGGCGAAGCTTCAGCGCTGATCAATCCTCGTCGGGGCCGAGGCTCGGATCGAGATCGCGCGGGCGGATGAAGCGATCGAGCGTCGCCCCCGCCGGCGCGGCCTTTGCCCAATCGTCAATCGGAAGGCCGAGTTCGGCGATGCTTGCGGTCGGGTATTTCGCCTCGACCGCGTCGCGCAGCAGATCCTGACAGTCGGGCACCAGTTGGAGCACCAGATCCTCGAGCCCCGGATTATGCCCGACCAGCAGCACGCGGCTCGCCGATGCGGGCAATTCGCGCACCAGGTCGAGCAACGTCGCCGACGACGCCAGGTAGATCCGCCGATCCCATACCGCGTCGAGCGCGCGGCCATAGCCGGTGGCGACCTCGCCCAGCGTTTCGACGACCCGGATCGCGGGGGACGCGACGACATGGTCGAACGCGATGTCGAGGCTGCGCAAGTGCCGGCCGATCATCGTCGCGGCACGCCGTCCCTTCGGGTTCAGCGGGCGATCGAAATCGCGCGTGACGGGATCATTCCAGCCGGACTTGGCGTGGCGCAGCAGCGTCAGCGTCTTCAACCGGAGTCTCCGTCAGGCGTCGAGAGCCGCCTCATGCCCCAGAGTCGCGATCTTGGGAAGGGTCTCGCCCGGGCCCGAGCCGAGCCGCGCCTGGACCCGCGCGACCGCCTCGTCGAGCGTCACCCGCGCGATCCCGACGCCGGGCGGGAACGCCGCCAGCAAGCGCGACGGCATGGCCGCCGACAGCATCACGAAGGCGCCACGATCGTCGGCCCGCCGGATCAGCCGTCCGAACGCCTGCGCCAGCCGCGCGCGCACCAGCCGGTCGTCATAGGCGCTGCCGCCCCCCGCGAGGCGCCGCGCGGCATGGAGCACTGTCGGCTTCGGCCATGGCACGCCCTCCATCACCACCAGCCGCAGCGAATCGCCCGCGACGTCGACCCCGTCGCGCAGCGCGTCGGTGCCGAGCAGCGAGGCGCCCGCATCGTCACGGAAGATGTCGACCAGCGTGCCGGTATCGATCGGATCGACATGCTGCGCGTGGAGCGGCAGACCTTCGCGCGCCAGCCGATCGGCGATCCGGCCATGCACCCCGCGCAGCCGTCGGATCGCGGTGAATAGCCCCAGCGTCCCGCCTCCCGCGGCGACGATCAGCCGCGCATAGGCGTTGGCCAGGCTGCCGATGTCGCCGCGCTTGACGTCGGTGACGATCAGCACCTCGGCGTTGTTGGCGTAATCGAACGGGCTCGCCGCCTCGAACCGCGCCGCCGCGCGCGCGAGATGCGGTGCCCCGACCCGCGCCTCCGCCGTGTCCCAGTCGCCGCCGCCGGTCAGCGTCGCCGACGTGACCAGCGCGCCATGCGCGGGTTTGAGCACGATCTCCGCGAACGGGCGCGTCGGATCGAGCCAGTGCCGGTGGAGCCCGACATCATATTCGCGCCCCTCCACCCGGTCGACCGCGAGCCAGTCGACAAAATCCGCGTCGACCGGGCCGCCGACCCGCGCGAGCAGCGACAGCCATGCAGCGACCGTCTCCGCGCGCCAGCCGATCGATGCGATCGCGCCTTCGACCCGCGCGCGCGCGGCGGCATCCATCCAGTCGGGGGCCTCCGCAAGCACCGCCTCCAGCCGGCGACCGAGCGTGACCAGCGGCCGCACCAGCGCGTCGAGCGCGGCGGCGGCGGGCGCCGCGGCCTCGATCAGTTCCGCGGTCGGCTCGGCCAATTCGGTCTCTAGCCCATAGCCCGCGTCGCCCGGCTGCTCGGCCCGTGCATAGGTAAGCCCGCGAACCGCCGCCAACAGCGCCTCGATCGCGCCGAACGGTTGGCCTTCCGCCAATCGCTGCAGCCAGCCGTCGCTCGCGAGATGGCGCGCCGCCTCGACCGCGTCCTGGATCGCGACGCCGCCGGCCTCGTCATAGCTCGCGACGTCGGACAGCCGCGCCTGCAACCCGCGCCGCCGGCCGCGCCCGCCGCTCTCGGGCCCCAGGATCCAGCGTCGCAGTTCGATCGTCTCCTGTCCGGTCAGCGCGGCGGCGAACATCGAATCGGCCGCGTCGAACAGGTGATGGCCCTCGTCGAAGATATAGCGGGTCGGCCGCGTCGACACTTCGCGGCCACGAGCGGCGTTGACCATTACCAGCGCGTGGTTGGCGACGACGATGTCGGCATCGGCCGACGCCCGTGCCGATCGTTCGATGAAGCATTTGCGGTAGTGCGGGCACCCCGCATAGACGCACTCGCCGCGCCGGTCGGTGAGCGCCGCCGGCCCGTTGCGCCGGAACAGCGTCGGCAACCAGCCGGGCAGGTCGCCGCCGACCATGTCGCCGTCCGCACTGAACGCCGCCCAGCGCGCGACGAGATGTGCGAGCACCGCCGCCCGGCCCTGAAACCCGCCTTGCAGCGCATCCTCCAGATTGAGCAGGCACAGGTAATTCTCGCGGCCCTTGCGCGTGACGACGCGCTCCTTGCGGACCCGTTCGTCGGGATAGAGGCGCGCGGTCTCCCGCCCCAGTTGGCGTTGCAGCGCCTTCGTATAGGTCGATATCCACACCGCGCCGCCGGCGCGTTCGGACCAGATCGCGGCGGGGGCGAGATAGCCCAGCGTCTTGCCGATCCCGGTGCCGGCCTCCGCCAGCACCAGATTGGGCGAATCGCGAACCGCCCGCGGTGCGAACGCCGCTGTCGCCGCCGCCGCATAGGCACGCTGGCCCAGCCGCTCCTCGGATCCCTCGCCGGTCAGCTCGACCAGACGCGCCTCGGCCTCGCCGGGTTCGATCGCCACGGTGCGCGGCGCGGGGCGGGGGGCATGTTCCTCCCACTCCGGCAGCTTCGAAAACAGCCAGCGCTCATCGGTCGCGGGCTTGCGGATCGACCCCGCGACCACCTGCGCCCAAGGCCAGCGAAGCCGGGCGAGCGACTGTGCCGCCGCCCAAGCTCCTTCGCGTTCCGGCCAATCGCCCTCCGGCACCGCGAGCAACGCAGCCGCTGCCTCGCGCAGAAAGGCCGCGACATCCTCGTCCCGGTCGGGCGGCGACAGGTCCACCGCGCGCGCCAGCCCCTTGGGGGTCGGGGCCGCGAACCGCGCCGGATGAAGGAACGCGAACAGCTCCAGCAGGTCGAGCCCGGAAAGCTCCGCATAGCCGAGCCGCTGCCCGATCAACGGCGCGTTCAACAGCAACACCGGCGTGTCCGCCGCGATCCGGATCGCCTCGCCGCGACCGATCTGGCGGGTCTCCTGCGCGGTCGCCAGCCAGATGCCGCCATGACTTGCATGAAGCGCGGGGTGGGGCAACGAAGCGGTCACGGTGCCGTCATAGCGGAACGAAGGGGAAACGGAAGCGCCTGCCGAGGTAGCAGCGGTCCCTTGCTGCCCCTCATCCTCGCGAAGACGCGGACCCCACCCCTAGCAGCGCCCCCACCCGCTCGCTAGGAGCCGGCCATGACCGACGATCTCCGCTCCGCCGCTCTCGACTCCAAGGCTTGGCCGTTCGAGGAAGCCCGCAAGCTGCTGAAGCGCTATCCGGACGGCAAGCCGGGCGGTGCGCCGATCCTGTTCGAAACCGGCTATGGCCCGTCAGGTCTGCCGCATATCGGCACCTTCAACGAAGTGCTGCGCACGACGATGGTCCGCAACGCGTTCCATGCGCTGTCCGATCAGCCGACCCGGCTGATCGCGTTCTCCGACGACATGGACGGCCTGCGCAAGGTGCCCGACAACGTCCCTAACGGCGCGATGCTCGCGGAATATCTCGGCAAGCCGCTGACCAAGGTCCCCGATCCGTTCGGCACCCACGACAGCTTCGCCGCGCACAACAATGCGCTGCTGCGCGAATTCCTCGATCGCTACGGCTTCGATTACGAGTTCGTGTCGTCGACCGATCAGTACAGCGGCGGCGTGTTCGACGAGGCGTTGAAGGGCGTACTGCGCGCGTTCCAGGGCATTCAGGACGTAATGCTGCCGACGCTGCGGGCGGAGCGCCGCGCGACCTATTCACCGGTGCTGCCGATCAGCCCGACCACGGGCGTGGTGCTCCAGGTCCCGGTCGAGGTCGTCGATGCCGAGGCGGGGACGATCGCCTTTATCGACGAAAGCGGCGAGCGCGTGGTGCAGTCGGCGCTCGGCGGGCTCGCCAAGCTGCAATGGAAGGTCGACTGGGCGATGCGCTGGGTCGCGCTCGGCGTAGATTACGAGATGGCGGGCAAGGACCTGATCGATTCGGTGACGCAGTCGTCGAAGATCGCACGGGTACTCGGCGGCCGACCGCCCGAAGGCTTCAACTACGAGATGTTCCTCGACGAGAAGGGCGAGAAGATCTCGAAGTCGAAGGGCAACGGCCTGACGATCGACCAGTGGCTGACCTACGGCCCCGACGAGAGCCTCGCCTTCTACATCTACCGCGAGCCGAAGAAGGCGAAGTCGCTGCACCTCGGGCTGATCCCGCGCGCGATCGACGATTACTGGCAGTTCCGCGGCAACTACCCCGACCAGCCGATCGCGCAGAAGCTCGGCAATCCGGTGCACCACGTCCATGACGGCAAGGTGCCCGCGGCGACGCTGCCGGTGACGTTCGGGCTGCTGCTCAACCTGGTCGGCGTGATGGGCGATGCGACCAAGGAACAGGTCTGGGGCTATCTGGCCAACTACGTGCCCGACGCATCGCCGCAGCGCGATCCCGAGCTCGACCGGCTGATCGGCTATGCGCTGGCCTATGCCCGCGATTTCGTCGTGCCGACGCTCGTGAGGCGCGCGCCGGTAGGTGCGGAGATCGCCGCACTCGAACGGCTCGACACAGATCTCGCCGCGCTGCCCGACAACGCGGGTGCGGAGGACATCCAGAACCTCGTCTACGAGATCGGCAAGACCGGCGGCTTCGCCGAGCTGCGCGACTGGTTCAAGGCGCTGTACGAAACGCTGCTCGGATCGTCGCAGGGGCCGCGGATGGGGAGCTTCATCGCGCTGTATGGCGTTGCGAACACCCGCCGCCTCATCGCCGAGGCGCTCGCGCGTATCGAAGACTAGCTTGGTTTTCGGGAACGAGCCGAGCGCCGGCCCGTTCTTGCTGCACCGCAACATCAGGAAGATCATCTTGGCTCGTCGTGCAGCCCCTGTCGGGCTCGTCCATTTCGCGCTCGCCGTCGGAGGCTTCGCGATCGGCACTACGGAATTCGCGGCGATGAGCCTCGAGCCCGATCTCGCGCGCGGGCTCGGCGTCTCGGCGCCGATGGTCGGGCATCTGATCAGCGCCTATGCGCTGGGCGTCGTGGTCGGTGCGCCGACGATTGCGGTGCTCGCCGCACGATTGTCGCGGCGGACGCTGCTGATCGCGCTGATGCTGGTGTTCGCGGTCGGCAACGGCCTGTCCGGGCTCGCCCCCGATTACCGCTGGATGCTTGGCTTCCGCTTCCTGGCGGGCCTGCCCCATGGCGCCTATTTCGGCATTGCGGCGCTGGTCGCGGCATCGTTGGTGCCGACGGAGAAGCGTACCATGGCGGTCGGCCGCGTGCTGCTCGGGCTCACCGTCGCAACGATCGTCGGCGTCCCGGTCGCGACCTGGCTCGGGCAGATCGCGAGTTGGCGGTGGGTGTTCGGGATCGTCGCGCTGCTGGCGCTCCTAACCGCGGCGCTGGTCGCGGCGTTTGCGCCCGCGGACGAGCCCGATGTCGGCGCGAGCCCGTTTCGCGAACTCACCGCACTGACGCGACCGCAGGTGTGGCTGACGCTGCTGACCGGCGCGATCGGCTTCGGCGGCCTGTTCGCGGTCTATACCTATCTTGCCTCGACGCTTGCCGAGGTGACGGGGGTAGGCGGGGCGACGATCCCGCTGGTGCTCGCCGCGTTCGGGGGCGGGATGACGCTCGGCAATTTGCTGGTGCCGCGCTTCGCCGATCGCGCGCTGATGCCGACCGCGGGCGCGCTGCTCGTCTGGATGGCGCTTGCGCTCGCCTTGTACCCGCTGGCGGCGGGCAATGTCTGGACGATGACGCTCGACGTCTTCGCGATCGGCTTCGGTGGAGCGCTCGGCACCGTGTTGCAGACGAGGTTGATGGACGTCGCGGGCGATGCGCAGGGGCTCGCCGCCTCGCTCAATCACAGCGCGTTCAACACCGCCAATGCGCTGGGGCCCTGGCTCGGCGGGATGGCGATCTCCGCAGGCTATGGCTGGACCTCCACCGGCTATGTCGGCGTCGCGCTGGCGGTGGGGGGGTTGGCGGTGTGGGTGTTGTCGGTGGCGCTCGATCGCCCGGCGCTTGTCCTCCGCCCCGCGGCGGCTACACGGGGCGGGTGACGCAAGCCAAACTCCGCCGCGAGCGCCCGTCGGCACTGCGCGCCTTCCTGTCGGGCGAGGCGCTCGGCGGTAGCGTCCTGATCATCGCCGCGGTGCTGGCACTGATCGCCGCAAACAGTCCCGCTGCGGTCGCCTATTTCAAACTCCTCCACCTGAAAACCGGCCCAACGCTGTCGCCGGGGATCGGCCCGATGACGGTCCATCTGTGGGTCAATGACGGCTTAATGGCGGTGTTCTTCCTGCTCGTCGGGCT
The DNA here is from genome assembly GCF_964243315.1 of uncultured Sphingomonas sp. Taxonomy (GTDB): domain Bacteria; phylum Pseudomonadota; class Alphaproteobacteria; order Sphingomonadales; family Sphingomonadaceae; genus Sphingomonas. The sequence continues at coordinate 22,492 of NZ_CAXTEM010000028.1, read as the reverse complement.
CGAGAGCAAGCGCGAGTTCGTCGATGGCGAACTCGCCACCTGGAAGCGCCGCCGGTTGCCGGTAATCGCCGCGGTGGCTGGGATGGCCGCGCCGGCGCTGGTGTACCTCGCAGTCGCGGGGGGCGACCCGACGCTGCACCGCGGGTGGGCGATCCCCGCGGCGACCGACATCGCCTTCGCGATCGGCGTTCTGGCGCTGCTCGGGTCGCGGGTGCCGTCGTCGCTCAAGCTGTTGTTGACCAGCGTCGCGATCGTCGACGACATGGGCGCGGTCGCGATCATCGCGCTCGCCTATACCGACACGATCCACCTGCCATCGTTGCTGGCGGCGGTGGGTGTGATGCTGGTGCTCTATACCTGCAACCGCCGCGGCATCACCGCCTTGCCCGTCTACCTGATCGGCTTCGCGATCCTGTGGCTGCTGGTGCTGATGTCGGGCGTCCACGCGACCATCGCCGGCGTGCTCGCGGCGATGGTGGTGCCGGTCCGCCGGTCGCCCGGCGCCCCCGACGACGCCGGCTCGCCGCTCCACAGGCTCGAACACGCGCTTCATCCCTGGGTCGCCTATGCGATCGTGCCCCTGTTCGGGTTCGTCAACGCCGGCGTGTCGTTCGCGGGCAGCGGTATCGCGACATTGACCGAGCCGCTGGTGCTGGCGATCGCCTTGGGGCTGTTCGTCGGGAAGCAGCTCGGGATCTTCGGCGCGGTCTGGCTCGCCTGCCGCACCGGCATCGCGCGGATGCCCGCAGGCGTGACGTGGCGGCAGCTCTACGGCATGGCGCTGATCGCGGGGATCGGCTTCACGATGAGCCTGTTCATCGGCGGGCTCGCTTTCCCCGGCCGGCCCGAGCTGGTCGACGCGGTCAAGATCGGCGTTCTCCTCGGATCGACCCTGTCGGCGGTGGCGGGCGCGATCCTGCTCGCCAAGAAACCCGTACGGCGGTGACTTGACGAAATCAGCCGCACGGCCGAACGACTGCAGGTCAAGCGGCAATTGACGGGTAGCGGATGACGATCTCCCACGAACAACGGTTGCGCGATCTGGCGCGCGCGCTCGGGCTCGCCTGGCACGAGGGGTCGTTCGGCGCGTTCGAGGGTGAGCGGCGCGAGGATTATGCGCGGATGATCGTCGCGTCGCAGATCCTCGCCGACGAGAGCCGCCGCTCGCTCGGTCTCTGGATCGACGCCGCCCGGCGCGCGGGGATGAGTTGGGTCGATATCGGCGCGCTGCTCGGGATCAGCAAACAGGCCGCGCAACAGCGGTTCGGCGGTCAACGCGACGATGCCGAACCGCCCGCCGAGGCGATCGTCGTCAAGCTCGGCACGACGCCGCTCAGCGAACCGCAGATCCTGGCGCAGCAAGGCGCCGCACGCCGCGAGTTGATCGAGATCGGCACATTCCGGCTGATCTTCCAGCCGAGCGACACCGCCTGGGACTATTTACGCAGCGTCCGGCCGCTCGCGACCGACCGGCTGGAGTCCGAGAATTGGCAAGTGGCGGGACGCTGGTTCGTGTTCCATTACTACAAACGGCCGATCGCCGCCTGACAACGCGCCGCGATCCCGAGCGGCAGCGGGCACAGTCAGCCCAGCCGCCGCGCCTCTTCGATCAGCAGCACCGGAACCCCGTCGCGCACCGGATACGCCACGCCGGCCTCGTCCGACACCAGCTCCTGCGCCGCGGCGTCATAGCGCAGCGGCGTGCGCGTCGCCGGGCAGACCAGCCGTTCGAGCAGCCACGGATCGATCGGCGCTACCGGTTCGCTCATTGCAGCGTGACCCGTTCCTCGCCGTCGTGGCGACCGAAGAACTGCATCAACTGGATCGTCAGTTCGGCGCGGGTTTCGATATCGGTCGCCTCGAGCAACGCCTGCTTCGCGGCCGTGTCGAACGGCGCGATCTGGGCGATGCCGTTGACCAGGCTCTCGTCGTCCAGCCGCGCGACCGCCTCCCAATCGACCGAATAGCCTTGGGCATCCGCGAACCGACGCGATTCGATCTCGAGCGACGATCGCCGTCCCAACGACAGCGTTTCGCCCGTCAGCACCGGCAGCAGTTCGGCCTCGACCTGGCGAAAGGCGGTGGTGACGTCGAGCTCGCGGATTACCCGGAACAGCGCCAGTCCTTCGAGGATCAGATTGTAGCGCCCGTCGTCGAGCGCCTCGACCTCGGCGATGCGGCCGACACAGCCGATCGCGTAGAGCGACGGCTTGTCGCCCTCTCCCGATGGCTGGATCATTCCGATCCGCCGGTCGCGCGCCATCGCATCGGACACCATCGCGCGGTAACGCGGCTCGAAGACGTGGAGCGGCAGGTGCATGCCCGGGAACAGCAAGGCTCCCGGCAGCGGAAAGATCGAGAGGCGGGTGACGGTCATCCGAACAGGATCGCGGAGAGGCGCCGGCGCTGCGCCGAGACCCACGGGTCTTCTAGCCCGACGACCTCGAACAGCTTCAACAATTGCTGGCGGGCGGCGCCGTCGTTCCAGTCGCGATCGACCTGGATGATGTGGAGCAGCGTATCGGCAGCGGCATCGCGGTCGCCGTTCGCGACCTGGCCGTTGGCGAGCGTGAAGCGCGCGTCCAGATCGTCGGGCGCGGCCGCGACCGCCGCGATCAGCGGCGACAGGTCGTCGACCGGCGGCGCCGACTGCGCGAGCGCGAGCGCCGCGCGCGCCCGCTCGATCGCGGGATCCTTGGCCAGTGCGTCGGGCAGCAACGAGACCATCGCCTCGGCCTCGTCGGTACGCCCGCCCGCGACCAGTGCGCGGATCCGGCCCGACACCACCGCTGGATGCTCGGGCGCCATCTCGACCAGCTGGTCGAAGATCGCGAGCGCGCGCTCCGCATCGCCGCCCGCCAACACTTCCTCGCCCATCGCGATCAGCGGCTCGAGTTCGGCCTCGGCGTTCGTCGCCTCCGACTGGATCGGCAGCTGCTTCAGCAATTGATCGAGGATCACGCGCAGCGCCGATTCGGTGCGCGCGCTGGTCATGTCGGCGACGAGCTGGCCCTGGAACATCGCATAGACCGTCGGGATCGAACGGATCTGGAATTGCGCGGCGATGAACTGGTTCTTGTCGGTATCGATCTTGGCAAGCACCACGCCCTTGTCGGCATAGTCCGCGGCGATCTTTTCCAGCGTCGGCGACAGCGCCTTGCACGGGCCGCACCATTCCGCCCAGAAATCGATGATCACCAATTTGGTCATCGACGGTTCGACGACGTCGCGACGGAACGTCTCGACGGCTTCCTTCTCGGCAGGCGACATACCTAGCGTGGCCAATGATTGCTCCCGTGATTGCGTGGGCCCTATTTGGGGGAGCGGGCGGGTTAATGAAAGTCCCGCGACTTGGGCATCACGCGAACTTCGCGCGGATGGGAGGCGCGATGTTCCCGGCGTGGTCCGCCGAGCGGGTCGCGATTGGGCTGCGGATGAACCACCTCATCGCCCCGCGCGAGTGGCGGCGTGGTGACGTGATCGGACGACAACCGCGACAATTCGTCGCTGCGATCGCGTACCCGGTTGGCGATCAGATGCGTGACACCTTCCTCGCTGCGCTGGATCACGCCCTCCATCACCATCAGCCGTGCGGCCATGACGTCGCGGCGATTGGCCTCGAAATCGCGTGCCCAGATCAGCCCGTTGGTGATGCCGGTCTCGTCCTCGATCGTCACGAAGATCGCGTTGCCCTTGCCGGGGCGCTGCCGGACCAGCACGATCCCGGCGACACGGGCACGGCTGCCATCCTTCGCCCGCGCCGCCTCCGCGCTGGAGATGATGCCCTCGCGGCGGAACATCGCGCGCAGGAAGGTCATCGGGTGGTCCTTCAGCGACAGGCGCAGCACTTGGTAATCCGCCGCGACCTGTTCGGACAACGGCATCGCCGGCAGCTGTGCGTCGGGCTCGTTGCCGAGTTCGGGCGCGTCGGCGGCGGCGAATAGCGGCAACTGCTTGGGCGGAGTCCGCCGCACCTCCCACGCGGCATCGCGGCGATCCTTGGCGATCGACCGGAACGCATCGGCATCGGCGAGCAGGTTGAGCGCGCGGGTCGGCAGGTTCGCACGGGTGGCGAGGTCTTCGATCGATGCAAAGGGGGAGGTGCGGGCCATGACGAGGCGATTGGCCCATTCCTCGCGAAATCCGTCGATCTGACGAAACCCGATCCGGAGTGCAAATTCCTCCCCGATTCGGGGAGGGGGACCATGCGAAGCATGGTGGAGGGAGCTCTCCACAAGCGCCACGCTCGCGGAAAGCCCCCTCCACCCTTCGCCTTTGGCGAACGGTCCCCCTCCCCGTGCCGGGGAGGATTCTAGGCTGTTGTCCCAGTCACTATGGTTCACATCGACCGGCAGGATGCACACGCCATGGTCGGCGGCATCCCGCACCAGCTGCGCCGGCGCATAAAATCCCATCGGCTGCGAATTGAGGATCGCGCAGGCGAACACCGCGGGCTGGAAGCATTTGATCCACGACGACACATAGACCAGCCGCGCGAACGACAGCGCATGGCTTTCGGGAAAGCCGTAGCTGCCGAAGCCCTCGATCTGCCGGTAACAGCGCAGCGCGAAGTCCGCGTCATAGCCTCGCCTCGTCATCCCCGCGACGAGCTTGGCCTCGAAATTGTCCATCGCACCGACATGCCGGAACGTCGCCATCGCGCGGCGCAGCTGGTTGGCCTCCTCCGGCGTGAACTTGGCGGCGACGATCGCGAGCTTCATCGCCTGTTCCTGGAACAGCGGCACGCCATAGGTGTCGCCGAGCAGCTGGCGAAGTTCGTCGGGGGGGCCGTGATGGCGCGACGGCGAGGGGAACTCGACCGGCTCCTTGCCCGCGCGGCGCCGCAGATAGGGGTGGACCATGTCGCCCTCGATCGGCCCCGGCCGGACGATCGCGACCTGGACGACGAGGTCGTAGAGTTTGCGCGGTTTCAGCCGCGGCAGCATGTTGATCTGCGCCCGGCTCTCGACCTGGAACACGCCGATGCTGTCGCCCTTGCAGAGCATGTCGTAGACCGCCGGGTGCTCGTCGTTGGCGATCGTCTCCAGCGCGTGGTCGCCGAGCCCATGATCGCGCATCAGGTCGAACGCCTTGCGGATGCAGGTGAGCATGCCGAGGGCGAGGATGTCGACCTTCATCAGGCCGAGCACGTCGATATCGTCCTTGTCCCATTCGATGAAGGTGCGGTCCTTCATCGCGCCGTTATGGATCGGCACGGTCTCGTCGAGCCGGTCATGGGTGAGCACATAGCCGCCGACATGCTGCGACAAATGCCGCGGGAATTCGAGCAGTTGGTTGACCAGGTCGGCGAGCCGGATGATCTCGGGATTGTCTGGATCGAAGCCGGTCTCGCGGAAACGCTTCTCCTCGAACCGGTTGGAGAAGCTGCCCCACACGGTGCTGGTCAGCCGCTGGGTGACGTCCTCGGTCAGCCCCAATGCCTTGCCGACTTCGCGCACCGTGCTGCGCGGGCGGTAATGAATCACGGTCGCCGCGATCGCCGCGCGGTGGCGGCCGTAGCGGCGATAGATATACTGCATCACCTCCTCGCGCCGCTCATGTTCGAAATCGACGTCGATATCGGGGGGCTCGTCGCGTTCGGCGGAGACGAAGCGCGAGAATAGCAGATCGTGGCGCATCGGATCGACCGAGGTGATGCCGAGCACGTAGCAGACCACCGAGTTCGCCGCCGATCCGCGCCCCTGGCAGAGGATCGGCGGCTCGACCGATCGCGCGAAGCGGACGATGTCGTGGACGGTCAGGAAGTAATGCGCGTATTTCCGCTCGCGGATCAGCGCGAATTCCTCGTGGAGCTGCGCGATCATCTTGTCCGGAACATAGCCGTCGCAGCGCTCGATCGCATGCTGCCAGGCGAGATGTTCCAGCCAGTCCTGCGCCTCCCATCCGGCCGGTACCGGCTCGTGCGGATATTCGTAGCGCAGGTCGTCGAGCGTGAACGCGATCCGGTCGATGATCTGCCGGCTCTGCGCGATCGCATCGGGCTGCGCCGCGAACAGCCGCGCCATCTCCTCGGGCGCCTTCAGATGCCGCTCGGCATTGGCGGCGAGGATCCGCCCGGCCTTGTGGATCGTGGTGCCCGTGCGGATGCAGGTGACGATGTCGTGGAGCTGGCGGGTATCGGCGGCGGCGTAGAGCGCGTCGCAGGTCGCGAGCAGCGGCACCCCCGCGGCGGTGGCGATGCGCGCCAGCCCGGCGAGCCGGCGCGCGTCGCTGCCATGATGCGGCATCGTCGCGCCGAGCCATACCCGGCCGGGCGCGGCGTCGTTCAGCACCGCGAGCGTCGCGGGCAGCCCCGGATCGACGCGCATCGGCGGCAGGATCGCGTCGCCCGCAGGCACCGAGTCGTTGCCGCTCGCATCGGGCACCGCGATCAGCAACAGATCCTCGGCATGGCGTTCGAGATCGCCGAGGCCGAGGATGCACCCGCCCTTTACCGCACGCCGATTGCCGAGCGTGAGCAACCGGGTCAGCCGTCCCCACCCGAACCGCGTCGCGGGATAGGCGACGATGTCGGGCGTGCCGTCGGTGAACACCAGCCGCGCGCCGACCACCAGCCGGAAGTCGATCGGCGGCAGATCGAGCCCGAGCAGCCCCAGCCGCGCCTTCTTCAGCGCGTCATGCGCGCGCACCACGCCAGCGACGGTGTTGCGGTCGGCGATCCCGATCCCGCTCATCCCCAGCGCGACCGCTTGCGCGACCATATCCGACGGGTGCGACGCGCCGTGAAGGAACGAATAATTGCTCGCCGCCACCAGTTCGGCGAAGTCGGTCATGCAAACAAGCCGTGGACGTACCAGGCCGGATCGTCCTGCTCGGCGTAGAGGCCGTGGCGGAAGATCCACAGCCGCCGGCCGCGGCGATCCTCGATCCGGTAATAGTCGCGGGTCGGGATCGTGGCGTCGTGACGCCGCCACCATTCGCCCGCGATCCGCTCCGGCCCCTCCGCGCGCGCGACATCATGCACCGTGCGCCGCCACCTGAACCGTCGCGGCGGGCCGTCGGGCACCTCGTGCATCACCTGTTCGATCCGTTGCGGGGGATCGAACAGATAGATCGGGCGCAGCGGCGGCTCCCCCGCATCGGGCGCCGGCCACGCGCCCACCATCGGCGGCGCGGCGGCAGGCAGCATCAGCTCGGCCTGTTCGGGAATATGGCTGTCGCGCGGCGCGAACCGGCGCACCCGCTCGCGCCCAAGCCGGGTCGACAGCCGATCGACCAGTTCGGCCATCCCCGCCGCTTCGGCGCTGCCCTGGACCAGCTTGCCGCCTTCGAGCTGGAGCTGCGATGCGCCCAACGTCTCGGCGAGCGCTATATCCAGCCGGATCAGGTCGTAGCCGAAGCCGGGGTCGAGCGGATCGGCGAGCGCGTCGATCCGCTCCCGGAACAGCCGCATCAGCAGCGCGACGTCCCGCGTCGGCTGCCCGGTCTCGACGCGCAGCCGCTGGACCTGGCCATCGGCGCGGAACAGCCGCACCTCCCAGCGCCGTCCACCCTGATGACGCTCGCCGAGCAGCCGCGCGGCCTCGTCGGCGAGCGATGCGATCACCTCCAGTGCATAGTCGGTGCGTGCGATCGGCTCGGCGAAGCGCCGCTCTACCCCGATCGGCGGGGTCGCCACCCGCGGCGCGATCGGCCGATGCACCTCGCCGTTCAGCCGTCTGACCGCGGTCGCCGCCGCCTCGCCGAAGCGCGCCGCGATCGTCGCGAGCGAGCGCGTCATGACGTCGCCGACAGTCTTCAACCCGGCACGCGCGAGCGCTCCCGTGGCGTCCTCGTCGAGCCCCAGCGCCGCGACCGGCAGCCGGCGCACCGCGCGCTTCTCGTCGGGGGCCGGGGCGCCGGCGAACCGCGCGAGGGCGCACGCCACCTCGGGGGTGTCGCCGAACGCGTGGCGGACCAGCACGCCGCGCCGCGCCAGCCGCGCCTCGACGTCCGCAGCCAAAGGGCGCTCGCCCTCGAACGCGTGCACGCACCCGGCGATGTCGAGCACCAGCCCATTGGGCGGATCGAGCGCCACCGAGGGCGTATAGCGGACGCAACCGTCCGCGAGCCGCTCCAGCCAGTCTAGATCGGCATGGTCGTCCTGCGGATGCACCTCTAGCTCGGGCACCCGCGCGCGTGCATCCGCCAGCGTCAGGCCGGCTTGCAGTCCGAGCCGTGCCGCCGCCAGATCGACCGCGGCGAGCCGCACCGCATTGCCGACGCTTGTCGTGAACGCGATCGGCGGCTCATCCCGCCCGACGAACAGGTGCGGCCGGGTGGCGCGCAACCGCTCGACCGGCAGCCACGGGAAGACCAGCGCCAGGTAGCGCCGCGCGCTCGGCGCCGACGAGGGGGACGAAACACTTGGCATCACGATTCCACTCCACGCGCCAGCGGGCGCCCGGCGGGCCCCCGCGCCGACGCAGCAATTCGATGTCGAAGGCAGGCAGGCCCGGCGCACCCGCCTCCAGCGCGGCAGAGGCGACCGACGTCACTCCCCAGCGGCTCGCCGCCGCACTGGGCGACGGCTCTGCACCGACCCGCAGCGACAGCACGGTCACCCCCGACGCTTCCGCCGCCAGCATCAGCCGCCTGGTTGCGGTCAGGTCGATTCCCGGCGCACGCCCCCATGCCTCGATCAGCAGCGTGCCGAGACCGGTACACCGCGCCGCATCCGCCGCCGCGCGCAACAGCGCCGCCTCGTCGGCGACCACCACCACCACGATGCGATCGGCATCGAGGCCGAGTTCGGCGAGCCCGCTAGCGTAGAGCCTCCCCGCCTGGCGTTCGCACGCCTCGGTACGGATCCACACCATCGGCAAGGCCCCTGCCGCCATCGCCAGCGCGATCGCGAACCCGGCGCCACTTGCCGCATCTCCTTGATCGCAGGCGTAAAGTTCGTGAAACTGGGCAGGCACGAAGCCCGACTCCAGCCACGCCGACGCCGGCCGCAGATCGGCTTGCGCCGACGCACCACCAACGGCAACGCTGCGCAATCGTGCGATCAGGGCAGACGACTCGGTCATATGCGTTCTTGTAATGTTCTTATTGGTGAGTCGCCAAGCATGAATCTGTTCGGCGAAGGGTTGCAGCCCACGAAGGTGGATGCTAGTGGCCCCGCCTCCACCCGCCCGGAGGGTTTCTTCCGGGCATGGCGCCAGAGCGGGCGTAGCTCAGGGGTAGAGCACAACCTTGCCAAGGTTGGGGTCGAGGGTTCGAATCCCTTCGCCCGCTCCAGTTTTCGTTAGCGGAAACAGCGGTCCTAGGCCGATGCTGCCTTCCAGGCTGGTATTGGCAACCATGCCAGCTTTATTCGATCGAGCTTTGCCCTTCTCGGCCCGCTTGGCCGTCGACTCTCCTACGGCATTCCTGGCGCGTCGATCGCTGGGGATGACGCGTAATCAGGCATGGATTTCTGACGCTCCAGCATCCTCTGCTCGCTGGCCCGCATGTCTGCCTGGGTGCCACGTTCGAGCGCGGCCTCGACCGCTGGATCGGGTAAGGAGACGCCGTCCAACGCGGCACCGTCCCATCTTGTATCCGCAACTGCGCCGGCTAGGTCGACTGCCGTGTCTGGCGGCCGAACCGCCGCACGGCCAGCACTGCCTAAGGCGGCAACGACGACGATGTCGTCGCGTCTCTCCGGTGAATTCTCGCTAGTTCGATCAGCGATTATGGCGATCATCAGACCTAGGAGTACTGCACCGACCGGCAATATCCGCCTCATTGTCATACATCCTTCAATCGCTCGAAGTCGTGAAGCTAGGCAAGCCGACGCAACTCAGTTGCGCCGGCTTACCCAACCTATTCAGCACAGATTGGCGGTGAATCTGTCAAAGTTGGTATCCCATTTCTTGGCATCCGCATTCCCCATCACATCCCAGACGATGTAATCGGGCCTGACTCTCGAGTTGGCCGCGAAATCGGCTTTTGCTTTCCGTGCTTCCATGCTGAATGAGACTGCACCGACCCTTGTCGACTGGAACGAGAAAAGCCTGCATGTTCCGCTGATCTTCCGGCCCGCATCCGGATTGGGCACGATCGTCATCGTCTTGCGGCCATGCGACTGTGCCCAATTGATCGCCTGTAGAGCACCCGCGGTCGCGCGGATGTCCTGCGCGGGAACGCTAGCGCTTACGATCGGCATCTGTGCCGCGTCTCCATGCTGAGCCTGGGCGTCCGCCCAACATTGAAGGTAGGTGTCGATCGGCAGCGTCCTGCCGAATGCGTATACCCCCAAATTATTGTCGTCATATATATCGAGCTCGCCGTCGTTGATTTGGGGAATGATCTTCACATAAGATAGATTGTTCATTTTGGCATAATTATAACAAGTATCGGCACCATTATACGCGTACCGAGCTTCGTTGGAGAGAGCTTTGCTGGCGAAGAACTTCAGATAGACGTTATTTGTCATTTGCAGGCTTCTTACGATTGACGCCGCAGCCGTCAATATCTTGTTGTCTTGTACATCCAGGATGATCATGAAATTTCTGTTAGAAGCGATATCTGGGCGACGCGACTTCACCCTAGAGAGCATGTCCCTCAGCTCCAAAACGGTTGAAGCAGTGTCTGGAGAAAAGTTACTTAGCAATTTGCCGTTTCTACCGTAGATCTTTAGGTATAGCTCGTCCAATTGCGATGGCCGAATGGTGTTGAACCAAATCGGCGATGGCGCTTTCTGGAGGTTCAATGCGATTTCGACCGGATTCATGGCGCCAGACGCCCCATCCTTTTTCGTAGCTCTGTTCGTAATCATATCATGGGTGACGATCACGCCTCCTGATGCATCAAGGCGGAGATCGAGTTCTACTCCTTTGAGACCGAGATCATAAGCGCGCGTGAGCGCTCCAAAGGAGTTCTCCGGCAGCGCCTTGGAATCGTTTACATCGTGGAACACGCCGCGATGTGCAATAACGTCGAAAGCCGAAGCGCTGCTGGAGGACAAGACGATGCCCGCCATCGCAAACAATCCGGTGAGTTTTTTACGAAATAGCATAGTATCAGCTCCTTTGTTTGTCATGGTCTGATATTGACTTGCATGTATCGTTGTTATTCACGGAGCATCATATTCTCCTCTCGCTGGCACTAACGTGAGCGACCTTATCGATAGCGGGGAGCACCGGATTTGCGGGCGGCGTGGTATCGACGGACGACGCCGATCGGCGATTGGTGCGGTGGGACACCGCCCGATCCCCGACCGCAGCAATCATCTGTTGTTCGGTGACTCACCCCGAAAAGGATCGGAATGGTTAGCTACTTCGTCGGGCACGAAGTTGGACGGGCTAGCTGGGGGCGCGGTCTCTGGCGATGTCAGCTTGCCGGTATCTGGATCGTAGCGGAACGTTTCGACGACATCGTCGGTGGCGACGGTGAACACGCCGCCCGCGAGATCGTCTTTTACCGACAGACGACGAGGACCAGCATTTCCGCATAGGACCGTCGCTCCGTCCTCGAAACCGCCAGTTCCAGCCGGGCGGATCAGGCAGGCAGGACCGGCGGGACGGCCGATCTCCAGCCAGCCCTCGAGCGTGATGCGGTGATAATAGAGGCCGGTGCCGTCGGGGCCAATGGTGGTGAAGGTATCGCCGCGCCCGAAGCGGCGCTCGGTGCCGGGAATGCCTTTCACGCCGGCCAGATTATGCGTCAGCAAGCCGTCCGCGCCGATGTAATAATGGCCGATCTGCGTGCCGGCGTTGCGCGGCCAGCGCAGGTGCATGTGGATGTGCGGCGGCGCATCGACATGGGCGTGCGGCGCATTGGTGTCGAAGCCCATCACCTGGATCCGGCCGAGGTTGCGGCGCTCGGCCTCCTCGCCCAGACCCAGGTCGCGGATGACCTGGCGCTGGGCGAATTCCAGCACGTCGGCCGCCCGGCGCTCGGCTTCCGGGAACCGGCCGGTGGCGTAGGCGCCCGCGCGGCGCGCGGGGTCGGCATGTTCGAAGCGTAGGACCATGCCCGGCTCGACGATGTGGCTTGCCACTTCCGCTGCGGTGATGGCGTCGCCGGTCAGCGGCGGCAGCGCCACGACGATCGCGTCCCTGCCCTGCTGGAACGGCAGTTCGCCGTTTTCCAGCAGGACGCGGCGGACCGCATCGCGCGGGCCGGTGAACCGCAATTCGAGCGACCGCCGCCGCGGCACCGCCAGCGCGATCACCGTCTCGCGCGCGTTTTCGGCATTGTAGAGCGGCGTGGCGACCGGCGTGCAGGCCCGGCAGGAGGCCGGGTCGAAGCGCGCGACGGCAGTGGCAGCGGATCCCCGCTTCACGAACTTCAGCACGATCGTCACCGAGGTTTCGGCCGCCGGGAGTGCGGCCGAACAGCACAGCGCCGCGATCGCGGCCAGCCATGCCCGCCTCACAGCCGCGGCTTCCACGACAGGCCGAGCCAGAAGGTACGACCGACCGGGAAGAAGTAGTTCACATAATCGCGGCCCGTGCCCTGGCGAACGATGAAGGGCTCCTTGGTCAGGTTCTGCACCTGCGCAACCAAGTCGAGCCCTTCGCGCACCACCAGCCGCGCCTGCACATCGACCTGCTGGCGCGGTTCCTGGTACAGGTCGCGCGTCGGCGTGTCGCCGTCGGCGGATTGCAGCGCGCGCCCGATGCGGTTGTACGAAGCGCGCAGTTCGAGCGGCCCGGTCGCGTAGAAGACGGTCAGGTTGGCGATATACTCGGGCTGCTGGATCAACCCGCTGGTCTCGCGCGTGGCCGGCGATCCGGCGGCGACCCCGGCCGGGCTGACCGGCTGCCGGTACGATCCGTCGAGCAGGGTGAAGTTCGCGTTGAGGCCCAGGCCGGGCAGCGCCGCGATGCGATCCATCGTATAGCCGACCTCCAACCCCTTCACCTTTGCCGCCGCGGCATTGCGCGGCGTGCTGATGAACACGTTCGGGTAAGTGACGCCCTGGAATGTGGTCGGTGGTCCTTGCTCGGTGCTGACGAAGATCTCGTTCCTGATGTCCTTCACGAACCCGGCGACCGACAGCATGCCGCCGCCCATGTACCATTCGTAGGACAGGTCGTAATTCCACGCCTCGCGCGGTTGCAGGTCGGGGTTGCCGGTGTTGATCGTCAGCGTGCTGCCGTCGGTGCCGATGCCGAAGGACGTGCGGGCGGCGTATTGGCTATAGTCGGGACGGCCGATCGTCTTCGACACGCCGGCGCGCACCCGCATGCCCTCGTCGAGCTGATAGGTGGCGAGTGCCGAGGGCAGCCAATATGCATAGTCGGTCGTGCGCCGCGTCGGCGCATTGGCCGTCGCGGCCGCCGTGGTCGGCTGGTTGGTGTCGATCACCAGATGGGTGCTGTCATAGCGCAGGCCCGCCTGCGCGTCGAAGCGATCGGCGCGGAACAGCGCCTGTGCATAGGCTGCCTTGGTCGTTTCCAGATCGCGGAAGTCGTCTGCGGCGTTGTTGGCGAACTGCGGAGTGGCGACGAACGCACTGCGCCTGGCCTCGAACAGCTGCCATGCCGCCGGGCGGTCGACCAGGAGGTATGGAACGCCCGGCGTCATGTAGGTCGTCGGGCGCTGATCGTAGATGATCCCCTGCAACGAGCCGACGACGGTCTGCGCCGCGGCAGTGGCCGGCACAAATTCCGCATAGCGCTGGTCATAGGAAAGATCGGCTTGCGTCACCGCCGCGCCGATATTGGCGCCGAACCCGCGATCCGCGCCGGCCGCGTTGAAGCCGAGATTCACCTTCGCGAAATCCACCGTCGAATCGAGATCGCGATTGATGCTGCGATAGTAAAGCGCCCGGTAGCTGTCCGGGTTGGCCGCCGCCGCGGTATCGTTGATCGTCAGGCGCGGCCGGCCGCCGGCGATTTCGTAGCTGTAGCCATAGGCCGGAAGGAAGTTCGACGTCGCAGCGCCGGGGCGCGGGGCGGTGTCGTATTTTATCATCTCGCGCAGTTCGCGATATTCGGCCTTCGACCGCGCGAGCGTCGTGTCGAGCACCACGCCGCTTCCGAAATCATGGCGGCCCTTCAGGTCGACCAGCCAAGTGTCGCGCGTGACCGGCTGATAGGTCACTCCCTGCTGGATATTGCCCAGCGCGAAGCTGCCGGTGGTGGCGGTCACGTTCCGCCGCGCGCCGGTCGGCGTGGTCAGCACCTCGTAGCGGCTCTCGGTATCCTTGTCGTGATAATAGCCGCCGAACAGCGACAGTTCGGTCGCATCGTCGGGCCGCCATTCCAGCTTCAGATTGCCGCTGAGCCGGGTGCGCATGTTCTCGAAGAAATAATCCTGGTTGCGCACCGGGACCAGTAAGCCGTTCGATCGGTTCGGAAACGGCGTGCGCGCACCCGTAGCGGTGAAGTACGACCAGCCCGCGCCGCCGGTGTCGCCGGGCAGTTCGGCACGCGCGGTGGAGGGCAGCCGCTGATATTCCACCGAGGCGACGATGCCGAAGTCGCGGTTCGCGCCGAAGCGCCCCGCCGCGGTCGCATCCGCGCGAACCGCCGCGCCACCGCCGCGTATCAGCTTGCCGGCGGTGTCGTTATAGCCGCCATTGGCGTTGACGACGAGGAAGCGGTCGCCGCGCCCGTCGAACGCGCTTTTGGACACGATGTTGATCTGTCCGCCCAGCGCGTGCGGATCATATTGCGCGGTGACGCTCTTGATCGCTTCGATCCGCGATACGAGCGAGGCGGGCAACATATCCAGCCGCGCGCCGCGAAACACCCAGTCGGGTGAGGCAAGCGGAATGCCGTCGATCGTGACGAGATTGTAGCGCGGGTCGAGCCCGCGGATCGTCGCGCGCTGATATATGTCGCGGTTCTTGGTGGGGTCGGCACCGCCCACCACCGACACGCCGGTGATCCGCCGGCTGGCCTCGACGATGTTGAGGTCGGGCAGGCGGCCGACATCGTCCTGCGACACCGCATCGAGTATGACAGCGGACTCGCGCTTGGCCCTCGTCGCAGACTGCTGCGACGCGCGATAGCCGGTGACGACGATGTCCAGACTCTCCGCACCGTTATCCGATATCGGTGGTGGGCTTTGCGCAAGCGCGGGAATTCCGGCAAGCATCGTGCCTGCCAGTAAGCGGCAAGCCAATGGTGTTCTATAGCCCATCTCGAATCATCCCCTCTGCCCGATGTTATCCTTTATATATCCTGCTGTATGATATTATTGTGACGGCACGTCCAGGTGGGTTTCTGCTTCCAAGGAAAGCGACCGAGATGCGGATCGGCGATTGACGATGACGACAGGATTATCCGCGCGTGCGCGCATCGTGCTCGCCGCGATCAGCCGCCACGGCAGCGTCTCGCGATCGATCCTGATCCGCGAATGCAGCCTCTCCGGTACGGCGATCTTTCGCGCGACGGAGGAACTCGAGGCTGCCGGACTGGTGCGGGCGGGCGATCCGGTCGCCGCCGGGCGGGGCCAGCCAAGCACGACGATCCATATCGAAGCCGACGCCGCCTTCGCGCTCGGTCTCTCCGTGATGACCGACCGCGCCGATGTCGTCCTGCTCGACCTGGCTGGTCACGTCCGCGCGCGGCGGGAGGTGACCATCCCGGGAATGCCGCGCGTCGCCGTACTGGATGCGGCGGCCACCTTCGGGATCGATACGCTGACGTTGCTGGGTATCGGATCGCGCAGGTTGAAGGGGCTCGGGATCGCGGTCGCCGGGTTCTTCGTGGCGACCGATACGGTCAATCCGGGGAAAGAACTCGACGACTGGGCGCTGGTCGATCTCCGGGCGGCTGCGTCACGTCAGCTTTCCCTCCCGGTCGCGATCGAGAACATCGCCAGCGCCGCGGCGTTGGGCGAACGACTGCTCGGCACCAGCGCGCGCTACGCCAGTTCCTGCTACGTCAACGTCGCGGCGGGGATCGGCGCGGGCGTCATCGTCGACGGGGCGCTGATGCGCGGGCGACATGGCAACGCCGGCGAGATCGAAGGGCTGTTCGCGCTGGCCGGGCGCGTTCCGCCCAGCCTCGCGACGCTACGCGCCTGCCTAGCCGATCACGGTGTGGCGAGCACCGGGATCGCCGACATGGTCGCTCGGTTCGATCCGGCCTGGGCCGGCGTCGATGCCTGGCTCGCTGACCACCAATCGAGCTTCTCCTACCTGTTCGGCGCGCTCCGCTACACGCTGGATTGCGAAGCGCTGATCCTCGGCGGCCGATTGCCGCGCATCTTGGCGCGCCGGATCGTCGATGCGGTCGACTGGCCCGAGGAACTGCGGCCGGCCCGTCGCGCCAGACCCGCGCCAGCGACCATCTTGGACGTCGCCAGCCTCGAACCCGACCTTGCCGGACCGCTCGGGGCGGCGTCGTTGGTGTTCCACCGAACGCTGTTCGATTGACCGCACGCGAACGCCCAAGAGGCTGACGCCGCTCGCGCATCAGTAGCGCGAGCGTAGCGTCACGCCGAAGGTGCGCGGTTCGGCGAGGAAGGCGGAGAACAGCGAGTTGCCGGCGGCGAAGGCGGGTGCGCCGAAGGCCTGGACCTGCTGTTGCCCGCCGGCACCCTGATAGGGGGCGGAGAAGGCGACCTGCTGATAATTGGTGTCGAGCAGGTTCTGCGCCCACAATTCGATCGACCAACGTTGCTCGCGGCCACGCAGACCGACCCGCGCGTTCATCAGGAAGAAGCCGTCCTGGCCCTTTTCGACGAACAGATCCGAACCGGTGTTGTAATCACTGGTCATGCGGCCGTCGACATAGAACAGGCCGGTCAGGCCCGAACCGCCCACTTCGGGCGTCCAGGTCAGCGCGCTGGTAACGGTGTGCTTGGGCGCGTTGGACAAGCGGTTGCCCGGCAACAGGAACAGCGTGGAGTTCAGCGCCTCGCCGGCGTCGCTGCCGACCAGATCGTTCTGATATTTCGCGTCGGCCAGCGTGTAGCCCAGGTTCACCGCGAAATTGGGCGCCGGGGACAGGCCGACTTCCAATTCGAACCCTTGAGTGACCACGCCGTGCTTGGCCTGGCCGGTGCAGGCGCCGGTGACCGAGCTGTTATCGCGGTCGGCGCCGTTCAGGCTGGCGTCGCACGCACCGATATTCTGCACGATGAAGTTGGTGCCGTTGAATATGTTGAGCTGGAAATTCTTGAACTCCGAGCGGAAGGCGGCGACGTTCGCGGTGAATTGCCGCGAGGAGTATTTGAAGCCAGCCTCATAGGCCCTGACCGTCTCGGGATCGAATCGCAGGTTCGATGCCGACGCCGAAGTCGGCGTGGTGAAGGCGGTGGTGCTGAGATCCGAACGATCGAGGTTGAAGCCACCCGCCTTGTAGCCGCGTGCGAACGACGCGTAGAGCAGGGTACTCGGCGTGGCCTTCCACGATATGACTCCGGTGCCGGTGAACTGGCCCTCCTTGAGGCTGTCCTGGATCGGCACGCCGGTCAGCGCCGAGGTGGAATGGCCGACGCAGGTCAGCGTGATGATGCCGCCCGCCAGCGACTGCAGCGTCGTATTGGGGCTGGCCAGCAAGGGGCGCAGCGCCGCCTGCTGGGCCGGGCACACGGTGTTGTTGTTGTTGAACCGCGCGTCGAGCGACTTGCTCTCGTTGGTGTAGCGCACGCCCGCGGTCAGGTTGAGCGTGTCGGTGACCTTGAAGATATTATGCGTGAAGAAGGCGAAGTTGCGGCTGGTCTGGTCATAGACGTCGCGAATGCTGCCCAGGTCGTTGAGCGTGCTCAGCCGATCGAGCCCGGCGATGATCTGCGGCCCGACCGCGGGAGTCAGCACGGCGCGACCCGCGCCGCTGAGGCAGCCGGGGTTGGCCGGGTTCTGCAACGCTGCGGCGGGATTGATGGTGGCGACGATCCGGCACGCCGCGAACGCGCCATATTGGCTGCCGAACCTCGTATTATCGACCGATTGCAGCTTTTCATGCGCATAATAGCCGCCGATCAGCCAATCGAAACGGTTGTCGAACAATGATCGGCTCAGTCGGCTTTCCTGGCTGAAGGTATGGAACCGGCGGTAATTGTTGCCGTCGTCGGGACGATAGGTGAGATCGACGTTGTTGTAATCGATATCGGTCGCACCGCCCGACTTATACTCGCGATAGGCGGTGATCGAGATCAGCTGGGCGTTGCCGAAATACCAGCCGACCCGTGCCGACACGCCGTAATCGGTGGTGATGTTCGAATAGGCCCGGCCGCGCGTCTGGGAGATCTGGCGGTTATAGGGATCATTCTGGCTGGGCAGCACGCCGCCCAGGCTGCGCAGGATCGGCAGGATGCGGTTCTGCGGGGCGACGGTGAAGTCGCCGGGCACGCCGGGCGTCGGATCGATCTTTTCGCGCGTATCGACATAGACCGCGCCGCAGCATTTCTCGTCGCGGCGGGTGTAATCGCCGATCACCCGGATCGAGAAATCCTTGTCGGGCTTGAAGAACAGCTGGCCGCGCACGAACACGCGGTCGCGGTTGTTATAGTCGGTGTCGTTGGTGACGTCGTAGAGGAAACCGTCGCGCTTGCTCGCCGCGGCGTCGACGCGGAACGCCAGGACATCGTCGATGATCGGGCCGGTCAGTGCGCCGGCCAGACGGACGGCGTTGTAATTGCCGTAGCTCACCTCGCCATAGCCGCCGAACTTGAATTCGGGATATTTGGTGTAGATGCTGATCGCGCCTGCCGACGAGTTGCGGCCGGATAGCGTGCCCTGCGGCCCGCGCAGCACCTCGATCCGCTCGACTTCGCCCAGGTCGTTCAGGCCCGCGCCGGTGCGGCTGCGATAGACGCCGTCGATGAACACCGCGACCGAGCTTTCCAGGCCGGGATTGTCGCCGACCGTGCCGATGCCGCGGATACGTGCGGTGGCGTTCGCTTCCGATCCCGTCGACGAAACCAGCAGCGACGGCGCCAGTTGCGCCATCTGGCGGATGTCCGTGGCGCCGGCATTCTGCAGCCTCTCGTTGTTGAACGCGCTGACCGCGATCGGCACGTTGGACAGGCGTTCGGACCGCCGAGTCGCGGTCACGACGATATCGCCGGTGTTGGCCGTCGCTGCCTTCTTGGCAGCAGCCTCCTTCGTCGTGTCGGCCGGCGCATCCAGCGGCCGCAACCCTTGCGCCTGGGCCGGCGCGACCACGAGAATGCCGGTGGATGCCAGCAGCAGACAGATTGATTTACCGGAAAGCTTGGTCACGCGTGTTCGCCCCTTCGAAGTTCGCAGGCGATCTAGAGCGAGCACAGTTAACGATCCATTTCTTATCCTATATTCTTTTCAGTAGACTAACCTCGGTTGCGATTGAGTACGGCAGCGCGCACCGGCATGCTGCGTATCATCCTAAAATGACGGCATATATGATAGGGTAGGACAACCTTATGACGATTTCCGGCGGGTCGGTGGCCCGGACCCTGCCCAATCCGGCGCAGACCATGACGAAGGCGTTGAACATCCCCCGGAAGCTGGGACTGTCCTTCCTGCTGATCTGCCTCGCGGCGGCGGCGATGATGCTGGTCTTCTATACCAATATCGCAAGCATCCGCAGCTCGACCGACGGCAACAATTTCAGCCAGTCGGTCTATGCCAAGGCGCTGACGCTGGAAACGTCGATCCTGCGCCAGAACAGCCAGTTTCGCGGCTTTCTGGTGACCGGCGACGAAACCTATCTGAAATCCTATGGCGAAGCGCGCGACGAATACGATACGACCTCGCGCGAACTGAAAGCGATGCTGACCGACCCCGCGCTCCGCGCGCTGGTGGTCGAATCGCGCGCGGAGACACTGAAGTGGCGCCAAAAGTGGGGCGACCGGCTGATCGATCTGGTGCGCGACAGCCGGCGCGACGATGCGCAGGCGGCGGTGCGATCGGCGGGTAAGGCAGTGCTGGTCAGCGCCGCGGCACTGCCGTTGCGCGCGGTGCGCGATGCCGAGACCAAGTCGCTCGAGCGCAATTCCGCGCAGCAGGAAACCGCGATCGTCACCGCGAAAACCACATTGGCCGTCGGCGGGATCGCCCTGATCGGCCTTGCCGCGACGCTCGCGCTGCTGCTCGGCCGGATCATCGCGCGCCCGGTGACGGCGCTGACCCGGACCATGCGCGACCTGGCCGCGGGCAAGCAGGATGTCGCCGTCCCGCATATCGATCGCGGCGACGAACTGGGCGACATGGCGCGCGCGATCCTGGTGTTCCGCGAGGCGGCGGTCACCAAACAGGCCGACGACGTTGCCAAGGCGAAGGCCGACGCCGAACAGGCGGCGGTGGTGGAAACCGTATCGACGCACCTCGCCGAACTGTCCGCCGGCGACCTGACCACCACGATCGATGTCGAATTCGCCGGTCAATATGCGATGCTGAAGGCGAACTTCAACGGCGCCCTGGCAAAGCTGCGCGGGTTGATCGGATCGGTCGCGGAAAGCGCGGCGTCGATCCGCACGGGCTCCGGCGAGATCGCCCAGGCGGCCGAGGATCTGGCCCGCCGCACCGAAAGCAACGCGGCCTCGCTCGAGCAGACCGCGGCGTCGGTGACGCAGATGGACGGTCGGCTGCGGCAGTCGGCCGTAGCGGCGACGCGCACCGTGCAGCGCGCCGACGAAGCGATCGCGACCATCGGCGACGGTCGTGCCGTGGCCGACGAAGCGGTCCAGGTCATGAGCCGGGTATCGGACAGCGCCAAGGGCATCGACAGCGTGATCGAGGGTCTGGACAAGATCGCGTTCCAGACGCGCGTGCTGGCGATGAACGCCGCGGTCGAGGCCGGGCGTGCGGGCGACGCCGGTCGCGGCTTCGCGGTGGTGGCCGATCTGGTGTCGGCACTCGCGATGCGTGCCGAGGAAGAAGCCAAGCGCGCGCGCGACCAGCTCACCGCCACGCAGACCGATATCGCAACCGCCGTCGGTGCGGTCCAGCGCGTCGACGGCGCGCTCGCCGACATCGCCGGCGACGTCAGCGAGGTGCATGAACTGCTGGCGACGATGGCGGCGGACAACCAGGCGCAGGCCGCGGCCATCGCGGAAATCTCGGCGGCGATCGGCATGATGGACCAGTCCACCCAACAAAATGCCGCGATGGTCGAGGAAACCTCTGCCGCCGCACGCAACCTGGCAGGTGATGTGACCGGCCTGACCGAACAGGCGGCTCGCTTCAAGACCGGTCGCGACCGAGGCACCGGCGGCACCGCGGCGGCGTCCCGGGGCGGCGGGTTCGAACCGGCGCCGCCGCAAGCCAAGCGCGCGCTGGTGCGGGCACCGGCGGAGGCGGACCATGGCTGGAACGCATTCTGATCGAGGGTGCGCCGTCATCGCTCCGGATCCCGGCATGATCGAGGCGGCGTCGCGGCGTCGCGGCGAACTGGCACGTCAGGCCGGCCTGATCCGCGCTTTGGGTTCGCCGTTCGTCGCTGCGGTCCTGGAGGCCGGCGAGCGGCAGCTTCATCGCGCGCCGCGCACCGCCGCCTTGATCGCGGACTGGCCCGGCGACCCCGCCGAGGCGGCGCTGGCGATGCGCTTCAACGCCGCGATCCACGCGCTGGCGCGGCGCGGCGCGTCGCCGGCGCTGACCGAACTCCACGCCCGCCTGGATGGCGCATTCGACGCGACGCTGGGCGAAACGATGGCGGCCGAGGATGCTTTCATCCACCATTGGATGCTCCGTCCGACGCAGACCAACGAAGTCGGTCGTGCAGCGGCGATCGTCGCCGCGCTGATGGTCGCGCGGCGCCGTTTCGACCTGCCGGTCGAGCTGCTTGAACTCGGGTCCAGCGCCGGGTTGAACCTGAACCTTGCCGACTATGCCTATGACCTGGGCGGGGTTCAGGCCGGCGCGCGGGCGTCGCGATTGCGGATCGCACCGGCCTGGAGCGGGCCGCCGCCGCCACTGGCACCGGTCGAGGTGGTTTCGGCGCGCGGCGTCGATCTCTGCCCGCTCGACGTCGCGGATGCGGCGACTCGTGAGCGGCTGCTCTGCCATGTCTTCGCCGACCAGCCCGAACGCGCCGATCGGCTGCGCGAGGCGTTGGCGCTGGCGCAGCAGCGCCCGCCGCAAGTCGATCGCGGCGATGCGGCGACTTGGCTCGCGCGGCGCCTGTCGGACCCGCAACCCGACGGACGCGGCCGCGCGGTATTTCATTCGATGGTCTATCAATATCTGAACGCAGACGATCGGCGCGCCGTCGTCGTCGCGATGAAAGACGCCGGAGCGCGCGCCGACGCGCGGCGGCCATTGTTCTGGATACGCTTGGAATGGACCGCCGCGCGCAGTGCGGTGCAGCTGTTGCTGACGACCTGGCCGGACGGGGAAACCCGCCAGCTCGCCACCTGCCATCCCTATGGCGCCGCGATTGCATGGGACCGCGACGCCTGGAGGTGAGGTGATCCCGGCATTGAACGGCAGCCAGGCTATCTCAGGCGTAAGCGAACACGCCTCGAGCGCACCATAGCCTGATCGTTCTCTCGCGAAGGCGGGAGCCCAGTGCTGGGTCCCCGCCTTCGCGGGGACACAATGGTTGCTGGGCTCCCGTTCTCCTCAGAAGTCCTTCCAGTCGTCCGCGGATGCCGGCGTCAGTGCGGCGACCGCGGCGGC
>NZ_CAXTEM010000027.1:0-41638 GCF_964243315.1 uncultured Sphingomonas sp. | reverse complement strand
ACGACCGCCCATTCGAGTCGGTCGGCGTCGCGCCGCCGCCGTTCGACAGGAAGCTTGCCGCGTCGCGGATCTCGGTCATGCTCTCGAACGGGGTCATCGAGATGTCGCCGCCATTTCCAGTGTCGTCACCGTCAGGGCCGTTGGCGAGCATGTTGACGCCCGCGCAGACGAGCTCGACATGGCCCAGTTCCTCGGCGGTGATCGAGGCGACCAGGCTGTAGAAGGGGCGGAGCTTCGACTTGGACTTGAAGTTGAAGCTCTGGAACATGTAGTTCCCGAGCGTCGACATCTCGCCATATTTACCGCCGAGCAACTCGCGCAGCGCGGCGGCGGCATTGGGATCTTGCTTTGTAGGATCAGGCAGGTTCGCCTGCAACTTATCGACGCGCATGAACATGGGGCTTCTCCGGCTGTGAGAAGGGTCAACGGCTCGCCAACGAGAACGGCCGCGTGTTTATTTACCATCCCGTCGGATAAAAGTGGCTACTGGTCAGAGCGTTGCACCGGTTCGGGCTCCGGGAGTTCGACTCTGAGATCGCTTAATTACTGAAGAAGGAGGGTCGTCGAGCTGACATACAACCGTGAAATCGGGGCGGAGAAGCCCGACGGTTTGGATCTCCAACACGCTCTTAAAGCATGTCTCATCGACCGCTTCTTTGTTCTAGTTCGATGCTGTTACGATGATCGCGATCTCACCCGCGGCTGGGGCGTGGACGGCCTTTCGGAGGGCGCGTGTCAGAGCGGCGTTGTCCACCAGCGGGCACACTTCCCGGGGCGCGAGAGTCCTGCCGAGCGGGTTTGACCTGAACGCTCTTGGCTTCAGCGACTACGTAGCCGTCCTTCTGCAGCTTAGCGAAGGCATCTCGGACGCTGGATGATACTGCCGACCTCACTGCGTCGGGCAGGTCTTCGAAGGCCGTATTCGCGTGAATGGCGTTCACATCTCGCAGCAAGGCGTTCGGCAGGCCCTTTGACGATGCTCTTAGCGCAATGATTGCGTCGACGACGGCGGCGTTGATGATGTCGTGCACGGTCTCGGTTGCTGATCTCGTCATGCGAAGTGCAACGCAGTTCGACGATTAAGGATCAGGCGTGCCGCACGATTGAGCTAACATCGTGTACTGGAGCCCTCGGACGCACCCACGGATCAGGGTTTGAGGTCGAGGCAAGCCCGAGGACAAAGGTGAGCCGGATGCGGGTTGGCGCATGAGCAGCTTACAGAAGCACGCTTCCGTGAACGTAGCATACACGACCGGTTCTCGTTCGAACCTACCTTCACAAGCCGCCAGCGACATGCAACCTGTGGAGACCGGCTCGTGTCGATTGACAGTACCCCGTTAGCAGTCGGTCGCGATCGCCACCAAATCGCCTTAATGGTACAACATGCCCGGTAAATGATCGGTGCGTCGCGGCGGATCGCGCGCTCGGAGGTTCACAGATGAGGAACGCCATGCGGTTTGCGCCCTTGCTTGCCTGGCTTGTCGCCATCGCCGTGCAACCGGCTTTGGCCGAGGCTCCTCCGAGCTTGCGTTCGCTGGAAGAGCGGCTTGCGTCGATGGCTCGGGAGAACCCGGGCGAGTACGGCATCGCCGCGCTGGATCTCGCGACCGGGGAGACGGTCAGCTTCAACGGCCATCAGGCGTTTCCGATGGCTAGCACCATGAAGATCGCGGTCGCCGCGGCGTACCTGTCGGAGGTCGATGCGGGACGGCGCACGCTGGACGAGGCTGTGTCCGGCGTGCCTGCATCCACCTTGATGGACGCGATGATAACGCGCAGCGACAACCGCGCGACCGACCTCCTGATGGGAACGCTCGGCGGCCCGCAAAGCATCGACGCCTGGCTGCGGGCGCGTAGCCTTGCCGGGATGCGCGTCGATCGCACCATCGCGCAGCTCTTGAGCGACCGAAGAGACCTGCGCGATGTCCGGGATTCCAGTACGCCGGTCGCCATGCTTGGTCTCCTGCGCCTGATCGACACCAATGATGCCCTGAAGCCGGAGAGCCGGCGTCTTTTGCTGGGGCTGATGGCGCGCTGCGCCACCGGCTCGAACCGCATCCGCGGAATCTTGCCGCCGGGTGCCACCGTGGAGCACAAGACGGGCACGCTGTCGGGCT
This sequence comes from uncultured Sphingomonas sp., assembly GCF_964243315.1. GTDB lineage: Bacteria > Pseudomonadota > Alphaproteobacteria > Sphingomonadales > Sphingomonadaceae > Sphingomonas. The sequence continues at coordinate 39,521 of NZ_CAXTEM010000027.1, read as the reverse complement.
ATACGGGCGATGTCGGCTACCTCACCACGCCCGCGGGGCGGCGCATTGCGGTGGTGCTGTTCGCACGCGGCGGCTCGAACCGGCCCGCCATCATCGCGACCGCTGCGCGGGCGATCTACGACGCGTTCCAGGCCGGGAGCCAGCAGGCGTCCGCCTATTCGAAGCCGCAAGGTGCACGGCCGCTCGGGATCGCAGCGCCGATCCATTCGTCGACAGCAACGGACCTCTCTCGACAGGCGGCTTCACCCGTCCCGGTCGCGATCGAGTAGCCGACCGGACTGCGTGTGTGTATCCGGCAGTTAGCTGCCACGTAGTCATAGCGTGGCGTTCCTGGGCACGCCTGTTCTGGTAATCGGCGGATGGAGCGGTGTTGGCTTTGTCTTAGCCGGAACACCGAGTTCTTTACCAGTTCAGAGCGGCTTATCGTTCGCTCGGAAGCGAACGACACGGTATAGATACCACAGGAAGATAGCTGCCATGATCGCGGTGCTGGCCGGGCCCAGGTAACGCTCGACCTGCTCGTAGCGGCTGCCGAGTGCATAGCCGGCGAGACCCAGGGCCGAAGTCCAAGCCCCGGCACCACCCAAGGTGAGCGCGACGAAGCGCGGCAGCGACATGTGAAACAAGCCTGCGGGAATGGATATCAGCGTGCGAATCCCGGGCACGAGGTGGCCGAGCGGCACCGCCCAGCGGCTATGCGCTTCGAACCACCTATCCAGGCGATCGATATCTTGGCGGGACAGCGTGATCCAGCGGCCATGGCGGTTTGCCCATCGCTTCAATCGCTCTTCGCCGAGCCGCCTTGCCACACCGTACCAGAAGAGCGCGCCTGCCGTTGTCCCCAGTGTTCCGGCGATCAGCACCCCGACGATGCTGAGCTCGCCATCCGCGGCAGTGAACCCGGCCATGGGCATGATGACTTCGGAGGGGAGGGGCGGGAAGAGATTTTCGAGGAACATCAGCAGGGCGATACCGACATAGCCCATTTGCTCGATCAGGCGAGTGATCCACTCCGTCATCGTCGATCTCCGGTGAGTGCCTGGGTCTTTGGCCGGTCTGCCGGCGCAGCGGCGAAATACCGTGCCAGTGGCATGATCATGTCCGCGGGAACCCGACGCGCTATCGTCGGCATGACTGCATGGGGCTTGCGCGCATCCACAATCGTCTCGTCGCCACGCCATCGCTCCAGGCGATCGGCGAGGTACATCACGCGCTGACCGTGGATGACCGGGTACGGGTTCGCCCTAGCGGGTGAGTGACAGCCGAGACATGCGGGGAGTTGGCGCTCCGGCAGGCCTTCAAGGGCAATCCGGCGTGCCTGCGCACCGATACTGCCGTTGGCTACGCGCACGCCTAAACCGGGTTGAGCGGCGAAGTGCGTAGCCAGTTCGCGCATCTCGCCCTCGGTCAGCGTCGCCGCGGCTTGACGCATGATCGCGCTGGAACGCGTACCAGCGGCGTAGCTCTTCAGGGCGGCATATAGATATCCCGGCTTCTGCTGCCCAAGCACGGGTATGTCGGGCTGACCGCGTCCACGCCCATCGGTGCCATGACAGCCGGTGCATCTGGCCGCGAGGCCGAGAGCTGCCTGCGGAACGTGCGCGTCGACGCCGCTAACGAGCGAGCGATAGGTCGCTGGTGTCATCCCCGGCAGCGCGCGGACGAAAGCAACCATGCGCCGGATCTCGTCGGGGCGATCCTTCGCCGCCCAAGCCGGCATGCCGCTGAACTTAACCCCATGTTCGAGGATCCAGTAGAGGTGGCGATCGGTCCATTGCTTGGCGTTGATCTGGAGGTTCGGCGCGGGCGGTGTCGCCGCCTGCATGACCGGAAGCGGCCGGACCCCCGGCGCGCCGTGACACGACGCGCAGCTCTGGGCGAAATGGCCGGCGGCGCTGACCAGCTCCTGGCTGGCGATCACGTCCTTGGGGGTGGTGAGGGCCGACTGGGTCTTGACGGCGTTGCGCATCGTCCAGTGCAGGAACCAGTCGGTGATCTTCCAATGCCCGGAGGACGCGGCGATCGGTACGAACCCGGACCAGGCGACCAGCATCCCTGCCGCGATCAATCCGAGAAGCGTCATGACGACACGGACCCACGTCACGCGAACGGTCACGACCGTTCCTCCCGACCGGACAGGATGGTGCCGAGCATCGCCAACGCGCCGACCAGATAGCTGCCTGCGCCGACCAGCAGCATGACGACTCCGCCCAGTTGCTGGTCGTCTAGCGCATTCGGCCCATGCGCCATGCTCGCGTAGAGCGGGCGGGGTGCCAGCGCGATCAGCGCGCCCAGCAAGGTCATGTGCATGGTCGTCAGTAACAATGCGGCGACTCCGGCCGCGCGGCGTTCGGCTCCTGTTCCAAGCACCGCGGCCCAGAGCAGCAGTCCAGCGGCGAGGAACATCGCCTGCTCCGCGACGAGCCCTGCGAAGGACGACTGCGCCAGCGCGCGCGCGGGTGGCAGGTGCCAACCCCAGACCACGACCAACTCGGCCAGCGACATGGCGAGCGGCGTCACCAGCCGCGGCCAACGCATCGCCGGGTCGAGCAGCGTCCCGCCCAGCCCCCAGGCGAGCAGCGGCGCTGCGACCGCGACAGCCAGCATATGGCCGACCATGTGCCCGGTCATGCCTCCACCGCCGGCGGACGCCCAGCCGAAAGGCAATAGGACCGTGCCCGCGATGAGGCTCGCGCGCCTCACCGGCAGTCGCCGATGAACAGAACGGGCAGGGCGGTGAACACGACTGCGACGAAGCTGAGCCCTGACAGCAGCATCGTGGAATAGGCGATGAAGCGAAGCCGGTCGCTGTCTGTACCATGCTCGTGCGGCGGTGCCGTTCCCGGCGTGCACGACTGGACGAGGGCAATGATCCCCGAAGCCAGGATCACGACGAGCGCGAGCGCGGTGCCACCCCAGAAGACTAATGGGAAGCGCGAGAACCCGCCGGTTTTGGCGCACTGCACAGATACCCACAGATAGGCGAAGAGAAAGTGCGCCGCCCAAACAGTCGGCGGCACGATCAGCGTCCACAGCGTGGCCTTAAGCCCGCGGACGCGTTCGGGTAGGCCGGGCTTCACGCCACCCCCGGGAACAGACCGATCGTCGGGAACGCGACCAAAGCAGTGAGCGCCATGAAGTGTTGGAACACCGTGATGTTTCGCAGATCAGCATCGTGGGTCGGGGTCATTCGCCCCGCCAGGCTGCGTGCCAGCGTGTAGCCTTGCATGATCGCTCCCGTCACCGAATGCGCGGCGGCCCAACCGGCTAGCGTCCAAACGATTGCCGGATAGGCGTGGAGAGCCGGATCGAGACCGCTCGCCCACGGGCCAGCGAGCCCCGCCGCCGCGCCTCCAAGGGAAAGAACGATTCCAGCCGCGAGGAGCAGGCGTGCGGCCGCTACCCCGCCCCGCTTGTTGATCTCGCGGGCGGCCAGCGTCGCGGCCCAGCCCGCTAGCGCGAATGCCAAAGCCATCATCGGCCAGAATGCGCCCGGGCCGTTCAGCCCCGGCCCTGCGGGTGGGAAGTCGGGGCGGGCAGTCCAGTAGAAATAATAGCCGAACACCAGCCCCGAAAAAGCCGTAGCGTCCGCCATCATCGTGATGAACATCGCCCACCAGCCCGGCGCGACCGGGCCGGAGACGTAGAGCGGCACCTCGAGGCCATGCCCGATCGCCTTCATCGGCTTTTCGGGGATCTCGGCAGTGGTCCACAACCAGCGCAGGACCAACCCGATCGTTGCCACGCCGCTCAGCAGGGCGGTCCAGTAGAAATGATACGTCGTCAGGATGAAAACGCCGCCGAGGGCCATCGCCGTCAGCATCGGCAGGAAGCTCGGCGTGCCGAGACGGATGACCAGTTTAGGTCGGGCGTCCAGCACCGAGGTGACCATCGTTTCGCGCCGTCCTTCCTCCGCGTCGGGAAGGAAGAAGCGGCCTTCATCGACCTTGCGCACGAAATCGGGCTGGTCCCAGATCGGATAGCGCGTCTCGATCAACGGCACCGATCGGATGCCCCAGTTCTCGTCCTCGGGCAGCGCCAGCCATTCGAGCGTCCCAGCGTCCCACGGATTGCGCTTTCCCTTGGCGCGGCGGGGGGAAAGCGCGAGGTCGAGGACGACCACCGCGACGCCAGCCGCGAACAAATACGCGCCCAAGGTCGAAGCGAGATTGAGCCAGCCGATGTTTAGCTCCGCCGGATAGGTGAAAACCCGGCGCGGCATGCCCTCCAGCCCCGAGAAATGCATCGGGAAGAAGGTCAGGTTCGCACCCGCGAACAGCATCCAGAAGGCGGTGCGGCCGAGCCGGTCGGACAGCTTCTTCCCCGTGACCAGCGGCCAGTAATAGTAGAGTCCGGCGAACAGCGGCATCACCGTGCCACCGATCAGCACATAGTGAAGGTGCGCGACGACGAAATACGTGTCGTGTGCCTGCCAGTCGAACGGCGCCACCGCGACCATCACCCCGGTAAGCCCGCCGATGACAAAGATGGCGAGGCTGCCGGTCGCATAGAGCAGCGGCGTCGACCAGACGACACGCCCCGCCCACAATGTCGCGATGAAAGCGAAGATCTGCACGCCCGTCGGGATCACCACCGCTTCGGATGCTGCGGAAAAGAACGCGAGGCTGATCTTCGGCAGCCCGGTCGCGAACATGTGGTGCACCCACAAGCCGAAACTCAGAAACGCGGTCCCGACCGCCGCCAGCACGATCCAGGGATAGCCGAGCAGGTGGATGCGCGCGAACGTCGGAATCAGCATCGCGAACAGGGCGATCGACGGCAGGAACACGATGTAAACCTCGGGGTGCCCGAAGATCCAGAACAGGTGCTGCCACAGCAAAGGATCCCCGCCCTTGGCCGCGTCGAAGAACGGCCAGCCGAGCAAACGCTCCATCTCGAACAGGATGTCTCCCGCGATCAGCGGCGGGAACGCGAACAGGATCATCACCGCGACGACCAGGATATACCAGGCGTAGAGCGGCATCAGGTTGAGACGCATGCCCGGCGGACGGCATTTGAGCACGCCCACGATCAGTTCCACCGCCGCCGCGACAGACGAGACCTCGATGAAAGACAGCCCCAGCATCCAGATGTCGGCGCCAAGCCCAGACAGGTCGGTGCGGGTCGTCAGCGGTGGGTACATGAACCAGCCGCCGTCCGGCGCGGCGTCGAAGAAGATCGACCCGGATACGAACACGCCGCCGATCAGGAAGCTCCAATAGCCGAAAGCCGAGAGGCGCGGGAAGGGCAGGTCGCGTGCGCCAAGCAGCTGCGGCAGGAGGATGATCGACACCGCCTCGAACATCGGGACGGCGAACAGGAACATCATCATCGAGCCATGCAGCGTGAACAGCTGGTTGTACGTGTTGGCGGTGACGAGCTCGTTCATCGGCGCCGCGAGCTGAGTGCGCATGATCAGCGCCAGCACGCCGGCGAAGAGCATGAACGAGAAGGCGGTCAGCACGTACCAGACGCCGACGACATTGTTGTTGGTGTCGCTCCAGCGTCGCAGCCAGCCGGTCGGCGCCGCCCAGACCGCACGCAACCGCTCCTCCTGGCCCGCGCGGACCATGGGATCGTTCTGGTCGGGCGCGGTCACCTGAGCTCCTTCAGATAGCGGGCGATAAGCGTCGCGTCGCGGGCTGGCATGTGCGCGAAGGCGGGCATGCGGACACCGGGCTTGACGTCTTCCGGATGGCGGATGAAGCTCGCTACCGCGGCCTCCGTTTGCGGCAGGATGCCTGCGCCGACGGTTCGGCGGTCACCGAAATGGGTGAGGTCGGGTCCGATCGTGCTCGCTGGGCCATGGCCCCGGATCGCATGACAGCCGCCACAGCCATAGCTGTCGAAGAGCGCCCGACCGCGTGAGGAAGATGCGAGCGCGGGACGCCGCTGCGCGGCCAGCCAACGATCGAAATCAGCGGGCGGCATCGCGACGACCTCGAACGCCATCAGCGCATGAGAAAGCCCGCAGAATTCGGTACAAACGCCGCGATAGCGTCCGGCCTTTGTCGCTAATACCGGCAAGCGGTTCACCCGGCCGGGGATCATGTCCATCTTTCCCGCCAAGCCAGGGATCCAGAAGCTGTGGATCACGTCGCCGCCGCTGAGCTCGAACAGCACCGTGCGCCCGACCGGGACGCGAACCTCGTTAGCGGCCGCCACGACGGCCGCGCCCGGCGCGCGGTACCGCACGCGAAACCAGAACTGTTCGCCCACCGCCTGGATCCGGAGGTCGGCCGCGTTCACCGTGCGCGGCCTCATGGTGGGAAGGGAGTAGATCAACAGCGCCGCCAGTACGGCCGCTGGTACGATGCCGCCGAGCCAAAGAATCAGCCGCATCCCGCCGTCGGTCGTCAACTGTCCTTGGGGAGCGCGCGTCGCATGCCGCGCGAGCGCAGCGACCGAAGCGGCGATGACCACCGCGCCAACGACCAGGGCGATCGTGATCGATCTAATGCCCTCCGCCTCCGCACCGAAGGGGGCCAGCGCAGATTGGTGTCTGTTGCATCCGGCGACGAGCGCGGCTGCCGCGACGGCTATTGGCGGTGTGCGCAGAAACCTCGTCATTGCGGCTAGGCTAGACGGGAGAGATTGTACCCGTCTAGCGCGAACGTTTCGGCGCCTTCGGTCGGGGAACCTGCCGACGTACAACGCCTAAGCGCTAGAGCAGCGTGTAGCGCGGTCCGAAATAGGTCTGCGGCCTCGACGCGACGAATCTTAGCAGGATCCTGCAACCTTAAATTGCCCGCGCTCGCGTGGTGATAGTCGCCGGCAGATGTACGATCATGCCTGTCGATCGGAACTTTCGAAAATGAAGCATCAACTTGCAATCGAAAAACGCAAAGCGGTCATCTGTCTGCTCGGCTGAGCTTGCTAGATCGATCATCATCGCGCTTTTCGATTCCGTGACGCTGACTTTGTTGTTCCAAACTGGATTAAGCCACCTCTGACTGCGCTGACCCACCTCGGCTTGCGGCACGCTCGGTCAGGCTGGCTGACCGTTCCCGCCGGTCGAGCCGAAGATTTGTCCGGTCGAATAGCTCAACGCGGGGTCGGCTGCGGCAACGTAGAGTGCTGCGATCTCGGCAGGCTGACCTGCCCGCGCCATCGGCGAGTCGCCGCCGAAGTTTCGTAACTTCTCGGGCGTCGCCCCACCGCTGACTTGAAGCGGTGTCCAGAACGGACCCGGCGCAACCGCGTTGACGCGGATACCGCGGCTGGCGAGCTGCTTGGCCATGCTCTTGGTAAAATTCAGCACCGCGGCGCGGGTGAGGGCGTAATCGACGATGTCAGGCGATGGATCGCCGGCCTGTTCAGACGAGGTGTTTACGATGACCGCGCCCGCACTCATGCGTTCGAGTGCTGCCTTGGTCAGCCAGAAAGGCGCGTAGACATTGGTCTTCAGTGTATCGTCGAAATCCTGGCTTGAAATCGCCGCTATATTCGGACGGGTTTGCTGACGAGCCGCATTGTTGATCAGGATATCGAGCCCGCCGAGCTGCTCGCTCGCTTGTTGCACCAGTTGACGGCAAAACCGCTCGCTCCGCAGATCTCCCGGGAGAGCGACCGCCTTGCGACCTTCTGCGCGGATCAACGCAATGACCTCGCGGGCGTCAGGTTCTTCGGCCGGAAGGTAGTTTATCGCGACGTCTGCGCCTTCGCGCGCATAAGCGATGGCTGCAGCGCGGCCGATGCCGCTGTCCCCACCGGTAATCAGGGCTTTCTTGCCCGCAAGCTTGCCCGAACCCTTGTAGCTCGTTTCTCCATGATCCGGCCGCGGCGTCATCTTGGAGGCAAGACCTGGCCAAGGCTGCCGCTGTACAGGGTAAGGGGGCTTGGGATAGGCGGCGGCAACAGGCGTCGTCGCGGCAGTACCGCCGCCGGTCTGTGTCGCGGCCTTGGCGGTCGTCGCGGCAAGAGCACTGGCGGTCATTGCTGCCCCGGCCACGAATGTGCGGCGCGTGGTGTCGGTCATGCTCATAGCTCCCAAGAAGATCATCACTTAAAGAGATAAGTGCCTGCTTCTGTTCCGAATCGCTGATGTCGCTGGAAAGCGAGCGTTCGCCGTTGCTAGTCATGTCCAGCGCGACGAACGTTCAGTCAGCGACGTGGCAGCAAGCCCACATCAGCCGTCTCGGATCGTCGAGAATGTTGCCCTTCAGCCCGATCGACGCGGCTAACTCCCCGTGAGGGACATCGGATAGGCTCTGCATCGTCCTCGTAGCGGAAGTTGGCCTCCATCACCCGCTGCTCCCACCTCGCCTCGCCGAAAATTGCCATTGTTGAACAAGCGAACGTTCGTTCTTCCGTACAAAATGATGAGCCGAGTCCGAAACAATAGGCACGAAATTGGCGCAAGGCAGTTTGCGAGATGAGACGTCAGCACGCTTGACGACGGGAGATGCTGCTCCGCAGCGAGCAAAGTTAAGGACAATCGATGAAGCGATTACATGTTCTTGCAGGTGTGGGCATTCTCACCTTGCTCGCCGGGACTGCGGCGATCGCGCAACGCGCCGCTGCTCCGCTGACCCAGGTAGCGAGCTTCGATCATCAGGTGACAGGCGTTGCCGTCACCACCGACGGACGCCGTTTCGTCAACTTTCCGCGCTGGACCGATGACGCGCCGATCTCTGTCGCGGAGGTGATGAACGACGGGTCGCTCAGGCCCTATCCCGATGCCAAGTGGAACGGATGGCGGAACGCCCGGGCCAACGAACTGGGCGTTGCCGATCATTTCGTGTGCGTGCAGTCGATCGTCCCGGACGGCCATGGCAATCTTTGGGTGCTCGATCCGGGCGCGCCGGGGAACGAGAAGATCATGCCGGGCGCACCCAAGCTGGTGAAGGTCGACCTTCGATCGAACATGGTGGCGAAGGTGATCCCAGTTCCCGAGGACGTCGCGCTGCAGGGTACCTACCTCAACGACATCCGGTTCTCGCCCGACGGCCGCATCGGCTACATCACCGATAGCGGTGCGCGCGGTGCGATCATCGTCGTCGATCTGGAAAGCGGCACGAGCTGGCGCGCGCTCGACGGACATCCTTCCACTCAGGTCGACAAATCGGTGATGGTGGCACTCGACGGCAAGCCGCTGCGCCGCCCTGACGGCCGCCAGCCGATGTTCGCCGCCGACGGCATCGCGATCTCGAACGACGGTAAGACGCTGTTCTTTCAGGCCCTCACCGGCCACACCCTCTATTCAATCGACACCGATCTGCTGCGTCAGGATGTCCCCGACGCGCAGCGCGCCACCGGGGTCCGGCGCGTCGCCACGACCCATGTCGCGGATGGCTTGTGGATGAGCAAGGCGGGCGTGCTCTACCTGACCTCGCCGACCGACTATTCGATCAAGCGGCTAAGTGGCACGACTGTGGAGACCGTGCTGACCGACCGGCGGCTGCGGTGGCCGGACACCTTCTCCGAAGGTCCGGACGGCCTAATGTATGTCACCGCCAGCCACATCCAGGACACCAACTGGTTCAAGCCAGGCGCGTCCGCCTCGATCCGCACGCAGCTTTTCTCGTTTGCGCCGGTCCGCTGATCACCAGGCACTAGGAGCAGATATGACCGCCACCAGCAGCCGCCCGTTCGCCGTCACCGGTGGCATGAACAAAATCGGTATAGAGCTTTCCTAGGAGTTCCTCGCCACCGCGACCATCGCTGCTTGATCGATCAATCTCGGCGCTAGTTGGAGGCTCGGTCGTTCACGCACAGGTCAACTCAATTACTCGCTTTTTTCGGTCGAAAACGATCGAGGAGCAGCGTGAAAGGTAATCGCTGCCCAGCGAAAGCGTGTCGCTACGGGGGTCGCGCTTGTTGCCCTTTGCGGTAACGACGATGTCCTCCGGATCGCCGCTCTCTCCTGGTACGCTGGCCACGGATGATCGGTCACTCGTCCGAATACCTAAGCTGCCGATCGCGAGCGTTCCGAGTTGAAGTGGCTGTTGCAAAGTAAGCGTTCGCACGGGCCGGCGGACGCCGAAGAAAATCTCTGTCGGCACAGCGTCTCCTGAGATTACGCCCCCGTTCTGCCGAGCAAGTCGTCGACCAGCGCCTGCTGTCACGAGCGAGCGTGCGTGATGCGGATCGAAGCACACCCGCATCGGCTTACCCTCGACTGCGATTAGTCCAAAGATGGCGCTCAGCTGGCCCGCAGCCCCAGACGATAGGGCATCCCTTTCCATCGGAAGGGCAATTGTTTTCTCGCCAGGCATCGCATCGCGCAACACGAAGCGGACGATTTCTTCTAAGAAGCCGCCGGGTCCGACACTCCCGTCAGCGCCGTCCAGAAAAGGCACTTCACTCCAACCAACACGGGTTTTGGCGACACCGCGGCCAAAATCCACTTTTACGGATTGGCTGCGAACCGGCACCAGCGTCCGGCCGACAAGATAGCTAATATCGTCGGGAGACCCGCGCTTCATTTTCGAACCGGCCTTTGCTGCCAGCTGCCGTCTGATGAGTGGAATGCCCGGAGCTGCGGGATCAATCCTAAGTGCGGCCAGTTTGCCATTGATGCCAACGCGGATGATCCCATCACCCTTAACTATAACCTCGTTCTGGTCTTGAACCGTCGCCAGCGGGATAAGCTTCGCTGTTTTGCGCATGGCATCCGGCTTGCCCGCCGATAAGACAGGCATTTTCCTCACCATCATCGTGTCGATCTTGGACTTAGCCAAGTTAATCAGTAGGCCATGCCTGTTCTTGGCGAACGATTTCACGTCTACCTCCACGCTACCGAGTAGGCCCGATACTACTGCAAAGCCGTTATCGACCTTGGTGATCGTACCCACGACCAGACCTGCCGCGTCACGGACTTCTCGTCCTTGCGAGACGTCTTTCGGTTTAGCGGGTTTGGAACGCGCCAGGCGCGCAGGGCCTTCAATCTGGTCGTCCAACCTCTTATAATTTCTCTGAAGATCGAGCCACCGATCTGCCGCGTCGCCGCCCATCGCTTTCATGTCAACCGCAGCTGACCCGGGCGCCGTTTGAGCTTGTGCCGAAGTGATCGGCATGACAGCCAGAGCCGCGGCCAATACTTGGCGCTTATTCATCTGCAACCTTCCCCTATTTCTTCCAGCCTATCGGCCGCACCGACTTGAGGCAATCTGCTACCGGCCCGTCCCTCGCTTGCAGTGCCGCTCTTTTGCGAACCCTCGAACGACATGCAAATCGATCATCAACTGCAAGATAGATGATTTTTCTGGCGCGCGCCTAAGTGCTGTTGTCGCACACGCGACGGTCGGGGGCTGAAATCCGCGGAGAATTGAGGTAGTCCGCATGCGGATATTCAACAAATAATCAGCGGAGGCAGACCGAACACACCTAAGTCGTTCTGCGACTGGTGACCCCTACGGGAATCGAACCCGTGCTTCAGCCGTGAAAGGGCCGCGTCCTAACCGCTAGACGAAGGGGCCTGCGCCGGTGGATGCCGGTTAGGCGAGGTCGGGCGGGGGGTCAAGTCGATCATTCGGCCCAGGCGGCGTCGTCGAGGTGGAGTTCGGCGGCGGGGCGGCTGGCCCAGTCGTCGATCTTGGCGCGGCCGGCGAGCCATAGGCGGCGATGCGGGGCGGCGCCGAGCAGCGCCTGGCCGAGCGCGGTCTCGGCGGAGCGGAACGCCATCGCCTTCAGACTGCGGCCGTCGTCGCCCGCGACGATCGCGCGGACATGGCCGTTGCCGACGATGTCCGCCTTCACGACGCGCACCGGGCCCGCGGCGATGCGGGGGGAGGGCCAGCCCATGCCGTAGGGGCCGCCGACCTCGAGCGATTCGACGAGGGCTGGGTTGACCCCGCCCGGCGCGAGGACCGCGTCGAGCAGCAGCGCACGGTCGCCGCGGGCGACATCGACCGCTTCCGCGAGGCGGGTTTCGAGGAAGTCGGCGAAGGCGGGGATCTCGTCGGCGGCGATGGTTAGCCCGGCGGCCATCGCGTGGCCGCCGCCGGCGACCAGCAGTCCGTGATCTTTGGCGGCGAGCACCGCACCGCCGAGGTCAATGCCCGGGATCGATCGACCCGATCCCTTGCCAACGCCGTGTTCATCGACCGCGATGACGATCGCGGGGCGGCCGAGCTTCTCCTTCAGCCGCCCGGCGACGATGCCGATCACCCCGGGGTGCCAGCCGAACCCGGCGACGACCGCGATCCGGCGATCGCCCTCGGCGAGCGCCTCGGCGGCTTCCTGGACGTTGCCCTCGATCTGGCGGCGTTCGTCGTTGAGGCGGTCGAGCTCGGCGGCGATGACGCCGGCCTCAATTGGATCGCGCGTGGTGAGCAGCCGGACGCCGAGATCGGCGCGGCCGACGCGACCGCCGGCGTTGATCCGCGGTCCGAGCGCGAAGCCGAGATCTGTCGCGGTCGGCGCGCGGGTGAGCCGGGACGCCTCGATCAGCGCCGCGAGCCCGATGTTGCGGCGTTGCGCCATGACCTTCAGTCCTTGCGAGACGAAGGCGCGATTGAGGCCGCGGAGCTGCGCCACGTCGGCGACGGTGCCGAGCGCGACGATGTCGAGCAGGTCGATCAGACGCGGCTCGGCGCGACCGGCAAAATAGCCGCGGGCGCGCAAGGTACGGACCAGCGCGGCGGCGAGCAGGAAGCAGACGCCGACCGCGGCAAGATGGCCGTGAGCAGCGCCGTCGGTCTCGTCGAGGCGGTTGGGATTGACCAGCGAATGCGCGACCGGCAGCGCGGCGGCGCATTTATGATGATCGACGACGATGACGTCGACCGGCGCGGCGTGCGCCATCGCGAGCGCCTCGAATGCCTGCGCGCCGCAATCGACGGTGACGATCAACGAGGCGCCTTCGGTGGCGAGGCGGACCAGCGCTTCGCCCGAGGGGCCATAGCCTTCGAGCAGGCGATCGGGGATGTAGGGGCGGGCCTCGATCCCGAGATCGCGCAGGACGAGGATCATCAGCGCGGCGGAGGTGGCGCCGTCGACGTCGTAATCGCCGAACACCGCGACGCTCTCGCCCGCCTGTACCGCGTCGGCAAGGCGATCGGCGGCACGGTCCATGTCGCGGAAGATCGACGGATCGGGCATGAACCCACGGATCGACGGAGTGCGGTGCTGATCGAGCGTCTCGCGCAATGCGCCGCGGGAGAGGAGAAGCTGGGTGACGAGGTCGTCTCCGCCGAACCCATCGCGCGCATCGGCGGCGAGTGCGCGCCACCGCCAGGGTTGGCCGAGGATCGAGCGGGTGATGCCGAGGACGGAAGTCATCGGGCGCTCATAGAGGCTGGGCGGGAAAAGTCACAAAAGTCACACCTATACGCGTGCGCGGGAGGTGGGCCGGTGGGAGCAGAATGCAGGCGTGGCGGGTAGCGGCGGTCATCGGCGGGCATGTGGCGGATGTGGCAGGGTGCGGGCTTGTAGGACAGGGTAGTGATCGGTGCCGGGTCGCGGGAGCCGACGCCGTCCTCCTCTGCCGCTGATGCGCGATCTCTGCGCAGTGGACCTCGTCACCCCGGACCCGATCGTCGATCACCTCGTTCGGAGGCGAAGGCGAAAAGTCGCGATTTTGACGCGCCCTGTTTGTGTCCCCGCGAAGGCGGGAGCCCAGTACTGGGTCCCCGCCTTCGCGGGGACACAAGGCTGTACCTGTCGCAACGGTGTAAGCACCGACTTCATCCGGCTCCCTCCTGCCGAAGAATGCTTTAGCTCGGGCGGACTAGCGGGACCCCGATCGAGTCCGGGGTGACGGAGGATGGAAGGGGACGGTAGTTCTTTTGCGATCTTCTTGCCCGCGAAGCGGAGGCGAACCCTACCGCTTGATCCAGGATTGCTCGCGGAACCACTTCGTCACGATGTATTTCGTGCCCGCGACCACCGCGGTGCCTTCGTGGATGGTGCGCTCGTTGGGGCTGCCGTCGGGCTTCATGTTGTTCCAGGCGAGCAGTTGGCCGCGCTTGGGGGCGATGCGCAGGCCGGCCTGGGGGAACCAGGTCGCGCCGCCCTCCTCGACGTCGTTGAGGTAGATCATCGCGGTCCAGGTTCGCTGGCCGCCCGACTTCTTCATCGTCTCCCAGTAGCTCTCGCCCTCGTGGAAATAGTCGTGATGGGTGCGGAATTGCTGGCCGGGCGCGTAGCGTTGGCCCTGGATGGTCTCGCCGTGGTCCGGGTCAATGCCAAGCAGGAGGGCGATCGATTCGTCGACCGGCCGGACCTCCGGCGACCAGCGTTCCAGGTCGCAGCTCTCGCTGGTGCGGAAGCCGGTGCCGGCGCGGTCGGACAGCAGGGTGGACGGGCGGCGGCCAGCGTCGATCAGCGCGATCATGCGCTTGCATTGCGCGACGTCGAGGAAGGCGTCGTACAGATAGACCTGGGCGAAATCGGTGTCCGCGCGGCGGATGCGCGGATCGGCCTCGAGGCGCCGGGCGACCTCTGCGCCGATGCGGGCACGGTGCTTGTCAGGCGCGTTGGCGGCGGGGGCTTTGCGGGCGAACATCGTCAGCGACGTGGCAAGCGTGCCGTGCAAAGGCAAGGGCCCGGCGGCGATGCCGGGCCCTGCTGCAAGGTCGATCAGTAGAAGATGTCGTAGACCGTATCGACGACCTGGCCGCTGCCGATATCGACAAGCAGCGCGTCGTCATAGTAGCGGACCCAGCGATACGGACCATATGCCTCAGGCAGACGATAGGACCAGGGATCGTCGATCCAGTAGTTCTGGTCCCACAGGACCGACGACAGCGTGATCCCGACCGAGAAGCGGCGATAGCCGTTGCCCCAGCCGTTCGGCGCATAATATCGCGGCAGGCGGTACAGGCTGGAATTGCCGCTGCGATAGCGGTTCCAGTCGTAGCGGTCGTCGTTGCGCCAGCCGCGGTTCCACCCCTGACGCTGGTCGAAGCTATTGCCGCCGAAGCCATTGCCGCCGAAGCTGTTCCCGTAACCGTTGCGGCCGGCATAGCTGCGGTTGCGATCCCATTGGCCGCGCTGGCGATCGCGCGCGACGTCCTGACGATCGTTCCGGCCGTTGCCGCGATAATCACGACGGTCGTCCCGACGATCGACCCTGCGATCGGCGCGATCGCCGCGGAAGCCGGCGCCGTTGTCGGGGCGGTACTCGCGGCGAGCGTCGCCCCGGTCGTCGCGGGAACCGTTGCCGCCGAATTGCTGCCCCAGGTTCTGGCGGATTGCGGAGCGACGCTGTTCGCGCAGGTCGCCGCCGGCGTCGCGGCGCTGCTGCCACTGGGTGCCGGTCTGGGCCTGCGCGCCAGCGCGATACTGGAGGCGATCGCCGCCGTCGCGGTTGCGGAGTTGCGGTGCCGCCCTGACGGGGGCCGGTGCCTCGACTTGCGCCTGCGCTTGAACCTGGCGGGGAGCGCGCGGTTCGAACCCGCCGCCGCGATCGCCACGCTCGGCGCGCTCGGCGCGCATCTCCATGCGGCGTTCGCGGCGGTCCTCCTGCTGGGCTTGTGCCGCGATGGGCATCAGCATGGATGCGCCGAGCAGTGCCTTGATCAAGGTCTTCATGGTCGTTCTCACTCCCGCCGGCGCACGAGCCGGCCCCGATGATGCCTGATTGTGCGCCCCCGGCAGTGTCGCATGTCTGAACCCCTTCGTCAGCATTGCGAAAGCTGGCGGTTCAGCGTTGGCGGGTAGCGGCGGCGGGGGGAGAGACGGGCAAGTCGCGGATCACGCCCATGTTGAGCTTGCGGGTGTCGATCACGTCCTGCGCGAGCGCGCGCTTCAGTGCGAGGCCGGTGAGGTGCGGGGTCGGTTGCGAGCGGGAAGGCTCGACCAAGGCGGGGGGCTCGACGAAGGCGAGCGGGGGCGGGGAGAGCGTGCGCGGCCCCGGGCGTGGTCCGACCGGCGGGAGGCTAGGGGGGCGGGAGAGCGCCAGCTTGATGAGTGCGGGTAAGGCTGCCTGGACCGCGGGCGTGGGCCTCGGGGCGGGGGTCGCTTGTGGCTTGGCGGCGATCGGTGTGGCTATGGGAGACGCTGGCGCCGGCCGCGGCACGGGCACGGAGGTGACCGCGTAGTGCGAGGCCGCCAGACCGGCGAGGCCAGCGAGCATAGCGACCAGAGCGAAGGCGCTGACGACGGCGCCGCGGGTGGTGCGGCCCTTTACCGGCATCGCCGCGAGATCACGGGTGTGGGTCTTGGCGTTGCGCGCGGGCGCAAAGACCGCGGCCAGGTCGTTATAGGCCGGGTCGCTGTCGAGCAGGGGGCGCTCTCGTTGTTGTGCTTCAGGTCTCAAGTCGTTGTTCCGCCGGTAAGATCCCGTTCGAAGCTACGCGGGAGGGCGGCGTTCGGATGCGTTTTGTCGCTTGGATGAGCATGTTTCAGCGAGGCGGCACGCCGCGGCGGAAGGCCTGGTGAGCGTCGCCTCACATCTATCCGTTCGTGCTGAGTAAGGACCGAGTAGCTCCTGCAAGGAGCGTATCGAGGGCTCGTATCGAAGCACAGGTTCCACGCGCCAACCTGCCCTTCGATACGGGCCCTCGATACGCCGCTTCGCGGCTACTCGATCCCTACTCAGGACGAACGGTGGAGGAGCGCGATCGGTGGCAGCGCATCATTCTCCCGGCATCGCTCGCGGCTTTAATCAGGACGAGCGGCAGACAAGCGGGATCACTGGCCGCGCTTCACTTTCCCGGCACGAGCGCCGGCACCGCGCGCGCGGCGTCGGCGGGGTCGATGCCGGGGCGGGCGCCGGTGGGGATAATGTCTTCGCCGCGGGTGGCGCGGGCGGCGAGCTGCACGGCCTCGACGACCCGCGGGTAGATGCCGCAGCGGCAGATGTTGGTGAGACCCTGCCGGATAGCGTCCTCGCTGGGGTCGGGGGTCTTCTTGATCAGCGCTGCGGCGGCCATGATGAAGCCGGGGATGCAGAAGCCGCATTGGGACACGTTGTTGGCGATGAAGGCAAGCTGCACGGGGTGGTTGCGTTCGCGCGACAGCCCTTCGATCGTGGTGACGAAGCTGCCTTCGATGCTGCCGATCGCGATGCGGCAGGATCGTCGCGCGGCGCCGTCGATGTCGACGGTGCAGGCGCCGCAATGGCCGGTGCCGCAGCCATATTTAGTGCCGGTGAGGTTCGAGGCGTCGCGGAGCGCCCAGAGCAGCGGGGTCGCCGGGTCGAGCCGGTATTCGACCGGCTGATTGTTGACCGTGAAGCGCGTCATCGCGGTGTCCTAGCCGAGGCGCGTGGCGGTTGAACAGGCGTCAATGGCCGAGCGCGGCGATCTCGGCAGGGTCGAAGCCGAAGTCGCGCAGCACCGCGGCGTCGTCGCGATCGGCGGGCATCATGGGTGCGACGGTCGGGCTGGCGGAATAGCGCGGGGCGGGGGCGGGCTGGACGACGCCGCCGGCCTCGACCAGCGTGCCGCGCGCCTGGTTGTGCGGATCGGCGGCGGCTTCGTCGAAGTCGAGCACGGGGGCGAAGCAGACCTCGTGCCCCGCGAACGCCTCTACCCAGGCGTCGCGGGTGCGGGTCCTGAACTGCGCCGTGAGGTCGGCCTTCAGCGCCGGCCAGGCCTTCGGGTTCATCTGCGCGGACCAGCGGTCGTCGTCGAGCGCCATGACCCGGCGCAGCGCGGTGTAGAATTGTGGTTCGATCGCGCCGATCGCGACGAACTTGCCGTCGGCGGTCTCGTAGGTGTCGTAGAAATGCGCGCCGGTATCGAGCAGGTTGGTGCCACGGTCACCGCGCCACAGGCCGGCGGCGCGGAAGCCCCAGATCATGCTCATCAGCAGCGCCGATCCGTCGGTCATCGCCGCATCGACGACCTGGCCCTCGCCGGTGCGCTGGGCGTGGAGCAGCGCGGCGAGCATCCCGAAGGCGAGCATCATCCCGCCGCCGCCGAAATCCGCGACCATGTTGATCGGCGGGGTCGGCTTCGCGCCGGCGCGGCCAAAGGCGTTGAGCGCGCCCGAAATGGCGAGATAGTTGATGTCGTGGCCGGGCTGATCGGCCATCGGGCCGGTCTGACCCCAGCCGGTCATGCGGCCGTAGACGAGCCGTGGATTGTCGGCGTGGAGGATGTCGGGACCGAGCCCGAGCCGCTCCATGACGCCGGGGCGGAAGCCCTCGATCAGGCCGTCCGCGCCTGCCGCGAGCCGGCGGACCGCGGCGATCGCCTCCGGGCGCTTGAGGTCGAGCGCGATCGAGCGGCGCGAACGGAGCAGCGGATCGAGCGCTGCGGCGGCGATACCGCTGGTGCCGGGGCGGTCGATCCGGATGACCTCGGCGCCGTGATCGGTGAGCATCATGCCGCAGAACGGGCCGGGGCCGATCCCGGCGAGCTCGACGATGCGGATGCCGTGGAGCGGCGGCGTGGTCATGCTGGGCTCTCCCTCTGCGGGGGATGGTAGGGGAGGAGCGGGTGAGCCACAACAAAAGTTATGGTCGACCCGTCTTCATCCCTTGGTCGCCACCCCGGCGAAGGCCGGGGCCCAGTTGCGGAGGTGGATGTAACGGAGCGCTGCGCGTCGCCATCATCGTTCCGCGACTGGGCCCCGGCCTTCGCCGGGGTGGTGTAGTCGGGTGTTGTCAGCCTTGCTTCGCGCCCGATCCTAGCCGCGGCGCCGGGCGGCCGGTGGCCAGGTCGGCATCCGAGAAGCGGATCGGGGTGCGCAACCCTGCGATCGCGTCGCCCGGCACGACCATGCCGCGGGCGCGGACCTGTGGGTCTTCGAGCGCCTGTGCGACGGTGTTGATCGGCCCGGCGGGAACGCCCGCCGCCTCGAGCCGCGCGAGCAGGTCGTCGCGCGCGAAGCGCTTCGTCGCTTCGGTGATCGCGGCGAACAGCGGCTCGCGGTGGTCGAGCCGCCCGGCGTTGGTGGCGAAGCGCGGGTCGGTGGCCTCGACCTCCAGCCCCGCCACCGCGCAGAAGCGGCGGAACTGCGCATCGTTGCCGACCGCGAGGATGAACCAGCCGTCTGCGGTTTCGAACACCGCGTAGGGCGAGACGTTGAGGTGCGCGTTGCCGACCCGCGGCGGGGTGACGCCGCTCGCGAAGTAGTTCGCAGCCTGATTGGCGAGCATGCCGGTCATCGTATCGAGCAGCGCCATGTCGATCTGCTGCCCGCGCCCGGTGCGTTCGCGCATCGCCAGCGCGGCCTGGATCGCGATCACGGCGTAGAGCCCGGTGCCGATGTCGGCCATCGCTACGCCGATCTTCTGCGGCGCGCCGTCGGGCTCGCCGGTCAGGTCCATCATCCCGCTCATGCCTTGGATAATGAAGTCATAGCCTGCACGTGGCGCATAGGGGCCGTCCTGGCCGAAGCCGGTGATCGAGCAATAGACCAGCCGCGGGTTGAGCGCGGCCAGCGACGCATAGTCGAGCCCGTATTTGGCGAGTCCGCCAACCTTGAAGTTCTCGATCAGTACGTCGGCTTCGGCAGCGAGATCGCGGACCTGCTGCTGGCCGGCGGGTGTGGTGAAGTCGATCACCAGCGAGGTCTTGCCGCGGTTGCAGGCGTGGAAATAGGCCGCGTCCCGCGTGCCGTCGCCATTGTCGACGAAGGGTGGGCCCCAAGTCCGGGTATCGTCGCCGGCGGGGCTTTCAACCTTGGTGACCTCGGCGCCGAGATCGGCGAGTACCTGTCCAGCCCACGGCCCGGCGAGGATGCGCGCGAGTTCTAGGACTTTGAGGCCAGCGAGGGGGGTCTGTTTGCTCACCCTGCCACTTTTCCTACTACCCCGGCGGAGGCCGGGGCCCAGTCGGGAAGGCCTTGGTAATTGTGCGCAGCGTCAGCCAAGTCGCGTCTCCCAACTGGGCCCCGGCCTTCGCCGGGGTGGTAGAAGGGGATGCGAAGCGGGACGTCCATCAGAACGCCGCCAGCCCCGTGATCGCGCGGCCGAGGATCAGGGCGTGGACGTCGTGCGCGCCCTCATAGGTGTTGACCGTTTCGAGGTTCATCAGGTGGCGCATGACGTGATATTCCCCCGAGATGCCGTTGCCGCCGTGCATGTCGCGCGCCATCCGCGCGATATCGAGCGCCTTGCCGACATTGTTTCGCTTGACGATCGAGACCATCTCCGGCGCGAAGCGGCCCTCGTCCATCAGTCGACCTACGCGAAGCGAGGCCTGCAGGCCGAGCGCGATTTCGGTCTCCATGTCGGCGAGCTTCTTCTGGAACAGCTGCCGGCCAGCAAGGGGCGTGCCGAACTGCTGGCGGTCGAGGCCGTATTGGCGCGCCGCGTGGAAGCAGAATTCGGCGGCGCCGAGCGCGCCCCAGCTGATCCCGTAGCGGGCACGGTTGAGGCACGAGAACGGACCCTTCAGCCCCTGCACGTCGGGGAGCAACGCGTCCTCGCCGAGCTCGATCTCGTCCATCATGATCATGCCGGTGACCGAGGCGCGCAGGCTGAGCTTGCCCTCGATCTTCGGCGCGGACAGGCCCTTCATCCCCTTTTTGAGGAGGAACCCGCGGATGCCGCCGCCATGCGCGTCGGACTTCGCCCACACCACGAACACGTCGGCGATCGGCGAGTTCGAAATCCAGGTCTTGGAGCCCGACAGCAGATAGCCGTTGTCGGTCTTGATCGCGCGGGTCTTCATGCCGCCGGGATCGGAGCCCGCATCGGGCTCGGTCAGGCCGAAACAGCCGATCCATTCGCCGCTGGCGAGCTTCGGCAGGTATTTGCGCTTCTGTTCTTCCGATCCGAACGCGTTGATCGGGTACATGACGAGGCTCGACTGGACGCTCATCATCGATCGATAGCCGCTGTCGATCCGCTCTACCTCGCGCGCGACCAGGCCGTAGCTGACGTACGAGGCGCCGACGCCGCCATATTCTTCCGGGATGGTCGGGCCGAGCAGGCCGAGCTCGCCCATCTCGCGGAAGATCGCAGGATCGGTATGTTCGTGCTGGAACGCGTCGACGATCCGCGGCGCGAGCTTGTCGTCCGCGTAAGCCCGCGCACTATCGCGGATCATCCGCTCGTCTTCGCTCAGCTGATCGTCGAGCAGGAACGGGTCCGCCCAGTCGAATGCGCCCATGCCGGCCATCATGATCTCCTTTTGAGAACGCGGTACGGACGGATGGGGGGCGGGGCAAGGGGGTGCGCATTCCTCCCCGGCACGGGGAGGGGGACCGTTCGGCGACAGCCGTATGGTGGAGGGGGCTTGCCACGAGTGTATCGCTCGGGGATGGCCCCCTCCGTCACCGCTTCGCGGTGCCACCTCCCCCTGGCGGGGAGGAGTGAGTTAGAGACCGAAGCGCAGGGTAACGCGGATGTCCCGGCCCGCCAGCGGCGCGAAATCCTTCAGGAAGCTGGCGTGGCGCCGCGCCACCACGTCGAAGATGTTGTTCGCCGACAGCAACAAGCTGGTCTTGCTGTCCTGGCCGAACGGCGAGAACCCGATCGAGGCGTTGACCATCGTGTAGTCGTCGGTGCGCGTCTCGAACGGGGCGATGCGGTTCTGCGGGAAGACGTGCTCGACTTCGACACGGGCGTTGGCCGCGTCGCCTTGCGCCTCGATGCCGCCGAGCACGCGTGCGGGCGGGATGCGCGGGATCGGGCCCTGGTCGACGATCGTGGCGCGGACATAGTCGCCGAGCACGTCGGCGTTGATCGTATAGCCGCCGATCCGCGCCAGCCGTGCCGAGGCATCGGCTTCGAACCCGTAATAGGTCGCGTCCTGCTGCTGGTATTGGAAGCAGGGCAGGTCGACCTCGCGGCCGGACGGCGCCGCAGCCGCCTGGCACACGGCAACGTCGACCTGGTTCTCCGAGGTGTAGTTGCTGAAGCGGTTGTAATAGGCCGATGCGTCGAGGCTGAAGCCGTCGCCATGGACGTGCGCGGTCGCCTCGATGCCCCAGCTCTTCTCCAGCTTGAAGTCGGGGTTGCCGAGTTCGTATGCCTGGGTGCCGGCATGCGCGCCGTTGGCGAACAGTTCCTCGCCCGACGGCGCGCGTTCGGTGTGCGACAGGTTCACGCCGAGCCGAACCGCGTCGGTGACGCCGTAGCTGGCGCCGAGCGAGCCCGACACCGCCTCGAACTGGCGGCTGCCGCGGAAGAAGCGCGCGTCATCGGGCAGGGTGCGCGCGGCGAGATCGGTGGTCTCGTAGCGCAGGCCTCCCTCCGCGCGGAACGCCCCGCTGCTATATTGTTGCAGCGTGAAGAAGCCGGTTTGATTGGTTTCGTTCTTGGGCAGGAAGGCTTCGTCGCCGACCACGTTGAAGATGCGATTGAAGAATTGCACGCCCGACGCGCCCTGCCAGCCGCCGCGATTGGCCTGGACCAGCTCGAGTCGGCCCTCAAGCCCCTTGTTGTAGAAGGCGGTGCCGACGCTGCCGTCCTCCTCCAGCTCGAAATGGCGGTAGCTCGCCTGGCCGGCGCGGATGCGGATGCGATCCAGGAAGCCGCCGCCGGTCTTGACCTCGCCGCGCAGGTCGAACCGGTTCTGGACGACCGACAGGCGCGGCGCCTCCTGCTCCTGCCCGACCGCGGTCGCGAAGCGGATCGGGACGCCATAGAGGCTGTCGTAATGGCTGTACGACACGCCGAGATTGCCGGTGTCGGTGATGATCGATGCGCCGGCGCCAGCGGTCCAGGTCTCGGCGGCGGAATTCGGCAAGCGGTTGCGGAGCGCGGCGGAGGCGGCGAAGTCGATCGGCTCGTCGGTATCCGGCTGCGGCAGGCCGACCTGGCTTAGCGCGGCAGCACGCGCGGCGGGGGAGAGGAGATAGCCCTTGCCGGTGCGCAGATCGTCGCTCTTGAGGTACGATCCATCGGCGTGGAGGACGAGATGTTCGCCGACCGCGACATCGCCTGCAGCGCCGCCCGACCGCTCGGTCGCGGCCGACCCGAAATTGGCGATGCCGTTGAGGCGATAGCCGTTGGTTGGGACGGTACGTGGGATGCGCGTGTCGATGACATTGACGACGCCGCCGACTGCCGACGAACCGAACAACAGCGCCGAGGGGCCGCGCAACACCTCGACGCGCTCGGCGAGCAGCGGATCGATGATGACGGCGTGGTCGACGCTGGTGTTGCTGACGTCGATCGAGCCGATGCCGTCGGTGAGTACACGGATGCGCTCGCCCTGGAAGCCGCGCAGGATCGGGCGCGAGGCACTGGGGCCGAACGAGGTCGCGGACACGCCGGGCTGGCGGGCGAGCGTCTCACCGATCGTTGGGCGCAGATTGCGGGTGAGTTCCGCGCCCGAGATCACCGAGGTGCCCTGCAACACGTCGCGCTCGCTGGTCTCGACCACCCCGGTGATGATGATGTCGCGCCTGGAGTCGGGCTCTGCAGTCCCGGGCGCGGTCGATTGCGCGAAGGCGGGCACGGCAAGAAGGGCAGCACCGCTGGCGAGGACGAGCTTGATCATGAGGGAACTCCGGGGAAGGCAACCTGTCGCCGGGCTCCCTAGCCGCCGTGTTACGATATATCAAAATGATTTTGCTGCGAGTGCACAGTTAATTCGGCAGGCCGCGGCCGTTCAGCTGGACGAGGTCGGTTTCGACACCAGCGTCATCAGCTAAAGTCTCGTACGAACATCGAGCAGTTCGGGGAAGAAGCGTTGCTCCACGACCTTGGCGAGGTAGGGCACGCCGGGGGTGCCGCCGGTGCCGGTCTTGAAGCCGATCACGCGCTCGACCGTCTTCAGGTGGCTGAACCGCCAAAGCTGGAGGTGGTATTCCAGGTCCACGAGCTTTTCGGCAAGCTCGTACAGGTCCCAATAACGGTGGGGATCACCGTAGACGGTGGCCCAGCACGCCTCGACCTCGGGTGACGATCCGGCGCTGATAGCGACATCGCGGTCGAGTCGGTCGGCGGGGATCGGCAGGCCGCGGCGGGCGAGGAGGCGAAGTGCCTCGTCGTAGAGGCTGGGGCGGCGGAGCTCGTCTTCGAGCCGCTCGCGGACATCGGCCTCGTCGAAGATCGCGATCATCGCGGCGTTGCGATTGCCCATGACGAATTCAAGCTGGCGATACTGGTCGGACTGGAAGCCCGAGCTGGTGCCGAGCGAGCCGCGCATCGTCGCGTAGTCGGCCGGGGTCATCGTCGCGAGGACCTCCCATGACTGGATCAGCTGCGCCTGGATGCGGCTGACGCGCGCCATCATCTTGAGCGCTGGCTGGAGGTCGTCCGCAGCGATCCGGCGGCGCGCCTCGCCGAGTTCGTGGAGGCAGAGCTTCATCCACAGTTCCGACGCCTGGTGGATCGTGACGAAGAGCAGTTCGTCGTGCACGCCGCTACGCGGGGTCTGGACCGCTAGAAGTTCGGGCAGGCGGAGGTAGCTGCGATAGGTGACTTTGGTCATAACCGGGGGGTAGCGGCGCATGCGCCGATTTACAAAGCTGCCGGCATACGGTCCGCCCAGGTCAGGCGTCGTCGTTCTCGATCGTCAGCACCTCCAGACGGACCTGACCGGGATGCCGATCGAGGGTCAAATCGGCGACCAGATGGCCGCGCAATGGCAAATCGGCCTCGAGCAGCGCCGCCAGCCAGTCGTCTGTAGCCGTGTTCTGGTCAACCTGCAGATCGATGCGGTGACGGACGCCGGCAAAGATCGCGCTCGCCCAGGATCGCTCGTCGGTGGCGCACACGACCACCGCCGCGCCCGCCGCCCGTGCGGAGATCCTGAGCGCGCGGACTAGCAGCACCGCGGCATCGGTGACGGGGGCGGGCATCATGCGCCGTCGTTCCCGATGAAGGCATCGATCCGCGCCAGCATCTTCGGCCCTGGGATGCGGCCCCGCTTGAGGTCGCCGACGAGTCGTGGATCGTTGACGGCGAGCCGTCCGAACTTGGTCGGGGGCATCTGGGTACGGCGTAGATAGCGGTCGATCTTGACCAAGGGCGTCATCGTCTTTCTCCCGAGTCTCGGACGATGTTCTAGTTCTGTTCCATTCTCCAACTTGTCTAGGAAAATTTCCTACGCTAGGTATTCGCCCGTGGAAACGCAGGATCCTAGGTCGTCGTTGAAGACGCTGGCAATCGGGCGCGGCACCAGCCTGGCGGCGTTGTCTGCGATGCTCGGGCGGAACGCGGCGTATCTGCAGCAGTTCGTGACGCGCGGGTCGCCGCGTGCACTCGACCGCGAGGATCGGCGACGGCTGGCGGACTTCTTCGGGGTGGACGAGGGGGTGCTGGGCGGCGAGCCGGCGCGGCGTGGCTTCATCGTGCCGCGGCTCGACGTCGCCGCGTCGGCGGGCGCGGGGGCGTTCGTCGATGGCGAGATCGTGGTGGGCGCCGATGCGATCGACCCTGCGCTCGCGTCGCGGCTCGGGCTGAGCGAGGGGCGCGCGGGCATCATCCGGGTGCGCGGTTCGTCGATGGAGCCGGGGCTGGTCGATGGCGACCTGATCGTGGTCGATCTGGCCCGACGTCTACCGGGCGCGCGGGGCGAGGTGTTCGTGATTCGCATCGACGGCACGACGATGGTCAAGCGAGTCGCGCGGGGGTCGGCAGGGCTGGTCGCGACCAGCGACAATCCCGACGCACCGCCGATGCCTGCTGCGCCCGTCGAAGTGATCGGGCGGGTCGTGTGGCTGATGCGGGCGCCGCGATGACGGTCAGGCGGCCCTGATCGCCTCCGCGCACGGATCGCGCAGGTTCGCCGCGAGAAACGTGATCAGCGCCTCGACTCGCGCCGGTCGCAACGGGCTCGGCGGGGTGAGCAGGTGGAGCCCGATCGGGCCCGGCGCCCAATCGGCAAGGATCTGCACGACGCTGCCGTCGGCGATGTGGGGGCCGATGATGAAGCCGGGAAGGCGCGCGATGCCCAGCCCGGCGAGGATCGCGGGGATTAGCGCCTCGCCGCTGTTGGCGACCAGCGGTCCTTCGGCGCGCACCGCCACCTCCGCATCGCCGGGGCCGCGGAAGCGCCATGGGCCGGTGACGTTGGCGTAGCCGAGCAGCTTGTGTTCGCCGAGCTGCGCTGCGTGGGTCGGGGTGCCGTGCTTTTCGAGATAGGCGGGCGACGCGATCAGGTGCGTCGAGATGCCGCACAGCCGCCGCGCGCGCAGCGAGCTGTCGGGCAGGTCGGCGATGCGTAGGGCGATGTCGAAGCCCTCGGCGACGATGTCGACCCGAGCATCAGAGCAATGCAGGTCGATCTCGATCCCCGGATGCGCGACGAGGAAGTCCGCGACCAGCGGCGCGACGTTAGTGATGCCGAAGCTCATCGGCGCCGCGAGGCGGATGCGCCCGCTATGCCCGGAAGCGCCATCGCGCGCCGCTTCCTCCGCGGCGAGCGCCTCGGCAAGTATCCGTGCAGCGTGTTCGGCGAGCGGCTTGCCCGCCTCAGTGAGCGCGAGACGACGGGAGGTTCGATGGAACAGCGATTGGCCGAGATGCGCCTCGAGACGGGTGATCGCCTTCGACACCGTCGCCTTGCTCAGCCCGATCGCGTCGGCGGCGCCGCTGAACGAGCGGTGCTCCACGATCGCCGCGAAGATCGCCCAGGCTTCGAGATCGGGTAGGCGCATCGGCGGGTCTCCAAAGGTGGCGCTTCGCTGCTATCAGCTGAAACGATAGGTTTCTACCGTTTCCATTTAAGTCGTGATCTTTTCGCCTATCTTGGCTGCAACAGATTGGAGACAGTCCATGATCGCTACCGACACCAAGATCGACCGCCGCCCGTTTTCGACGCTCGGCCATGCCAATCACGGCTGGCTCGACGCGCGGCATCATTTCTCGTTCGCCAACTATTACGAGCCGACCCGGATGGGCTGGGGCGCGATCCGCGTCTGGAACGACGATGCGATCGGGCCGAACTCGGGCTTTCCGCCCCACCCGCACAAGGACATGGAGATCATCACCTATGTCCGCAGCGGCGCGATCACGCACCAGGATTCGCTCGGCAACACCGGCCGTACCGAGGCGGGGGACGTCCAGGTGATGAGCGCCGGGTCCGGGGTTCGCCACGCCGAGTACAATCTCGAGAACGAGACGACGACGCTGTTCCAGATTTGGATCGAGCCGACCCGCACCGGCGGCAGCCCGAGCTGGGGCGCCAAGCCATTCCCGAAGAACGATCGCAGCGGTCGGTTCGTGACGCTCGCCAGCGGGTTCGCGGACGATGGCGATGCGCTGCCGATCCGTGCCGAGGCGAGGGTGATGGCGGCGACCGTCCGAGCGGGCGAGACCGCAGAGCATTCGATCGGCGACGGGCGCCACGTTTATCTGGTGCCGGCGACCGGTGCGATCGAGATCGACGGCGAGCGGATCGACGCCCGCGACGGCGTCGCACTGACCGGGCCGCAGACCGTGACCATCACCGCGATCGACGACGCCGAGATCGTCCTCGTCGACTCGCTCTGACGCGATCACCGCCATGCTCCTGCGAACGCAGGAACACGGTCTGCTAATTACTCATAGTTTCAGAGGAAAACGACATGACCAAGGTTCTCGTACTCTACTACTCGTCCTACGGGCATATCGAGCAGATGGCTGACGCGGTGGCCGAGGGCGCACGCGAGGCCGGTGCCGAGGTGGACATCCGCCGCGTCGCCGAGACCGCGCCTGCCGCTGTTGTCGAGGCCGCGCACTTCAAGACCGACACCAAGCACCCGGTGATCGAAAGCCCCGATGCGCTGGTCGATTACGACGCGATCATCGTGGGCGCGCCGACCCGCTATGGGCGGATGCCGAGCCAGATGGCGAGCTTCTGGGACACCACTGGCGGGCTGTGGTTCCAGGGCAAGCTGATCGGCAAGGTCGGTGGCGCGTTCACGTCGACCGCGAGCCAGCATGGCGGCCAGGAGACGACCTTGTTCTCGATCATCACTAACCTGCTTCACCACGGGATGACGATCGTCGGGCTCGATTACGGCTTTCAGGGTCAGCAGGGCGTCGACGAAGTGAAGGGTGGCACCCCTTATGGCGCGTCGACGATCGCAGGCGACGGATCGCGCCAGCCGAGCGAGGTCGAGCTTGCGGGCGCGCGGTATCAGGGCAAGCGGATCGCCGAGGTCGCGGCGAAGCTGGCGTAACCCGGGGCGGGGGTGGCAGGGAAGGCAACCACCCCGGCGAAGGCCGAGGCCCACTCACGAAGATGGACGTAACCGGGCGCGTGCCTGACCGGCGACTCTCGTACCTGGGCCCCGGCCTTCGCCGGGGCGGATAATGTTAGTTGCGCTGCCGAGGGTGACCTGCAGATCGCGCCAGACCTAACGCCGGCGCTTGCGCTGTTTCTTGCCTGTCCAGGTCGGCGCCGCGACGAAGGTCGGGGGCGCCGGCACGTCGTTCAGCACGTACGTGTCGACGACCGCCGGGTTGGCGGGGAAGTCGCGCCTCGCCTTGGCGAACACGAAGCGGGCCCGGGCAGCGCCGGGCGTTGCGGCGGTGGCGCCGACCCAGCGCCAATGCCAGGGCTCCCATTTGACGTTCTGCCGGTTGCCCCCCGGGAAGGACATCTCGAATCCGTAGCGTGGCGCATTGGCGACCAGCCACCGAGCGGTAGCGGTCGCGGCCATGCAGGCTTCGGCATCGGGGCAGTCGGTCCGCGGCCGCACCGCGAAGTCGATCACATAGCCTGTCGAATGTTCGCTATGCCCCGGCGGCGCAACCGAGATCGAGCGGTCAGCGGCGCCGCCCGCGGGGCGCTCGCGGCAGAACACGTCGGCTTGGCGAATGATCGACCGATGGCATGACAGGCCGCGCAAGCTCCCTGCCGGCGCGGCGGCGAGCAGGCGTTCGAGATCGGGCATGATGTCGCGCCGGATTAGGCACGCACCGAGCGCGAAGCCGGCCGGCGCCGGGACCAGATCGGTCGGCGGCGCGTCGCCATAGGAAAGATGACCGTAGACGCGGTCGGCGCTCGACATGCTTGCCTGCGCCGCTTCGCAGAGCTGCGCCTGCGCGCCGGCGGGCACCCCGACCAGCGCGACGACGAGAAGGGCCGCGGGGGAGAAGACGGGGCGCTTCATGCGACGCGGCTCTGGCATGGCGGGCGCGCAAGTGGCAAGGGCGGCGCATGCATGGTGACCACGTCCTATTCCTCGACGGCGAAGCGCTAGTGATCGACAAGCCTGCTGGCCTGCCGGTCGATCCGCCGCGCGACGGCTCGCTTAGCCTCGAAAATCATCTCGATTCGCTTAAGTTCGGCTTCAAGCGCTGGCCGCATCCGGTGCACCGGCTCGATCGCGACACCAGCGGGTGTTTGCTGCTGTCGCGTAATCCGAAGGCGCATGCCCGGCTGCAACAGGCGTTCGAACGTGGCGCGGTAGGAAAGACCTATCTGGCGGTGCTCGATGGTGTACCCGAGGGCGAGGGCGGCGTCATCGACCTGGCACTCGCCAAGGTCAGCACGCGCGAGGATGGCTGGCGAATGGTCGGCGATCCCACGGGCAAGGCGGCGCGCACGGCGTGGCGGTTGGTGTCCGTGACCGACGGCCGCGCCTGTGTCGAGTTCAAGCCGGAGACCGGGCGGACTCACCAGATCCGGGTGCACGCCGCGAGCGGTCTCGGCATCGCGGTGATCGGGGATCCGGTCTATGGCCGCGCCGATCCGCGGGGGATGATGCTCCACGCGCACAAGCTGGTGGTGCCGCGCGAGGGCAAGGACCCGGTGATCGCCGAAGCGCCGATGCCCGAACGGTTCGCGGGGCTGATGTGATCGCGGTGCCCGAGGACGCGATCGAGGAACGCTTCCTCGCCGCCTCGGGACCGGGCGGGCAGAACGTCAACAAGGTCGCGACCGCGTGTCAATTGCGCTGCGACGTGTGGAAGCTGGGGCTGCACCCGGAAACGTATCGCCGGCTGAAACTCGCCGCGGGCAGCCGGATGACCGCGGGGGGCGCGTTGGTGATCACCGCGCGGCGTTATCGGACGCAGGAGGCGAACCGCGCCGACGCGCGCGAGCGGCTGGCGGCATTGCTCGCCACCGCCGAGGAGCGCGAGGCGCGTCGGGTCAAGACCAAGCCGTCGCGCGCGGCGAAGGCGCGACGGGTCGACGAGAAGAAGGGGCGCAGCGCGGTGAAGGCCGGGCGCGGCCGAGTCAGCGCGGAGTAGAGATATGTACGAGTTCGACATCAGCCGGGGATCGAAGGCCGATCTGTACCGCGACTTGATCGCGGCGGCGGACGCGCTCACCGCCGACGAGCCTGACCAGATCGCCAACATGGCGAACGTCGCGGCGTTGCTGTGGGAATATCTGCCCGACGTGAACTGGACCGGCTTCTACCGGATGATCGGCGGCGAACTGGTGCTCGGACCGTTCCAGGGCAAGGCGGCGTGCATCCGCATCGCGGTCGGTGCGGGGGTATGCGGGGCGGCGGCGGCGTCGCGCGCAACGCAGCTGATCGAAGACGTCCACGCCTTCCCCGGGCATATCGCCTGCGACGCGGCGAGCCGGTCCGAACTGGTGGTGCCGATCGTCAGCGGGGATGCGCTGGTCGGGGTGCTCGATCTCGACAGTCCGATCCCGGCGCGCTTCGATGCCGAGGATGCCGCAGGCTGCGAAGCGCTTGTGGCGCTGATCGCGAGCCGTGTGGGCTGATCCGAAACGGGACCGTTCGCATGCTGGCGAGCGACAGGCGCGGCTGATAACCCTTCGTCAACCATGACGACTGCCGGCGACTGTCCGGCGAGGGAGAAGACGATGCGCACGGTGATGATCGCGACGGCCGTGCTGGCGCTTGTCACGGCGGATGGCGCGGTGGCGCAGCGCAGCGCCAAGCAGCAACGCGTCGCGCATGCCGCTGCCGGTCGAACCGCCGCTTTGCCCGACACCTATCGCCGGCCGACACGCGGGTGGGCGTTGCCGGTCTATTGGCAGGCGCAGCGCTTCGCGGTGGCGGACTGGCGTGCGCTCGGCTTGCGCGAGCCGCTGCCGGGCTATCGCTGGATGCGGTATCACGATGACGCGGTGCTGGTGGATCGCAATTATTCGATCTTCGATGTCGCGACGGGTGCCGCGGGGACGGGTGGCGATCCGTTCTACGCCAATGACGATCGCGTCTATGCCGGTCCGGGCGAGCGTCGGGTTCTTGGTGCGCCATACGCGCGGCCCCGAATGGTGCCACAATCCGAACCGATGTACGATGCGGACGGCGAGCCGCCGGTCGCGCCCGAGCGGATGCCGCCGCTGCCGGTCGACTATGCGGACGACGAGTGGGTCTCACCCGATGGGCGAACGGTCGTGACCAGTCGTCGCGATGATCGGCCCTGGGGCGGCAGCGTGACGACGATTACGATCGGCAACGCGGCCACCACGACGACGACGACGACTACCGAGAGCTACTAGGAGCCGGTCGTTCGCATTCGTCGCCGGGCAAAAAAATGGGGCGGCACCTGAAAGGAGCCGCCCCGTAGTTCGGGGGAGGATCGGTCGACAGGGGAGACGACCGACCAGTCGCTGCTCGCAAGGGGGAGGGCAGAGCAGCGATGACCCGGATATGGGGGAGGTTTGTTGCAGATGCATGTCACGTTTGTAGCAATGCATCGTTTCCGGTTCGCATTTGGTGCGTGCAGCCGTTTCGCTTCGTGGCGGGCTCTCTCTCGATCATTCGTGCTCCCGCGAAGGCGGGAGCCCAGTACTGGGTCCCCGCCTTCGCGGGGACACAAGGGGCGAGGCATCCTAATGCTCAGGCCTTGTTGAGACCGGGGTAAGGGCGATGGCAGCATGCAACCCGAGGGTTCACCCGCTCGCGTCCTGCGCTAAGGCGCGAGTATGACCGCCGCCTCCACCCGCCGGATCCTCACCGCCAGCCTGGTCGGCACCGCGGTCGAATTCTACGATTTCTACATCTACGCCACCGCGGCGGCGCTAGTGTTCGGGCCGTTGTTCTTCCCGGCGGAGAGCGCGTCGGCGCAATTGTTGCTGGCTTATGCGAGCTTTGGACTGGCGTTCGTCGCTCGACCCGTCGGCGCGATCGCCTTCGGGCATTTCGGTGATCGAGTCGGGCGCAAGTCTACGCTGGTCGCGAGCCTGTTGCTGATGGGCGGGTCGACCGTCGCAATCGCGTTCCTGCCCACCTATGCTCAGGTCGGGTGGGCGGCGCCGGCGCTGCTGTGCGTGTTGCGGTTCGGGCAGGGTTTCGGCCTCGGCGGGGAATGGGGCGGGGCGGCGTTGCTGGCGGTGGAGAATGCGCCGCCGAACCGGCGCAACACCTGGGGCATGTTCCCGCCGCTCGGTGCACCGGTCGGTTTCATCGCGGCGAACGGGCTGTTCCTGATCCTCGGCCTCTGGCTCGACGACGCGCAGTTCCGTGCGTGGGGCTGGCGGCTGCCGTTCCTGGTCAGCGCGGTGCTGGTCGGGCTCGGGCTGTGGGTGCGGCTGAAACTGACCGAGACGCCCGCCTTCCTTGAAGCCGCACAGGCCGAGGCGTTGCCGCGCGTGCCGATCGCGGCGCTGGTGGCGGATCATGGCCGGGCGGTGCTGGCGGGGACGTGCGGCGTGGTGGCGTGCTTCGCGCTGTTCTACCTCGCGACCGCCTTCGCGCTCGGCTACGGCACCACGACGCTCGGCTATACCCGCGAGGCGTTCCTCGCGATCGAATTGGGCGCGATCCTGTTCCTTGCCGCCGGGGTGATCATCGCGAGCATGGTCGCGGACCGGAGCAGCGCCGAACGTATGCTGGTCATAGGGTTCGTCGGCTGCATCGCCGCGGGACTGCTGATGGGACCGATGCTGGGTGCGGGGTCGCTCGCCGGGGTGTTCGCGTGGCTGGCGCTGGCGTTGTTCGTGATGGGCTTCGCCTATGGCCCGCTCGGCGGATGGCTGCCGAGCCTGTTCCCCGCGGGGGTGCGCTACACCGGCGTGTCGATGACCTTCAACCTCGGCGGGATCATCGGCGGTGCGGTCGCGCCGATCGCCGCCCAGGCGCTGGTCGAGCGCGGCGGGCTGGCGTGGGTCGGCGGCTATCTGGTCGCTGCGGGGGTGTTGAGCCTCGCCGGCCTGGCGCTGTTGCGGCGCTAGGCCGCGCGCAGCAGCGTCAGCCTAGCCTTGCCGTGGACCCTGGTCGCGTCGATCGTGAAGCCGGCGATGTCGATCTCCTCCGCCTTCGCGGTCTCGATGCTGATCCACGTCGCCGGACCGGTCCAGCCAAGCCGGGCGAGCTTGTCGAGCGCCACGTTGCCCGCACCCGATCCATAGGGCGGATCCATCAGGATCAGGTCGAGCGGCGCAGGCGCGGGGCCGAGCGCCATCACCGAGGTGGCGCGGACATCGATGCGATAGTCCGGTGCGCGCGCCTCGAGCTTGGCGAGGTTCGCCTTCAGCGCGTCGACCGCGGCGCGATCCTGCTCGACGAACAGGCACGACGCCGCGCCGCGCGACAGCGCCTCGATCCCGAGCGCGCCCGATCCGGCGAACAGATCGGCGACCGCCAGTCCTTCGAAACTGCCGAGGCGGCTCGCGAGCATCGAGAACAGCGCCTCGCGGGTGCGGTCCGCGGTGGGACGGGTGGCGTCGCCCTTGGGCGCGACGAGCGGGCGACCGCGCCAGGTGCCGGCGATCACGCGCATCTCAGCGCTTGCCCTTGGGCGCGCGGGGCGGATGCCCGCGACCGCCGGAGGGGCCCTTCGGCGGTCCCTTGGTCGGGCGCGCCGGGCGTGAGGGACCGTCGCCGCGCGGGGCGCTGCGGTCATGGGGCTTGGTCGTCGCGCGGGCAGCGCGCGCCTGTCCCTCGTTGCTGCGGGTGCGCGCGGTCGCGCCGCGCACCGGCGCGGGGCGGTTGCCGCCGTCCGGTCGCGCCCATGGCGACTCGCCGGAGCGATCCGGGCCGCGCGGCGCGGCGCGGTCAGCGGGCTTGTCGGGGCGTGCGCGGGAAGTGAGCGTGCGCGCTTCTGATCGATCGTCGTCAGGCCGGCGCGCGCGTGGCGCGACCTGGGCGTCGGCAGCCTGTTGCTGGCGGCGGCGCTGGCCGACGCCGAAGCCCTGCGGGCCGGTGCGCGGCTTCGCCGGCCGTTCGGGCGCAGGCGCGGCGGCGCGCTCGTCGCGGCGTGGCGCGCGTTCCGGCGCGCGATCGTCGCGTCGTACCGGACGGGGTGCGGGGCGATCGCTGCCCTCGCGCGGCAGTCGCGCGCGGGGCGCCACGGCGGGCGGCGGCGTCGCGCGGGCGGGCTTCTGCGCCTCGACCTCGACGGTGACCTGTTCGCCCGCGACCTTGCCGCGCTTGGGTCCGTCGAGCAGCTTGCGGAAGGCGACGAGGTCGTTCTGCTTGACCTCGCCGATCTCGCCGGGCGCCAGATCGCCGAGCAGGAACGGGCCGTAGCGGGTCCGGATCAGGCGACTGACCTGAAGCCCGAGATGTTCGAGGACGCGGCGGACCTCGCGGTTCTTGCCCTCGGTCAGCACCAGCTCGATCCAGGCGTTGGCGCCGGTGCGGCGTTCGAGATTGGCGTCGATAGGGCCGTAGCGGATGCCCTCGATCTCGATGCCCTCGATCAGTTCCTCGAGTTGAGCTTGGGTGATCGGGCCATAGGTGCGGGCGCGATAGGCGCGTTCGACCCCGGTGGCGGGAAGCTCGAGCTGGCGCTTCAGCCCGCCATCGGTGGTGAGGAGCAACAGCCCCTCGGTATTGAGATCGAGCCGCCCGACCGGCACCAGCCGCGGCAGATCGTCGGGCAGGCGATCGTAGATCGTCGGCCGCCCCGCGGGATCGCGTTCGGTGACGAGCAGCCCCGTCGGCTTGTGGTGGAGGAACAGCCGCGCGCCCTGCGGCGCCTCGACCGGCTCGCCGTCGACGGTCACCCCGGCGAGCGTGCGGATGATCGTCGCGGGCGTGTCCAGCACGACGCCGTCCAGCGCGATCCGCCCCTCCGCGATCATCCGCTCGATCTCGCGGCGTGAAGCGATCCCGGCGCGCGCGAGCAGCTTGGCGATGCGGTCGCCGCCGCGTGGTTCGGGGGTGCCGGCAGTCGGCTGGTCTGGTTTGTCGGTCGGCATGCCGCGGCTGATACATGCGATTGCCGCCAAGGTGAAAATATTTGCGACCGTTGCCGGCAGTGCGCGTTATGTCCGCGAGCGTAACGAACGCTCTGGGAGTTTCGATGATCTTCGGCCGGAAGAAGCGAAAGATCGTGCGGCTCCTCGTCGTCGAGGACGAGCCGCTGGTCGCGTTCGACACCGAGTATTTCCTGATAGAATCCGGTTTTCAAATCGTCGGCACGGTCGACAGCGCCGCGCATGCGATCGCGCTGGTCGGCAGCGCGGCGGCGATCGACCTGGTGCTGGCGGACATCAATTTGGCGGGCGGCAGCGGCATGGACGTCGCGCGCGCCGCACGGACGCGTGACATTCCGGTGCTGTTCGTTACGGGCAACTGCCCGCCCGAGGCCGCGGGGATCGCGGCGGGCTGTCTGGACAAGCCCTATGCGCAACGCGATCTGCTTGCGGCGATCGGTGCCATCGAGGCGCGGCTGGAGGGCAAGCCGACCAAGCGACTGCCAGGCGGGTTGCGGTTGTTCGAACCTTCGGCGGGGTGACGGCGGACGAAGGTTGGTTCGCGTGGAACTGCTTCGCCATTCATCGATCCTCTTCGTCATCCCCGCGCAGGTGGGGATCCAGACTGGCAAGCGTTGCCGGTGAAGCACTGAAGCCAGCCGGAATGGATCCCCGCCTGCGCGGGGATGACGGTTGGGAAGGGGCAATGAAGAAGCGCGTAGCGTGGTTCTCCTTCAAGTCGTGCGCTTCTCTCGCTAGGGTCCCGCGAAATCGGGTGGGGACGCGTGGATGAGTGCGACGGGTGACTGGAAGGCGGGGCTGAAACCCTATGTCGAGAAGGAGCCGATCGCGGCCTTCACGCTCGGCATCTCGTCGGGTTTTCCGATCGCGATGATCGGCGCGACGCTGACCAGTCGGCTGGCACAGGACGGGCTCGACAAGAAGACCATCACCGCGTTCACGCTCGGGTTTCTCGTCTACAATCTGAAGCCGCTTTGGGCTTGGCTGATCGATGGCGTCCGCCTGCCGGTGCTCGGGCGGCTCGGGCAGCGGGTGTCGTGGCTGATCTTCGCAGGGCTGCTCGTGGTCGGCGCGGTCGCCAATCTGGCGTTCGTCGATCCACGTGCCGATCTCGGCGCGACGATCGTCGCCGCGGTGCTGGTCGGCATCGCCGGCGCGACCTTCGACATCGTCATCGACGCCTACCGGATCGAGACGCTCAAGCCTTATCAGCTCGGCGTCGGATCGGGGATGGCGCAATATGGCTATCGGATCGGCAACGTCGCGGCGGCGTCGCTGGCGTTGGTGTTGGCGGCGCGCGTCGGCTGGGCGGCGGGCTACCTTGCCTGTGCGCTGTTCGTGCTGCCTGCGATCCTGACCGGATTGTTTCTCGGCGAGCCGCCGCGGCATCGCGAGCCGGCCGCGCGGCGCGGCGCTGCCGAGGTCGTCGCGTCGATCGTCGGGCCGTTCGTCGAATTCTTCCAGCGCGCGGGCGCGGTGATCATCCTGGTCTTCATCCTGATCCACAAGATCGGCGATACGCTGGCGAACATCGTGCTGCGGCTGATGCTCAACGACCTCGGCTTCACCAACGACGAGATCGCGATCTACGATGTCGGGGTCGGCTTCTGGGCATTCCTGATCGGCGTGTTCGTCGGCGGCGCGATCTATGCGCGGCTTGGGTTGAAGCGGTCGGTGATGATCAGCCTGGTGCTGATGGCGGTGTCGAACGCCAGCTTCGCACTGCTTGCCGCGGCGGGGCACAGCAATTTGGGGCTCGCGGGCACGATCGGGTTCGAGAACTTCACCAGCGGCATCGGCAGCGTCGCGGTGACCGCCTATTTCTCGGCCTTGTGCGACCTGCGCTTCACCGCCGCGCAATATGCGCTGATCTCGGCGGCGGCGAGCGTGGTCGGGCGGCTGCTGACCGCGACCACCGCGGGCGGGCTGGTCGAGCGCTTCGGGTTCGTCGACTTCTATTGGGGGACGACGATTGCGGCGGTGCCCGGCGTGCTGCTGTTCTGGTGGATGAGCCGCAGCGGGCTGGTCGACCGGTCGATCGGCAGCGCGGGCGTCGCCGGCGAAGGCGACGCGCGCGAAGGACTGCCAGTCTAACCGCGCTCGCCGATCGGGCGACCGGCGTCGGCGAACGCGGCGGCGACGATCGCCGCGCTCGCCAGCACGCCGTCGACGCGGCGAGCGCCGAGCAGGTCCGAAAGCAGGTAGCGCGCGGTATCCGGTGCGGTTTCGACCCGCGCAAGCACGGTGGGGAGCGCGCCTTCCGCCGGAGTCATCCGCGCGCAGCAGCAGGGCGCGATCGCGATCGTGCCGCTGGCGTGCGTGGCGAGATCGGCCATCAGGTTGCGCATCAGCAGCAGCGGTCGCCTGAAATCCTGGCCGAAGGCGTTGATCAGCAGGTTCGCGGCGCCCGCGTCGTGGAGGCCGTGGGCGCCCATACGGCGGATCGCGAACAGGACGATGCGCGCGTTGGTGCAGGTCGGCAGCGCGTGCGGCAGGATCGTCATTGCGGGGGCAGCAAGGGTCATGATCGCGACATCTCCAGAAGCTGTCGCGAGGATCGCTGCTTGGTTATTGCAAGTCAATAGCAATAACAGATCAGGTGGGCGGCTCGTCGTTGAGCGCGAGCGCTTCGCCTGCGAGGTAGAGCGAGCCCGCGATCAGCACCAAGGGGGAGGCACTCGCGCGGTCCAGCGCATGGGGGATGTCGGTCGCGATATCGGCGGCTAGCCCAAGGTCACGTGCGATTGCCGAAAGCGTCTCCGGGGCGTGGTGATCGTGGCCAGGCACCGGGACCGCGACGACCCGTGAGATGGACGGCGAAAGCGCGGCCAGAACGCCCGCAGCGTCCTTGTTCGCAAGCATGCCGGTGACGAGCGCGACGGGACGGCCCTTCGCCAGGCTACGCAGAGCCTTCGCGACGGGTTTGGCGGCGGACGGGTTGTGAGCGCCGTCGAGCCACAGCTCGCTCGCAGGCGGGAGTCGATCGGTGAGCGGGCCGGTCCCGAGCCGCTGCATGCGCGCGGGCCAGGTCGCCCAATCGGCCGCCGCGCGCATCGCCGCCTCCGGGACCGTCAGCGCGCCCTGGTGGCGCAACATTGCCAGTGCGAGCCCGAGGTTGCGCGACTGGTGCGCGCCGACGAGCCTCGGTCGGTTAGTGACGACCGCGAACCCCGCGTCACGGTAGCGCAGCGTCGCCCGCGCGGTCTCGCTGTGCCACGCCGATCCGCGCGCGAGAACCGGCGCACCCGCGGCAGCGGCTACCGCGGCGATCCGGTCGTGCAACGCGCGCGGGTAATCCATCGTGACCAGCGGCACGCCGGCCTTGGCGATGCCGGCCTTCTCCGCGGCGATGGTCGGCAGTTCGGTGCCGAGGAACGCCTCGTGATCCATGCCTAGCGCCGCAATCCCGCACACCGCAGGAGCGGGCAGGACGTTGGTGGCGTCGAGCCGTCCGCCCAGTCCGACCTCGACGATACAGGCAGCCGCCGGGGTGCGCGCGAAGGCGAGGAAGGCGGCGGCGGTGGTGATCTCGAAGAAGCTCGCGCCGATCCCGTCAGCGACGTCGAGCACCTCGGCGAGCAGCGTGGCCAGCGCGTCGTCGTCGATCAGCCTACCCGCAACGCGGATGCGTTCGTTGAAACGGACGAGATGCGGGCTCGAATAGACGTGGACGCTGTGTCCCGCCGCTTCGATCGCCGCACGAAGAAACGCGCAGGTCGACCCCTTGCCGTTGGTGCCGGCGACATGGAAGACCGGCGGCAACGACAGATGCGGGTCGCCGAGCCGCGCCAGCAGGCGAGTGATGCGGTCGAGCCCGAGAATGTCGGCGCCGGGCGAGGTGGTGGTCAGCCGGTCGAGCTGCGCCTGTACCGCAGGCGAGGTGGAGACGGCGTGATCGGGCATGGTCCGCGCCCTGCGATCAGGCTGCCTTGCGCTCGCCGCACAGATACGCCGACACCGACGCCAGCGTATCGCGCAGGTTCTTGCGGTGCACGACCATGTCGAGCATGCCGTGATCCAGCAGATATTCGGCGCGCTGGAAGCCATCGGGCAGCTTTTCCCGAATGGTGTTCTCGATCACTCGCTGGCCGGCGAACCCGATCAGGGCATTAGGCTCCGCGATCTGCACGTCGCCGAGCATGGCGTAGCTCGCGGTGACGCCGCCCGTCGTCGGATCGGTCAGCACGACGATATAGGGCAGGCCGGCATCGTGGAGCATCTGGATCGCCACCGTCGCACGCGGCATCTGCATCAGGCTGAGGATGCCCTCCTGCATGCGCGCGCCGCCGGCCGCGGTGAAGATGATGTAGGGCGCGTGATCCTCGATCGCGGCGCGGACCCCGGCGACAAACGCCTCACCCACGGCGAGCCCCATCGATCCGCCCATGAAGGCGAAGTCCTGAACCCCGATCACGACCTTATTGCCGGCGAGCGTGCCGCGCGCGTTGATCAGCGCGTCGCTCTCGTCGGTGGCAATGCGAGCCGCCCGGATGCGGTCGACGTAACGCTTCGAGTCGCGGAACTTCAGCGGGTCCTCGGGCACGCGCGGCGCGGCGAGCTGAATGTAGCGGCCGTCGTCGAACAACTGGGCGAAGCGTTCCTTGGGGCCGATCCGCTCGTGATGGTCGCATCGCGGGCAGACATGAAGGTTCTCCTCCAGTTCCTTGGTGAAGACCATCTGCCCGCAGCCCTTGCACTTGT
>NZ_CAXTEM010000026.1:0-43952 GCF_964243315.1 uncultured Sphingomonas sp. | reverse complement strand
ACGACGATCTTGTCTCCGGCGGCGACGCGATACTGCTTGCCGCCCGTGCGCACGATCGCGAACATGGCTCTAGTCACTTCCCAAAATACAGTCGCCCGCACAGGCAAGCCCGGCGAGATGAGGGGCGGCAGCTATAAGAGGGGGCCGCCGCTGTCAACCGCGAAGCGTCGCCCGGCGCTGCATTTCATGCCCATCGTACGTTGCCGCCGAAGCAGCGCGCCTAGTGGCGGTGCTCGCGCTTCAACGCGTACCGGCCGTCGGCGAAATTCGTGAACAGGCCGGCGATCGCGGGATGATCGATCGGTTCGTCACTGTCGTCCGGCACCAGGTTCTGCTGGCTGACATAGGCGACATAGCTCGATTCGGCGTTCTCGGCGAGCAGGTGGTAGAAGGGCTGGTCCTTCTTCGGCCGCACGCCTTCGGGAATCGCGTCGTACCATTCGTCGGTGTTGGCGAAGACCGGATCGACGTCGAAGATCACGCCGCGGAAATCGAACATGCGATGACGCACCACTTCGCCGATCGAAAAGCGCGCATGGGCGATCGGCGGCGCAGCGGCGATCTGGGCGGCCTTGGCCGGGGTCGTTGGGTCATGGCGTGGCATCGCATCAATCTAGTGGTTGTTTCGCGCCGCACAAGCCGAGCCGCTTGCGCACCTGCCACGTCTGCGATAGGAGCGCGCCCTCGACCGACCGGCCCGCCGTTACGGCAGGCTTTCGTCCTCGCGGAGAGGTGGCAGAGTGGTCGAATGTACCGCACTCGAAATGCGGCGTGCCCTCACGGGTACCGTGGGTTCGAATCCCACCCTCTCCGCCAGTACCTCATCTAAACGTCCTTTTTAAAAGAACTTTTCGTTTGCGAATGATCGCGCCCACCCCCGGCACGTCGGTCGCGAATGCATCGTTCACGAGGCTGAAGGGGATACCGATTGCGTTCATCAGTCGGTTCCGGCGGCGACTTCGCGCGCGCAACTAGCTACATCTGCTGAATTGCGAACGCGGCTTCCTGTTCGGTTACAATGCCCGCGGGCACGACGATAAGTCCGTGGCGGTGTCGCAGCCTCGATCCGTACTTCGGCGTGCAACGCGCCCGTGCATCGTCTGGGGTTTCGCCGTGCCGAACGGTGACGATATGCGGAACGACGACCGGCAACGCGCGCGGCTCTAGATTCGCGATGCGGCTGGCGAGGCGCGGGTCACTGCGTCGCCTCCAGCTTGGCAAGCCGTGCCTCTAGCTTCGTTGTCGAGGATGCGGGCGATGATCGACAAGACGTTCGCATATTTACTGGCATGATCGACCGGGAGAATGCCCGATCGCGCTTTCCGGATGCGAGCAAGTTCGCTGCCGACACTGCTCACGGTGTCTGAGGGTCGTCGGGTTGTTTCCGCGCAGTTCTTGTATGTAGACTTCCTCCTGGCCCTTCACCTCTTCTCTCTTGTTGTCGGATCGCTGATCCTTGTAGCGAGGCGCTCGATTTGGCTAGCCGCCAGAGGCGGACGTTTGCTCGCCGCCCGAGCCGGTTGCGACCGCGCTCGTCAGCCTCGTTTAACGCCGCTTGAACTACGCTGGGAGTCGCCAAGCTGGCGGGCGCCGTTGTGGGCAAAAGAGCAGGCTCGGTTGGCGGCCGCTGAGACGCTTGGGTGTTCGCCCCAGGGCGACCGCAGTTCCTGTCGCCGCTCATCGCACCTTCGCACGACATGCGTGTAGCAACTCGCTCTAGCCGCGTAGCTCCAGACACCATGCCGAAGAAACCGATTCCGGAGAACGGACAGGGCGAAAGGACAATCCAGATCGGCATTTTGCACCAACCCTTGGCGAGTAGCGCCAAGCCAATCAACGAGCGACACTGTGTAACTCTATGATAATATTAGAAACAGGTGTTTGGCATCAATAATGCACTAGCACAGCTGCCGCACGAGGCCGCGCGGCCTACCGTATAAGGAGACGTCTCATGTCCGCAGCTTTCCCGACTACCGCCCTCGCAGTCGTTGCTTCCTTGATTGCCACGCCGGCACTGTCCGCACCGCGCAAGGATAAGCCCGTCATTGTGCCCGCACGCGCCATCAAGGACGCAACAAGCCGCATCTGCATGCCGCGCACAATGAGCAAGACGGTGAGTAAGGATGTTTCGCAGCCCGCAACCCTCTGCAACACCGTTGAGGAATGGGCAGTGCACGGGGTGACGATCGTTACGAAATAGGCAGCGCTGGCGCATTCGCCATTGGGACACGCGCGGACTTCGATGGTTCGCGCGTGTCGGAGGATGTAGTCTATGATTTCGCGTCGACTGGCGTTTGTTCAGCCGCCGAGATCCGTCGACCAGCTTAGGTAGCTGACCCTCGAGCGAACGCCGGCTCATAAGTTGGCAGCTTTCTCGCGGGACGAGCGTGCATGCGGTTGCGGCTGCAGCTCGAAATGAAAGACGCGATATCGGACGGCGAACAGCATCAGCTTCGGACCAGGCGCAAATACGAGCATCAACGTCGCGTTTGATCCGGACGTTATAACCGGACGCTGATCACCGGTCCCGCGTCTCTGGCTCTTTGTATAACTTACTCATCGATCGGAGATGGAGCGGATCACCCGCGGTATGGAACTTATGCCTTGCGTCCAACAGGTCTAACAAGTTCATCAGTTGGTTCGTGCTCATAGTTTTGGGTCACCGCTTCCAGAATACGGCCATTCGCCTGCTTCCTAAGGCTCAGATCTGTAAGTGGGCAAGCAAACTGGCGAACGACGGACTTGCAAATATGCGAATGCTAGGGCAGCGCGATGCGCATGCTGAACGCCTAGATCGGTTGGAGAACCTGTGCGCGTTACCTGTCGTACGTGGCCGCAACGGCAGGCTAGTACATGGAAAGCTCGTCTGAGCCAACTTTCGCGATTTTCCATCGTCGGTGGTGCAGACCATGATGGATGGCTGGTCCAAGATGTATAGCGGTCTGCTCTTCCACCTCTCTATAGCAGCTGCTGCACTGTTTGCTCAGCAATCGCCTGCGTCGATGGACGACAGCCAACCGGACGACATTGTGGTGAAAGGTTACCGTTCGGGCAAAGAGCCTAATAAGCGCGTTCGTGCCCCGGCTGCCGTCTCGATCGTTCGTAATCGCCAGACCTATGAATACTCGGAAAAGCTGGCAAAATGTGCGGCTCGCGGTCGTCTCGCCAATCTTTCGCGGCTCCGCGACGTGGTCGACGGCGAGTTCAATCAAGCTCGTCAGGTGGCTGCACAGGATCGGTTGTTTCGCATCAACATCACGTGCAGCCAAAGCACAACGTTGCAGAATTTCCGCTCTCCGCCTCGCGCTGCACAAAGCGTGGATTTGCAAAGCGCTGCGCAAGGCAGATTCGCGGGCCCTCTGAATATTCCTGATGCTGCACCGCTGGGCCGCTCAATCTATGATCGCGGCGCCTTCACCATCGCAGCGATGAAGATGTACGCTCCCGGGATCACGTTGACCCGCCAAGAGGTTAACGATCCCGCGGTGCAAGCGCGCTTCAACGCACGCGAAGCAAAACGTAATCGCTTTCGCCTGCCTGCCGATTATCGGTATTTCGAGGTTGCAGTTTGCATGGTTCGCGTCGAACCGCGTCTTGCGGTCCGTCTTGCCCTGAGCGATGGACCGGCCCGATTGGGGGATGTGCAGGAGGCGCTGATAGACCGTGCGCGCATCTGCGTCGGGAATGCAAAAAGCGTGCGGGTCGATCCGACCCAGTTCCGCCTTTACATTGCCGATGCGGTCTATCGTTGGGTTGTCGCGGCGCGTGGGGTCGACTCGCTCATTCCCGCCGCCTGAGCCCGGATCCTGAGTTACGCCATGCCGCTATGCTTGGCCGCATGACGTAAGCGGCCGTTTGTCGAAGGCGCATGGCGGTCAACTTCCGTCACGCGAATGTCGACGCCGTCGGCGACTTGCTGATCAACTATTTCGACGGTCTGGAGACCTTCGAGGATTGCCCGCCGACGGCCGACGGGTGCGCGATCTCTGGGCGAAGGTCACTAAGCGGCGGTATCGTTCAACACGCTCGGCAACGGGTCGCCGTGCGGGCGGTGGGGGATCTGATCAACCGTCAACATGAACTAAGGATTGGTTCTGGAAGCGCGTCAGCATCGTTGAGCTCCGGCGCTGGGTCGTCGCGGGCTCAAAGCTGACGCATTGTCGCAACTATTTGGTGCCAGCGACGACGATCAGCGGATCGCCCGTGCTGCCATCAGCCAGCACCTCGGTTTTCACCGCGGCGAAGCCGGACCGCTCCATGTACAGGCGGATCAAGCGCGCCTGTCCCGCCATGTCGAGCGCGCGCCAGATCCGTACGGCTTTTGTCGGAAAGCAGCGGTTGGAATAGCTGACGGCGAAAAGCCCGCCCGGCCGCAACACGCGGCGAACCTCAGTAAAGACCTCGACCGGTTGCTGGAGATACTGAACTCCGACGCAGCACAGAGCTATATCGACGCCATCATCAGGCAGCGGCAGCGCTGGGGTGGCGTTAAGATCGGCAATGAACCAGCGGTCGAGGCGATCATTGGCCTGCAGCTCGACCGCGTTCATGCTGTGGCCAATGACTTCGGCGGCTGCGAGCCCCGCCGGCAGGTGGCTGATCCAGCTCGACATGAGATCGAGCACGACAGCGTTGGGAGGTATGACGCGGGCGTAGTAGGCGGTCAGGGCCGCGACCGCCCCATTGTCGATGTGGGAGACTAGGCGTGGCGGCGCATAGAAGGAGAGATCGTCGCCGCCGTCCTGCTTGTCGAACGCGTTCGCCGGCAGCTCGGCGCGTAAGTCGCTCACGCGAAGCCGACGACGGCATGCGGGACATAAGGCCCCTCCAGCCGAGCGATATCCGGTTCGGTAAGCACGAGCGCGAGCGCGGCGATCGCGTCGTCGAGATGTGCTTGCTTGGACGCGCCGATGATCGGCGCCGATACCTCCGACTTGGCCAACACCCAGGCTAGCGCGACCTGCGCGCGAGGTACGCGGCGTTCTGCTGCGACGGTCGCGACCGCTTCCACGACCTTGCGATCCGCCTCGACGGTGTGGGCGTAGAGCGTCTTTCCAAATTCGTCAGTCTGAGATCGCTCCGTCTGATCGTCCCAGTCGCGCGTCAGGCGACCGCGTGCGAGCGGGCTCCACGGAAT
Organism: uncultured Sphingomonas sp.; assembly: GCF_964243315.1. Classification (GTDB taxonomy): domain Bacteria; phylum Pseudomonadota; class Alphaproteobacteria; order Sphingomonadales; family Sphingomonadaceae; genus Sphingomonas. Next base: position 38,815 of record NZ_CAXTEM010000026.1, on the reverse strand, counting down.
GACCCCGATCCCCTCCGCCTCGCACAGCGGTAGCATCTCGCGTTCTTCCTCGCGGTAGAGCAGATTGAGATAGTTTTGCATCGTCGCGAAGCGTGTCCAGCCATTGGCCTCGGAGACGTGGAGCATGGTCGCGAACTGCCAAGCGTACATCGACGAGGCGCCGATGTAGCGCGCCTTGCCCGCCTTCACGACATCGTGGAGCGCCTCCAGCGTCTCCTCGATCGGCACGTCGTGATCGAAGCGGTGTATCTGGTAGAGGTCGATGTAATCGGTGCCGAGCCGTGTCAGGCTGGCGTCGATCTCCGCCATGATCGCCTTGCGCGACAGTCCTGCGCCGTTCGGCCCGGGCCGCATCCGGCCGTGAACCTTGGTCGCGATCACGACCTCGTCGCGGCGCGCGAACTCCTTGAGCGCGCGGCCGACAATCTCTTCGGATGTCCCGTCGGAATAGACGTTGGCGGTGTCGAAGAAGTTGATCCCTGCCTCCACTGCCTTGCGGAGGAGCGGACGGCTGGTCTCCTCATCGAGTGTCCAGGCATGGTTGCCGCGATCGGGTATGCCGTAGGTCATACATCCGAGGCACAGGCGCGACACGTCGAGGCCGGTGATGCCGAGTTTTGTATATTCCATATGCCGTCTCGTCTTGGGGTTCGGTGGCTTGAACGGACGGCGTCGCAATGCGCTCCGCTTGATCGAATGTGCGGCGCGGTGCGCGTTGTATCGCAGTTGAAACGAAGAATAGCACTTGAACGAACGGAGGCTTCGTAAAAGCAAGAGAATTTGCGAGAACGGCTCGAGAGCAACCTTCAGCTCGCAGATCGCATTGGTGGCGGGCGCAACTTTGTGGGCTAGCGTGCGAATATGGCTCCGCTAACACCGAGCGCCGTAAAGGCGCATGCGACCACCTATCACGGCGACCGCCTGCTCGACAATTCGCAGCGCAAAGCATCTGGCCGCCACTGCCAGCAGACGCCCCCGCATCAGGCAACTTGATCGCCCGCGACAATCCGTTCCGCCGTAAGCGGCGGCGCATCGCGGAGGAGCGGTAGCAGCTGATCGCCCTGCCGGCCGATTTCGGACAAATAGGGGGTGTCCGACAGGACGAAGTGGGTAATGCCGAGATCGCGGTATTTGCGCAGCGAGCTGGCGACCTCGGTGGCCGATCCGACCAGCCACGTCGTGCCCGCCCCGCCACCGCCATATCGTCCCGGCGCGGTATAGAGATTGTCGTCGAGCACTTCCCCGCGGGCATGGAGATCGAGCAGGCGCTGCTGGCCCACCGCCTTGAAGCTGCGGTGCTGATCCACGCGGGTCTGGTTGGCCATGACGTCGACCTTCGCCTCGGCATCGGCCCAGGCCTGCTCGGTGGTGTCGCGCACCAGCGTGGTGATGCGGAGCCCGAATTGCAGGGGCGGCAGGTCGCGATCCAAATCGCGGCTCAGCCGCTTCAGGCGCGCGATGCGATCGGCGACGCCGTCGAGTGGTTCGCCCCAGAAGAGTTGCACGTCCGCTTCCGTCGCTGCGACCCGCTCGGCCGCCTCCGACGCGCCGCCGAAATACAGCTTCGGGTGCAGCCGGTCGCCGCGGGGCGTAATCCGGGGGGAGGCAGTCGAGGCCTCGACCTGAAAATGCTCGCCGCGGAACGTCACGTCGGTCTCGGTCCACAGACGACGCACCAGCCGCATGAAATCCTTCGTGCGATCGTAGCGGTGCGCCTGATCGCCCTCGGTATCGCCATAGGCAGCGAGTTTGTCCTGCCCGGAGACGATGTTGATCCGCACCCTTCCACCGCTAAGCTCGTCGAGGGTCGCGGCGGCCGAGGCAAAATGCGCGGGGCGCCAATAGCCCGGACGGATCGCGATCAGTGGCTCGAAGGTCTTGGTGCGTGCGGTCAGCGCCGCGGCGACCGTGAAGGTGTCGGGTCGCCCCCAGCCGGTGCCGATCAGCGCGCCGCCCCAGCCATGGTCCTCCAGAGCGACCGCATGGTCGGTCAGCGTCTGCAGGCTGAACGGGTCGGATCCACTGATGTCGCCGCGATGCCCGCCTTCGGTCTCGTTCGGGATGTACCAGAGGAATTCTGTGGCGTTCGTCATAGGGATGTCCGTCATAATGGGAGGTCTGGGGGGCGGGGCCGAAGGGCTCGGCTAGGCGAGCTGGAAACCGAGATCGTGAAGGACGCTGCGCAGCACGTCGCGACCCGCCAGCGATGCGGCACCGCGGACGCGCTGGCTTGCCTGGTCGGTCCAGTCGCGTTCGACCATCGATTGTTCGCGCTGAAATTCGCGCAGCCGACCGTCATAGGCGGCGATGGCTGAGACGCTGGCTTCCGACCCGTACCGTTCCCGAAAAAGGACCGTCTGCTGCGGGAGGCGCGGTTTGACCGAGGCCGGGGCTGCAGCATCCGGATAGCCGACCGTCATGCCAAACAGCGCGAAGGTCTGCGGCGGCAAACCGAGCTCGGCCGCGACCTCGGCGGGCTTGTTGCGGATGCCGCCGATGTAGCAGCTGCCGAGCCCGATCGATTCCAGCGCAACGACTGCGTTCTGGGCGGCCAGCGCGGTATCCACAGCGCCGAGGAGAAAACTCTCAAGGAAATGTAGCCCTTCAGCCGCGACGCCGACGCGCTCACCGATCTGCGTCAGCCGATGATGGTCCACTATCCAGAGCAGGAAGAGCGGCGCTTGTAGTATCTGGGCCTGGTTACCCGCGAGCGCCGCCAGCCTGGCCTTGCGCGCGGGATCCTCGACCGCCACCACGCTCCAGGGCTGGAGGTTCGAGGAGGTTGCTGCGGATTGCGCGGCCGCGACCAGCAATTGCACGGTCTCGAACGGCACCGGATCGGGCAAGTAGGTGCGCACCGAGCGATGTGACAGGATCGTATCGAGCGTGGCGTTCCAGGCAGCGGCTGGGTCGAGCCGCTCGCGATACCGCGCGAAGAGGTGCTCGTCTTGGGAGGCTCTGATCGCGGCTCCGAGATCAGGCCGCTTCATCGTCTGCACCATGATGCCCTCCCGGCAACGGAGCCGGCGGGTGGAGAGCGGAGAGCTGTTCGCCTTCCGGGCTTTCCTCGATCCCGAGCAGGCGGTGGAGCAGCTTGCGAAGATCGGCGATCCGCGCGCGCCGCCCGGCGCCGACGGCAGGCAGATCGACCAGCAGATCGGCGGCAAGCTTGCCGTCCTCGAGAAGCACGATCCGATCGGCAAGGAGGATCGCCTCCTCTATGTCGTGCGTGACGAGCAGGACCGCGGGCTGATGCCGCTGGACCAGCTGCCGCAACAAGGCATGCATCTGAATGCGGGTCAGCGCGTCCAGTGCGCCGAACGGCTCGTCCGCCAGCAACAGCTTGGGTTCGCGGACTAGCGCACGCGCCAGGGCGACGCGTTGCTGTTCCCCGCCCGACAGTTCGTGTGGCCATGCTCGTTCGCGGCCAGCGAGGCCGACTTCCGCAAGCGCTTCGCGGCCGCGCTGCTGCCCGCCGGTGATGCCGAGCAGGACGTTGTCGAGCACGCGCGTCCATGGCAGCAAGCGAGCGTCCTGGAAGATCACCGACAGCCGCTCGGGCAGCCTGATCTCGCCGGTGCCGACCGCCTCGTGATCGATCTCCGCCAGAGCGCGCAGCAGCGTGCTCTTGCCCGAACCGCTACGCCCTAGGATCGCCACGAATTCGCCCGGCGCGACATCGACGTCGATGCCGTTCAGCACGCCCTTGGTCGTGAACGAGCGAACCAGGTTCCGGACCTGAACCGCGGGAGCGTCGCCGTGCGGGGTCATCGGCCGAAGCTCCGGCGCCAGCTCAACAGATGCCGTTCGAGCCGGCGAACCAGCGCGTCGGACCCGAAGCCGAGCAGCGCATAAATGACCAACCCGACCAGCATCACGTCGGTCTGCGCATAGTTGCGGGCGAGCGTGACCATATAGCCGATGCCGCTGGTGGCATTGAGCTGTTCGACGACGACCAGCGCCAGCCACGAGGACGTCACCCCGAAGCGCAGGCCGGTCAGGAAGCCGGGCAGCGACCCGGGCACCACGACGTGGCGGATGAATTGCCAGCGCGTCAGCCCGATTGTCTCGGCCAGTTCGACATGGCGGATGTCGATGGCGCGCAGTGCATTGTGGGTGTTGATGTAGACGGGGACGAAGACGGCGGTCGCGATCAGCGTGATCTTCATGGTCTCGCCGATGCCGAGCCACAGGATCATGAAGGGGATCAGTGCCAGGATCGGGACTCCGCGCTTGATCTGCACCAGCCCGTCGATGACATAGCCACCGAGCAGCGACAGGCCAGACAACAGGGCCAATGCGGTGCCGATCGCGACGCCGAAGCCGAGCCCGGTCATCGCCCGCCATGCCGATACGGCGAGGTTCGCCTGCAGTCGGCCTTCGCGGATCAGGTCGTACCCGGTGGTGATCGCGGTCCAGGGAGCGGGTAACGTCCGCGGGTCGAGCCAACCGGTGATCGACAGGACCGTCCAGTAGAAGAGCAGGAGCGCCGGTCCGAGCAGGCTGCCGTAGCGGGCGGGACGGCCGGGGCTGAGTCGCTGCCGGGGTGCACGCCGCGTGGCGGGCGGTGGAGGCGCGACGGCTGCCGGGGCCGGGACGTGCAGATCGTGCGAGAACGCATTCATAGGGCGGGTGCCTTCGCTGCTGCTGCATCGCCCGCGATCGACTCGAACCTGCGATCGAAGAGGCTCGCCGCGGCGAAGCGATGGCGCTTGGTCTCGGGCGCCAGCGTGTCGATCGCGGCTTGTTCATAGGCGAAGGCGCCTGCCCAGGTGCGGGGCACGGAGACGCCAGAGACGTATTTCGCCATGACCCGGGCATCGGCGATCGGCAGGCCGCGCTGGGCGGCATAATAACCGCGTGCGAGCTCTTCGGGATGGGCGTTGATCCACGCCTGACCGAGGCCCCAATAATGCGCGAAGATCCGGAGCGCGGCGGCCTTTGCAGGGTCGGCGAGCACGGCTTCGGGCACGTAGACGTTGCCGCCATCGTCCCTGAACGGCGGGTGTTCGAGCAGCCTCGCGCCCTTCGCCCCGTAATCGCGCATGTAGCGTTGCGCGACGAGATCGTTGCGGATCGGCGCGGCGTCGACGGCGCCGGCGGCCAACGCGTTCGCATAGACGTCGCCGCCGATGCTGGAGGGCAGCTCGACCAGCGTCACCTGGTCGCGTGGAATGCCCGCCGCCTTCAGCGTCTCGATGACGATCTGCGCCTGCACCTGGCTTGGACTGAAGGCGATCCGCTTGCCGCGAAGATCGGCGACGCTGCGGATATCGGCACCGGGCGCGATCCCGAAGACATAGGCCTGGCGGCTGACGCGTCCGGCATATTCGCGAAAGGCGATGATGCGGACCGGGATGCCCATCCACACCGCATGGATCGGCGGGACGCTGGCGCCGAAGCCGACGTCGAGCACGCCGGCATGGAAGGCTTCGGTAACGTCCGGTCCGCCGGTGATCTCGGCCCATTCGATGCGGAAGGGCAGCTTTCGTTCCCAGCCATTATGTTCGAACACCCAGCGGGTGACGGGATCGCCGATCCGCAGCACGACGCCCGGCGGCACCTGCTTCGACAGCGGCGCGGTCAGTGCCGCTGCCGGCGTCGCCTCGGCCACTTGCCGAGCGGGCGCGAAGGCGACGAGCAACGCGGTCGATATCGTCACCGCGGCGGCAAGCGAGAGCGACCCTGTCGGCCAGCGGGACGCCGGGAACGGCATCAGGCGTGCAGCGGCTCGGCCGGCACGAACTTCATCTGCTCGGCCGGGTAGCGATCGCCCGCGGTGGCACCTCGGACGAAGGCGTCCTCAAGTTCCTCGATCGTCCCTTCGTCGAGCTCGATCGCGTTGGCGGCCCAATTCTCGTCGAGGTGTCGGATGTGACGGGTGCCGGGGATCGGTACGACCCCCTTGGCCAGCACCCAAGCAAGGCTGACCTGTGCAGGCGAAACCTTCAGCCGCTCCGCGATGTCTTCGATGGTCCGGCGGCGTACCGCGTTGGCGGCGACCGCATCGGCCTTGAAGCGTGGATGGATGTTGCGGCGGTCGCCGTCCTCGACCGGCCCTGCGCCGGCGAGGAAGCCGCGGCCGAGCGGGCTGTATGCGACGAAGGCGATGCCGAGTTCGCGCGTGGTGGGGAGGATCTCCACCTCTGCGCCGCGGGTCCACAGCGAGTACTCGCTCTGCAGCGCGTCGATCCGGGTCTCGGCGTGCGCCCGCCGCAACTGGGCCGCGCTCGCCTCCGAGACGCCGACCGCCCCGATCTTGCCTTCGTCGCGGAGCCGGCCGAGCTCGCCCACCGATTGTTCGATCGGGATCTCGGGATCGACCCGGTGCAGGTAATAAAGGTCGATCCGCTCCACGTCGAGGCGGCGCAGACTTGCGTCGACGGCTTCGCGTGCGGTGACGCGGGTGCCGTCGCCGCCGCGGCGATGCGTGAACTTGCTCGCGATGACCAGGCCGTCGCGGCGGCCGGCGATGGCGCGACCGAGCAACTCCTCGTTATGCCCGTCGCCATAGGCGGTGGCGGTGTCGAAGAAGTTGATGCCGAGATCGATCGCGGGGTGCAGCGTGCGGATCGAGTCCGCCTCGTCGGCCGCTCCATAGACATGGGAGAGGCCCATCGCGCCGAAGCCCTGCGTGCTTACCCGTGCCGTTCCGATCGCCGCCATATCCGCTCTCCCGCTTCGGCAGCATGTGTGAGGCGGTGCGCCGATCAGGACGATGCAGAAAAACTTCGGCCGCTCAAATCAATTCCTACTGTTCTAGTATGCATTGAGCTTCATCAATACCCATCGAGTCGGTAGGAATTGACCGACGCCGTTGGGGGCTTTGCCATGAATCGCATCTTTTTCCGCGCGCTCGTCGCGTCCGCGTCCACGCTGGCGGCACCGCTCGCCGCTCAGGCGCAGGTCGCACAGAAGTCACTGGCGGCCGTCGACGTGGACGGCGAAGGCGACGTAGTGGTCACCGCACGGCGACGGTCCGAGAACATCCGCGACGTGCCGATCTCGGTGCAGGCGATCAGCGGCGAGACGCTGGAGCGCAAAGGAACGATCGATCTGCAGAGCCTGATCGATCAGACGCCGGGTCTCAATTCGACCGGGGGCAATCCGCGCAACTTCTCGGTCACGATCCGCGGGATCGGCTATGCCCCGACCGCGGCGGACGGGCTCGACAATGCGATCGGGGTGTATTTTGACGGCGTCTACCAGGCACGGCCAGGACAGGTGCTGCAGGATCTGGTCGACGTCCAGAGCTTCGAGGTGTTGCGCGGTCCGCAGGGCACGCTGTTCGGGCGCAATGCGGCCGCGGGTGCGCTCAATATTACTTTCAACAAGCCGAGCTTCACGGCGGCACGCAGCTTCGAAGTCAGCTATGGCCGGTACGACTTCGCGCAGGCCAAGGCGATCGTCACTGGCCCGATCACCGATCACGTCGCTTTCCGTACCGTGGCTTATGGCACCCGCGCCGATGGGTGGATCGCAACGCCGTTCCGGCCGACGTTCCGGGCAGCGGCGATTCAGAAGGGCATCTTCGCGCCGACAGCGACCGACGATGACAAGACGGCGGGCACCGGTCGCTGGGGCGTTCGCCAGCAGTTCCTGGTCGAGACCGGCGACCTGAAGCTCAATCTCGCGGGCGATCTCAACGTCGAGTCCGACAGTTCGTCAGGCTTCAGTTCGGGCGGCGGGATCGTCGAGCTCTTCGGCCCCGGCAATTGGGGCATCAACACCACGACGGCGCAGCAGGCGAGGACGACCAACGCGTTGAGGGCGCTGGGGCAGCTCTCCAGCTTTGGCGGGGTGCAGGACTGGACGCCGGCAGTGAACCCGCGGGACAGCATCACCAACAACTACAATCATATGAAGACCAAGAACGCGGGCGTGTCGCTCACGGCCGACTATGATTATGGCTGGGCCAACCTGACCTCGATCACCGCGTGGCGGCTGTGGACCTTCAATCCCCCGCAGGACAGCGACAATACCCCGATCGACATCTATCAGAATGTCGCGATCAGCCGCAGCAACCAGTTCAGCCAGGAGCTTCGCCTGGTGTCCAGCGGCCGCGCGCCGGTCGAGTGGCAGGTCGGTGCCTTCTTCTACTATTCCAAATTGAAGGACCACTACATCGTCCACCAGTTCGGCGCCGACGTGATCCCTTGGTACAATGCCTATAACAGCGTGGCGGGAGCGAGCTTCACGCCGATCCCCTTGTCCTTCCGATCGCAACTGACCGGAGCGCAGATCATAGAGGACACCATCGTCGAGAACAGGACCGCCGCGGCCTATGGGCAGGCGACGTGGCACATCAGCGATGCGCTCGATCTCACCGGCGGGCTGCGCTACACCTATGATCGCAAGAACGGCAGCAGTCCGGTGGACACCAGCCGGCTGCCGCAGACGGCGCCGGCGGGGATCACCAACGCGCAGCTCAACGCCTTCTACAACGCGATCGACGCGGTCCAGCGGAATGCGGGCGTCGCCTACGCGGTCCCCGGCTATCCCACTTCCGTCCCGACGACGGGCTATGCGCTCGATCTCGAGACGTCGAACGACAACGTGTCGGGCACGGTCAGCCTCGCCTACAAGATCACGCCCGACATCACCTCCTACGTAACCTACGCCACCGGCTTCCAGGCCGGCGGCCTCGATCTCAACAACCGCTCGCTGAACCCGGCGGCACCCGCCATCGAACCGACGACCACCCAGAATTATGAGGCGGGCGTGAAGGCGTCGCTGTTCGATCGCCGTCTCTCCCTGTCCGTTGCGGCCTACAACGAAAAGCTGAATGGCTTTCAGACGTCCATATCCTACACGCTGCCCGACGGTACGCCGCAGCGCGGCGCGACTAACGTCGGAGACATTCGCGCACGGGGCGTCGAATGGAGCCTTGCAGCCAATTTCGGATCGGGGGTCAGGCTGACCTTCGACGGCAACTACAACGACGCGGTCTACACCCGTGCACCCTCGTTACCCGCGCCCGCTGAACTGAGCTACAATGGCGTGGCCAACATCGATGCCAAAGGACAGCGCGCACCCTACGCGCCGAAGTGGGCGCTATCCGTCACGCCATCATGGGACTTCGAGATATCGTCGAAGACGACCTTCTACAGCTACGCGCAATTCTCGCGCACTACATCCTACAGCACGGGGGTGACGCAATCGATCTATACGCAGGTGCCCACTCAATATAATGTCAACCTGCGCGCGGGCTTCCGCCTCGACGGCGACCGCTACGATCTCTCGCTTTTTGCAAATAATGCCACTGACGAACGCAACATCATCTCGCAGACGTTGCTGGCGGCTCCTTCGGGTGCTGGCGTGACGGCGTATCTGGGACGTACCGTCAATTACAACCAACCGGCCCGTTACGGCATCACCCTTCGAGCAAAATACTAAACCCGGACGGAGGCGATAAGGGAGTGCTGGCGCCGAGCATGCCCGTTGATATATCGGTGCTGTCTCAGAACGTAACCAAAGTGTCGGCCGCCGCACTGCCGCAACAAGGAGCCTCCCTACGCTCATCGGCGGATGGTGGCGCACGCCGCACCGGAGTCGATCGATGCTGTATCTGCTAGCCAAGGCGGCCATCTCCGGCATCGTCATCGCGGTCGCGTCAGAGATGGCGAAGCGCTATCCCGGGATCGGGGCGCTGGTCGCGTCGTTGCCGCTCGTGTCGGTGCTCGGCATGATGTGGCTGTGGCGTGACAAGCCTGACGCAGAGAACATGGCTGCTCACGCTGGGGCAACGTTTTGGTACGTTCTTCCCTCGTTGCCAATGTTCCTGCTGATGCCGATGCTGCTACGACGTGGTTTGGGCTTCTGGCCGGCGTTGCTGGCAGGCTGTGCGCTGACGATTGTCCTCTACCTGCTGATGACCTGGGCCGCACCTCGCTTCGGCATCAGGCTCTAGGGCATTAAGACAACATGCTTGCCCAAAAGGCTGAGTGCTAGATCGACGCTACTAAGCGTTCGAACCCGCGGCTGGCCGCGTCCCAGCTCAGCACCTTCATATAGGCATCGACATAGTCGCCAGCTTTCGCGCCATAGTCGATCGCATAGGCGTGCTCGTACATGTCGAGGGCAAGGAGCGGCGTGCCGCCTGCCAACGTCATGGTGTGATCGGCAGCCCATTGGTTGGTCAGCCGGTCGTCCCGCTCGCTCCATGTCAGCAGCACCCAGCCGGAGCCGCCCGCTAGCGCCTTGCCCATGCCGGTAAACTCCGCCGACCAGCGTGCATGACTACCGAAGTCACGTTCGATTGCCTGCGCGAGGCCTTTGCCGGGCCGAGATGCGCCGCCTAAACCGGCGAAATAGATCTCGTGGAGGATCATGGAATTCCAGGCGATCAGCTCCTCGCGCTTCAGCCCGTTGATGGTGAAGCCCGGTGCCGTCGTCGGATCCAGCCGGGCGAACTCGGCCCGAATAGCGCCCAGGCGCTTCACGGCGCCGGCATAATTGTTGTCGTGGTGGCTGGTCAGCAGCTTGGCCGAGAGACCCGGAAGCGCCGCGGGATCGAACGGTAGCGGCTTGGGCGTGAAACTAGCCGAGGGCGGCGTCCGGCTTTGGCTGGCAGCTGCGACCGGTAAGGCAGCGATCCCCAGAGCGACGCCCGCTATCGCGGTTCGGCGGTCAACGTCGTTCATCACGCGGTCTCCGTCAGAAGGTAGCTGTCAGCTTCATTGAGACGTAGCGCGTCCACCGTCTACCCGGCGCGTTCAGAGCGTCGCGACAGAGCATCGATCTCCAAGATCGGACGAAGTGGATGATCGCTCTGCGTTGATCTTGGACCTGATCGCACATGGAACCGAGGCGACTGCCGGTCGGGCGCTGATCAATGAGGGTGCCAAGCCGGCCTGCTAACCCTCGATGAGCTCCCGTATGCGGGCGGCGAGCGTGTCGATCGCGAATGGCTTGGTCACGACGTGCATCCCCGCGTCTAGGTGCCCATGGCTAAGCACCGCATTCTCTGCATAGCCGGTGATGAACAACACCTTGAGATCCGGCCTGGCAGTACGTGCCGCGTCGGCGACCTGACGACCGTTCATGCCGCCGGGCAGACCTACGTCGGTCACCAGCAGGTCGATCCTCAGGTCCGAGTTCAGAACCTTCAACCCAGCTGGGCCGTCGGCCGCCTCGATCGCCGTGTATCCGAGGTCGGTCAAAACCTCACCGACGAGCATCCGCACGGTCGGTTCGTCGTCGATCACCAGCACCGTTTCGCCCGCTTCTGCACGAGGCGGCTCTCCGGTTTTGGCGATCATATGGGTCTCGCTGGCGTCGCCATGGTGACGAGGCAGGTAGATGCACACCATCGTACCTTTTCCGGCTTCCGAATAGATCGCGACGGAGCCACCCGACTGCTTGGCGAAGCCGTAGATCATCGACAGGCCCAGACCGGTACCCATGCCGATCGGCTTGGTCGTGAAGAACGGGTCGAACGCCTTCGCCACAACGTGAGGCGGCATGCCTGTTCCCGTGTCCGACACGCACAAGGAGATGTACTGGCCCGGTTCCATACCGCGCTGATCGGCAGCGGTACGGTCCATCCAGCGATTGGCGGTCTCGATCGTGATCTTGCCGCCGTCCGGCATCGCATCGCGCGCGTTGAGGCAGAGGTTCAGTACCGCATTCTCGAGCTGGCTCGGATCTATGAGGCTGGGCCACAAACCTGCCGAATTGATCGTTTCGATCTCTACGGCAGGTCCCACCGTCCGGCGGACCAGCTCTTCCATGCCTGTGATCAGTCGCACCACGTCGGTGGCTTTGGGCGCAAGGGTCTGTCGGCGTGAAAAGGCGAGCAGCCGATGCGTCAGCGCCGCCGCGCGATTGGAGGCGCCCTGCGCTGCCTGGACGTATCGCTCGACGTCACCGGTCCGGCCCTGCGCGATACGAAGCTGTATCAGCTCGAGGCTGCCGGAGATGCCGGTCAGCAAGTTGTTGAAATCGTGGGCGAGCCCGCCAGTCAGCTGACCCACCGCTTCCATTTTCTGCGCCTGCCGGAGCGCCTCCTGGGAAGCCTCGAGCTCGGCGGTGCGCTCAGCGACACGGCTTTCCAGCTTTTCATTGAGTTCGCGCAGCTTCTCCTCGTCGGCCTTCCGCGCGGTGACGTCGATGGCGGTGCCGATAACCCGGAAGCAGGCGCCGTCGGCATCGAAGAGGCCGCGGCCTTTGGCCGCCACCCACCGCAGCGCGCCGTCCTCCTTGCCGATGGTGCGGTATTCGACGTCGTAAAAGGCACGGAGATCAGGATCGCTCGCGGCCTCGTAGGCGGCACGAGTCTTCTCGCGATCGTCGGGATGAACGCCGTCGTGGAAATCGTCCAATGTAACCGGCACGTCCGGCGAAATGCCGAACATCGCCTTCACCCGCGGTGGCCAGAACATCGCACCCGTGATGTGGTCGACATCCCACTCGCCGATCTCGCCTATGTCGGTGGCGAGCCGTAGCTGTTCCTGGCTGAGCGCGAGGGTCTGTTCCGCCTCGCGGCGCTCGTCGATGTCAATGACCGAACCGACGTAACCGAGATACCCGCCGTCCGCGCCGAACCGTGCGGCGGCCTTGTCGATCGTCCACCGATATACGCCATCGGCGCGGCGCAAGCGGAACTCGACCTGATAGTCGCGGCGCTCGGCGTTGGCCGCGACGAATGTTGCTTCCGCTACCGCGCGGTCTTCAGGATGCACGGCATCGAGCCAGCCATAAGCCTCTCCCGAACCCGGCGCCTGACCGGTAAACTCGTACCAACGGGCATTGAGATGCGTGCAATAGCCAAGCGGATCGGTCACCCACATCATCACCGGCGCATTATCGGCCATGTTGCGGAAACGCGTTTCGCTTTCGCGCAGCACGGCGTCGGCGCGGTCGGTTGCGGTGACGTCCTGCCCCTCGACGAAGATGCCGGTGACGTGGCCGTCTTCGTCGACGAGCGGCTGATACACAAAGGTGACGTAGCGCTCGTCGGCCGGCGCGCCGGGCCGGTCCTGCGTCACATATCGCGAGCCAGAAGAGGTGAACGTCTCGCCGCTTTCGAACACGCGATCGAGCAGCTCGAGATAGCCTTGTTCGACTGCTTCCGGCAGCGCCTCGGCGATGGTTTTTCCGATCAAGTCGGACCGACCCACGAGCCGTGTGTAAGCGGCGTTGGCAAGCACGAAGCGGTGCTCGGGGCCCTCGAGCACGGTGATGAAGCCCGGCGCCTGCTCAAACATCCGCTGTTGCCGCGACGTGGCGGCGTCGCGGCGCTGTCCTGCAAGCACGTTCGCGGTGTTGTCGATCGCGGTGACGAACACGCCTTCAATCTTGCGACTCTCGCCTTGTATCGGTGCGAAGCTATAGATCCAGAAAGTGTCGTCGACCCGCCCGTTCCGCTCCATTCGCAGAAGCTGGTTTTCGGTGGAGAAGCCGCGACCGGTCTCCAAGACCTGCTCGATCTGTGGCCCGAGCACATCCCAGATCTCAGGCCATACTTCCCGGAACGGCTGTCCGAGCACCCGCGGGTGGCGCTCCGCCAGCGCGGGCGCATAGGCGTCGTTGTAGATAATGCGTAGATCGGTTCCCCAGTGAACGGCGCTGACGAACGGCGTGGTAAGGCAGATCGAGACCGCCGTTCGTAGCGACTGCTCCCAATGCTCGGGTTCGCCGAGAGGGGTGGCCGCCCAATCGTGCTGGCGCGTTAGCGAAGCCATCTCGCCGTCGCCGCCCAAGATATGGGACAAACCCGCTGATTGGTCGTTGCGTGACGGAACTGGTGAAATCAGACGATCTCCGATGGAAGGACTTTCGGTTCGAAGCCGGTCCACGGCGTCTCAGTAGCCGCCTCGTTACTACGTAGATAGTCGTGTAACGAAGACGGTTCTTGCGTGGCAACGACTGGCTCTCCTTCATCTTACCCCGTGCTGCCGGCCTTTGGTGAGGCCGTAGCGATAGCAGTAAGGCGACCGTTCTCGACCCACGACGGCCGACTGGATAGTCAACGCCGTCTTGCGAAGGATGTTCGCTAGGACGGACCACAGCGGGACGGAAGCCGACGGTCCATCAATGTCGCGTGGCGCGGATCGGCAGCGTCGGTGCGTCGGCGTCGTCCGACATCTTGATCGGCAGGATGGTCCCGTCCGCGGCATAGCGAACCCGCTCGATCGCCACCTGCCGCTCGCCCTTCAGCGGGGCGTCCGCGGGCGACGACTCCCAGCGGTGATAGACGATCAGCCAGTCGCCCGCGGGATCCTGCACGAAGCTGTGGTGGCCCGGCCCCTGATGCCGCGCATCGCTGGTCAGGATCGCGCCACGGTAGGTCCACGGCCCGGTCGGCGAGGGCGCGGTGGCGTAGTGCGACGAATAGTCCGGCCCGTTCCAGCGACCGTGACTATAGGAAAGGTAATATAGGCCGCCGCGTTCGTGCATGAACGCGCCTTCGGTGAACATCGGCGGCTGATCGACCTTCACCTCGCGCGCGATGCCGACCATGTCGGGGTTCAGTTCCCATACCCGGAGGGTCGCGCCGGCGCTGCCGCCGGCATAGAGATAGGTCTTGCCTGATCGCGGATCGACGAAGACCATCGGATCGATCGCCTCGAAGCCGTTACCCCCGGTGATCAACGGGCGGCCGCTATCGCGATACGGTCCTTGCGGTCGATCGGCGACTGCGACGCCGATCCGGCTTGGCGTCGGGTTCTGTGGTCCGACCGAGTAGTAAAGATACCATTTGCCATTCCGTCGGGCGACGCCCGGCGCCCACAGGAAGTGATCGCGCGCGCCGTCGTCGTCGATCCAGCGGATGTTGTCACGCTGCAACAGAACGCCGCGACTGCGCCATGTCTTCAAGTCGCGCGACGAGAAGGCGCCGAACCGGTCGGCCGCCCAGGTGCCGCCCGGCCCGCCGGTCGGGAATACCCATAGCTCGTCGCCGATCAGCAGCGCGTGCGGATCGGCACCCTGGAATTCGGGATTGCCCGCCACCGCCGTGCTGGCGAGCGCGATCCCGAGCAATGCTGCGACAAGCGCCCCCGACAATCTCATCCTCCGCATCGGCCGCTCAGAACCGGAACCGGACGCCGAGCGAATAGGCGCGCTCAATGTAGAGGATCTGACGCGTGTATGAGTCGCCGTTGTCATACTGGCGATAGCGTTGGAGCGGATTGCCGAGAAGATTTATGATGTCGAAGGCAACCGTGATGTTGGGCACGGGCGTAACAGTCAACGACGCGTCAAGTTGCCCCCGGCCGCGTTCGATGACCGGATGCGCGATCGGATCGAGCGGCTGGAACGTGTACGCCGGATCGAAAGTCACGAACTTGGATCGATAATTATAGGCAAGACGGCCCGAGAAGGTTGGTCGTTCGTAAAGGGCGATGACGTTGTATGCCCATTTCGACACGCCGCGGAAGGGCTGCTGTTCGTTGTTGAAGGTCGCCGCCTGGTCCGGCGGCAGATCGCCCTTTGCGTCGATGTAGGTGCCGTTGGCTTGGACGCCGAACCCCTTCGCCCAATCCGGCAGGCCGTCGATGTCGAGGAAGCTGGTGAACGAAACCTCGGCGCCGTCCAATCGAGTGTTGCCGAGGTTGAGCGGCCGGTTGATCGTCAGACCCCCGGTGGAACGGTCCGCGACCGTCGACAGGAAACCCTGGGCATCATGACGGAACAACGCTGCGGTCAGCGAGCCCGTCCTCGAAAAGTAGTATTCCAAGCTGATATCGTAATTGTTCGACGTCAGTGCCCGCAGGTCGGGATTGCCTGCAGATCCACCGCGCCGACGCCGTTCGATACACTGCGGAGTCGTGCTGGCCGGATCGAAACAGGGATCGCTCGGATCGACGATCACCACCGGCTGGCCGAGCGAGAGATTGGGCCGCAGATCGAAGAAGTTCGGACGGGTCCGGGTCTGGGTGTAGGCGAGCCGCAGTTGCAGCTTGTCGCTGAACGCCACCCGCGCGCTGGCGTTCGGCAGATAGTCGGTGATGTCGCTCGTCGCATTGACCACCGGGTTCGAGACGACGCCGCCGGCGTCCTCGATCCGTGAGAAGCCGTTGATACGCAGCTTCGTCTTGATCGCGCGCAGCCCGGCAAGTCCGTCGACGACGACGCTGCCGAGGTCGAAGCCGTACTTCACCTGCGCATAGGCCGCGTAGGACTTCTCGTTGGCGCGGAACGTGTCTGGTGGGTTGAATGCCACCGTTCCGGTGGGCGTTCCGAAGAAGCTGCGTAGCGCCGGCAGATTGTCGCGGATGCTGTTGCGAGTCAGTGCCGCATAGGAAACGTTGGGCTGGACGGTGTCGAACGCGAAGCCCGGCCGAGCGGTACGGATGTCGGCGCCTGGCAATGACGACAGCGGAACGCGCAGCCCTTCGTTGTTGAAGTAGGAATTGCCGAAATCGCGGGCGGCATCGCGGTCGGCGTAACGCACGCCGAGTTGCACCCGCTTGAGGAAGCCGCCGTCGAAATCATATTGCACGTCGGCACGCGTTTGCAGATCCTTCCCGCTGACCACGAGCAACTCTTGGTAGAGCCCGCGGCTGAGGTAGTTAGCCGGGTTGGTGATGTCGAAATCGACGAAGGACTGCGTCGGGCCGCCGTCGTTCCCAGCCTCGAACTGCACGTTGCGGACGGGCGAACTTGCGAAGAGATAGTCGACGTTGACCAGGTTCGCGGTGTATTTGCTGTCGGTGTAGGCGACGTCGGCCGAGATCTGCAGCCGATCCCTCGTCCAGATCGCGCCACCACCGCCCTGATAGGTGTCGGTCTTGCCATTGAACGAGCCCGTATAGCCGTCCGGACGGAATGCGTTGGTGACGGTGGCGCTGGCGATCTGATTAGTGCCGTCGATTGTCGTTACGTTCGACAACACCGCCCCGCCGAAGATCGGAACGAACAGGAAGCGGTTGTAATCCTTGGACCGGAAGCCCTGGTAGAGCCCGTCCGCGTAGATTTCGAGCTCGGGGGTGGGCTTCCACTGGAACGCAGCGTTGGCTGATGGCCGATAGCGATTGCCGTAGCCAAGGAAGATGCCCTGCGCATCGGGGTAGCGCAATCCGGCAGCGGCGCCGGGCGCGGTGGTCGCATCGGTGCTTGCGATCACCAGCGATTGTTCGCGGGTGGAATCGAGGAAGTTGATGCCGACGTACGAGACGTTCAACAACAAGCCCATCTCGCCGATGCCGGTGTCCCACCGGTCGCTGACGAGCAGATTGCCATTCGGCACGATGTTCTTCGATTGCTGCGACAACACGCCGTTCAGCGAACCGGACAGTTCGAAGCCGTTGAAATCAAACGGTTTGCGCCCGCGGACGTTGACCGTGCCCGCGATGCCGCCCTCGATCTGATTCGCGGTGCCGGACTTGTAGACTTCGAGTGCGGCGACCGTGCCCGCCGGAAAGTCTTGGATCTGAACGTAGCGACCTTCCGCAGTGAAGATCTGGCGGCCGTTATAGGTGGTGGTCAGGTCGGGAAGGCCGCGCACCGTCACCCCTGCTGCTTCGCCACCGCCGCGCGTGACGGTCACCCCGGGCACGCGTTGCAAGGCAGACGAGGCGAAGGTGTCGGGGAGTTTGCCGATATCCTGCGCGACCACCGCGTCGACGATGCCGTCCGATGTGCGCTTGATCGCCTGCGCGGATTCGAGGCTGCGACGGAGACCGGTAACGATGATGTCACCACCAGCCTCGGCGGGAGTTTCCTGCACCGAAGGCTCTGCCGTCGCGGGGTTCGCGCTCTGGTCGGAGGCGGTCTCGGGTTTGGGGAGGTCCTGTGCCTGACCCGCTGCCGGCGCGGTCGTCTGCGCGAACGCCGGGGCGCCAGCGGCAAGTGCCAGCGTCGCCGCCGACGCGTTCAACATGGCCCGAATGTTCATGGTCTCTCCCCTAAATCGTCCATCGGTATTCCGATTGCGAACCGTGCTAAAACGAACCATACGCAACAATCAACACGCATTTGTAAGATTTATGGACAGATCAACTTAGGTTGGTAAATGGATGCACCTTAACCCGTCGGCGATAGGCTTTCGCGCCGGCAACGGGGTGCGCGGGATAACGGAAACCGGCAAAAGCCGGTGCCGAGTGGGAGATCGGATGTCGACGACGTCGCAAACGCCGGACCTGCGCCGCTACGTCGTGCGATGCCGCCGCCCCGGTCGGGCCGCAGATGATCGGAAAGGGAGAGTAGATGTCACGTACGTTGATGATGGCGACCGCGCTTGCCGCTAGCGGCTGGGCATTGACTGGCGCCGATCCTGCCTTTGCCGCGCAGGCCAAACGCGCGACGTTCGGCCGCATGCCAGACGGCCGCGCCGTGCCCTCTGTGACGCTGACCAACGGTCGCGGGATTTCGGCGACCGTGATCGCGCTCGGCGCGTCGCTCCAGGCGCTGACCATGCCGGACAAGGCGGGCAAGCGCGCCGACGTGCAGATCGGCTACGACACGATCGACGGATATCTGACCAAGCCGGAATTCTTCGGTGCCACCGTCGGCCGGGTCGCCAACCGCATCGCCAATGGCCGCTTCACCTTCGACGGACGCGTGTACACGGTGCCGGTCAACAACGGCCCCAACTCGCTGCACGGCGGCACGAAGGGCTTCGACAAGGTGCTGTGGGACGTCACCGAGGTGAAGAACGGGCCCGCAGCCTCGGTGACGCTGCGTTACGTCAGCCCAGACGGCGATATGGGCTATCCAGGTACGCTCACCACCTATGCGACCTATTCGCTCGACGAACAGAACCAGCTGACGATCGACTATCGTGCCACCACCGATCGATCGACCGTCGTCAACATCTCCAACCATGCCTATTGGAACTTGGCCGGCGTCGGATCGCCGCGCGGCGCGATGGGGCATGTCGTGACGATCCCCGCTGCGCGCTACACTCCGACCGATGCGACATCGATCCCGACCGGACGTCACGCCAGCGTCGCAGGCACGGTGTTCGATTTCCGCAAGCCGACCGCGATCGGCGACCGGGTACGCGACGCGCGCGATCCGCAGATCGCCTATGGCCGCGGCTATGATCATAATTGGTTGATCGGCGACGCGGTCACCTCGACCCAGCACATGATGGCGCGCGTGGTCGAGCCGGTGTCGGGCCGCGGGTTCGAGCTATGGTCGAACCAGCCCGGGCTGCAATTCTATTCGGGCAATTTCTTCGACGGCACGATCGTCGGCAAGGGCCGCCACATTTACCGGATGGGCGATGCGATCGTCATGGAGCCGCAGCTATTCCCCGATGCACCCAACCAGCCGCGCTTCCCCTCGCTGCGGCTCGATCCCGGCCAGACCTATCGTAACACGATGGTCTACAAGCTGTTCACGGAGCGCTGACGATGAAGACCCTCTACTACGCCTTGCTTGCCGCGACCGCGTTCGCCGCCAGCCCCGCCGATGCTCGCTCGCGGTGGACCGAGGCGCAGGCAACGCGCTGGTACGATCGCCAGCCCTGGCTGGTAGGTTCGAACTTCGCGCCCGCCACCGCGATCAATCAGCTCGAGATGTGGCAGGCCGCGACCTGGGACCCGAAGCGGATCGACTATGAGCTCGGCCTGGCGCAGGGCATCGGCATGAACACGATGCGCGTGTTCCTCCACGATCAGCTCTGGCAGCAGGATCCGGAAGGGTTCAAGCGCCGCATCGGCGAGTTCCTCACGATCGCGCAGGCGCACGGCATCAAGCCGCTTTTCGTGCTGTTCGACAGCTGCTGGGATCCCGATCCAAAGCTCGGACCTCAGCATCCGCCGATTCCGGGCGTCCACAATTCGGGTTGGGTCCAAAGCCCGGGCCTGCCCGGCCTCCGCGATCGGTCGCGCTACCCGGGGTACAAGGCCTATGTGCAGGGCGTGATCGGCGCCTTCGCCAACGATGATCGCGTGCTCGGCTGGGATGTTTGGAACGAGCCCGATAATGGCGCCGATCAGTATAAGGGTCAGGAGGGCAAGGAGCCGCTGGTCCGCGCTCTGCTAGCCCAGGTGTTCGACTGGGCGCGCGACGCGGACCCATCGCAGCCGCTGACCTCGGGCGTTTGGATCGGCGACGATTGGGCCCCGGGCGGCAAGAGCTCGCCGATGGAGAAGCTCCAGCTCGGCCAGTCCGACGTCATCACCTTCCACGATTACAGCTGGCCGGAGATCTTCGAGCGCCGCGTCAAGCAATTGCTGCCCTACAAGCGTCCGTTGATCTGTACCGAGTATATGGCGCGCGGGAATGGGTCGACGTTCGACGGATCGCTGCCGATCGCCAAGCGCTACAATATCGGCATGATGAACTGGGGCTTCGTCGACGGTCGAACGCAAACACGACTGCCCTGGGACAGCTGGCAGAAGCCGTATGTCATGGCCGAACCGACCATCTGGTTCCACGAAGTGTTCCGCAACGACGGCACGCCGTACCGGGAAGCGGAGACCAGCTTGATCCGGCGTTTGAGCGCAGCCCCGAAAGGGGTCGTACCGTCTATCGAAGGCGCGCCTGTTTTGCAGCGGGCCAAGCGCAAGTAAGTCGCGCCTGCCATGCGCCGGTCTACATCAACGATCAGGATCTTCGACGTTGGTCGATCAGACTAGTTTTGCGAGACCTTGCGAAGGTGCCAGTCATGCGAGATGGATCAAGGAGCGTTCATCTTAATGAATGAAGGATCTGACGTGGAAGATCGGCTCGTCCGTGGCGAGCTTGGGCGTAATCTAACATTCGGGCTTCAAGAGGTTTTGGGTCGGGCGATCGTCGTGGGTGATTACCGCGATCGGCCGTTCCCTACCGAGGCGGACATCGTCAAACAGCATGGCGTCAGTCGATCGGTAACGCGCGAGGCAGTCAAGATGCTCGGCGCGAAGGGCCTGCTGAGTGCAAGACCGAAGCAGGGTACTTTCGTGCGGCCGCAGGAAGCCTGGAACTTGTTCGACACGGATGTGCTGCGCTGGCTGCTCGAACGCAAATCCTCGCTGACCCTTCTTCGCCGGTTCAGCGAACTCCGTATCGCGGTTGAGCCGGCGGCGTGTGCGCTGGCGGCCCACAGCGCGACGCCCGAGCAGAAGGCTGCGATCACCGCGGGGCTCGAGCGCATGCGCGCCGCGGACTGCGGCAAGGATGACACGTTGGACGCCGACATCGCCTTTCACATGGCGATCTTGCGGGCATCGAATAATCCGTTCTTCTCGCAATTCCGCGATGTCGTTGCGACCGCACTTCAAACCTCGATCCGCTTCACCAACAGGCTCGCGGGGCGATCGGCAAGTCTGGGCGATCACGCGGAGGTGCACGACGCAATCCTCAGCGGTGATGATCGTGCTGCGCGCGAGGCAATGGGTTCGCTGATTGCGAAGGTACTTAAGCTGATCGAGCAATCACAGGGCAAGATCTAGACGGGGATCCGAATCGATACGCTCGACGCGTCTATCGAATTGGAGAAGCGGTTCGCTTGCACCAAATTCATTGTCGGACTCTTCGATGAACCGAGTACACTCAGGTGACGGGTCGTGCTTCGGCCAGGCTGGAGCCAACTGCTTGGACGATGTATGAGGCTGCCATGCGGCGTTCCTTGTTCCTCATACTCGTTAGTGTGGCGAGTGTGTCTTCTCCTGCACGTGCGCAACAGAACACCTTCGACCTGGCCGGCCCGACGATCGCGCTCAGCGTCACCAGGGGCGGATCGACCTTGCCGATCGCCCGGGTTCCGAGCCTGCAGTCAGGCGACCGGCTAGCGGCACAGGCCGATCTGCCTGTCGAAAAGTCCGCGCGCTACCTGCTCGTCATCGGCTTTCTTCGGGGCGCCGTTACGCCGCCACCCAAGAAGTGGTTCTTCCAAGCGAAGACATGGCAGCGCAGCAAGAAGCCGTTTATCGTCACAATACCTGAAGGGGCGGAACAGGCGATCGCACTGCTCGTCCCCAAGGCGGGTGGTGGGTTCGACGCGGTGGTGGACGCCGTGCGCGAACGCCCTGGCGCTTTCGTGCGCGCGTCGCAGGATTTGCATCAGGCGTCACTCGATCGCGCCCGGCTCGAGGCGTTCGTGGCGGGTATCGCGCGAATAGAGGAACACGAGCCTGAACGCCTTGACCGCGCATCGCCTGTGCTCGCCAACGCGCTCGCGATCCGACTTAATCCCGAATGCTTGAGCCGCCAGCGAGCGCTTCGAGCCGCCTGCCTCACGCAAAACCACGAGAGCTTGGTTCTGCAGACGTCGACCAACAGCCCGACCGTTGGCGACCGGCTGATCGGCGCGCCGACCGACGTTGCTTATCGCATCGCGTCTACGCGAGAAGGCGGCGCCGGCTTCTACAGTCCGTATATCGGACTCGCGCGTGATTTGGTGCGGCTGTTCGGCGCCTTTCGCTCCACACCGTATCAGTATCTACCGGCGCTTGCCGTCGGAAAGGACGATGCGTTGCAGCTGCGGCTCAACACGCCGCCGTCGTTCGCCGCGCCGCGCTCGGTCCTGGTGACCGCGCTTCCCTCGGTTGGGGCGGCACCGCGCCCCACCTGGCGTGTGGGCGGTAAGGGTGGCGTATGCCTCGCGCGGCCCGGGTTTGTGCTTCCGGTGGAGAACGCACCGCTTCTCTACGCCACCGGCTATGCGAGCGATCTCTCCCTGCGGGTGAAGCTCGCCGACGGACGCATCCTGAACCTGCCGGTCGCCGCAAATGCCGAGCGTGGCGGGCTGGTTTTGGACGAGACGAAAACAGCCGCGGCCGGAGGAGCGATCGTGAGCGCTTCGCTGCGGGGTCGTTGGGGCTTCGACCAAGTCGACGAGCCGCTGATCATCGCGGGCAGGACAGGGGCTGCTGATTGGGGGCCGCGGCCGACCGCGGCCGTCGTCGTCGGGCGCGATCACCCACTCGTGCTCAGGGGCGGCGCCTCGGCCTGCGTGGACGGCTTGGTGCTGCAGTCCGGTAGCGGTGAGCAGAGGCCGCTGGAGTGGAAAGCCACCGGCCCGGACGAGATCACGGTTACCCTGCCACTCACGCGGGTCCGCCCCGGCCCGCTCACGCTGCTGGTGAATCAGGCCGGCATCGGATCGGTAGCGGTGAAGCTCACCGCGCAAAGCGAGCCGAGCCGCCTCGATGCTCTCACGCTTCATGCCGGCGATACGGATGCCGTCCTGACGGGAGCACGGCTGGATCAGGTAGCGGAGGTCCAGATCGGAACTGCGCGATTCACACCCGGCGAACTCATCCGCGGGGGAAAGGGCGATCAGCTTGCGCTGTCCAGCGGCGAGATGCGGGCGAGTGTCGCGCCTGGAAACTCAGGTGAAGGTGTTGTCCGTCTGCGGGATGGACGGACCGAGAAGGTCCAGATGCGCGTCGTGCCGCCACGTCCGGCCGTCGCGTTGATCAGCCGCAACGTGGAGGCGCGGTCCCAGCCGGGCGGCTTCGTGTTCCGATTGCCTGAAGGGACGATGCAGCCCGAGGAGATGCTCACCTTCTCGTTCCGCACGACGACTGGTCCGCTACAACCCGAAGATGTGATCGAGATCGGTACGGCGGACGGCAGTGCCCGGGCGAAACTGTCGCTCGCCTCGGCCGATCTGCAGCGGGTCGCCGGGGATGTCGCCATCGCCACCATCCGCCCGACCGCAGCGCTGGGCACGTCGGCGGCGGGGCCGTTGCGCTTTCGCCTGTTGCGCAAGGAAGTGGCTGGCGAT
The DNA here is from genome assembly GCF_964243315.1 of uncultured Sphingomonas sp. GTDB lineage: Bacteria > Pseudomonadota > Alphaproteobacteria > Sphingomonadales > Sphingomonadaceae > Sphingomonas. The sequence goes on along the minus strand of NZ_CAXTEM010000026.1, from coordinate 15,207 downwards.
TGGATTCCGCTGGTGGAGGTCGTGCGCTTGCCGGAGCTGGGCGAGGTTTCTTGTTCGACAGCCGGATCGCAATGCAGTCTGACAGGCCGTCGCTTGTTCCTGATCGCATCGATCGCAGACTCGGCCGATTTCGCCGATCCCGTGACCGTACCCGTCGGCTTCATCGGGAGCAGCGTCAGCATTCCGCGGCCGCGGGGACCCCAGCTATACCTTCGGCTTCGTGACGCGCCGACCGCGCTCGTGCAAGTCGAGCCGATCGTCCGGGATCAAAACGCCGTTGCTGCACCCGTCCGCTGAGCCGGAGAAGAGCCAGTAGCTCTTTCTCACGGTGTCATAGCTTCAACGCGAGCTTCTCCCGCTGGCCGGCGTTTCGCGGAAGTGCACCGATGTGAGCGATTTGCATTTTGGAGGACGCGTGCACGCTGGCGCTGAACGCTACCGCGCCTTCAGGCGAATCGCTTGGCCGCCACCCGGCGCGAGCGCCAAGGTGAGGCGATCGCCCTTGCGCACCTTTTTGGACTCGAACGCGATCGAATGGCGGGCGGCGGTCTTGTAGTCTGCGCCCGGGCCGTCGCGGTAGATCTGCGCGGTGTAGCTTTTGCCGGCGTCAAGGAAGTCGAGCGTGACGGTCAGCGCCCGCGGGTTTTCGTCGGTGACGCTGCCGATGTACCAGTCGTCGGACCGGCGGTCGCGGCGTGCGAAGGTGACGTAATCGCCAACCTCGCCGTTCAGCACGCGGGTGTCGGACCAGTCGGTCGGCACATCGCGGATGAACTGGAAGGCCTGCGAGTATTTGGCGTAATTTTCGGGCGTGTCCGCGGCCATGACGACCGGCGAATAGAGCACGACGTAAAGGGCGAGCTGCTTGGCGATGGTCGACAGGATATCGCTATCGTCGCTGCCCTTCAGGCTCAACACGCCGGGGGTGAAGTCCATCGGCCCTTCGAGCATCCGCGTGAAGGCGAGGTTGGCTTCGTGCTCGGGCGGGTTCTTTCCTGCCCAGCTATTATATTCCATGCCGCGCGAGCCCTCGCGGGCTACCCAGTTCGGATAAGTGCGGCGCAGGCCGGTGTCTTTAACCGGTTCGTGGCTGTCGATCGCAACGCGATATTTCGCAGCGGTCGTGACCACGCGCGTATAGTGGTTCACCATCCACTGGCCCTCGTGCCATTCCCGCCTGGCGGTGCCGTCGGGATCAACGCGTTCGATCTGCCCGGCGTCGGTGACGTAGCCGGTCTTGACGGCGGGAATGCCGTGATCGCGCGCATAGCCAAAGGCGCGGTCGAGCTGGGCGTCGTAGTGGCTCGCCGATCCGCCGGTCTCGTTATGGCCGATCAGGTAGACGCCCTTCGACTTCGCGTAGCGGGCGAGTTCGGTGGCATCGAAATCGGGCGTCGGCGTGTCGAACCGCATCGCGTTGCCGTTGCCGAACCAGTCGCCGTCCCAGCCGACGTTCCAGCCCTCGACGAGCACGCCCGGGATCTTGTTGGCGCTCGCGAAGTCGATGTAGGTCTTGACGCGGGCGGTGGTGGCGCCGTGCTGCGGTCCGGTCGCCCAGCTCCACTTGCCCGTGATCATGTTCCACCACACGCCGACGAACTTGCCCGGCTTTACCCAGCTGACGTCGCCGAGCCGATTGGGTTCGTTGAGGTTTAGTTCGAGGTGGCTCATGTAGAGACCGGGCGCGTCGTCGGCCAGGATCAGGGTACGCCACGGCGTGGTGAACGCGCCGGTCCGCGTCACTTTGGGTGCGCCGGCGCCGGGAGTGAGGACCGCCTTCAGCGTGTTGCCCTCGACCTTGGCGACGTTCATGCCCGCATAGTCGACCAGCGCTGCCTCATGCAGCGCGACGTGGGTGCCGCTCGCCAGCTTGAGCGTGATCGGGGTCGCGGCAGTGCCGACGCCGGTCAGCGGCGTACGATTGTAGAGATATTCCTCACGGTTCCATTCGAACGCCGGCTTCCACCACGCGGTGGCGTCGGTCGCGAAGGCGAACTGCGTCAGCTCTTCGGCGATGTTGACAGTCTTGAAGCCGGGTTGCTCGGGAAATTCGTAGCGGAAGCCGATGCCGTCGTCCTGCAGGCGGAACACGACATCGACCATCCGCTTCAGCCCGTCGGTCTCGGCCAGCCGAACTCGCATCTCGGTGTGATTGTCGCGGATCGTCTTCCATTCGCCCCAGGGCTGGGTCCAGGTCGCATCGGCCTTGTCGCGGGTGACGCGCTCGATCCTCAGGTGGCGATCGAACTTCGGCGCGTCCGTGAAGAGGAAGCCGAGCCGAGAAGGGCTGACGATCAACTCGCCCTTGCGGCTGACGCTGTAGCTTGCATGCCCCTCGGCATCGGTCGCGACGGTGACGGTGATGCTGCCATCGGGCGAGGTGGCGATCGCGCTCGGGATCGCGCTCGGCAGTTGCGGCTTGATCGTCTCGTTGGTGGTCGAAACGGGCTGGTCCTGCGCGGCGGCGGGCACCGCGATCAACGCGGTGGAGAGCAGCAGAAGGGTCTTCATGATCAGGCGATCCTTTCAGCGACTAGGGCTGCATAGCCGGCGAAGGTCCAGCCGCCGGGATGGTTGACGCCGTCGCGCAACCGCCAGCGTTCAGGGTGGGCCGGCTGCCATTCCACCGGTCGGGGACCCATATTGAAGATGCAGAGCATCGTCTGGTCCGCAGCACGGCGTTCGAAAACGAGCAGGCTAGGTCCGACTTCCACGAGCGTCAGATCGCCGATCGCGAGCGCGGGGTTCGCCTTGCGCAAAGCGAGCAGGCGCCGCGTGAGGTGGAGTAGCGAGCCGGGTTCGCGTTCCTGACGGTCGACCGCGAGCGCGGCATGGTCGGGGCCGACGGGCAGCCACGGGACCGCGTCGGTGAAGCCGACTTCGGGCATATCCGATCGCCATGGCATCGGCGTCCGCGCGCCGTCACGCGACAGGGTCAGCGGCCAGTTGGCGATCGCCTCCGGGTCGCGGAGCAGGTCGAACCGCACGTCGACCTGGGTGAGGCCGAGTTCCTCGCCAAAATAGAGGAAGATGTTGCCGCGCAGGCAGACCAGCAGCAGCATCTTCATCCGCGCGAAGGCGTCCCGGTGTGCGGCATCGACCCAGCGCGAGACTGCGCGGGGCGCGTCGTGGTTCTCGAACGCCCAGCTCGGCCAACCGGTGTCGGCATCGGCCGGCCACAGCGTGATCGCGTCGGCGACCGTCCGCGGCTCGAGCGACTGTGCGTAGAGAAAATCGAAGCCATAGGCGCTGTTCAGTCGCGCATCGCCGCAGGTGAACAGCTTCATCTCGCGATCGCTCTCCGCGCCGCCGACCTCGGCGACGGTGAAGCGATCGCCATAGGTGTCGATCAGCCGACGCAGCCGTTCGAGGAAGCCGGGAATGTCGGCATGGCTCTGATTGTGAACGTGGCGCTGATAGTCGAACGGCCGCGTCTTGACGCTGTTGTCGGCGAGCGGCGGATTGTCGGTCAGCGCCGGGTCGTGCATCGCGAAGTTGATGGCATCCAACCGGAAGCCGTCGACCTGCCGGTCTAGCCAGAACCGCGCGGTGTCGAGCAGTTCTTCCTGCACCTCGGCATTGTGGACGTGGAGCTGGGGCTGCTCCTTCAGGAAATTGTGCAGGTAATATTGGCGACGGCGCGCGTCCCACGTCCAGGCCGGGCCGCCGAACACCGACTGCCAGTTGGACGGCGGGCTGCCATCGGGCTTGGGATCTGCCCAGACATACCAGTCCGCCTTCGGGTTGGTACGCGACGAACGACTCTCGACGAACCAGGGATGCTCGTCCGAGGTATGGCTGTAGACCTGGTCGATGATCACCTTCAGCCCCAGCGCGTGCGCACGGGCGATCAGCGCATCGAAGTCCCCAAGCGTGCCGAAGATCGGATCGACGTCGCGGTAATCGGCGACGTCATAGCCGAAATCGCGCATCGGCGACGTGAAGAAGGGCGACAGCCACACCGCATCGACGCCGATGCTCGCGACGTAATCCAAATGTCTGGTGATGCCGGGCAAGTCGCCGATGCCGTCGCCGTTGGTGTCGGCGAAGCTGCGCGGGTAGATCTGGTAGATCGATGCGCCCTTCCACCACGGCGAATTGGCCGCCGGGTCGGGGCAGCGCGCAGCGTCAGGCATCATTTCGTCTCCGCGGCGCACACGGCATAACCGAACGGCGGCAACGTGATCGATGCGCTGCCGGGCGCGGCGACGCGCGCCGGGCAGTCGCCGGCGAGCGCGACGAAGCCCGGCGTGGCGGTCTCGACCTGCACCGCCTGGGTGACGGCCGCGTTGCTGGTGTTGAAGGCGAGCAGGATCTCGCGGCCCGTGACCGGATCGAAGCGCGACACGGCGAACAGCCCCGGCGCCGGCCCGCGCGCGCGGACCGATGTACGGCCACGCGTGAGCGCAGGGTTTGTGCGCCGAACCGCGGACAGCCTTGCGATCTCGCGGTAGAGCGGGTGCGATGGGTCGAAATTGGCGGAGGCGGTGGTCGCCTTCGTCCCGACAAGCACATTGTCGTTGTAGACCGCGACCTTGGACGCGAACATGTCCTCGCGCGCGTCCTGATCCTCGCCATCGCCAGCGAAGCCCTGTTCATCACCAGAGTAGATCGTCGGCACGCCCCGCAGCGTCAGCAGCATCGCGTGAGCGAGCTTCACGCGCGCCAGCACCTCGGCATCATCGGCGCCAGGGTTCAGGCGGCGGACGTCGCGTGCGAAGCGGCCCTGGTCGTGGTTGCCGAGGAAGGTCGGCAGCGTCATCGCGGTCGCCTCGCCACCGTCGTACAGCACGTCGCCGTCGAGCAGTGCCGCGAGTTCGCTTGTGCCCTTGTTGCCGGCAACGACATCGGTGACACCCCAGCGGAACGCGAAGTCGAGCACCGCGGGGAGCCGATCGCGCCGGGTGAACTGCGCGAGATAACCCGGGTCCATCGTCCCGCCAGCGACTTCGCCGAAGATGTGGAAATTAGGGATGTCGTTCGCCTTCGCGCGCGCGACCATCGCGGGTACGAACGCCTGCCAGAACGCGGGATCGACGTGGCGCGCGGTATCGATGCGGAAGCCATCGACCTTGAAGCGATCGATCCAAGAACCGAAGATGTCGATCATGCCCGCGATCACGCGCGGGCTCTCTGTCATCAAATCGTCGAGCCCCGAGAAATCGCCTAGCGTCGAGCTCTCGTCGGCGAAGGTCGAATCGCCGCGATTGTGATAGTAGATCGGGTCGTTGAGCCAGGCCGGGACCTTCACCGACTTCTCGGCGGCGGGAACATAGGGCGTGTAGGCGTAGGTGGGGTCGGTCAGCGCCGCGAAATTGGCTGCGGTCGCCAACGCGTCGCCTGCGAAGGCTGCGTTGATCGCTTTGCCGGCAACGCCGCCCTTCCGCTGATACGGGTAGGCAGCGCGATCGCGGTACGGGCAGGGGGTGCCCTCGGCGCATTCGCGATAGTGGATCACGTCGGCGGTGTGGTTGATGATGATGTCCATGTAGACTTTCATCCCGCGCGCATGCGCCGCGGCGACCAGAGCGGTCATGTCGTCGTTGCTGCCGAGATGCGGATCGACCTGGGTGAAGTCGGTGATCCAATAGCCGTGGTAGCCCGCCGACTCCTGCCCCTTCGCGCCCTGCACCGGCTTGTTCCTGAACACCGGCCCGAGCCAGATCGCGGTGGCGCCGAGCGACTGGATATAGCCGAGCCGCTTGATCAGTCCCTTCAGGTCGCCACCATGGTAGAAGCCCTTGGCGGAAGGGTCGAACCCGGTCGCGAGGCGATCCCCGGTCAGCCCGCCGCGATCGTTCGCCGTATCGCCATTCTCGAACCGGTCGGGCAGGACGAAGTAGATCACCTCGTCCTGCGGCAACCGCGCGCGATAGTCGGTTTTCGGGGCAGGCGGCTGGGCCGCTGCGGGGGAGAGTACCAGCAGACCAGCCAGTACCGCGGCGAACTTGATCATCGACTTGCCCCTAGAACCGGAAGCTGGCGCCCAGGTAGAATTGCCGGCCGAAATACTGAAGCGTGCCGGTCTGCGCGGACTGGCCGAAATAGGACCTGGTCGGTTCGTCGGTGAAGTTGTTGGCCTGTGCCAGCAGCGTCATCCCCGACAGGGCGCTTCCTTCGGGAAATTCGTAGCTCATCTGCGCGTCGAACACGGTTTCGGCGGCGTTGGTGACGATCTGCTCGCTAAGCCCGAATTGCGGCGCCACGAACTTGGAGCGGTAGCGCATCGACACACGGGTCGAGAAACCGCTCTTCTCGTAGAAGATCGTCGGGTTCGACACGACCTTCGACAGGCCGGGCAGCGTCAGCGACAGCGTGTTGCCGCTGATCGCATTGGTGATGCTAACGTCGGACTGATTGTACGAGATGTTGAGCACCGCACCCAGCCCGTCGAGCGGGGCCGGAAGGAAGTCGAAGGTCTTGGTCAGCGCAGCTTCGAAGCCGTAGACGTAGCCGCCCTTGCCATTGACCGGCGCCGACAGATTGCCCGTCGTCACCACGCTGTTGAAGCCGGTGCCCGCGAGCGGCGGGGTGGTGATGCCGTTCGCCGCGAAATCATAGTTGGGGATGATCCCGCCGATCACGAAGCTCCGGATATCCTTGTAGAAGGCGCCAAGCACGAGCGAGCCGCTGCTGCCGAAATAATGTTCGTAGGTCGCGTCGAACTGGTTGGCGCGGAACGGCTGAAGGGTCGGATTGCCGCCCGATCCGTCGAGCCGGGCGACACCGCCGCCGATCCCGACCAGGTTGGTGGTGATCGAATTGCGGAAATCGAAGAAGCGCGGGCGCGAGATCTGGCGCGACAGCGACAGGCGGGCCTGGTCCTGTTCGCTGAGGCTCAGGATGAAGTTCGCCTGGGGCAGCCAGTCGGTGTAGGTCGCGCCGCGCGAATTGTCGTAGCGGCCGCCATTGCCGTCCGCGATCGTCGAGGACGACCTCTGGTCGGTATGGATCACGCGCAGGCCGATATTGCCCTTGAACGGCAGCGATCCGGCGATCGTGTCGAAGTTTAGCTGGCCGTAGCCGGCATAGGTCTTTTCGTCGATCGTGAAGCTCTGATCGCGGGTGAAGGCCTGCGACTGGTCGACGACGCGGTCGGTGCCGAGCTGCTGGTCGAAGATGCTGCCGATGTCGGCGACCAGGAAGTCGGGATAGGAGCCGAACTTGCCCTTGAACCCGGCGATCTGCGAGTTGGCGCCGGTGAGCGTCACCGGGGTCGCGAAGCTGAAGCTGTTGAAGCTCGTGATCGTGCGCTCGGCACGGCGATTGCCGTAACGACCGCCGACCTCGATCGACTTCAGGAACGATCCGTCGACCTTGTAGAGCGCACTGCCCGCAAAGGCATAGAGCCGGTCGGTGTCGCGTTGCGGCACGATGTAGAAGCCCTCGAACGTGTTTGCGGCGGGATCGGTATAGTTGGCGCTCGTCGCAAACGATCCGACGTTCAGCGCGTCGAGCTTGTAGGTGAGCGTTGGCGGGTTGGTGGTGGTGTTGCCGTTATCGTCGAGCCCTGAATTGTTGAAGAAGCTCGACGCGCGGGAATAGGAGCCGTCGGCGGTCAGGGTCAGTTGGCCGATGTCCTTCTGGACGTTGCCGCCGAAGGTGTAGAGCTTGTCGAGCCGGTTCTCGTCCTGCTGGACGGTGCGGGTGCGAATGCCGGAGGTGGTGCCGCCGACGATCGTGTTGCCGACGATGGTCGGGTCGGTGAGCGCCGCGCTCGACGATTGGAGGTTCTCGACCCGGATGCCGCGGCGATAGACGTCGGACTTGAACTGCGAGTAATAGCCGTCGACCAGGATGCGCAGCGTGTCGGTGGGTTCGTACTGGATGCTGCCGAGCACGCCGTCGCGGGTCTCGTTGCCGCCCGCCTGGACCGTCTCGAACCCGTAGCCGATCGCGTCGGTGCGCCCGTTGCCGTCGAGATCGAGCGCTGCGGGGCTGCCGTTCTGCCCGGTCGCGGTATAATCATAACCGACGAAGCGGGTCGCGACATTGGCCTGCTTGAGGCGCGCATAGCCGACCGCGAGGCCGAGCGTGTCGTCGAGCAGCTTGGTCTGGATCGATGCGCTGGCGCGATAGCCGAATTCACTGGCGTCGGGGTTCTGGCCGGCCCGGTCGTTGTAGACGCCGCGGACGTTGACGCTGACCAGCGTCTTGCCGGGGATGGTCAATGGGCGCGCGGTGGACAGTTCGACCTTGCCCGCGACGCCGCCTTCGATCTGCGATGCCTTGGGGCTTTTGTAGACCGCGGCCTGGTTGACGAGTTCGGACGGGTATTGATCGAATTCGATGACGCGGTTGCCCGACGTGGCGACCTGTTCGCGCCCGTTGAGCGTCGCCGACACGAGGTCCTGGCTCAACCCGCGGATGTTGATCGCCGAGGCCTGGCCGCCGGTCCGCTGCGACGTGACGCCGGGCAAGCGGGCGAGCGACTCTGCGATAGACACGTCGGGGAGGCGGCCGATGTCCTCGGCGGAGACGACCTCCGCGACGACATCGAGGTTGCGCTTGACGGCGATCGCGGAGCGCAGGCTGGCGCGGAAGCCGGTGACGACGATATCGCCCTCGGCGGGGGGCTGATCGGCGGCCGCATCCTGTACGGTCTGGTCGGTGGCGGGGATCGTCGTCGTCGCATCGGGCGCGCTCTGCGCATCGGCGGTGTTCGCGAACAGCAATGCAACACCGAGTGCAGTGCCGCTGACGCCAATCTTGAGCAGTCCGCGCGTGGCGAACATCGAATTAACGTCGGTCATCTTTCAGTCTCCCCTGTAGACCGCCCGGCGTCTTGTTGCGCCGTGAGCGGATTGAATTGCGAAACCCTAGTGCGATTACTGCGCCGCAAAGCCAATCGATCCGCATACGTATTCAGCGGATCACAACCGCGCTCGTGACGTCGTCATCGCTTATGGGTGCGATATTGACGGGGTCGCGTTGGCGGCCCACGCATCGGGAAAACACCGTCGCGCGATCGGCGGGAGCCCGGGGGATGGATCGTGACTGCCCAGCATAGACCAACGTCGTTCGACATCGCGCAGCTCGCCGGCGTGTCGCAACCGACGGTGTCACGGGCGTTGCGGGGCAGCCCGACCGTAAGCCTGGCGACGCGCCAGCGGATCGAGGCGATCGCGCGCCAATTAAACTATGCGGTCGATCGCAGCGCATCCAACTTGCGCAGCGGCACCACCAAGACAATCGCGCTGCTGCTGTTTCGCGATCCCAACCCCGACGACACGGTCGTCAACCCGTTCTTCCTCGGCATGCTGGGGTCAATGATGTCCGCCTGCGCCAAGCATGGATACGACCTGCTCGTCTCGTTCCAGCAATTCTCGTCCGACTGGCATACCGATTACGAGGACAGCCACCGCGCCGACGGGCTGATCCTGCTCGGCTATGGCGACTATGCCGACTATCGCGCACGTCTGGAGCAGCTGGTGGCGCAGGGGACGCACTTCATCCGCTGGGGATCGGTGCAGCCGGGCCAGCCGGGGCTGACGATCGGCTGCGACAACGTCGCAGGTGGCACGGCGGCGACCCGCCACCTGATCGAGCGCGGACGGCGGCGCATCGCCTTCTTAGGTGACGCTACCGATCATTATCCCGAGTTCCACGATCGCTACCGCGGCTATGCGGATGCGCTGGCGGCAAATGGCCTGGCGCCCGACCCACGGCTCCAGATCGATACGATCTCGACCGAGGAGGACGCGATGCGGGCGGCGACGGCGCTGGTGGCGCGCGGTGTAGCCTTTGATGGCATCGTCGCCGCGAGCGACTTGATCGCGCTGGCGGCTATGCGGGTGTTGGCAGAGGCGGGCGTCGCGGTGCCGAGCGAGGTCGCGATCGTCGGCTTCGACGACATCCCCGCAGCCGGACTCGCCAACCCGCCGCTGACGACGATCGCGCAGGACAGCGGGCTTGCGGGCCGGCAGTTGGTCGAAACGTTGCTCGCGCGGATCGGCGACCGCGAGGTCGCCAGCATCGTGTTGCCGACGCAGCTGATCGTCCGCCGTTCGTCGGGTGACGTCCAGTCATGACCATCGACAAGCCGCACCAGGGCTTCTGGGGCCTGTGGAATATCTCGTTCGGGTTCTTCGGGATCCAGATCGGCTTCGCGCTGCAGAATGCGAACGTCAGTCGGATCTTCCAGTCGCTCGGCACCGCGGTCGACGATCTCGCCTTTTTGTGGATCGCGGCGCCGCTGACCGGGCTGCTCGTCCAGCCGGTGATCGGCCATTACAGCGACCGGACCTGGGGGAGGCTGGGGCGCCGGCGGCCGTATTTTCTTGCCGGCGCGATCCTCGCGACGATCGCGCTGATCGCGATGCCGAACGCGCGGGTGCTGTGGGTCGCGGCGGTACTGCTGTGGATGCTCGACGGGTCGCTCAACATCGCGATGGAGCCGTTCCGCGCGTTCGTCGGCGACATGCTCGACCGGTCGCAGCGGACCGCGGGCTATGCATTCCAGACCGGCTTCATCGGCGCGGGCGCGGTGGTCGGCAGCCTGGCGCCGATCATCCTCACCGACGTCTTCCACGTCGCCAATAGCGCGCCGGGCGGCGGCGTGCCGCCTTCGGTGCTCTACGGCTTCTACATCGGCGCGCTGGCGCTGTTCGTTGCAGTGGCCTGGACGGTGATCACCACGCGCGAATATTCGCCGGCGCAAATGGCCGCGTTCACCGACGTGGAAGCGGAGGTGATCCACGCACCACGCGCTGGCGCGACCGCCCGGCTCGCGCCGGTATGGATCGCGCTGGGCGCCGCGATCGTCGCGGCGGTTTCGCGTTTCGAGCTCGACAAGCCAGTGTATCTGCTCGGCGCGGGGCTGATCGCGTTCGGCGGTGCGCTACTGGTCAGCGCCGCGCTGGTGCGGTCTGGGCGCGGCGGCAACGTGCTCAGCCAGATCGTCGGCGATCTGGCGGCGATGCCCGAGACGATGCGGCGGCTGGCGCTGGTCCAGGTATTTACCTGGTCGGCGCTGTTCATCATGTGGATCTACACGACCCCGATCGTCACCAGCCGCGTGTTCGGCGCACCCGATCCGGCGAGCGCCGGCTATAACGAGGGGGCCAATTGGGTCGGCGTACTGTTCGCGGTGTACAACGGCGTCGCGACGCTCTGGGCGTTCGTGCTGCCTGGGCTTGCCGCGCGGATCGGGCGGCGGAACACGCATGTCGTCGGGCTGCTGTGCGGCGCAGCGGGGTTCGCGTCCTTTCTCGTGGTTCGCGATCCGCATGTCCTGATCGCGTCGATGGTGCTGGTCGGCATCGCGTGGTCGTCGATCCTGACGATGCCTTATGCCATCCTCGCGGGCGCGCTGCCGCAGGACAAGCTCGGCGTGTATATGGGATTGTTCAACGTCTTCATCGTGCTGCCGCAGCTCGTCGTCTCCTCGATCATGGGCGAGGTGGTGCGACGGTTCTTCCCGGGTGAACCGGTGTGGACGATGGGTATAGCCGCAGCGGTGATGACGTTGGCCGCGGCCATGATGCTGCGGGTCGAGCGGCGGGCGTGATCCGGTGGAGTGATACGACCGCGTATGGGTCGAAGCTCTGGGTCTGACGAATACCGGAGCTACGTGGCTCGTGATGGGTGGCGAATCAGCGATCGGTCCGGGTGGCTGGATCATCCGTTAGTAGGCGCCAACCGCTCGGCAGATAATCGACCGACATGTAGAAGTAGAAGGCGCAGCTGCCGTCCGACCGGTAGCTGCCGCCTTTGACGATCCCGAAGGCCGTCGTACCTAGGAAAACCGGGCTTCCGCTGTCTCCGCCCTTGCAGACCGGGCCTGCGACCGTCGTCCAGGTCGGCAGGCAGGCACCGCCACACAAATCTCCTGCCGGCGCGAAGTCGGTGAGCTCGACCTGTGAGCAGCTATAGCCCGTGCGCTCGCCGCGGTGACAGACGATATCGCCTGCTCTCGTCCCGGCCCGGCCGCGGTCGCCGGTCACCGGACGCCTGACGGTCTTGGCTGTGTCGGCGAGGAACACCGGTCCCAGTGGAGCCGCGCTGGCATGGAGCTGCACGTCCTGATTGCCCCAACCCCATTGGCCGACGAAGTCGAGCACCTGCTCGCGCCCGCCACTATCGTAAGCACTGAGCGTGTCGGGACAATGTGCCGCGGTCGTCAACGCCGTGCGAACGTCGTCCGTGACGACAAAGCCGGCGGTGCACATGTACCGGCGCGGATCGCCAGGGAGGCTACCGACCATGCGCGTTCCGCCTTCGATGCTGCTCATATTCACGGCGGGCAGATCGACGGCCCGCACGCGAACAGGAACATGGGTCAGCGAACTGAGCCGATCCTGAAGAGACGCTAACCCCTCACGTTCGACGTCCTTGCTCGAGACGGTGACGACGAGATCCCCCGTTCGTTGGTCGATGCCCAACCCCGGAGGTCGAAGTAGCTTGGCTCGCATCGCCGGTTGGTGGGCGGAGACTGCCTGCACGAGTTCGGCGTGGCTGGCGCGTGCGCCGACGTGGAAGGTTACCGCCACCTGTTCGCCATCGATATCGATCAGCTCATCGGCGACAGGTGCATCGCCGGTAAGAAGCACGGTCACTCGGAAGCCGGGCTTATGATCGACCGAGACCCCGACGAAGCGTGCGGCAAACCGTCTGGCGATGCCGTCGGTGGCGCCGACACTGGCCTCTTGTAGACGGAGCTGGCGTAGCGCTTCATCCGCCGAGATGCCGAGCATGTCGGCGACCGCAGTGGCGTCCTGCCTGACGGCTGCACCGGCTGTTTGAAGTGGCGCTACGGCACCATCTGGCGCTGGTGCCGTCTGTGCCATTGCCGACACGTCGATGATCAGCGCCATGACAGCGCCGAGCCGGGCCAAAGGAGAAAGTCTCACTCTGCGCCCGTACGATCAATTGGTAAGCGTTAGCTGAAGGGAGCCGCTGTCGAACGTGAACGGGGGTTCGGCGTTGGCGATCGTGGCCGCGTTCGGGTATGGTTTCCGTTCGAGTGGCTGCTCCGCCGTCGGATCAGCGTCCGTCTGAGGCGCTGTTGCTACGTTCGAGAAGTGAGAAATTGCCCGTACCGGTGCTCGACCTAGCGAGGCGAAGCTTCGATACCATGCCGGACCAGCGCGTTGGCGACGGTAGCGACCGCCCTTCGGTTCACTAGACAGCTAGCGTAGCGAGATCTGCCTCAGCGCATGCCGGCCGCGCTGGCACCGACCGCTGTCGCCAAGTGTCGGTCCAGAAACTGCTGGTGCGTCGGCATGCCCGCGACCGTATCCGCGATACTGCCGCGGATGCCGGCAAGCACGCTCGCAAGGCGCGCATCGCCCATGATGCTGCCGAGCCGGTGGTGATCGCGCGGCGTCAGGCGCTGGCCGAGCATCACCTGCACCCAGCTGGCGACGCGGAACAGGTCTTCGCCGCCCTGATAGGCCTGGGCACCCTCGGCGAACAGCGCGATGCGTTCGACCAGCGTGTCGGGGATCGGCCGCTCGCGTCGGTCGGCCCAGAAGGGTTCGGGGCGCTCGTTGAGATGATAGTGGAGGATGATGAAGTCGCGGACGCGCTCCAGTTCCGCCTGAGCCTGATCGTTGAAGCGCGCGACCGTGGCGGGTGCGATGCCGCCGAACGGGAACAGCTGCATCAGCCGCGTGACGCCCGTCATGATCAGGTGGATGCTGGTCGATTCGAGCGGCTCGACGAAGCCACTGGCGAGGCTGAGCGCGACGCAATTGCCCATCCAGACCTGACGCCGGCGACCGGTGCGGAAGCGGATCAGCCGCGGCTCGGTCAGCGGCTCGCCACCGATCGCGCCGAGCAGCCGTGCGCGCGCCTCGTCGTCGGAAAGATAATCGCTGGCATAGACGAGGCCGTTGCCGACGCGGTGCTGGAGCGGAATGCGCCAGCGCCAGCCGGCGTCGTGCGCGATCGCGCGCGTGTAGGGGTGGGCGGGGCCGGTCGCGGCGCTCTGCACCGCCAACGCGCTGTTGGTCGGCAACCAGTGCGACCAGTCTTCATACCCTGCGGCATATGTGCCCTCGATCAGAAGCCCGCGAAAGCCGGTGCAGTCGATGAACAGGTCGCCCTCGATGCGCTCACCCGAATCCAGCACCAGCGCGCTGATGAAGCCGCTCTCGCCGTCGCGGTCGATGCTGGCGATCCGGCCCTCGACGCGCGTCAGCCCGTCGGCCTCGCTGCGCGCGCGGAGGAAGCGGGCGTAGAGGCCGGCGTCGAGATGGTAGGCGTAGTTGATCTCGCCTTCGCTGGGGAGCGCGAACCGCTCCGCCTTGGCGGCCTGTAATTCCAGACAGTAATCTCCGATCTCGCTGCGATCGCCGGCTGCCTGGGCCGCGAGCCAGAAATGGTGGAAGTCGCCCATCCAGGTCGATCTGCCGATATCGCCGAACGAATGGATGTAGCGATCGCCGTCGCGTGCCCAATTCTCGAACGAGATGCCCAATTTGAACGTCGCCTGGGTGGCCCGCATGAACTCGCGCTCGTCGAGGCCGAGGATGGTATGGAAGGCGCGCATCGTCGGGATCGTCGCCTCGCCGACGCCGACCGTGCCGATCTCTTCCGACTCCACCAGCGTGATGTCGAGCAACTGCCCCAGCTGACGCGAGAGCGCGGCGGCGGCAAGCCAGCCCGCGGTGCCGCCGCCGGCGATGACCACTTTCCTGACGCGCTGCTCGGTCATGCCGGGTCCCTATCGATTGATGCGTTGAAGGATCTTGGCGCGCAGCCGCCGCGCCGACATCGTATCGAGCGGTGCGAGGTCGCCGCGTGCGTGTTCGGGCAGGTGTGCGCCCGCGCGATCGGCGGGGCCGAAGACATAATGATCGAACATCGCGCGCCATGCCTTTTTCTCGTGATCGGGCCGGTCGCGCAGGGATAGCAGGCCGTGCAGCAGCGTGTTCATCGGTGTGTCCATGAACCGCGGCACGGCGTTCCACCAGTAATTGATCATGACGTTGAAGGCATCCAGCGCCTCGACATTGTGCCACCACAAGGCCGGGTAAAGCAGCACGTCGCCGGGTTCGAGATCGGCGATCTCGGCCTGGTCCAGCGCTTCGGCGAAACCCGGGTAGCGGGCCAGATCGGGCGCCCGCAGGTCGACCATGCTCACCACTTGTCCGCCCGGCGTCGGCTCCAGCGGGCCCGGGTAGAGGTTGGCTACCTGATCGGGCGGAAACAGCGTGAACCGCCGCCGCCCGACGAGGCAGCAGGCCATGTTGTTCGACATGT
>NZ_CAXTEM010000025.1:0-44698 GCF_964243315.1 uncultured Sphingomonas sp. | reverse complement strand
AAGGCCCGGCGCGGGTGTTCGACTGCGAGGAGGATACGTTCGCGGCGGTCGAGGCACGCCAGATTCGCGAAGGCGAGGTGGTGGTGATCCGTTACGAGGGGCCGAAGGGCGGGCCGGGCATGCGCGAGATGCTGTCGACCACCGCCGCGCTCTACGGGCTCGGCATGGGCGAGAAGGTGGCGCTGATCACCGACGGGCGGTTCTCGGGCGCGACCCGCGGCTTCTGCATCGGCCATGTCGGTCCGGAAGCGGCGGATGGCGGGCCGATCGCGCTGGTCGAGGACGGCGACATGATCCGGATCGATGCAGAGGCGGGGACGATCGACCTGCTCGTCGCCGACGACGCGCTGGCGGCACGCCGGGTGACGTGGCAGCCGCGGGTCAACGACTATCAGTCGGGGGCGCTGTGGCGCTATTCGCGCAACGTCGGTCCGGCCTGGCAGGGCGCGGTGACGCATCCGGGCGCGGCGGCGGAGCGGCACGTCTATGCAGATATCTAAACGGAAATGACGCCGATCGACGGTCGCCCGATCCTGACCGCGGTGGCGATGCGCGCGGCGGAAGAGGTGGCGATCGCGGGCGGAACGAGTGTCGACGCGCTAATGGAGAGGGCGGGCGGCGCGGTGGCGGCTGCGGTCCAGCGGCTCGCGGGCGGGCGCGAGGTGCTGGTGCTGTGCGGGCCAGGGAATAATGGCGGCGACGGGTATGTCGCCGCGGCACGGCTGCGCGCGGCTGGGGTGCCGGTGCGGGTTGCGGCCAGCGGTCCGCCGCGCACCGATGCGGCGTCAAGGGCGCTTGAGGCTTGGGGTGACGGCGTCGGCGACCTTGGCGACGCGATTGCCGCGCCGGTGCTCGTCGATGGGCTGTTCGGAACCGGACTGACGCGGCCGCTGGAGGCGCCGGTCGCTGCCGCGCTGCGTCGGCTGGCGAGCGAGGCTTGGCTGTCCATCGCGGTCGATCTGCCGAGCGGGGTCGCGACCGACGATGGCGCGGTGCTGAGCGAGCCGCCTTGTTTCGGACTGACGCTGGCGCTCGGCGCGGCAAAGCCGTTGCATTTGCTGCAACCTGCCGCGCGCTATGCCGGGGCGGTGCGGGTGCTGGACATTGGCGTCGGGGTTGGCGGCCCGGTGCGTGCCATGGCGCCACCGGTGCTGGCGCCACCCGGGCCCGATGCGCACAAATTCACCCGCGGGATGGTTGCGATCGTGTCGGGTGCGATGGGCGGGGCGGGGGAACTGGCGGCGATTGCGGCGCTGCGGGCGGGCGCCGGCTATGCGCTGTTGCTCGGCGGGAGCGGGACGACGACGCATGCGGTGGTCCGGCGCTCGTTTTCCGCGGCGGCATTGGCGGATCGGCGGATCGGCGCGCTGCTGATCGGACCGGGGCTTGGCCGCGACGACGAGGCGCGGGAACAGCTGGCGGCCGCGCTCGGCTCGGGGCGACCGCTGGTGATCGATGGGGATGCCCTGCACCTGACCGATCCTGCCGCGCTGCGGGCGCATGGCGGCACGATCGTGCTCACGCCGCATGAGGGCGAGTTCCGCGCGATGTTCGGCGACATGGCGGGCAGCAAGATCGATCGCGCTTTTGCCGCGGCGGCGGCAGCGGGTGCGGTCGTCGTCTACAAGGGCGCGGATACCGTGATCGCGGCGCCCGACGGTCGGGTCTGCGTCGCCGGCGCGGCGAGCGCGTGGCTCTCCACTGCGGGAAGCGGCGACGTGCTCGCGGGTGCGACGGGTGCGATGATCGCAAGCGGGCTCGATCCGTTCGCGGCGGCATCGGCGGCGGTATGGCTGCACGCCGACGCGGCGCGGCGCTGCGGCGGGAGCTTCGTCGCCGACGACCTTGCCGCCGCGCTCTCCGCTGCTAGGGCGGCGCTATGACCGAAATCCTTCGCGTCGCCGCGCGCGGCGATGGCGTGACCGCCGATGGGCGTCACGCCGCCTTTGCCGCACCCGGCGACATGCTGACCGATGACGGCGTCGTGGTGCCCGGCCCGCATCACCAGGTGCCGCCCTGCATCCATTTTCCGGCGTGTGGCGGGTGCCAGCTCCAGCATCTCGACGATGCCGCCTATGCCGCGTTCGTGACCGACCGGGTGTTCTCGGCGCTCGACGGGCAGGGGCTGTCGGCACCGATGCGCCCGCCGCTGGTGTCGCCGCCGCGGACGAGGCTGCGGGCGACGCTGCATGCAGACGGCAAGGGCGGCCGCATCACGCTCGGCTTCACCGAGCAGGAAAGCCATTCGATCGTCGACATGAAGATGTGCGAGATCCTCCATCCGGCGCTGTTTGCGCTGGTGGCGCCGCTTCGCGGGTTGCTGAGGCAGCTCGGGTTGCGGCGGCGGGCGGACATCCACCTCGCGCTGATCGATCAGGGTCCCGATGTGCTGGTATCGGGAATCGCCGCCGAGGGGCTGGCAGCGGCGGAGGCGATCAACGCGTTCTGCGAGCGCCACGGCGTCGCACGATTCGCGATCGACGACGGCATGGGGCCGGAAACACGGTGGGAGCCGGATGCGGCGACGATCACGCTCGGGGGGGTTCCCGTGCCGTTTCCGCCGGCCGCGTTCCTACAGGCGACCGGCGAGGGTGAGGCGGCGCTGGTCGCGGCGATGCGCGAGGCGGTGAGCGGCGCGGCGACGGTGGCGGATCTGTTCGCCGGGCTCGGCACCTTCGCGCTGGCGCTGCCGGGCAAGATCTATGCGGCGGAGGGTGCGCGCGATGCGCTCTATGCGCTGAAGGCGGCGGCGGGGCGTGCGCGGCGGCCGGTGTTTCCCGAGCATCGCGATCTGTACCGCCGGCCGCTGACCACCGCCGAGCTCGACCGGTTCGATGCGGTGATCATCGATCCACCGCGGTCAGGCGCGCGAGAGCAGATCGAGGCGATGGCGGCGACCAAGGCGCCGGTGATCGGCTATGTTTCGTGCAATCCCGGGAGCTTCGCGCGCGATGCGAAGATACTGTGCGAGGCGGGGTGGACGCTGGATTGGGTGCAGCCTGTC
The DNA here is from genome assembly GCF_964243315.1 of uncultured Sphingomonas sp. GTDB lineage: Bacteria > Pseudomonadota > Alphaproteobacteria > Sphingomonadales > Sphingomonadaceae > Sphingomonas. The sequence goes on along the minus strand of NZ_CAXTEM010000025.1, from coordinate 41,694 downwards.
GGGCAGTTTCGGTGGTCGACGCATGTCGAACTGGCGTCGCGGTTCGTGCGAGCTTGATCCACTCGCCCTCGCCCTCGCCCTCGCCCTCATCCGTTCGTCCCGAGTAGCTGTCGAGTAGCCGCGTAGCGGCGTATCGAGACGGCATATCGAGGGATGGGTTGTCGCGCGTAACCTGTACCTCGATACGAGCTCTCGATACGCTCCTTGCAGGAGCTACTCGATCTCTACTCGGCACGAACGGGTCAAGTAGGTGCCGTCATCCGGCAGGATAGCTCGCCGACACGAAGAACAGGCCGTCGGGCGGCGCGTTGAGGCCGAGGCGGGCGCGGTCGCGTGCGGCGAGGACGGCGCCGACCTGATCGACGGTCCAGCGGCCCATGCCGACCAATGCGAGGCAGCCGACCATCGAGCGGACTTGGTGATGTAGGAAGGAGCGTGCCTCGGCGTGGATCGCGATGCGGTCTCCAAAACGGACGACGTCGAGGCGGTCGAGGGTGCGGACCGGGCTGTCGGCCTGGCAGTGGGCGGAGCGGAAGGTGGTGAAGTCGTGACGCCCGACCAGCAGGTGCGCGGCGCGGTGCATCGCGATCGCGTCGAGCGGCTGCGGCACCTGCCACGCCTTGCCCGCTTCGTGGGTCAGCGGCGCGCGGCGGTTGACGATGCGGTATTCATAGGCGCGGCCGGTGCAGGAGAAGCGCGCGTGCCAGTCGTCCGGGACGGCTTCACAGGCGAGGATCGCGACCGGGGCGGGGCGGAGGAGGGCGTTGAGCGCCTCCATCAGGCGGAATGCTTCGACGGGCTTGTCGACGTCGAGGTGCGCACGCATCGCCAGTGCGTGGACCCCGGCGTCGGTGCGGCCCGCGGCGTGGACCGCGACTGTCTCGCCGGTCATCGCCGCGGCGGCGGTCTCGATCGCGCCCTGGACGCTGGGGCCGTGCGACTGGCGCTGCCAGCCCATGAAGGGCGCGCCGTCATATTCGACGGTCAGGGCGAAGCGGGTCAAAGCCGGGTGCCGACCGCGACCGGGAAGCCCCTGAGCAGTTCCGCGGTGGGACCCGCGGAACGCCCGGCGCGCTGGACCAGCGTCGGGCGGATCGCGCCGGTGCCGCAGGCAATCGCCATTCGCTCGTCGAGGACGGTGCCGGGTTCGCCGTCGCCATGCTCGATCTCAGCGGCGAGGATCTTCACGCGTTCGCCCGCGATCTCGATCCAGGCGCCGGGCGCGGGATTGAAGGCGCGGACCGACCGCTCGATCGCGATCGCGGGCTGGGCGAAGTCGATCCGTGCCTCGGCCTTGTCGATCTTGGGGGCGTAGGTCATGCCGTCCTCGACCTGGGGGACCGCGGGGTAGCTGGGTAGATCGGCAAGGACCTCGACCATCAGGCGCGCGCCCAACGCGGCGAGTTCGGTGGTGAGATCACCCGCGGTCTTGCGGTCGATCGGCGTGCGGCCCTCGAGTCGGACCGGGCCAGTGTCGAGGCCAGCCTCCATCTGCATGATGCCGACCCCGGTCTCCACGTCACCGGCGAGGATTGCGCGCTGCACCGGCGCCGCGCCACGCCAGCGCGGCAGCAGCGAGCCGTGGACGTTGAGGCAGCCGTGGCGCGGTGCGGCGAGGATCGGACGCGGCAGGATCAGGCCATAGGCGGCCACGACCGCGACATCGGTGTCCAGCGCGGCGAAGGCGGCCTGCGCTTCGGGGTCGCGCAGGGTGGTCGGGGTGCGGACGTCGATGCCGAGCGCCTCGGCGCGATGCTGCACCGGGGAGGCGACCAGTTCACGGCCGCGACGCCCGCCCGGTCGCGGCGGCTGGCAATAGGCGGCGGCGACCTCGTGACCCGCGGTGACGAGCGCGTCGAGCACCGGCACCGCGAAGTCCGGCGTTCCCATGAAGACGATACGCATGGGCTGGGCTTCAACGCGCTGGCGCCGCCTCATGCAAGCCCCTATCTGTCGGTCATGGCGTCACCCGAGATCGAAGCGTTGACCCAGGCGCTGGCAAGGCTGCCGGGGCTGGGTCCGCGATCGGCGCGGCGTGCGGTGCTGCATCTGTTGAAGAAGCGCGAGGCGGCGATGGGGCCGTTGCTCGCGGCGCTGGCGGCGGTCGACGAGCGGCTGGCGACGTGCGCGGTTTGCGGCAACGTCGACACCACCGATCCCTGCTCGATCTGCGCGGACACACGGCGCGACGCGCGGGCGCTGTGCGTCGTCGAGGAGGTCGCCGATCTGTGGGCGCTCGACCGGTCGCGCCTGTTTCCCGGACGCTATCATGTGCTCGGCGGCCGATTGTCTGCTTTGGAGGGGGTACGGCCGGAGGATCTGACGATCGATTCGCTGGTGCGGCGCATCGAGCAGGGGGGCATCGACGAGGTCGTGCTCGCGATGAACGCGACCTTGGAGGGACAGACCACTGCGCACTACGTCGCCGAGCGGATCGAGCGGTTTCCCGTGCGGGTCACGCAATTGGCGCACGGGCTGCCGGTCGGCGGCGAGCTCGATTATCTGGACGAGGGCACGCTGGCGCAGGCGCTTCGCGCGCGCCGCCCGGTGGGTTGACGCTGGGCGAGAGCTTTCCTAGCTGACCGGGATGGCCGTCCTTCCGATCGTTGAAATTCCCGACCCGCGGCTGCGCGCGGTCTCCACGCCGGTCGAGGCGGTCGACGACGCGACCCGCGCGCTGATCGCGGACATGTTCGACACGATGTACGATGCGAACGGGATCGGGCTCGCCGCGATCCAGGTCGGGGTCGCGTCGCGCGTGCTGGTGATCGACCTGCAGGACGAGGAAGGCGAGGACGGCAAGCCGATCCGCGCGCCGCGGGCGTTCGTCAATCCGGAGGTCTTGTCAGTCAGCGAGGAGGTGTCGGTCTACAACGAAGGCTGCCTGTCGATCCCTGAGCAATATGCCGAGGTCGCCCGGCCCGCGAGTTGCCGGGTGCGATGGCTGGACGAACAGGGCGGGCAGCATGAGCAGGAGCTCGACGGGTTGCTGGCGACATGCATGCAGCATGAGATCGACCATCTGAACGGGGTGTTGTTCATCGATCACATCAGCCGGCTGAAGCGGGATATGGTGATCAAGAAGCTCAACAAGATGCGCAAGTCTGGCGGGTAAGTAGCGGGCTAAGCTGACTTTCTTTACTCCTCCCGAATTTAGAACAGCCCTTCGATCTGTCCCTTATCGTCGAACCGGATCGATTCCGCCGCGGGCATGCGGGGCAGGCCGGGCATGGTCATGATCTCGCCGCAGATCGCGACGACGAAGCCGGCGCCGGCGCAGAGCCTCACCTCGCGGACCGGGACGATATGGCCGGTCGGAGCGCCGAGTGCGGCGGGATCGGTTGAGAAGCTGTACTGCGTCTTGGCCATGCAGACCGGCAGGTGGCCATGCCCCGCCGCTTCCCAGCGCGCGAGCTGCGCGTGGACCGCGGGATCGGCGACTGCGGCCTCGGCGCGGTAGATGCGGGTGGCGACGGTTTCGATCTTGGCGAACAGCGACAGATCGTCGTCGTAGAGCGGCGCGAATTGCGAGATGCCGTCGGCGAGCGCGACGACGCGCTCGGCTAGCGCGGTGGCACCGGCGCCGCCATCGGCCCAATGGGTGCAGACGATCGCTTCCGACCCGTGATCGGCCGCGATCGCGGCGATTGCGGCGAGTTCCTCGTCGGTGTCGGTGGGAAAGCGGTTGATCGCGACGACCGCGGGAACCCCGAACTGGCGGATGTTCTCGAGATGGCGGACGAGATTGACCCCGCCGCGCCGGACCGCGTCGACGTCTGCGCGCCCGAGATCCGCCTTGGCGACGCCGCCGTTCATCTTGAGCGCGCGGACGGTCGCGACGATCACCACCGCGGCGGGGCGCAGCCCGGCCTGGCGGCACTTGATGTCGAGGAATTTCTCCGCGCCGAGATCGGCGCCGAAGCCGGCTTCGGTGATGACATAATCGGCGAGCCGCAGCCCGGTACGCGTTGCGATCACCGAGTTGCAGCCATGCGCGATGTTGGCGAACGGGCCGCCATGGACGAGGGCGGGGTTGCCCTCCAGCGTCTGGACGAGGTTGGGCTTGATCGCCTGGGCGAGCAGCACCGCCATCGCGCCGTCGGCCTTCAGGTCGCGCGCGGTGACCGGGCGTTTGTCGCGGGTGTAGCCGATAACGATGCGGCCGAGTCGCGCCTCCAGATCGGCGAGGTCGTCGGCGAGGCAGAGTATCGCCATGACTTCGGAGGCGACGGTGATGTCGAACCCCGATTCGCGTGGAAAACCGTTGGCGAGGCCGCCCAGCGACTGGGCGATGTCGCGGAGGGCGCGGTCGTTCATGTCGAGTACGCGGCGCCAGACGATCCGGCGCACGTCGATGTCGAGCGCGTTGCCCCAGTGGATTTGATTGTCGATCATCGCTGCGAGCAGGTTGTGCGCGCTGGTGATCGCGTGGAAATCGCCGGTGAAGTGGAGGTTGATGTCCTCCATCGGCACCACCTGCGCATAGCCGCCGCCCGCCGCGCCGCCCTTGGTGCCGAAGCAGGGCCCGAGCGAGGGTTCGCGCAGGCACAGCATCGTGCGCTTGCCGAGCAGGTTGAGCGCGTCCGCAAGCCCGACCGAGGTGGTGGTCTTGCCCTCGCCGGCGGGGGTGGGGTTGATCGCGGTGACGAGGATCAGCTTGCCTTGCGCGTCGTCGGGTCCGAGCGCGTCGACGTCGATCTTCGCCTTGTGGCGGCCATAGGGCTCGACGGCGTCAGCGGGGATGCCGGCGCGGTCGGCGACCTGCTGGATCGGCCGGATCGCGGCGGCGCGCGAAATCTCGATGTCGGATAGCATGCGGCTGTCTACCGCAGCATTTCGGCGGGGCAACTATCCTCTGTTCCTGCGCGCATGTTCAATCTATGTTCCTGCCACGGAACGAGTGGGGACGAGTGGTGATCGAGTTGTTTTTGGCTGCGCTTCTGGCGCTCGTCGCCGGGCTGGCGATCGGGTGGCTGGTGGCGGGGCGGCGCGCATCGGCGCTGGCGAGCGACCTGGCGGTGGCGCAGAGCCGCGCCGCGGATGCCGAACTGGTGCGACAGGCGCGAGATGCGGTGGAGCGCGAGCGCAACGATGCGATGCAAGAGCTGGCGGCGCTTCGCGCGCAGACCGGCGAGCGCGACGCGGCGCACCAGGCGACGCTCGCGGAACTGAAGCAAGCCCGTGAGGCAATGACCGCGCAGTTCGGGGAGGTCGCCAACAAGCTGCTCGGCGAGGCGCAGCGGACGTTCCTGGAGCGGGCCGATGCGCGGTTCCGCCAGTCGGAGGAGACGGCGGGGCAGAATTTGAAATCAATGCTGCAACCCGTGAGCGACCGGCTGCAACGCTACGAGGAGGCGGTCGGCAAGGTCGAGACCGAGCGCAAGGGTGCGTTCAGCGAGTTGAAGGGCCAGATCGAACAGATGCGGCTCGGCCAGGAGAAGGTCAGCACCGAGGCCGCCAAGCTGGTCAATTCGCTGCGTAATGCACCTAAATCGCGGGGGCGCTGGGGCGAGCAGCAGCTGAAGAACGTGCTGGAGACCTGCGGCCTGAGCGAACACACCGATTTCCAGACCGAGGTCAGTGTTTCCGGCGGGGACGAGGGCGGGCGGCTGCGCCCCGACGCGATCATCCGCGTGCCCGGCGGGCGGGCGCTCGTAATCGACGCCAAGGTGTCGCTTAACGCCTATCAAGACGCGTTCGGGGCGGTGGACGACAGCGAGCGGGTGCGCGGGCTCGGGCTGCACGCGACGTCGATGCGCGCGCACGTCAACGGGCTCGGCAACAAGGCCTATTGGAGCCAGTTCAAGGACGCGCCCGATTACGTGATCATGTTCGTCCCCGGCGAGCATTTCCTGTCGGCGGCGCTCGAACATGACCCGACCCTGTGGGATTTCGCGTTCGAGAAGCGGGTGCTGCTGGCGACCCCGACCAACCTGATCGCGATCGCGCGGACCGTTTCGGCGGTGTGGCGGCAGGAGAAGCTCGCCGACGAGGCGCGACGGATCGGCGAGTTGGGTAAGGAGCTCTACGACCGGCTGGCGAAGGCGGCGGGCGATCTGCGCAAGGTCGGCGGCGGGCTAACGTCGGCGGTGAACAACTATAACAGCTTCGTCAGCAGCTTCGAGAGCCGGGCGCTGGTGAGCGCGCGCAAGTTTCGCGACCTGAACATCGAGACCGGCGCGCGCGAGATCGAGGAGGTGCAGCCGGTCGAGGCGCTCGCCCGCTATGGCGATGCTCACGGCGAAGCGGGGGCGCTGATCGAGCAGCGTTAGGGCATGATGACTTCAAGTAGAACCAGCCACTTTGCTCGTCATCCCCGCGCAGGCGGGGATCCAGACTGGCAAGCGTTGCGGTTACATACCGAAGCCAGCCAGTATGGATCCCTGCCTGCGCGGGGATGACGGAGTGGGGAAATGCGATTTCATCCCGCTATAGGGCATGATGATGTCTACTTTACCCGTTCGTGCCGAGTAGGGCTCGAGTAGCTCCTGCAAGGAGCGTATCGAGAACCCGTATCGAGGTACAGGTTCCGCGCGCCAACCAGTCCTTCGATACACCCCTTGCGGAGCTACTCAACGGCTACTCGGAACGAACGGAATCAGCTTGGGCGGACATTATAATGTTTGAGGAAGCGGCCGAGTAGCCACGCGCCTCAGTCGGCGCTGACTGGGATGCCGGACAGCGCCTTGGCGGTGCGGATCGTCAGCGAGGTCTTCACGCTGGCGACGTTGGGCGCGGGGGTGAGGTGGGTGGTCAGGATCTCTTGAAAGCCCTTCAGATCGCTCGCGACGATCTTGAGGATGAAGTCGATCTCGCCATTGAGCATGTGACATTCGCGGACCTCGGGGATCGCGGCGACGTGGGCCTCGAACGCGGTAAGATCATGTTCGGCTTGGCTGCGCAGCGACACCATCGCGAACACGGTGATCGGGAAGCCGAGGCTCGCGGCGTCGAGATCGGCATGATAGCCGCGGATGACGCCGCCTTCCTCGAGCGCGCGGACCCGACGCAGGCAAGGCGGCGCGGTCAGACCGACGCGCTCGGCGAGATCGACATTGGTCATCCGCCCGTCGCCCTGCAGCAGCGACAGGATCTGCCGGTCGATACGATCGAAAGCCATTGCGCTGCGCTCCCCGCCTACTTGCCGATACGCGCCGGCGACCCGTTGCCGTGATAAGAATATTGCGGCGAAACGCAATTGTCCCACAATGCGACGGTGCGGATTTCTTTCGTTTGGGCATCGGCAAAGGCGGCGGTAAGGAATTACGGCTGCGGCAGACCGGCAGTTTCAAGGGATAGATGTGCGCTTCGACGACAGCCTGAACACGGTACTTGCGGCCGACGTGTCCAGCGGTGTTGGCGCGCAGGCGACGTGGCGGCAGCTGGTCGATCTGGTCGGGCGTGGGCGCGTCGTCGCGGACGAGCCGGCGATCGCGCGCTTGCGGATGCTACGCGATGTGGTGCCGGTGGCCGTGCGGGCGGCGAGCGCCCGGTCGCTGGCGTTCGCGACGCCCGGCGCGCGGCTCGTCGGTTTCTTCGCCGAGGACGTGCTGCCGGTGTCGGCGGCGGTGCTGTCGACCGCGACCTTGCCGGCGAAGGAATGGACCGCGATGCTGCCGCGGCTGACCCCGGCGGGGCGGTCGATCTTGCGCAATCGTCGTGACTTGCCCGGCGAGGTGGTGCGCGCGCTCGAGAGTTTCGGGTCGACCGATTTCGTGCTGCCCAACCATGCGCCGGCCAACGACGATGCTGTCGAGGGCGAACGGGCACCGGACGAGGCGACGCCGATCGCGCCTACCGAGCCCGCCGCGGATATCCCGCTGAGCGCGACGCCGTTCGTGGCGCTGGGCGTGGTCGCGCGCGGCCTGCCGCTCGTCGCGGAGGCACTGCGTCAGTCGCGAGCACCGGCGGTCGAGCCCGCCACCGGAGATCGGTTCGAGATCGCCGACCTCGTCGCGCGGATCGACGCGTTCAACCGGAAGCGGGAGGAGCAGCCCGTTGCGCCGCCCTCCGATACACCTCGCGCCGCCTCGTTCCGCCTCGCCACCGATGCCGCCGGCGTGGTGGTGCAGGTCGATGGCGTCTCGCCCGCCGCTCTGGTCGGCTTGTCGCTCGCGCATGCGGTGCGGCAGGGCATGGTCAGCGTCGACGCGGTGATGAGCGGGGCACTGCGTCGTCGCGCGCGTTTCACCGACGCGCGCATCGATATCGATGGCCATTCGGATGCCGCCGGTTCTTGGCGGGTATCGGGAGCGCCGGCGTTCGACGAGCGGACCGGGCGCTTCATCGGCCTGCGCGCCACGGCGCGGCGACCGCGCCTAGACGAGCGATGCGAGCCGGCGATCGATCGGCAGGCGGCGTCCGACGCGCTGCGTCAACTGGTTCACGAGCTGCGCACGCCCGCCAACGCGATCTCGGGGTTCGCGGAACTGATCGAGGCGCAATTGCTCGGCCCGGTCGATGCCGCCTATCGGGAGCGAGCGATCGTGATCCGGGACCAGGCCGCGCGACTGATCGCCGCAATCGAGGATCTGGATACCGCGGCACGCATCGAGGGCGGCGCGCTCGATCTGCGCCCGACCGCCTTCGCGTTCCTGCCGATGATCGAGCGCGTGATCGCGGATCTCGCACCCCTGGCAGCGCTGCGGAGGGCTGTGGTTGCGCTCGAAGCGGACGATGACGCACTGGTGCTCGCCGACGATCGCGCGGTGGAGCGGCTGGTGTCGCGATTGCTGGCGACGCTGGTGTCTGCGGCGCGCGCGGAAGAAACGATCGGGGTCCGGCTCGATCGACCTGACGGCGACGCAGCAACACTGGCTTTCGATCGACCCGCTTCGCTTGTCACCGATGCGGACGAGGGGTTGCTCAGCATCGGCGTCGAAGCGGTGGATGACGATGCGCCGCTGCTCGGCACCGGGTTCGCGATCCGGCTGTCACGCAATTTGGCGGTCGAGCTCGGCGGGGCGCTGACGATCGGGGCCGATAGCCTGACGCTGCGGCTGCCGATCGCTGGCGTGGCGCGCATGGATCAGGCGGCGCGTTGACGCCATTGCCGTACCGAGTGCCGCCGCCGGCACCGGACAGCCTGATCACATGGCCAGCATCGTTCGGCACGCGGTTCCTGGTGTGCGTCGATGTCGAGGAGGAGTTCGACTGGCGCGCGCCGCTCGACCCACGCAATCGATCGACTGCTGCGATGAGCGCTTTCCCCGCGGCGCATCGGTGGTTCGCCGATCGGAGCGTCGGGCTCGCCTGTTTCGTCGATCACCCGGTGGCGAGCGACGCCCGCGCGGTCGACATCCTCCGCGGCGTGGCGGCGGACGGGCGCAGCGAAATCGGGGCGCAGCTCCACGCCTGGGTGACACCGCCCTATGCCGCCGCGGTCCCGGGTGACAGCTATGCCGGCAACCTGCCCGTCGCGGAGGAGAGGGCGAAGCTGGCGGCGCTCACCGGCCTGCTTCGCGAGGGCTTCGGCCGGACGCCACGGATCTATCGCGGCGGGCGCTACGGAATCGGTCCGAGGACGCTACAATTGCTGCGGGAACAGGGATTTGCGATCGATAGCTCGGTGCGGGCGCGATACGATTATCGTGCGGATCTCGGCCCCGACTTCGGCACGCTCGGTAATGCGGCTTACCGGGTCCAGGGCATGATCGAGCTGCCGTTGACGAGCGTGTTTACCGGCAGGCTGCGCGGCGTCGGCCCCGGGTTGTACCGGGCGCTCGGACGGGTGCCGCGCGGGCGCGGGGCGGCGGCGCGGAGCGGGTTGTTGCAGCGGGTCGCGCTCACACCGGAGGATATGCCGATCGCGGATGCGCTTAAAGCCGTGACCGTGGCGGCCGGCGATGGCGAGCGGCTGCTCAACTTCTCGTTCCATTCGCCAACGCTGATGCCCGGCAATACGCCCTATGTGCGCGATGCCGCCGATCTGGCGCGGTTCTGGCGGTGGTGGGAGGCGATGCTGGCGCATCTCGACCGGCTGGGGGTGCGGGCGACGACGATCGAAGAGATCATCGCCGCCAGCGATCAGGCGGGTACGCCGTAGAGATCGTGTTCGTCGGCATCCTCGATCGTGACCGGCACGATGTCACCGAGCTTCAGGTGGCCGGCATCACGCAGGAATACTTCGCCGTCGATCTCCGGCGCATCGGCTTCGGATCGACCAGTCGCGCCGCCCTCGTCGTCGACCGCATCGATGATGACATCGAGCGTGCGGCCGATCTTGGCGTAGAGCTTCGCGGTCGAGATCGCGGCGGTCTTCTCCATGATCCGGGCGTAGCGTTCTTCCTTCACCGCCTCGGGCACCTGATCGGGCAACGCATTGGCGGCAGCGCCCTCGACGGGCTCGAAGCGGAAGGCGCCGACGCGGTCGAGCTGCGCCTCTTCGAGCCAGTCGAGCAGATACTGGAAGTCTTCCTCGGTCTCGCCGGGAAAGCCGACCACGAAGGTCGACCGGATCGCGATGTCGGGCGCGACCGCGCGCCAGCCGCGGATGCGTTCGAGCACCTTGGCGTCGTTCGCGGGCCGCTTCATTCGCCGCAACACCGACGGCGCGGCATGCTGGAACGGGATGTCGAGATAGGGGAGCACGAGCCCCTCCGCCATCAGCGGGATGACGTGATCGACGTGCGGATAGGGATAGACATAGTGGAGGCGGACCCAGGGCGCGATGCGGCCGAGCTCGCGTGCCAGATCGGTCATGTGCGCGCGAACCTCGCCGCCCGACTTCAACGGCCACACCGAATGGCGCAGGTCGACGCCATAGGCCGAGGTGTCCTGGCTGATGACCAGCAACTCCTTGGTGCCCGCAGCGACGAGCTTCTCGGCTTCGCGGAGGATTGCGTCGGGGCGGCGGCTGACCAGATCGCCGCGAAGCGACGGGATGATGCAGAAGGCGCAGCGGTGGTTGCAGCCTTCGGAAATCTTCAGGTAGCTGTAGTGACGTGGGGTGAGCTTGAGCCCGGCGTCGGGCACCAGATCGAGGAACGCTGACGGCGGGATCGGGGCGGCGTCGTGAACCGCGCCGACGACCTGTTCGTACTCGTGCGCGCCGGTGATTGCGAGCACGCCGGGGAAGCGCGTGCGGATCACATCGGCTTCCTTGCCCATGCAGCCGGTGACGATAACGCGGCCATTCTCCGCGATCGCTTCGCCGATCGCCTCCAGGCTCTCCTCCTTCGCCGAATCGAGGAAGCCGCAGGTGTTGACGAGCACGACGTCGGCGCCCGCGTAATCGGGCGACATGCGGTAGCCGTCGCTGCGCAGCTGAGTCAGGATCCGTTCGCTGTCGACGAGGTTCTTCGGACAGCCGAGCGAGACCATGCCGATCTTCGGCGGGGTGGGGAGTATCGTTGCCATGGGAGCGCGGTCACATAGGCGAGCGGGCGCGGTTTTTCCAGCGCTTGCATAATCGGCGTCGGATGGCGAAGGCGGATCGGGGAGACTGGCGATGCTTGCGATCGGATTGATGTCGGGAACGTCGCTGGACGGCGTGGATGCGGCACTGATCGAAACCGATGGCGAAGGCGTGGTCCGGCCGATCTCATTCCGGGGCGAGCCCTATGCGGATTCGGCGCGGGCGCAGCTCGGCGCGGCGACGACGCGGGCATTGACGTTCGAGCGGCCCGGCGACGATGCCGTGATCAGCGCGGCTGCGGAGCTCAGCATGCGGATCCATGCGCAGGCGGTTAGAGGTCTGCTGCAGGACGCACGGATCGACGCGGCCGATGTTGCGGTGGTCGGTTATCACGGACAGACGATCGCGCATCGCCCGGATCGCGGCTGGACGTGGCAGATCGGCGACGGCGCGGCGTTGGCGGCGGCGGTCGGGATCGCGGTAGTGTCGGACTTCAGGTCGGCCGATGTCGCGGCGGGCGGGCAGGGCGCACCGTTGCTGCCGATCTATCACGCGGCGCTGGTGCGGGATCTTGCCGGGCCGGTCGCGGTGCTCAACCTCGGCGGGGTGGCCAACATCACCTATGTCGGCGGGAACGGCACGCTGATCGCGTTCGATACCGGACCGGCGAACGGGCTGATCGACAGCTGGGTCGAGGCGGAGACCGGGTCCCGGTTCGATGCGGGGGGTGCGTTGGCGGCCGGCGGGCGGGTGGACGAGACCGTGCTCGATTCGATGCTCGACAATCCCTGGTTCGACCTGACCCCGCCCAAGTCGCTCGACCGGAGCGATTTCACGATCCAGCCGGCGCGGGGGCTGTCGGCGGCTGACGGCGCGGCGACGCTGACCGCCTTCACCGCAGCGACGGTGGCGCTGGCACTCGATCACCTGCCGGCGCGGCCGGTGCGGTTGCTGGTCGCAGGGGGCGGGCGGCACAATGCGACGATGCTGGCGATGATCGCGGCACGAACCGGGCTGACGATCCAGCCGACCGACGCGCTGGGGTGGAACGGGGATGCGATCGAGGCGGAGGGCTTCGCCTATATGGCGGTGCGGCGGTTGAAGGGCTTGCCGATCAGCTTTCCGGGAACGACAGGTGTGCCCGAGCCGATGACCGGTGGGGTTTTGTACGATCGGCGGTGAGCGGCCGCCCTATTTCTGCGCCGCGCCGATGCCGCTGCGCAGGACGACGGGCTCGGGGCATTTGTCAACGGTGCGGTAGACGGCGAGGATCTGCGAGGCGCCCGGCATCTCGCCAAGCTTGCGGATCGCGGGCTTGCTCCCTTTGCCGTCGACGAGCGTGGCGCTCGGCAAGCAAGGCTTGCCGTCGCGGGTGACGAGGCGCTGTTGCGCGGAGGCGGCGGACGGCAGCGCGAGGGCGGCGATCAGGATGAGGTGACGCATGCGAAATCCTCCAGTCGTTCATCCTTATACCGCAACGCCCGCACGGCACCAAGACCCGCTCAGCGCTTGCGGGTCAGTTCCCGCATCGCGTCGTCGAGACCGGCGAGGGTCAGCGGGTACATGCGGTCGTTCATCAGCTCGCGCAGGATCTTCACCGACTGCGAGTAGCCCCATTGCTGCTCGGCGACCGGGTTGAGCCAGACTGCCGCGGGATAGGTGGTGGTCAGCCGGTGCATCCAGGTCGCGCCGGACTCTTCATTGAAGTGTTCGACCGAGCCGCCGGGGTGCGTGATCTCGTAAGGGCTCATCGACGCGTCGCCGACGAACACCAGCTTGTAATCGTGGCCGAACTTGTGGAGGACATCCCACATCGGCGTGCGCTCGGCGAAGCGGCGCGTGTTGTCCTTCCATACGCCCTCGTACGGGCAATTGTGGAAGTAGAAGAATTCGAGGTTCTTGAACTCGGACGTCGCCGCCGAGAACAGTTCCTCGCAGAGCTTGACCCAAGGATCCATCGAGCCGCCGACATCGAGGAAGAGGAGCAGCTTGACCGCATTCTTGCGTTCTGGACGCATGCGGACGTCGAGCCAGCCCTGGCGTGCGGTGCCGTCGATCGTACCGTCGATGTCGAGTTCGTCGGCGGCGCCCTCGCGGGCGAAGCGGCGCAGGCGGCGGAGCGCGACCTTGATGTTGCGGGTGCCGAGCTCGCGGGTGTTGTCGAGGTTCTTGAACTCACGCTGGTCCCAGACCTTGAGGGCGCGGCCGTGCTTGCTCTCGCCGCCGATCCGCACGCCTTCGGGGTTGTAGCCCGAATTACCATAGGGGCTGGTACCGCCGGTGCCGACCCATTTGTTGCCGCCCTGGTGGCGTTTTTCTTGCTCCTCCAGACGCTTCTTGAGCGTTTCCATGATCTCGTCCCAGGAGCCGAGCGACTGGATCGCGGCCATTTCCTCGGGGGTGAGATATTTCTCGGCGACCGCCTTCAGCCAGTCGGCGGGGATCTCGGCATTCTCGGTGCCGAAGGTCGTCGCGATGCCGCGGAACACCTTGGCGAAGACCTGGTCGAACTTGTCGAGCAGCCCCTCGTCCTTCACGTACACCGCGCGGGCGAGATAGTAGAAATCCTCGGGGGTGCGATCGATCACGTCGCGGTCGAGCGCTTCGAGCAGGATCAGGTGCTCCTTCATGCTCACGGGGATGCCCGCGGACCGTAGCTCGTCGAGGAAGTTCAGGAACATCGGTCCGGCCTTCAAGAGTCACAAAAGTCGCACCACGCGCGTGAGAGGCGGCGTGACGGTGTCGTCGAGGGTGGATGACAGAAAAGCGGAAGGTAGGACAGGGGGTGGACCAAGGGATGGTTCGTCCGATGCCGATTGTGCTCCCGCGAAGGCGGGAGCCCAGTACTGGGTCCCCGCCTCCGCGGGGACATGGCGATCAGTGCGGGACGTAGGCGTCAATCAGCGCGCCGACGTAATCGGGCTGCCGTGACGAGAGGCTGGGCGCGGGGCGTGCGATCTTTTCGCCGTCGATCGTGGTGCCGTAGATGAAGCCGTGGACCGGGTAGATGCCGCCGCCGAGCCCTTCGACGCCGCGGAACCAGACCCGGACGCTGCTCCAGTCGTTGCCGCGCGAGACGTCGAACAGCGTGACGTCCTGTTCGGCGTGGCCGCGGGCGCCGGTATCGGTGCGCGACCAGTTGGCGTGGGTGAGCATCACCACGCGCTTCTCGACGACGCGGCTGACGACCGCGACATGGCCGAGCGGCAGGCGCGCGGTCTTTTCGAAAACGATCACCGAGCCGATCTTCGGCTTGCTGCCGCGCTGGTAGCGGCCATCGGCCTGACCCCACCACGTCCACGCGTCGCCGTAGATCCGGATCCCGGATGCGGCTCGGGCGAAGGGCACGCATTGGCCGACATAGTCGAGGAGCGACGATGCAGGCGCGGCGCTGGCGGCGAGGAGCGCGAGGGCGGTACTGGGTAACAGCTTGCGCATCGTGACCCCCCTTGTCGCATCGCCGGTCTTGCCGGTCGTTAGCGAGGCGGGGTTGATGGTACGCTAATGTGCGGGTGCGGGGAAGGTAGAGCTTGTTTCGCACATCTTGGTTCCCCGGCGGAGGCTGGGGCCCAGTTGCGGAGGTTGAGGTAACGGAGCGCTTCGTGCTGTCACGAGCGTCTCCCAACTGGGCCCCGGCCTTCGCCGGGGTGGTAAAAACTTGTGTGGCCGTAGACCGATACGCCCCGCTTATTGTGTCCCCGCGAAGGCGGGGACACAGTACTGGACTCCCGCCTTCGCGGGAGCACAACACCGGAGGGTGCTGCGACTCTTTACGGCCGGTTCTGCTGGCGCTTCGCCATGAACGCCAGGCGTTCGAACAGCATCACGTCCTGTTCGTTCTTGAGCAGCGCGCCGTGGAGGGGCGGGATCGCCTTGGTGGGGTCGCGGTTCTGGAGGACTTCGAGCGGCATGTCCTCGTGGAGAAGCAGCTTCAGCCAGTCGAGCAGCTCGCTGGTCGAAGGCTTCTTCTTCAGGCCGGGCACGTCGCGGACGTCGTAGAAGATGTCCATCGCCTTCGACACCAGGATCTTCTGGATGCCGGGAAAATGGACGTCGACGATCGCCTGCATCGTCGCGCGATCCGGGAACTTGATGTAGTGGAAGAAACAGCGGCGCAGGAAGGCGTCGGGCAGTTCCTTCTCGTTGTTAGAGGTGATTACGACGATCGGGCGTTCGACCGCCCGGACGGTCTCCTTGGTCTCGTAGACGTGGAACTCCATACGATCGAGTTCCTGCAACAGATCGTTAGGGAATTCGATGTCGGCCTTGTCGATCTCATCGATCAGCAGCACCGGCGGCGCGGGCTGGGTGAACGCCTCCCACAGCTTGCCGCGGCGGATATAGTTGCCAATGTCGTGGACTCGTTCGTCGCCGAGCTGGCCGTCGCGGAGCCGCGCGACCGCGTCATATTCGTAGAGGCCCTGCTGCGCCTTGGTCGTCGATTTCACGTTCCATTCGATCAGCGGCGCGCCGACCGCCTTGGCGATCTCGTAGGCCAGCACGGTCTTGCCGGTGCCGGGCTCGCCCTTCACCAACAACGGGCGGCGCAGCGTGACCGCGGCGTTGACCGCGACCTTCAGGTCGTCGGTCGCGACATAGCTCTGGGTGCCGTCGAAGCGCTTCATCGTTCGTCCCGTCTCGTTCGAAGATCGGGTACGCGATTGGCTCAAAGCGCCGCGGCGCGCAAGTGCGCCGATCGGCTAAGCGAGCTCAGGCCTCGCGGGCGCTGGCGCGGGCTTCGAGCAGCGACCAGAGGCCACGGTGCTGGGCTAGGAGTTGCTGCGCGCCGAAGGTGATCGCGCGTTCGGTGGCCGGGGTAGAGCCGAGCATCGCGACTGTCGTCGCGGTCTCGGCCTCGATCGGCAATCGGCAGACGGGTATCTCCACGGCGAAGCGGTCTGCGGCGCGCTCCAGTACGGCGCGGATCGCGATCCAGTCGAGCACGAGCGCGGCGGCCGCGCCGGTCGCGCAGCCGCGGCGATCGGATCGGGCCAGCATCTCGAGGGTATGACGTTCGCCGATCAGCGCGGCTTCGGTCTCGGCCTGGCCGGGCGTGGAGGGCAGGGGCCCGGCGGCGGCGGCAAGACGTGCGATCCAGGCACGCTCGCCGGCGAAGGCTTGTGCGATCTCGTCGAGCCAGTCGGCGGCATCGGGCTGTACGGCGGCGGTGATCGCATCGCCGGCGAGCCCCGGCGGGTGGCCGTGGATCGCGCAGATCGCGTGCACCGCGTCGGACAGGTTACGCGTGACCGCGTCGGCGGCGGCGAGACGGGCGACATGGCAGTGCGTGGCGCTGCCGTCGTTCGCGGCCAGGCGAACCAGGAATTCCCAGGTGCTCGCCTGCCAGCCGGCTTGTGCGGTGTCGAACGGCATGGGTCCCCGATGCTTCGTAGCTCGCACGGCCCGAATGCCGCGCACGTTGGTTGTGAGCCCGCCTTCTATACCGAACAGCGTAAAGACGCGGTTTATGGCCGGGTAACGCTGCCGCGACGCGCTTTACCTGGGGCAAATTGGCCGCGATAACGCGCCGGCCCCGGCGATCGCCGGGTGTCGACCACGGAGAGACGGGATGCGTGCATGGGTGCTTGGACTTGCCTTGACGTCGGTGGGGAGCGCCGCGATGGCTGCTGACGAGACCGCCGCGCGGGGCGACCTGACGCTCGCTCGTGTGTTCGGCAATCCGGACCTGTCGGGGCCGCAGCCGCGCGCGCTGAAGCTGTCACCGGACGGATCGCTGCTGACCTTCCTGCGCCCGCGTGCCGACGAGAAGGAGCGGCTCGACCTGTGGGCGCGCGATACCCGCAGCGGCGCCGAGCGGATGCTGGTGGATTCGAAGAAGGTCGGATCGGGCGCGGAGCTGACCGAAGCCGAGAAGATGCAGCGCGAGCGCGCGCGGATCGCGGGATCGAAGGGGATCGTCGGCTATGACTGGGCGCCGGACGGCAAGACCATCCTGGTGCCGCTCGACGGCGATCTTTACCTCGCGGGGCTCGACGGCAAGACGCGGCGGCTGACCGAGACGCCGGGCGGCGAGCTGAACCCGGTAGTGTCGCCGCAGGGCGGCTATGTCAGCTTCGTGCGCGACCAGAACCTGTTCGTGCAGCCGCTGAACGGCGGCACCGCGCTCGCGCTGACCAAGGAGGGCGGCGGCACGGTTCATTTCGGTGAGGCGGAGTTCGTCGCGCAGGAGGAGATGGATCGCCGCACCGGCTATTGGTGGAGCCCCGACGAGCGCCACGTCGCGGTCGAGCGGTTCGACGAGGCCGCGGTGCAGGTCGTGACCCGGGCGTCGATCGGCGCGACCGGGACCAAGACCTACGAGCAGCGCTATCCCGCCGCGGGCACGCCCAACGTTGCGGTCGAGCTGTACGTGATGAAGCCCGACGGCAGCGGGCGGGTAAAGGTCGATCTCGGGCGCGATTCCGACATCTATCTGGCGCGTGTCGACTGGACACCGGACGGATCGACGCTGCTGGTGCAGCGCGAAAGCCGCGACCAGAAGACGCTGGACATGCTGCGGGTCGATCCGGCGACGGGTCGATCGACGGTGCTGTTCACCGAGAAGGCGGGTGCGCGCAGCTGGATCAACCTGTCCGACGATTACCGGCCGTTGAAGGACGGCGGGCTGCTGTGGCGGTCCGAGCGCGACGGCTTCGGGCATCTGTATCGGTGGAGCAAGGCGGGCAAATGGACCCAGCTGACCAAGGGCAGCTGGGTGGTGACCAACTTGGTCGGCATTGACGAGACGCGTGGGAAGATCTGGTTTACCGGGACCAAGGACGACGTGCTCGAACAGCAGCTCTACACGATCGACCTCGCGCGCGGGGGCGAGCCGGTGCGGCTGACCGAGCGCGGCTGGACCAACAGCGCGACGATGGACGGCGCGGCGACCCGGCTTATCGTGACGCGGTCGAACCCCGCGCAGCCGCCTCAGGTGTACCTCGCCGACGCGGCTGGCACGCGGCTGGCGTGGATCAACGAGAATGCGGTGGCGGGTACGCACCCCTATGCGCCGTTCCTGCAGAGCCATCAGCCGACCAAGTTCGGGACGATCAAGGCGGCGGACGGATCGGCGCTCTACTGGGAGATGATCACCCCGCCGCTGGTCGCGGGCCGGAAATACCCGGTGTTCTTCGAACATTATGGCGGCCCCGGCACCGGCCAGATCGTGACCCGCGGGTGGCGGGGGGCGCTGCCGCAGTTCCTGGTCGATCAGGGCTGGATCTATTTCAAGGTCGACAATCGGGGGTCGTACAATCGCGGCAAGGCGTTCGAGGACCAGATCTATCACGGCATGGGGACGGTCGAAGTCGAGGATCAGCTCGCCGGCGCCCGCTATCTCCAGTCGCTGCCGTTCGTCGATGGCGCGAAGATCGCGACCTATGGCTGGTCCTATGGCGGGTATATGTCGCTTAAGATGCTCCAGAAGAACCCGGGCGTCTATGCCGCGGCGGTGTCGGGCGCGCCGGTGACCGACTGGCAGCTCTACGACACCCATTACACCGAACGCTATCTGGGCGACCCCGCGAAGGACCCGAAAAGCTATGCGTCGTCGGCGGCGGTGGCGGAGGCGGAGGCGGACAAGATCCGCGATCCGTTGCTGCTGATCCACGGCATGGCCGACGACAATGTGTTCCTCGACAACTCGACCAAGGTCGCGGCGCGGATGCAAGAGACGAACACGCCGTTCGAAATGATGTTCTACCCCGGCTACACGCACCGCGTGGCGGGGCCGGGGATCAGCGAGCATCTGTGGAGCACGATCCTGCGTTTCCTCGATCGAACCGTGAAGAACGTGCCGGAGAAGAACGGGCCGGCCAACTAAAGCTTGCTGGCACCGCGCGCGCCTCGGGGTTAAGGGGCGCCCGCAGCATAAGGGACTAGGTTATGGGCTATCGGATCGCGGTCGTGGGCGCGACGGGCAATGTCGGGCGCGAGATGGTCAACATCCTCGCCGAGCGGGAATTCCCGGCGGACGAGATCGCGGTGCTGGCGTCGTCGCGCAGCCAGGGCGACCAGATCGAATATGGCGACACCGGGCGGATGCTGAAGGTCCAGAACGTCGAGCATTTCGATCCGGCGGGCTGGGACATGGCGCTGTTCGCGATCGGGTCCGAAGCGACCGCGGTCTATGCGCCCAAGTTCGCGGCGGCGGGCTGCACGGTGATCGACAATTCGTCGCTCTACCGGATGGACCCCGACGTTCCGCTGATCGTGCCCGAGGTCAACGCCGGCGCGATCGACGGCTATCTGGCGAAGAACATCATCGCCAACCCGAATTGTTCGACCGCGCAGATGGTCGTCGTGCTGAAGCCGCTCCACGACAAGGCGCGGATCAAGCGGGTCGTCGTGGCAACCTACCAGTCGGTGTCGGGCGCGGGGAAGGTCGGGATGGACGAGCTGTTCGAGCAGAGCCGCAACATCTTCGTCGGCGACCCTGCGGTTGCGAACAAGTTCACCAAGCAGATCGCGTTCAACGTGATCCCGCACATCGACAGCTTCCTCGACGACGGATCGACCAAGGAAGAATGGAAGATGGTGGTCGAGACCAAGAAGATCCTCGATCCCAAGATCAAGGTGAGCGCGACGTGCGTGCGGGTGCCGGTGTTCGTCGGCCATTCGGAGGCGATCAACATCGAGTTCCACGACGAGATCTCCGCCGCGGAGGCGAAGCGGATCCTGCGCGAGGCGCCGGGCATCATGCTGATCGATAAGCATGAGGATGGGGGCTACATCACGCCGATCGAGGCGGCGGGCGACGACGCGACCTATGTCAGCCGCGTCCGCGAGGATCCGACCGTCGACAACGGCCTGGTGCTGTGGTGCGTCAGCGACAACCTTCGCAAGGGTGCGGCGTTGAACGCGGTGCAGATCGCAGAACTGCTCGGGCGGCGGCATCTGAAGAAGGCGGCGTAACGGCGAGAGGCAGGCGATGCGCGAAACGATGACCGGCGGATGCCAGTGCGGGCGGGTCCGGTACAAGGTCACGGTCGACGATCGCGAGGCGTATCTCTGCCATTGCCGGATGTGCCAGCGCGCCACCGGCGGGGTTTCGGTGGCACTGAAGCTGGTCGAGGTCGCGGACGTTGAATGGACCGCGGCGGCGCCCGATCGGTATCGCTCGTCGCCGTTCGCGCAGCGCGGCTTCTGTGCGGCATGCGGGACGTCGCTGACTTATGAGGGCGACGATCATCACCAGCTCGACCTGACCGTTGGCAGCTTCGACGACGCCGGCGTGTTCGTTCCCGTCAGCCATTCCGGCGTTGAAAGCCGCCATGACGCGTGGCTCGACACGCGCGGGCTGCCGGAGCAACGCACCGAGGAAAACACGCGCATTGCGCAGAAGTGGATCGACAGCGTTGGCCATCTCCCTAGCTGAGCCGCACTATTTCACCGCTGGCGATGGCGTCCGCCTGGCGTGCCGCGAGGTCGGCGCGGGGCGGCCGGTGGTGCTGCTGCACGGCTACATGTCGGACTCGGTGACCAACTGGCTTCGCTATGGCCATGCCGATGCGGTGGCGGCGAAGGGCTTTCGAGTCATCATGCTCGACTTCCGCGCGCATGGCTCGAGCGACAAGCCGCACAATCTCGATCGTTATCCGCGCGACATCCTGACCGACGACGCGCTGGCTCTGGTTAATTATCTCGGGCTCGAGGATTATGATCTCGGGGGCTATTCGCTGGGGGCGCGGACTGCGTCGCGGATGCTGGCGAGGGGCGCGCGGCCGGGGCGCGTGATCCTGTCGGGCATGGGGCTGGAAGGGCTGACCGATGTCGACCGCCGCGCCGGGCATTTCCGCGGCATCTTGGAGAACCTCGGAAAGCACGAACGCGGCAGCCCGGCGTGGATGGTCGAGGCATTTCTGAAGACGACCGGCGGTGATCCGGTGGCGCTGCTGGGGATCATCAACACTTTCGCAGGCACACCGCTGGAGACGTTGAAGACGTTCACGATGCCGATCCAGGTGCTGTGCGGCGTCGAGGACGAGGACAACGGATCGGCACCCGACCTGGCTGCAGCGCTGCCGAATGCGGTATATGCCGAAGTGCCGGGCGGGCACATGAGTGCGGTGGTGAAGCCGGAGCTTGGCGCAGCGATGGCGGCGTTTCTGGCTGGATGAGCGCAAGCGTGGCAGGGCCTGACGCTCCACAGCCCCGTCGACCCGAGTGAGCTGTGTCCCCGCGCAGGCGGGGATCCAGTGTCAAGGATTACAACGCGGTTGGTTCTGCTTGGTCCTGGGCTCCCGCCTTCGCGGGAGCACAAGATGGGTCGGCTGGAGTTTGCCTGCGCGTCGAGCCAGGAAGGCCTATGCGCGAATACCAGCCGCCCCGACGTCCTTACTGCTCCGGGATCGTGTTCTCGTCGGCGATGCCGGCCTCGAACGACTTCGAAGAATCGCTGCCGTCGGGCTGGTGCGCGCCCTTGGCGTCGGTGACCGGCTTCAGCTTGGGTGTGCTGCCGCGCAGCGAGAGCAGGGCTGCGGCGGCGGCACCGGCGGCTGCGACGCCACCCGCGATCGCGGCGAGACCCCATTTGCCGCCGACCTTGTCACCCGCACGATCGACCGCACCCTTAGCGGCGTTGGTCGCGGCACCGACTTTGGTCGGCTTGCGTGCGGGGGTGCGGGGGGTGGCACGCTTGGTGGAGCGTGGCTTGACGGCTTTCGCGGCGGACTTGGGTGCGGCGGCCTTTGCGGGAGCTGACTTGGTGGCGGTGTCGGGCTTGCTCGCCTCGCCTTCGCCCGCCGACTTGCCGGCCGGTGCCTTGCGCGGTGCCGCAGGCTTGCGGGTCGTCGCGCGGGGGGCGCGGCGACGGGCGGCTGCGGGTTTGTCGGCGTCGGTCTTGGGGGTGTCGGGCGTGTCGGCCATGGTCAGGCTCCCTGGATTGATTCGCAGCCGTAACGCACGACGAGCCGTTGGTTTCCGGATCAGCGAAATGGCGGCTCGTCGAACGCGCGCAGCTTGCGACTGTGCAGCTTTGCGCCCTCCAGCCGCAACTGCTCGCACGCCTGGATCCCGATCCGCATATGTTCGCTGATCGCGCGTTCGTAGAAGCGGTTGGCCTGTCCGGGGAGCTTGAGTTCGCCGTGGAGCGGCTTGTCCGACACGCAGAGCAGCGTGCCGTAGGGGACGCGGAAGCGATAACCCTGGGCGGCGATCGTCGCGGACTCCATGTCGATCCCGACCGCACGCGACAGCGAGAAGCGCAGCGCCGACGCGGAATAACGTAGTTCCCAATTGCGGTCGTCTGTGGTGACGATGGTGCCGGTGCGCAGCCGGCGCTTGAGTTCCTCGCCCGATTGGCCGGAGACGATCTCGGCCGCCTTGGCGAGCGCGACCTGTACCTCGGCGATCGCGGGGACGGGGATCTCGGGCGGGAGCACGTCGTCGAGCACGTGATCGTCGCGGAGATAGGCGTGGGCCAGGACGTAATCGCCGATCCGCTGGGACGGGCGGAGGCCGCCGCAATGGCCGATCATCAGCCACGCCTCAGGGCGCAGCACCGCGAGATGATCGCAGATCGTCTTGGCGTTGGACGGGCCGACGCCGATATTAACGAGAGTGATGCCGGTGCGATCGTCGGCCATCAGATGATAGGCGGGCATCTGGTGCCGGCGCCAGGCGCTGTCGGTGACGAGCTTGTCGGGGTCCTCGCCCGCCTTCACGACGACGTTGCCGGCGCCCGATACCGCGGTGAAACGGCTGGGGTTGCCGTCAGCATCGGGGCCGAGTTGCGCCACCGCCCAGCGGACGAATTCGTCGACATAGCGATGATAGTTGGTGAACAGCACGAAGCGCTGCGCGTGTTCGGACGGCGTGCCCATGTAGTGGCGCAGCCGGGCGAGCGAGAAATCGGTGCGCAGCGCATCGAACAGCGCGAGCGGACGGGCATCGTCGCCGAACCAGAGACCGTCGGCGATCTCGTCGCCGATGTGCGCGAGTTCGGTCGCGGGGAAGAAGCGCGCGAGTTCGGTCGCGGAGACCTGGTCGAGGCTTAATGCGTGGCCGGGATCGAGGACGTAGGGGAAGGGGATTTCCTGCCGCCCCGGCACCGCTTCGACCTCGACGTCGTAATCCTCGATCAGCAGCGTCAGCTGTTCGGTTAGGTAATCCGCAAAATGGCCGGGCTTGGTGACGCTGATCCGGTAGTCGCCGGGGGTGACGAGGCGACCGAAGGAGCGCAGCGGCGTCGGGCGATCGTCGGCCCCGCGATAGTGGAGCCGGATCTCGGGATAGGCGAAGGAACCATCGGTGCGCGCGGCGGGATCGGGCTGGGTGCCGCCGGTGAGATAGGCGGTCAGCGCGGCCTGGAGACGATCGACGGAAGCGCGGTAGAGGCGGTCGAGTTCGGCGACGATATGCGATGCGGTGGACATCGGGCAGCGTTACGCGGCGACCGGTGCAGTGGCAAGAGTCGGGGGGGGGCGTCTGTTGGCCGGTCCCCGATGCGATCGGGTCACGAGCTTCCGTCACCCCGGATCTGCTCGACGCTGGTACTTTCAGCCGGATCGTTGCGATCTCTTGCGACCCGTATGTGCTCCCGCGAAGGCGGGAGCCCAGTACTGGGTCCCCGCCTTCGCGGGGACACTAGATGGAGGGGATCAAGTCCGAGGTGACGGGGCGTCGATCAGATCCCGCTGAGCAGATACTCGGCCGAGCTGACCTTGAATTCGCCGGGGCCTTCGACGTTCAGCTGCTTCACGACGCCGTCCTCGACGATCATCGAATAGCGCTGGCTGCGGGTGCCCATGCCGAACTTGGAGCCGTCCATCGTCAGCCCGAGCGCTTCGGCGAAGGCGCCGTTGCCGTCGGCGAGCATGGTGATGCCGGCGGCGTCGGCGGACTTGCTCCACGCGCCCATCACGAAGGCGTCGTTGACCGAGGTGCACGCGACCTCGTCGATACCCTTGGCGAGCAGATCGGCGCGCTTTTCGACGAAGCCGGGCAGGTGCTTGGCCGAGCAGGTCGGGGTAAAGGCGCCCGGCACCGCGAACAACGCGACCTTGCGGCCTGCGAAGAACGCGTCGGTCTCGACCTGGTCGGGGCCGCTGTCCGTGACCTTCACGAGCGTTGCGCTGGGCAGTCGGTCTCCGACGCTGATCGTCATGATGAATCCTTATCGCTGCACCGCGGGATCGCGGCGTTAGGGCTTCCCTTTCTCGGTTGCGCGGCGGAATTCAAGATGGCGAGTAAGAGCGCCGGTGGTTATGATCAGGGGATGACCGATAATCGCTTTCTTTCCGGGCAGTTCCTTCTCGCGATGCCCGGCATGCACGATCCGCGTTTCGAGCATGCGGTGATCGCGATGTGCTCGCACGACGAGAGCGGCGCGGTGGGAATCGGGCTCGGCGCGACGATTCAGGGGCTGACGTTCCACGATCTGCTCGACCAGTTCGAGATCGCGCACGGCGCCGCGCCCGACGTGCCGATCCATTTCGGCGGCCCGGTGGAGACCCGCCGCGGTTTCATCCTCCATTCGCTCGACTGGAGCGGGCAGGACAGCATCGACGTCGCGGGCCGCTGGGCGCTGTCGAGCACGATCGACGTGCTGCGCTCGATCGCCGACGGCAGCGGGCCGACGCGCTGGGTCGCGGCGATCGGCTATGCCGGTTGGGACGGCGGGCAGCTCGAGGAGGAGCTGGCGAGCCCGGGCTGGTTCAACGTCGTCGGCGACGAGGCGCTGCTTTACGACACCCCGGCCGCGCTGCGCTGGACGCGTGCATTTCATGGCGCCGGGGTCGACCCGCGGCTGCTGGTGGCGGACACGGGCACCGCCTGATCGTCATATAAAGATATCTTTATATTTGATTCGACGGTGCGCACCTTCTATGTGGCGCAGCAACCGGCACGGGCATTCGGCCCGCCGACCTATGCATTTCCAGGAGAATTCGCGTGGCCACTGCTCTTGCCGCCGAGACCGTCGACTATGTCGTGAAGGACATCTCGCTTGCCGCTTTCGGGCGCAAGGAGATCGAGATCGCCGAGACCGAGATGCCTGGCCTGATGGCGCTGCGCGACGAATTCGGCGCGTCCAAGCCGCTGAAGGGCGCGCGGATCACGGGGTCGCTGCACATGACGATCCAGACCGCGGTGCTGATCGAGACGCTGACCGCGCTTGGCGCCGACGTGCGTTGGGCGACCTGCAACATCTTCTCGACCCAGGACCACGCCGCCGCCGCAATCGCCGCGACCGGCGTGCCGGTATTCGCGGTGAAGGGCGAGAGCCTGGCCGACTATTGGGACTATGTGGGCGACATCTTCAACTGGGGTGCGGGCACCACCGGTGAGACCGCGAACATCATCCTCGACGATGGCGGCGACGCGACGATGTTCGCGCTGTGGGGCGCCAAGCTCGAGGCCGGACACTCGCTCGGCGAGCCCGAGAACGACGAAGAGGTCGAGTTCCAGCGCGCGCTGAAGGCGTATATCGCGAAGTATCCGGGGTATCTGACCGAGACGGTCAAGAACTTGAAGGGCGTGAGCGAAGAGACTACCACGGGCGTCCACCGCCTGTACGAGATCGCCAAGAAGGGCGAGCTGCCCTTCCCCGCGATCAACGTCAACGACAGCGTCACCAAGTCGAAGTTCGACAACCTTTATGGCTGCAAGGAATCGCTGGTCGACGCGATCCGTCGCGCCACCGACGTGATGCTCGCCGGCAAGGTCGCCTGCGTCGCCGGCTTCGGTGACGTCGGCAAGGGTTCGGCTCAGTCGCTGCGCAACGGCGGCGCGCGCGTGATGGTGACCGAAGTCGACCCGATCTGCGCGTTGCAGGCGGCGATGGAAGGCTTCGAGGTCGTGACGATGGACGAGGCGGTCGAGCGTGCGGACATCTTCTGCACCGCGACCGGCAATGCCGACGTCATCACCGCCGATCACATGAAGGCGATGAAGCCGATGTCGATCGTCTGCAACATCGGTCACTTCGACAGCGAGATCCAGATCGCGGCGCTCAGCAATTACGAGTGGGACGAAGTGAAGCCGGGCACCGACCTGGTGAAGTTCCCCGACGGCAAGCAGATCATCATCCTGGCGAAGGGCCGTCTGGTGAACCTCGGCTGCGCGACCGGCCATCCGTCGTTCGTGATGTCGGCCAGCTTCACCAACCAGACGTTGGCGCAGATCGAGCTGTGGACGAAGGGCGACGAGTATAAGAACGAAGTCTACGTCCTTCCCAAGCATCTCGACGAGAAGGTCGCGGCGCTGCACCTGGAGAAGCTCGGCGTGAAGCTTTCGAAGCTGACCCCGAAGCAGGCGGGCTATATCGGCGTGCCGGTCGAGGGACCGTTCAAGCCGGATCACTACCGCTACTGATCTGCCGCCCCCTTCTGGGGTGGTGCTGCAAAGCCACGTACGGGAGACCGTGCGTGGCTTTGTCCTGTCGGCGGGGTCATGCCGGCTGGTGCGCATCGCTGCGCAATCGGCCGAGGGTGCTTCCCCGGGGGCATCGACTTGGCCTAGGGTAGGGCGATGCACTTGTCCCGCTGCCGTTCGGATCATGTCCGATGATCACCCTCGGCGTTGGTGCCGCGCTGATCATCGGCGGGATCGTGTTCGCGGTGCTCGGGGTCGCGGGGTATCTGTTGTTCCTGGGCTTGCTGGCGCGGGCTGAGGCGGCGCGGGTGGTGGCGGCGCACCGAGACCTGGACGCGGTTCGGCAGAGCGCGCCCGCCTTGGCGATGCTGGTGCGCGCCGACGGGCGAATCGAGATGCCGGCGCGAATGGCCGACTGGTTGGGCTTGCCGGCGTCCCCGCGGTTTTTGGCCGATCTGAGTGCCGAGGGGCACGGGCTGTCGAGTGACGATGCCGCGCTCGTTGCCGCGGATGTCGGCGCGGCGCAGCGCGCTGGGCGCGGGTTCGTGCGCGCGGTGACGCCGGTCGGGTCGAACCGGTCGATCACCATGCATGGCAGCCGCGCGCCGGGCGATCTCGGCGCGACCGGCGCGGTCGTCATCTGGGCGTTCGATGCTACCGAGAGCGAGGCGGAGATCGCGCGGCTGTCGACCGAATCGGCGCGGTTGTCCGCGGCGTTCGAGGCGCTGACCGGGCTGATCGAGGCGGCACCGCTGCCGATGTGGTATCGTGGTCCCGACCTTAAGCTGGCGATGGTCAATTCCGCCTATGTCCGCGCCGTCGAAGGGGCGAGCGCGTCGGACGTGGTGTCGCGTGGGCTGGAACTGGTCGAGGGATCGGGTCGCGGCGGGCCGCTCGCGGGGGCGGCGGCGGCGCGCGAGCAGGGGCGGCCGCACGCGCAGATCCTGCCGGCGACGATCGATGGCGAGCGACGGTCGCTCCAGGTCCATGACGTGCCGCTGCCGACCGGGGGGATCGCGGGGTTCGCGGTCGATATCGAGGATCTCGAACAGAGCCGCGCACGGCAGAAGCGGTTCGCGGATGCGCAGCGCGCGATGCTCGATCAGCTGTCGGCTGGCGTCGCGCAGTTCGGGCTCGATCGTGGACTGGTGTTCTGCAACCAGCCGTTCCGGCGGATGTTCGCGATGCGCGCCGAATGGCTCGCGGATCGGCCCGAATTCGATCGGGTGATCGAACGGATGCGCGAGGCCGACCGTTTGCCCGACGTGCGCGATTTCCCGGCGTGGAAGGCGGAGCGGCGCGACTGGTTCGTGCTGACCGATGAGGCGGTCGAGGAGAATTGGCATCTGCGCGGCGGCACCCATCTGCGCGTCGTCGCGCAGCCGCTGCCCGATGGCGGACTGCTGTTGATCTTCGAGGATCGTACCGAGCAGGTGCAGCTGGCGAGCGCACGCGACACGCTGCTGCGGGTGCGCACCGCAACGTTCGACAATCTGTTCGAGGCGCTCGGCGTGTTCGCCGCGGACGGGCGGCTGCAATTGTGGAACAACCGCATGCGCGCGGTGTGGGGATTCGAGGAGGAGTTCCTCGCGTCCCATCCCCGCGTGGATGCCTTTGCCGACGCGGCGAAGGACAAGCTGGCGACCCCGAACCGGTCGGTGCTTATACCCGAACTGGTGCGGTCGGCGACGATCGAGCGGCAGCAGCGCGGTGGCCGGGTGGCGTTCGCGGACGGGCGCTATTTCGAATTCGCCGCGGTGCCGCTGCCCGATGGCAACGCGCTGTTCACGATGCTCGACATCACCGACAGTCGGCGCGCGGAACAGGCGCTGCGCGACCGCGCCGATGCGCTGGAAGCGGCGGACAAGGTCAAGACCGCGTTCGTCGCCAATATGAGCTACGAGTTGCGGACGCCGCTTACCTCGATCAGCGGCTTCGCGGAGATGCTGCACGGCGGCTATGCGGGCAAGCTGCCGAAGGAAGCCGATGTCTATGTCGAGGCGATCCTCGAATCGGTCGAGCGGCTGGGGCTGCTAGTCGACGATGTGCTCGACCTGACGCGCGGCGACGAGGCATCGGACGAGCTGGAGCGCGAGGATCTCGACCTGGCGGTGATCGCGCGCGAGGCGGCGGACACGATCATGCCGACCGCCAAGCGCCGGCATCTCGATTTCGCGGTCGAGATCGCGCGGTCGACCGGGCGGATCAGCGGCGATCGGCGACGCCTACGCGAGACCATAGAGCATCTGCTGCGCCACGCGATGTCGGCGACGCCGGAGGGCGGGCGGATCCTGCTCCACGCCGACGGCAACGCCACAGCCGCGCGGATCGTGGTGTCGGACGACGGGCCCGGGATGGACCAGGCTGCGGTCGCCGCTGCGTTCGATCGGTTCGCGGAACCGGCGACGCGCACCGGCGAACGCGCGCTCGGGCTGGGCCTGCCGCTCGCGCGTCAGTTCGTCGAGGCGCATGGCGGTACGATCGACCTGGTGTCGGAACCGGGCGCGGGCACGCTGGTGACGATCGAGCTGCCGCGGCGGTGATCCGTCTCGCCGATCCGCAGGCGACCGAGGCGTTCGGCGCGTCGCTGGCGCCGCTGTTGCGCGTGGGCGACGTGATCACGCTGCGCGGCGATCTGGGTGCGGGCAAGACCAGCATCGCGCGTGGGTTGCTCGCGGCGCTCGGGCTGGCGGGCGAGGCGCCGTCGCCAAGCTTCGCGTTCGTCCAGCCCTATGCGCCGCCCGAGGTGCGGTTGCCGGTGCTGCATGTCGATCTCTACCGGATCGAGGATGCCGCCGAGATCGAGGAATTCGGGCTCGACGAGGCGCGGGGCGATTCGGTGCTGGTGATCGAATGGCCCGAGCGTGCGCCGGGCTGGTGGCCGGATGCGCTGGCGCTGAGGCTGGCGATCGAACCGGACGGCGCACGCGCCTTGACAGCCGCGGTGCCGGCGGCTTGGAGCGCGCGATGGCCGACATGATCCCCCCCGCCGGTGCCGGCGCCTTTCTCGACGCGCATGGCTGGGGAGGCGAGATCGTGCCGCTGTCGGGGGATGCATCGTTCCGCCGCTATTTCCGGGTGAAGTCGCAAGGGCGTGACGCGATCC
Organism: uncultured Sphingomonas sp.; assembly: GCF_964243315.1. GTDB lineage: Bacteria > Pseudomonadota > Alphaproteobacteria > Sphingomonadales > Sphingomonadaceae > Sphingomonas. The sequence continues at coordinate 11,917 of NZ_CAXTEM010000025.1, read as the reverse complement.
TGATGGACGCGCCGCCGCCGCACGAGGATCCGCGGCCTTTCCTAAGTGTCGCGGCATGGCTGAGCGCGCATGGCTTTGCGGCGCCCGCGATCCACGCAGCGGACGCAGAGGCTGGGTTGGTCCTGCTGGAGGATTTCGGCGACGCGCGGATGCGCGAGGCGGTCGACGAAGACGCGGCGGCGATCGACCGGCTGTACGGCGCGGCGATCGATGTGCTCGTGGCGTTGGCGGGGGCGCCTGCCGGACCGTTTGCGCCTTACGACCGCGACACCTTGCAGCGCGAGGCGGCATTGCTGATCGACTGGTATTGCCCGGCGCTGGGGATCGACGTCGATCGCGCGGGCTATGTCGCAGCGTGGGACGCGGTGCTGGGCGAAGCGGCGGCGAAGCGGCCGGTGACGGTGCTGCGCGATTATCATGCCGAGAATCTGATGCTGGTGGGTGAGGCCGGGTCGCTCGGGCTGCTCGACTTCCAGGACGCGCTGGTCGGTCATCCGGCCTATGACCTGGTGTCGCTGTTGCAGGACGCGCGCCGCGATGTCGCGCCCGAAACCGAGCAGGCGATGATCGCGCGCTATCGGGCCGCGACGGGAGCAGGCGACGAATTCATGGCCGCGTATCATGTGCTCGGCGCACAGCGGAACGCGAAGATCATCGGCATCTTCACGCGGCTGTGGCGGCGCGACGGCAAGCCGCGCTACCCGACGCTTTGCCCGCGTGTATGGGGTTATCTCGAGCGCGATCTCGCGCAGCCGGTGCTGGCGCCGGTGGCACGCTGGTTCGATGCCAACATACCGCCCGAGCTGCGCGGCGACCCACTGGCGCTAGCGCGATGACCCGCCAGCTCGCGATCCGGCCGCGGCTCGACGTGGCGGTGCCGGAGACCGCGATGGTGATGGCGGCGGGACTCGGCAAGCGGATGCGCCCGCTCACCGCCACCCGCCCCAAGCCGTTGGTGTCGGTCGCGGGAAAGCCGTTGATCGACCACGTGTTCGATCGGCTGGTCGCGGCGGGTATCCGCCGGGCGGTGGTCAACGTCCATTATCTTGCCGACACGCTGGAGGCGCATCTCGCGCAGCGGGGAGGCGTCGAATTGGTCATCTCCGACGAGCGCGCGCGATTGATGGAGACCGGGGGCGGGCTGGTGCAGGCGCGCGACCTGATCGGCGACGCGCCGGTGCTGGTGGTGAACAGCGACAATCTGTGGCTGGATGGGCCGATCGACGCGATCAAGCTGCTGGCGTCGCGCTGGGACGATGCGGCGATGGACGTGCTGCTGCTTGTCGTGCCGCTGGCGAGGGCGCATAACCATACCGGCCTTGGCGACTTCGTGGTCGCCGCCGACGGGCGGATCACCGGCCGCCGGAAGCCGGGGCGGGTGGCGCCGTTCGTCTATACCGGGATCCAGATCCTGCACCCGCGGATCATCGAGGACAGTCCGGAGGGACCGTTCTCGCTCAACCTGTTCTGGTCGCGCGCGATCGCCGCGGGGCGTGCCTATGCGCAGGTTCATCAGGGTCTGTGGTTCGACGTAGGGACCCCCGCGGCGATCCCGCGGACCGAGGCGATGCTCGCTTATGGCTGAGCCACGGGAGGGCGGGGGGCGGCTCCGGCTCTTCACCATCCCTGCGCATCGCGGCTTTGCGGACGCACTGGTCGCGGGGCTGATGCGGCGTGCCGGCAGCGATCCGCTGGCGCTCGCGCGCGGGCTGGTGCTGCTGCCGAACAATCGTGCGGTGCGTGCGGTGACCGATGCGTTCGTTCGCGCGAGCGGCGGCGGGTTGCTGCTGCCGCGGCTGGTGGCTCTCGGCAGTCCCGACCTGGGCGAGGCGGTCGGCGCCGCGCTGGAGCCTGCAGATGCCGAGGAACCGCCTGCGCCTGCGGTCGCGCCGATGGAAAGGCGGATGATCCTGGCGCGGCTGGTCGGCGAGGAGCGGCGGCGTGGCGGCACCCCGATTGATGCCGCCGAGGCGGTGCGGCTGGCGGGCGAACTGTGCCGGACGCTCGATCAGTTGCTGGTCGAGGAGGTCGCACCCGAACGGCTCGCCGAGATCGACCTCGGCCCCGAACTGACCGAGCATTGGCAACGCGCGCTGTCGACCTTCTCGGTGGTGCTCGATCGCTGGCCGGGGGAGCTGGCGCAGATCGGGCGGATCGATGCGGCGACGCGGCGGGGCATGCTGCTCGACCGGCTCGTCGAGCAATGGCGGGTGACGCCGCCCGCGAGCTTCGTGTGTGCGGCGGGCGTCACCGACCCGGCGCCCGCGGTGGCGCGGCTGTTGCGGTGCGTGGCGGAACTGCCGAACGGAATGACGGTGTTCGCGGGGCTCGACCTGGCGTTTCCGCAGGAGGAGTGGGACGCGCTCGGCCCGCATGCGCCGGACCCGGTGACGGGGAGCGTCCGGCGATCGATCGAGACCCATCCGCAATTCCACCTGAAACTGCTGCTCGAACGGATGAGCGCGGGGCGCGAGGAGGTGACGACCTGGCGCGGGGGCGGCGAGGGCCCCGATGCGGGTGCGGCACGGGGACGGGCGATCGCCAACGCGCTGGCGCCGCCACTCTTCACCGCTAAATGGACCGACATGAAGGCGGAGGACCGCCGGCTTTCCGGGGTGAGCGCGGTGGAGATGGCGACCGCGGCGGAGGAGGCGCAGGCGATCGCGCTCGCGCTGCGGGAGGCGCTGGAGGAACCCGGCCGCACCGCGGCGCTGGTGACGCCGGATCGCGCGCTGGCGCGGCGGGTGGCGGCGCATTGCGCGCGCTGGGGGATCGCGATCGACGACAGCGCGGGGTCGCCGTTGTCGCTGTCGGCACCGGGGACGCTGCTGCTTGCGCTGGTCGAGGCGGCGGCGCAGCGGTTCGCGCCGCTGGCGTTGCTGGCGTTGCTGAAGCACCCGCTGGTGCGCAGCGGCGACGCGCGGCTGGCGTGGCTCGACGGCGTTCGCGCGCTCGATCGGGCGCTGCGGGGACCCCGGCCGGCGGCGGGGCTGGTCGGGATCGATACCCAGCAGCGGGGCGACTGGTGGCCCGAGGCGCGCGCGCTGCTCGCGCCGATGGAGCGGGCGTTCGATGCGGGTGCGCAGCCGCTGGAGTCGTTGCTCGCGGTGGCTCGCGAGACGGCGCAGGCGCTGTGCGGGGACGAACTGTGGGCAGGTGCGGCGGGCCGGGCGGCGGCGACCTTCCTCGATGAACTCGAACGCCATGCGTCGCTGGGGCCGGCGACGGTCGATCCGGATGGGCTCGCGCCGCTGCTGCGCGGTCTGCTCGACGAGGTGGCGGTGCGAGCGCAGCAAGGCGGGCATCCGCGACTCGCGATCTACGGACTGATCGAGGCACGGCTGCAATCCGCCGATCTGATGATCCTCGGCGGGCTCAACGAAGGCGTCTGGCCCGGCAGGCCCGCGCCCGATCCGTGGCTGGCGCCGCGGATCAGGGCCGAGTTGGGGCTGCCCGGACTGGAGCGATCGATCGGGCTCGCCGCACATGATTTCGGGCAGGCGCTGGGCAACCCGACCGCGCTGGTGACTCGGGCGCGGCGCGATGCGGCGTCCCCCGCGCTGGCGTCGCGGCTGTGGCTGCGGCTCCAGGCGATGGCGGGCGACCGCTTTGTGCGCGCGACCGCATACCAGCATTGGGCGCGTTCGCTCGACGATCCGGGGGAGCATGCGCCTGCCGATCGGCCTGCGCCCTCGCCACCGGCTATCCTGCGCCCGACCAGGATCTCGGTAACCGAGATCGACCGGCTGAAGGCGGACCCCTATGCCTTCTATGCGCGGCGGGTGCTGGGGCTGATGCCGCTCGATCCGGTCGATGCGGATGCCAGCGCGGCGTGGCGCGGCACCGCGGTGCACGACATCCTCGAATGTTGGTGGAAGGAGGATCGGTGCGCAATCGACGCGCTGCGGCCCCGCGCGCTGGCGATGCTCGACGATGTCGCGGCGCACCCGATGATGCGGGCGCTGTGGGGACCGCGGCTGATGGAAGCGATCGACTGGATCGCGCAGCAGGTCGCGACCGAGGCGGCGCGCGGCCGGGTCGTCGCGAGCGCCGAAGGTCGAGGCGAGATCGCGGTCGCGGGCATCACGCTGTCGGGGCGTTACGACCGCGTCGACCGGCTGCCGGACGGGGCGCTGGCGATCGTCGACTACAAGAGCGGCAAGCCTCCCTCCGCCACCGCGGTGCGAGCGGGGTACAGCCTCCAGCTCGGGTTGCTCGGGGCGATCGCGGAGCGTGGTGGGTTCGAGGGATTGGCGGGCAAGGTAGGGGCGTTCGAATATTGGTCGCTCGGGCGCAACCGCGACGGGTTCGGCTATGTCGCGACGCCGGTCGACGCCGAGGGCAAGAAGGACCGGATCGTGACGAGCGACTTCACGACGATCGCGGTCGCCAATCTGGCCGAGGCGGCGGGGCGGTGGCTTACCGGGGACGACGCCTTCACCGCCAAGCTGGTACCCGAATATGCGCCCTATGCCGAGTACGACCAATTGATGCGCCGCGACGAATGGTATGGCCGTGAGTGACGGCAAGATCCGCGCGCTGCCTCGGCTGAAGGGCGCGCAAGCCGCGGCGAGTGACCCGCATGCGCATGTCTGGCTGTCGGCGTCGGCAGGCACGGGCAAGACCCAGGTGCTGGCGGCACGAGTGTTCCGGCTGCTGCTGCGCGGGGTCGATCCCGCGGCGATCCTGTGCCTGACCTTTACCAAGGCCGGCGCAGCGGAGATGGCGCAGCGGATCAACGATCGGCTCGCCGCGTGGGTGCGAATGCCACCGGCGCAACTCGCCACCGATCTCGATGCGCTCGGCGAGCGTGCGACGCCAGTTATGCAGCAGCGTGCGCGGACGCTGTTCGCGAGCGTGCTGGATGCGGCGGGGGGTGGGCTGCGGATCCAGACGATCCACGGCTTCTGTCAGGGGTTGCTCGCGGCATTCCCGGTCGAGGCTGGGCTGACGCCCGGGTTCCGGCCGCTGGAGGCGCGCGAGGAGGCGGTGCTGGCGCGCGAGACGCTGGCGGCGATGCTGTCTGACGCCAAGCGCGAAGGGCGGACCGCGCCGATCGATACGATCGGGGCGCTGAGCCGGCGGATGGGCGAGGGCGGGGCGGAGTCGTTCCTGTTCGCCTGCGCGCGGTCGCTGCCGGCGCTGGAGGCACTGCCGTCGGGTATCGGGCCTTGGCTGCGCCGCGCGCTCGATCTGCCGCAGGGCGACATCGCCGCGGCGATCGCAGAGGGGTGCGAGGCGATCGACGAGGCGGCGATCCGGGCGGTTGCCGAGCATAACCGCAACTGGGGCACGAAGGTGGGGCTGACGCGCGCGGCGGCGGTCGAGGCGTGGCTTGGCGCTTCGGCGGAGCAGCGCGCCGAATCGCTCGGCGACCTGCACGGCGTGTGGTCGCGCGCCGACGGCGATCCGCGGTCGTTCGGCAAGGGCCAGGCACCGCAGCATCCCGACTATGCGGAGCTTGCCGCGGACCTGCACGGGGCGTGCGGCGACCTGCTGTCGCTCGGCATCCGCGCAGCTTATGCCGATCTGCTCGCGGACGCGCTGATCGTCGGGCGCGATTATGCGCGCGCCTATGCCGCCGCCAAGCGCCGCGTCGGCGGGGTCGATTTCGACGACCTGATCGCGACCACGGTGGCGCTGCTCGACCAGCCGGGGATCGGCGAATGGGTGCGCTACAAGCTCGACCAGGCGACCGAGCATGTCCTGATCGACGAGGCGCAGGACACCAATGCCCAGCAGTGGCGGATCGTCCGCGCGCTGGCGGACGAGTTCTTCGTCGGGCGCGGCATCTATGCGCCGTCGACCCGGACGCTGTTCACGGTCGGCGACTTCAAGCAGGCGATCTTCGGCTTCCAGGGCACCGATCCGGTCAATTTCGCGGCCGCGGGGGTGCATTTCGAGCGGCGCGCGGACGAGGTCGCGGGGGACGAGGACTGGCCCGACACCGAACGCGGGCTCCCGCTGGCGCGACTGTCGCTGACGCACAGCTTCCGGTCGACGGGGCCGATCCTCGACTTCGTCGATGCCGCGATCGACGCGGTGGGCGAGCCGGGGCTTGGCGTGGTCGGCGAGATCGATCGCCACGCCAGCGAAGTCCCGGGGCCGGGCCTCGTCGAGCTGTGGCCACCGGTGGTGGCGGGCGGCAGCGACGAAGACGAGGAGAGCTGGATCGACGACGCGGTGCGGGCGCAGGCGAGCGCGATCGCGCGTGCGGTGAAGGGCTGGCTCGACGCGGGCACGATGCTCGGCAGCAAGGGGCGCGCGCTGCGGCCCGAGGACATCATGATCCTGGTCAAGCGCCGCGGCGATCTCGCCTCGTTGCTGGTCGCTCGGCTTTATGCGGAGGGCGTGCCGGTCGCCGGCGTCGATCGGTTGCGGCTCAACGCGCCGCTGGCGGTGCAGGATCTGCTCGCCGCGATCCGCTTCGTATTGCAACCCGACGACGATCTGTCGCTCGCGGCGTTGCTGGTATCGCCGCTTATGGAATGGACGCAGGACGAGCTGATGGCGGCGGCGCCGCGGGAGACCGGCAGCCTGTGGCGGCACCTCATCCGCACGCAGCCGCCCGAGCGACTGGCGCCGCTGCGCACGATCCTGGCGCGCGCGGATTTCGTGACGCCGTACCGGTTCCTGGAGGACATGCTGTCGGGGCCGCTCGATGGACGGCGCAAGCTGTTGCGGCGGCTGGGAGCGGAGGCGCGCGATCCGATCGAGGAACTGCTCGGCGCCGCGCTGGCGTTCGAGACGGGGTCGACGCCGTCGCTGCAGCGCTTCCTCGACTGGTTCGATCGGGGCGACGTGGAGATCGTCCGCGATCCGTCGGCGCCGCTCGACGCGGTACGGGTGATGACCGCGCACGGCGCGAAGGGCTTGCAGGCGCCGCTCGTGATCCTGGCGGACGCGACGGTCGATCCGACCGCGGCGCCGCGGTCGCTGGTGCGCTGGACGCCGGAGGGCGCGACGGCGCCGATCCCGGTGTTCCGCCCGCGCGCGGCGGAGCGGGGCGGGCCGCTGGACGCGGCGATCGGCGAGATAGAGGCGCGGGAATTGGCCGAGCATTGGCGGCTGTTCTACGTGGCCGCGACCCGCGCGGAGGAGCGGCTGGTGATCGCGGGTGCGCTCGGCACGCGCAGCAAGGGGGTGCCGCCGCCCGCCAGTTGGTACGCGGTGGCATCGGCGGCGTTCGACGCGCTCGAAGTGGACGCGGCGCCAGGTGTACGCCGTTATGTCAGGGACAGGTCCGACGTGCCGGCTGGGCGAGCGCACACGCCGCCGGTCGCGCCCACGGAGGCTTACCCGCTGCCTTCGTGGTCGCGCGTGCCGGCACCTGCGGAAGCGCGACCGTCGCGGCCGCTCGCACCCTCGGCGCTCGGCGAGGATCAGGTGAGCGATCCGCCGCCCGGGCCCGAGATGCTGGCGGCGGCGGAGCGTGGGCGGTTGCTCCACGCGTTGTTCGAACGGCTGCCACCGGTCGCGCCGGCCGACCGCGCTGCGGCGGGCGATCGCTGGCTGCGGCATGCTGGCGGTGTCGAGGGTGCCGGCGCCCGCGAGCGAATCGTTGGCGACGTGCTCGCGATCGTCGACGATCCTCGCTTTGCCGACCTGTTCGGTGCCGACTCGCTGGCGGAGGCGCCTATCGCGGCGACACTTGCGGACGGGCTCGTGGTGTCGGGGACGGTCGACCGCCTGATGATCGCGGCCGATCGCGTGCGAATCGTCGATTTCAAGACCGGGCGGCGCGCGCCGGCCTCGATCGACGAGATCCCGACCTATCACCTGCGCCAGATAGCGGCCTATGTCGCGGCGCTGCGGATCATCTTCCCCGATCGGGGGGTGGAGGGCGGGTTGCTCTACACCGCTGGGCCCGCATTGTTCATGCTGGGCGACGAACTGCTCGACCGGTACAAGCCGGGCTTTGCCGCCACGGAGCAAAGCTAGCGTCCCGGCCGTTGAGCCGGCTGCGACGCCATCCTAAATGGTGAGAGAAGGAGAATTACCGATGGCGACCAAGGCAATCACCGATGCGAGCTTCCAGGCCGACGTACTGAACGCGGACGGCCCTGTGCTGGTCGATTTCTGGGCGGAATGGTGCGGCCCGTGCAAAATGATCGGGCCGAGCTTGGAGGAGATTTCCGAGGAGCTCGGCGAGCAGGTGACGATCACCAAGCTCAACATCGACGAGAACCCGGATGCGCCGGGCCGCTATGGCGTTCGTGGGATTCCGACGATGATCCTGTTCAAGGGCGGCGTTCCGGCGGCGACCAAGGTCGGTGCGGAGCCGAAGGGGCGGTTGAAGGCTTGGCTCGAGGGTGAGTTGGTCTGAGGATTCCCCTCGGAGTAGGCACCACCCCGGCGAAGGCCGGGGCCCAGTTGCGGAGGTTTGTGTAACGGAGCGCATCGCTTCGTTATCGCCGTTTCCCAACTGGGCCCCGGTCTTCGCCGGGGTGAGTTTCGAAATGGAGCAAGAGCTATCAACTAGCTCCGGTAATCCGCGTTGATCGCGATGTAGCCGTGGGTGAGATCGCAGGTCCATACCGTCGCCGCGCCGTCGCCCAGCGCGAGATCGACCCCGATCTCAACCTCGCTGCCGCGCAGGTGAGCCGCGACGGGTGCTTCGTCATAGCCGTCTACCGCAAGGCCATCGCGCGCCACTTGCGTGTCGCCGAAGCGGATCGATAACGTGTCGCGCTCGGCGGGTTCGCCGGCCTTGCCGACCGCCATCACCACGCGTCCCCAATTGGCGTCGCCGCCCGCGATCGCGGTCTTCACCAGTGGTGAGTTGGCGATGCTCATCGCGATGCGGTGGGCACTGCGGTCGCTTTCGGCGCCGGTGACCTGGATCTCGATCAGCTTCTGTGCGCCTTCCCCGTCGCGGACGACCAGCTGCGCGAGCTGGTGGCAGAGATCGGCCAGGGCGGCGCGGAACGCGTCGGCGCCGATGCTGTCGTGATCGACCAGCGGCGTGTTGCCCGCGGCGCCGGTGGCGAAGGCGAGCACGGTGTCGCTGGTCGAGGTGTCGCCGTCGACAGTGATGCACGAAAAACTTTTCGCGTTGGCGGCGACCAGCGCGCCGTGAAGGAACGCCGCGTCCGCGGCGGCATCGGTGAAGACGAAGCCGAGCATCGTCGCCATGTCGGGCGCGATCATGCCCGATCCCTTGATGATGCCCACCAACGTCACGGTTCGCCCGTCGACCACCGCGCTGGTGGTCGCGCCCTTGGGATAAGTGTCGGTGGTGCCGATCGTCTCGGCGGCAGCCTGCCAGTCGCAGGGCGCGGCGACGAAGGCGGCGTCGAGCCCGGCCTCGGCCTTGTCGACGGGCAGCGGGACGCCGATCACCCCGGTCGAGGCGACGAACACGTCGGACGGCTGGCAGGCGAGATGCGCCGCGGTGCGCGCGGCGATCGCCTCCACCGCGACGCGGCCGCGCGAGCCGGTGAAGGCGTTGGAGTTGCCGGCGTTGACGACCAGCGCCCGCGCGGTGCCGAGGGTCAGCGCCTTGCGGCACCATTCGACCTCGGGCGAGGGGCAACGGCTCTGCGTCAGCACGCCCGCTATCGTGGCGCCCGGCGCGACCTCGACGAAGGTGAGGTCGCAGCGGTCCCAGGTCTTGTAGTGGGCGCGCGCGACGCGGGTGGACACGCCGCCGATTGCGGGAAGTGCGGGAAAGGCGGCGGGGGCGAGCGGGGAGCGGCTATGGTCGGGCATGGCGGCGGTATAGATGCTCGCCGCCGCGCGGCAACCGGCGTGGCTCGCGCGGCGGCGGCGGCGCACGCTATTTACGTGGATTTATCGCGTTGCTGCCATTATCTCGGTATGATCCGATCGCTTTGGTGCCACGCTTGAACCTGTTGCTGCTGTTTTCCGCGCTGTTGTCCGCCCTGACCGGGGTGGTGTCGACCGCGCGCGCGCCGACCGCGGCGCATGCGGCGGCTGCGGCTACAGCGATCCGTGCGGCGGCTGTGCAGGCGCCGCGGGAAGCGACGGAACGCCCGGCCGATAGCGGCGTGGATCTTCGCGTCGTCGCGGTGGCGCTCGTCGCACCCGTGGTAGCCGCGATCGCGCCACTTTATGCGAGCCGCCGGCGCGAATAGCGGCGCGGCGCTGCCGGCGGTCTGCGCCGGTTCCATTTCGACCCGATAGTCTCAACGTGCGCCCGGTCGCGCGTCCTCCATCTTCAGGAAATTGCCATGCTCGGCGGCTTTGCCAAATCGCTGTTCGGTTCGTCCAACGACCGCTACGTCAAATCGCTCAACCCGATCCTCGCTAAGATCGCCGGCTTCGAACCCGCGATGAAGGCGATGTCCGACGAACAACTCGCCAATCAGACGGTCGTGTTCCGCGAGCGGTTGGCGAACGGCACCAAGATCGACGACCTGCTTCCCGAAGCGTTCGCTACGGTCCGTGAGGCGGCGAGCCGTACGCTCGGCCAGCGTCATTACGACGTGCAGATGGTCGGCGGCATCGTGCTCCACCGCGGCGAGATCGCCGAGATGCGCACCGGCGAGGGCAAGACGCTGGTCGCGACGCTCGCGACCTATCTCAACGCGCTGCCTGGCGACGGCGTCCATGTCATTACCGTCAACGATTACCTCGCCGCGCGCGACGCCGACTGGATGGGCCAGGTCTACCGGTTCCTTGGGCTCACCGTCGGTGTGATCATCCCGAACCTGACCGACGAGCAGCGCCGCGAGGCCTATGCCGCGGACATCACCTACGGCACCAACAACGAATTCGGCTTCGATTACCTGCGCGACAACATGAAGTACGAGCGCACGACGATGGTCCAGCGCCCGTTCGCGATGGCGATCGTCGACGAGGTCGATTCGGTGCTGATCGACGAGGCGCGAACGCCGCTGATCATCTCCGGCCCGACCGACGACAAGTCCGAACTGTATATGCAGGTCGATGCGGTCGTGAAGCGGCTGGCGGCGGCGGATTACGAGAAGGACGAGAAGCAGAAGTCGATCATCCTGACCGAGGACGGCACCGAGAAGGTCGAGCGAATGCTAGAGACCGCGGGGCTGCTCGAGGGCGATAACCTGTACGACTTCGAGAACACGCAGGTCGTCCACCACCTCAACCAGGCGCTGCGCGCGAACATGATGTTCAAGCGCGACACCGACTACATTGTGAAGGACGACAAGGTCGTCATCATCGACGAGTTCACCGGACGAATGATGGACGGCCGGCGCTCGTCGGACGGTCTCCACCAGGCGGTCGAGGCGAAGGAGGGCGTCCAGATCGAGCCCGAGAACCAGACGATGGCCTCGATCACCTTCCAGAATTACTTCCGCATGTACCCCAAGCTCAGCGGCATGACCGGCACCGCGGCGACCGAGGCGGCCGAGTTCTACGACATCTACAAGATGAACGTCGTCACGATCCCGACCAACGTTGAGGTCCGCCGCGTCGACGAGGAGGACGAGTTCTACAAGGACACGCAGGACAAGTTCCGCGCGATCGCCAAGAAGATCCGCCTCCACGCCGAACAGGGCCAGCCGGTGTTGGTCGGCACCGTATCGATCGAGAAGTCCGAGCTGCTGAGCGAGTTTCTCCAGGAGGAGAAGGTCGATCACAAGGTGCTGAACGCGCGCTATCACGAGATGGAGGCGCACATCGTCGCACAGGCGGGGCGCAAGTCCGCGGTGACGATCGCGACCAACATGGCGGGTCGCGGCACCGACATCCAGCTCGGCGGTAACCTCGAATTCCGGATGCTCGACGAACATCCCGACCTGGTCGCCGGCACCCCCGAATACGACGCGCGCGCGGCGACCATCCGCACCGAGATCCAGGCCGAGAAGGCTGCGGTGCTGGCCGCGGGCGGGCTGTTCGTGCTCGGCACCGAGCGCCACGAGTCCCGGCGCATCGACAACCAGCTGCGCGGGCGTTCGGTTCGTCAGGGCGACCC
>NZ_CAXTEM010000024.1:0-46603 GCF_964243315.1 uncultured Sphingomonas sp. | reverse complement strand
ACACGATGCTCGACGCCGATCTGCCGCTGACCCCGGGCGAATGGCCCGAATGGGGTAATCCGATCGAGGACGCGGCGGCGTTCGCGCTGATCCGGTCATACAGCCCGTATGACAATGTCCGCGCGCAGGCATATCCGCCGATGTTCATCTCGGGCGGGCTCAACGATCCGAGGGTGACCTATTGGGAGCCCGCAAAATGGGCGGCCAAGCTGCGCCACGTGAAGACCGGCGACAATCTGCTGGTGCTGAAGACCAATATGGGCGCGGGGCATGGCGGCAAGTCGGGGCGGTTTGAAAGCCTGCGCGAGGCGGCCGAGGAACATGCTTTCGTGTTGTGGCAACTGGGACTCGAAGGCTGAGTATCGAAACGCTCATCGCCCGCTACGGGCTGGCCGCGGTGTTCCTGGGCGCGGGCGTCGAGGGGGAGACGATGGTGCTTGCGGGGGGGCTGTTCGCGCATGAGGGCATGCTGTCGCTGCCCGGCACCGTGATCGCGGCGGCGGCGGGATCGTTCATGGCGGATCAGGCGCTTTTCGCGGCAGGGCGGCGGTTCCGCGATCATCGCCTGGTCACGCGCGCGCAGGCCAAGCCCGCCTTCGCCAAGGCGCTGCGAACGCTGGAGCGTTATCCGATCGGCTTCATCTTCGCGTTCCGCTTCCTCTACGGCCTGCGCACGGTGAGCCCGGTCGCGATCGGCACCAGCCACGTGCCGTTCCGCACCTTCGTCGGCATCAACGCGCTGGCGGCGATCACCTGGGCGGTGCTGTTCACCAGCCTCGGCTATGTGTTCGGTACGGGTGTCGCGGAATTGTTCGGACGATACCGGCCGCATGGGCGGCAATGGCTGTGGGTGGGGCTGGCGGCGCTGGTGCTGGGGCTGGTGTTCGGTGCGTTCCGGTGGTGGCGGTCGAGGAAGATCGGATGAGCGAGCGCTTCACGCTGACGATCACCGCGGCCGAGGCGGACATCGACGAGCTCGGCCACGTCAACAATGCGGTGTGGGTGCGCTGGATCCAGGACATCGCGATCGCGCATTGGGACGCGGTGGCGCCGGCCGCTCACCGCGCGGCCTATGTGTGGGTCGTGACCCGGCACGAGATCGATTATCGCGGCAACGTCGTCGCGGGCGAGACGGTGACCGCGGAGACCTGGGTCGACACCCCGCCGCAGGGCGCGCGGTTCGATCGCAAGGTGCGGTTCCTGGGCGCGGACGGCCGGGTGAAGGTCGAGGCGGTGACGACCTGGGCGCTGATCGACCGCGCGACCGGCCGGTTGCTGCGGATCCGGCCGGAGGTGGCGGCGCCGTTCTATCCGATGGGTTAAGGCCGGGAGACCCGAATGACTTAGCCCCTCCCCTCAAGGGGAGGGGGCAGAAGGATCAGCGCCCGAACACCGCCCTTGCGGCATTGCCGATCGAGCGCTGGTCGACCTTCATGCGCATCGTGACGTAGGGTCCCTTGCGGGTGTAGCGGTCGGCTTCGAAGTCGCGGTCGCGGTAGCCGGCGATGTTGTAGCCCGCGGTGATCCAGATGTTGCCTGCGGGCGAGGCGCCGACCGATGGGCCGCCGCTCCACGACCAGATGCCGCGATCCCAGGCATGCTGGACCGAGCCGGCGACGCCAACGTCGAAGCTGCGGCCGAGATCGCGGCGCAGGTCGAAGCCGGTAACGTCGATGAACCCGTCGAAACGTTCGTCGGCGAAGCGCCCCTCGACATATTTGCTGCCGTGATAGACCGTCGCTTCGGTGCGGTGCGGAGCGCCTTCGTCGCCGGTGCGATAATTGACCGCGAGGTTGTTGATCACGCGGGTGGTCACCCGCTGCCCGCCGGCGAGCGTCGCGACGCCGAGCGGGTTGGCGTCGGTGAAGCCGGTGTCGGCACGCTCCTGCCGGTATTCGAGGTGCTCCAGCAGCGACCAGTTGCTGTCGATCGGGCGCCAGGCGAGCGCGATGTCGGCGGCGGCGAAGCTCGCGACGCGGCCGGCCGCGTCCTCGATCCGGTAGACGCGCAGGCCCGAGGCGACGGTGCGGCCTTCGCCCAATGTGCGCAGGATATTGCTGGTGACGCCAATCCGGTCCTGCGCCTTGCCGTCGCGATATTCGAGTCGGCCGTTCCAGGTCCAGCGCGCCTCGCGGTACGCGGCGCCGATCGTTGCGGCGGCATAGTCGCCATTGGTCTGGTCGCGGCCGATGAACCCGCCCGACGCGACCGGCTGGAAGGCGTTGACGACCGCGCCGGGAGCGATCGCGCCGCGGACGGTGTCGCTGGCGTCGAGGGTGGCGTCGATCGTCCAATGCTTGCCGATCGGCAGCGACTGGCTGAGCCCGTATTGCGCGTAGGTGCGTGCGGCGTTCTCGCCGATCGCCTGCTGGTTGAGCGTGCTCATCAGCTTGGCACCGGCCCAGGGGGCGACATCGAAACCCAATTGCGCGGTGTTCGCGACGAAATCCTTGCCGTCGGCGATCTCGTAGCCGCCGAGCAGGCGGATGCCGTCGCGGACGCGCCACGCTGCGTTGATCTGGTGACGGACCGGGAAGTCGACCGAGGCCTTGTCGCCGCCGGGTGCGACCTGGGTCTGGGCGGTGAGCGCAAGGGCGCCGCCGAACAGCGTCTTGCTGCCGCCGATGGTGAACAGCCGCGAGTCGCGATCCTGGCCGTCCAGACCGCGATCGGCGACCATCTGCGCGCCGAGGAAGACGGTGCCGCCGGGGGTGCGATAGTCGAGCCGGGCTTCGGCGGCGCTGCGGCGGCCGGCACCGTCGAGCTGGTCCTGATACCAGCCGGTGGCGGTCAGGCTGAGGCGATCGGTGAGCGCGGCGCGGGCGTCGAAGCCGAACTTGCGGGTGCCCGCCTCGACCAGGTTCTGCTGGCCGAGACCGTAGCCGGTATCCTGCTGGCGAGCATAGGCGAGGACGTCGATGCCGCCGCCGTGATGTTCGACCTCGGCGAGGAAGGCGCGGCCCTGACGCAGGCCTGCGCGGCCGCCGCTGGCGACTTCGGCGCGAAGCATCGTGGCGGCGCCGAGCCGGGCCTTCAGGTCGGCGGCGGCGAGGGTCGCGGCGCCGGAGGTCTCGTCGCGGATGACGCTGGCGCCGAGTTCGATGCGGCCGGCGGTGGCGACGACGCGCGCGGCGGCGGCGAGCTTCTCGCTACGGCCGCCCTCGACCTCGTAATCGGCGACGATGAAGACCGGGTTGAGCGCGGCGTCGCGGGTGAGCA
This sequence comes from uncultured Sphingomonas sp., assembly GCF_964243315.1. GTDB lineage: Bacteria > Pseudomonadota > Alphaproteobacteria > Sphingomonadales > Sphingomonadaceae > Sphingomonas. The sequence goes on along the minus strand of NZ_CAXTEM010000024.1, from coordinate 43,384 downwards.
CCGGCTCGCGGAAGCGGATCGTGCCGGCGGCGGTGTCGATGTCATAGTCGATGTGGCGGGTCAGCGCGATCGACGAGACGATGCGCTCGGCACGGAAGCGGTCGCGGACCTCGATGCGCAGCTTGTCGCTGTTGGGGACGATGCCGCGGGCGGACAGACGGTACGGACCCGCCAGGCCGTTGCCCTGGATCTCGTCGCGCGAATAGAGCGTGCGGGTCTTCGCCGCGAAGCCACCGACGCGGATATGGTCGCCCTCGTAAGCGGCTTTCAGGCCGTTCAGCGTGCGGCTGTAGCGCGCGAGCTGGGTGTCGGTGAAGCCGGTCTCGAAATCGCCGAACAGCGCGAAGGCGTCGCGGCGTTCGAGCCGCAAATAGAGCTTGCGATAGGTCGCGGCGTCGTAGCCCTGTTGGGTGCCGTCGCCGTAAACGGTGTAATAGCGGTCGGGGTCGATCGTGCCGAGCAGGCCTCGATCGGCCTCGTAGCGGCGATCGCTGTCATAGGCGATCGTCAGCAGCCACGAGCCCTTCACGCGCCCCTTGGCGTAGACCGCGAGTTGCCCGTCGGTGACCACCTTGCCGCGCTGAGCGACCGGCAGCGCGCTGCTGTGGCGGCGGAGCGTGTCGTAGCCGATCGTGCCCGCGCCGAAGCCGACCACGACCCATTCCTTGGCGGCGGCGGCAAGCCAGGTGCGAATCTTAGTAGTGCGGACCTGGCGATCGTCGGCAAGGCCGACCACCAGCTGCACCGCGCCCGCCTGCGTGGTGGGTTGCAGCGCGAGCAGCGCATAGCCGTCGTCGCCAACGACGCGCCCGGTGCCCGCGGTGGCGCCCGGCTGGCGGGCGTAGTCCGCATCGTCGGCGCGCGCGGCGGCATAGGGCTGGTCGACGGTGAAGGTGATCGGCGTGCCGGCGCGGACCGGCCGGCCGGCGGCGTCGGTGACACGGACCGCCACCAGCGGGCGAACGACGCCGTCGGCGACGAGGCGGCTGTGCGCGGTGTCGAACACCGCATGCACCGGAGCGCCGGCATAGTGCACGACGCGCTCCAGCGTCTTCACCAGCGTGCCATCGGCATCGACGATCCGCGCCGACAGCCGGTTGTCGCCCGCCAGCAACGGCAGGCCGGTCCATTTCGATACCGCCACGGGGGCGCCGGCGTCGCCGTCGGTGCCGTCGAAGGCGAGCGCATCGGTCGCGCGGCCGTTGACGGTGAGATCGACGCGCTGGCCGGGAAGATGCTTGATGACGACGCGCAGGACCGGCGCACGCGGATTGTGATCGGCGGCGGGGAAGACCCAGTCGAGGCCGGGCGTCTGGCCGGCGAGCCAGTCGCGGTTGCCCGCGGCGGTGGCGTCGTCGACGACAGCGAGGGTGGCGTCGTCGCGCGGCGCCGCGACGATCGGGCCGTCGCGCAACTGGAAGTCGACGCGCTTGATCACGCCGCCCTCGCCTTCGACGAAGCGCGAGATCGCACTATCGGCCTGGCGGGTGTCGCGATCGCAGGCGACCGCCTGCTGACCGGGCGCGAGCGTGCCGGTGTCGAGCTGGACGACGTGGCGGCCGGCGCGGACGCCCTCGAAATGGTAGAGGCCGTCGCGATCGGTGACGACGAAGGTGCCGTCTTCGAGGAGGATGCGGACCCCGGCGACGCCCTTGCGCCGCGCCGCGGGCTTGCCGCAATCGCCCTGCGACACACGGCCGACGACGGTGAGCGCATCGGTGAACAGCAGCGGGCGCAGCCGGACCGACGCCGCGGCGTCGTTGGAGGAACTGGCGCCGCCGATCAGCCGGACGCGGTTCAGCGCCTCTCCGGCGGGGGCGCCGGGCGTCACCGAGACGATGTAGCGGACCTCGGCACTTGCGCCGGGATCGAGCGCCGGGATGACGAAATCGAGATCGCGCCCGTCGCTGGTGACGGTGGCTTCGGCGGCGCCGCGGGTCGAGCCGGATTCATAGCGCAGGCCGCGCGGCAGCGTGTCGAACAGATGGAGGTCGCGCGCCGCGGTCGTGCCGCGATTGGTCAGCTGCAACCGGTACTGGATGAAGTCTCCGGGCGAGGCATCGCGGACCGACGCGGTCTTGGTCAGCAGCAGCGAGGTGTTGGGGTGGCGATCGAGCGGGATGTCCGAAAAGAACGGATCGACGCCGGCAAGCACCAGCGCGCGGCCATAGCTGGCGTCGTTGATGATGAAGGGCCGGCCGCGCGGATCGCGCAGCGGCGCGATCCCGTCGGGCCCGACGATCGAGGGCGCGGTATAGTCGGCGGGCGGCACGATCTTCAGGAAATAGGTGCCGGGTGCAGCCAGCGGGAAGCGGTAGCGACCGCGTTGCCCGGGATAGACCCGCCCGCTCGCATCCGTGACCGTCTGGCCGCTGATCACGGTCGAGGGATACCGGCTGACACCGTCGTCGCCGAACACCTGCGCGGGATTGCCGGCGGCATCGACCATCGACACGATCGCGCCGTCGATCAGCGCGGCGGTGACCGAATCGAAGACGTAGCCGGCCGGATCGATCAACGTCGAGAAGGTCGAGGCGAGGCTGTACGGATCCTCGTTGAAGCTGATCCGCAGTCCGGAGCCACGCTGCAGCGTGAGGTCGCAGTCGGATAGTTCGGGATGGCTGCCACTTTCGGGCACGCCACCCGCGAAGACGCCGGTGTCGACGCCGGTTTCATGCAGCGCGATCGTGCTGTGGACGGGGCCGGCGTCGACGTCGATGTTGGCGTATTCGCGCGCGGTGGCGTCGCGGTTGCTGCCGGGCGCGTCGAGAACCATGATCAGCGGCTGATTGACGTCGAGCATGCCGAGCAGCGGCGCGGCAGCGAGCTGCGCCGCCTCGATCGGCGCCGGCGTGAACTTCAGGGGGTTCGTGGTGCACGCCATTCCCTCCAGCTGCATGCCCGGCGGCAGCGCACGGAAATGGAGCGAGGTCGCACGCTTGGGCGGCGCGACGTCGAGCACCACCGGGTTCGACGGCAGCACGCGTTCGCCCCCTGCCGTTTGATAGACGAGGGTGGCGGTATTCTCGATACGCGTCTGGGCATGGGCAGCCAGGCAGCCGCCCAATCCGATCAGGATCGCACCGAGGTGCTTCAAGGTTCGCGTTGCACGCATGTCGACGGCGCGCCGGACGGCGATCAGCCGCGCCGGCGCTGGGTCTCTCCCCTAGATGGACGAGGTCAGTTGATCGTGACGTTGAAGCTTGCGGCGGCCGACGTGCTGCCCGGGATCGTGGGAATTCGCGCGATGACGGTCTTGCTCCCGGCGTTGAACGATCCGGTGTACGGGCCGGTCGACGACCCGTCGTCGGCGATGTTGGTGCCCGCGAGCACGCAGGCGAGACCGGAGCCCGCCAGCCCGACGTTGATCGATCCGGCCACATAGGTGGTGCCGGTCGGGATCACGTCGGTGAGGACGACGTCGCTCGCCGCGGTGAGCGGCGTCGCGTTGCGCACGGTGAGGCAATAGCGCACCACGGCGCCCGGGATCGCCTTCGGATCCAGCGTGTTGACGCCGTCGGAGACGACGGTCGCGCTCTTGATGACGCTGAGGGCGACGTTGCGATCGGTGATCTCGTACGCACCATAGGCCCAGACCTTGCCGTTGCGCGCGAGATCGAAGCCGAGGCCGTCATTGTCCGCATCGGCGAAGACGATATCGATGTCGGTGTCCGAATTGGCGTTGGACAGCAGCGTCGGGATCAGCGCCGCGCCCTGGACGCCGGTCGCGCCGCCAGCCGCGACGGTGACCTCCAGCCCGACCTGCGCCAGATTGGCGGTCGGGGTGGTCGGCACGTCGCCGACGATGAACACGGTCGCATTCGCGTCCGCGGCAAGTTCGTCTATGAAGGTCGCGGTATCGGTGCCGGCTTCATAGGTGCCGTTGCCGTTCGCATCGACATAGACATGGACGTTCGACGCATCGAAATTGTCGGTGCCGCTGAGGATGCCGGCGAGCAGCGACTGGTGCGGGGTCAGTAGGAAATCCTGCGGCGCGTTGGTGTTGTTGGTTACCTTGAACGACAGCACCGCGGCAGACTGGCCGAGATTGACCGAGGTGTTCGCCGCGGCGTTGTTGATCACCGTCAGGTTGACCTTGCGATCGACCAGGAAGGTCGCGGTGTTCGAGGTCGCGGTCTGCGGCGTGCCGTTGACCGAATAGCTCGCCTGCGCGGTGTTGGTGATGGTGGTGCCGGCCGGGGTCGACTGGGCGTGCGCGGTGCCCGCGCTCATCGCCAGCGGAGCGACGGCGGCGACACCGGCCAACAGGATGGGACGCGTACGGATTACGGACATGGGACGAGCCTCTCGCTGGGTCTTGATGGAAGAATCGGTCATTTGAGCACCGCCGCGAACGCCAGGTCGCCGTGCGCGCCGGGTGCGATCGGCCTGGCGAGGCGCCAGCGTACCGCGACGACGTCGTCGGCGACCGCGGGCCGGCGTGCGCCGGTCGGCAGCGCGACGCTGAGCGTTGGGAGCGGACCCCAGACTTTACCGTCGACGGTCATCTCCGGAGTCGGGCCGGTCGGTGCGGGGCTGCGGAAGGCGATGCCCTTCGGCATCGGATTGGCGAGCACGAGATCCGCAATGGGTGCCGTTCCGGTGTTTCGATAGGCGAGCGCGACCAGGACGCGATCGCCGGGCACGACCTTGATCGGCGGGACGAGTTCGACCGATGCGCTACCGTCGGCGGCGACGACGCGGCGCTCGACCAGCATGCGGCTGGTGACCGACAACGGATCGGCAAGCGCGGGCGCGGCGGTGGCGACGAGCGCCAGCGCGGCGGCAAGCGCCAGACGAATGACGTGGCGAAGAACGGCCATCGGCGATTTCCTCATTGGATCTTCACTTGGAACATGACGGCGCGGCGCGCCGCTGCGGGGACGGCGCCGAGCGCGACGTCGATCGCGGTGCCGTCGAACGCGCCGGCGTCGGTGTCTGCGGCATCGGTGAGCGCGACATCGTCGATGCGGAGGCTGCCGGCGACATAGGTGGTGCCGGTCGGCACGCCGTCGTGGATGCGCGCGCCGGTAATCGCGCCGCCGAAGGTCGCGGTGAGGGTATAGGTGATCACCGCGCCGCGCACCGCAGCGCTGGAGCCGTCGGGCGCGCGGACGCTCTGGGTCTTTTCGAAGCGCGGCGCGTCGGTCGGCGTGCCGCCGATCGAGATCGCGAGCCGCGCGACCGCACTGGTGGAGCCGGTCAGCGCGTCGCCTCCCCCGTCGCCACGCCCAGCGAACACGGTGCCGGGCGTGCCCGAACCGGTCCCAGCGGTAGCGGTGACCGCAACCGAAGTATCGACCGGGCCGGTGGACACCGGATCGAGCACCACCAGCAGCGCCAGTGTCGCGCCGGGTGCGATCGACGGCGTCAGTCGATCGTCGCCGAGCGCGCGATCGACCTTGGGGTCGTACCGGCCGTCACCGTCGACATCGACCGCCACGAGGCGGACACGGACCGAGGCGTCGGTCGGCGTGGCGGCGATCGCGAAGGCTTCGTTGCCGTTGCCGCGGTTGGTGAGCGTCACCGCCGCGATCGCGCCGGTCTCGGCGGCGATCACGCCGGTCGCGCCGCCGCTGCGAACGAGGGCAACGTCGAGGATCTCGCCGACGGTGAGCGTGGCAGGATTCGACGCGATCGTCTGCTTGCCGCCATTCGCGTCGGGAATCTGGAGGTTGGCGACGTTGGTGATGACGGTTCCGGCGGCGACCTGCGCCTGCGCGATCCCGCTGGTGGCGGCGCCGAGCAAAACGCCGACGCACAGCAAGGCGAAGCGCGCGGCCGATCGCACACCCTTCTTTCCGCCATTGCTGCTTCGGTCGATCGACACTGTTCATTCCCCGATCATGAGATCGAGGATGAAAATCGCGATTTCTGCTTAAACAAAAGCTACGCAGCCGGTTTTGGTTCTTTTCGCGTCGCCAATGTGATTAGAACCATTATCGGATTGATCTATGAGGGGATCCGCACCCTCGGCGCAGCGACTGTCGGCGCAGCAACCAACTCGCTTTGGTTGTTTTCGGGTGATGTCAAATCGGGGCGGGAATTACGCCCAGTTCGGGTCGAGCGTCGGCACCTGCGCGCTCCGACGACGAATCACTCAGTCGTCGACGCGGTCGAGATAGCCGATCACCGCGCGGTGACCGGAGTCGCTGAGCGAGATCTCGACTCGGCGGCGATCCATCGGATCGACGATCCGGTCGATCAGCTTCAGCTTGTGGAGGTGATCGATCCAGCGCTGTGAGGTGGTGACCGGCGCGCTGGTCGTCGCGACCAGCGTCTTGACGTTCATCGTTTGACGTTCCTCGCTCGCGACGTAGAGCGCCAGCAGCATGTCCCAGGCGGGTTCGTGGAAGAGTTCGGCCGGGAAATGGTCGAGCCGTGCCGCGCGCTGGGCGAGCAGACGGCGCGCGATGTCGGTGGGGCTGCGCCGGCGCTCCCCCTCACCCGTGGTCGCATTCGCGGTGTAGCGATCGGCGCGTTCGCCGAATTCCGCCGCGATCGTAGAGAGCCGTGCGGTAAGATCCCTAACCAACCCGACGATGGATTCGTCTGCCAAGATGTCGCCCCCGAAACATGTACAGCCCTCACCGCGTGGCACCGGTCCGTCGCCAAAACAAGTCAAGAAACCTAGTATACGGTTTCCTAGCGCATCAATTGCCGGCGCGACGGTCATGCAATCGATAGACTAGACGCGAGCATCGACTGAGGTTGTGGTCAGAACTCCTCATCACACCGGAAGTTCGGCCGCGGACGAACAACTTCGGCAGCGGCGACGCAGGCCCCAGTACCGCGACGTCCAACACGTCGCTTGCCGTGCGCGGGCGAACGGCGCACCCAAGAGGGGGGGTCGCGCGTTGCTGCGGTCTGCGCCGAAAGGATCCGGGTGCCCGCTTACCGTTCAACCTACCTCAATGCCGTCGCCACCGCGGTTCCCGACCACGACATCCACGACGCCTTCATCGGCTGGGCGCAGGCGCGCGTCGATCCGGCTGCGCGCGCGGTGTTCGCGAGGATGGCGGCGCGGGCGGGTATCGGCCATCGCTGGTCGGTGCTGCCGGCGACGGCGGCGGGCGGGTCGCCGGTCGCGCCAGACGGCTTCTACGGCGCAGGGTTCCCGGGCACCGCGGCGCGGATGGCAATCTATGCGGAAGCCGCACCGACGCTGGCGATCGCGGCGATAGACCGGCTGGCGGAGAAGCTCGATCTCGGCGCGATCACGCATCTGGTGGTGGCGAGCTGCACCGGCTTCGTCGCGCCGGGCATCGACCAGATCGTGGCGGCGCGGCTGGGGCTTTCGCCGTCGGTCGAACGGCTGCTGGTGGGGTTCATGGGCTGCTATGCCGCGGTCGCGGCGCTGCGGAGTGCGCGGCATATCGTGCGGTCGGATCCCGCGGCGCGGGTGCTGGTGGTGACGGTCGAGCTGTCGACGCTGCATTTGCGCGACGAGACCGCGCTCGAACCGCTGCTGGCAATGCTGCAGTTCGGCGACGGGGCAGCCGCAGCGCTGGTGACCGCAACGCCGGGCGGGATCGAGCTGGGGCAGCCGTTCGCGGCGGCCCTGCCCGACAGTGCGGAGCTGATCCGCTGGACGATCACCGACCAGGGGTTCGCGATGCATTTGTCGGGCGCGGTGCCGGGGCGGATCGCGGCGGCGCTTGCCGATCCGGAGTTCGTCGAGACGCTGACCGCGGGTCGCGCGGCAGCCGAGCTCGACTGGGCGGTGCACGCGGGGGGACGATCGATCCTCGATGCGGTGGCGAATGCGCTGGCGCTGCCCGACGACGCGCTGGCGGCATCGCGCGCGGTGCTGGCGGACAATGGCAACATGTCGTCGGCGACGCTGATGTTCGTGCTGGAGAGGGAGATCGCGCGCGCGTCGGGACGGCGCGGGGTCGCGCTGGCGTTCGGGCCGGGATTGGCGGCCGAGGGTTTCGCGTTCGGGCCGCCGTCGTGAGCCTCGCGGTGCGTGCGCAGGAGGAGGAATGGATGGACGCCGACGATCTGTCGGCGGCGACTTATACCGCGGTGGTCGGCGATCTGGCGCGGGTGAACTTGGTGACGATGGCGGCGCGGCCGACGCTGGCGTTCCTCGACCGCATCGCGACGAAGGGCGAGCGGCTGCGGCTGCTGGATGTCGGGTTCGGCGATGGCGACATGCTGCGGCGGATCGCGCGCTGGGCGCAGCGGCGGGGCGTCGAGGCGGAGCTGGTGGGGGTCGATCTGAACCCGCGCAGCGAGCTGGCGGCACGGGCGCATACCCCGGAGGGGCTGCCGATCCGCTACGTGACCGGCGACTATGCCGATCTGGCGGGCGAGCCCTGGTCGACGATCGTCAGCAGCCTGGTCGCGCATCACATGACGCATGCGCAGCTGGTCGCGTTCTTGCGGTTCATGGAAGCGACCGCGACGCGGGGTTGGTTCGTCAACGACCTGCACCGCCACGGGTTCGCGCATCGCGGCTTCCCGCTGCTGGCGCGGCTGGCGGGGTGGCACGAGATGGTCCGGCACGACGGGACGCTGTCGATAGCGCGGAGTTATCGGCCGGCCGAATGGGCGCCGATCCTGGCGGAGGCGGGGATCGAGCAGGCCCGCGTATTCCGCGCTTTTCCGTTCCGGCTGTGCGTCGAACGCCGGCGCTGATCGTCGGCGGCGGGCTGGCGGGGGCGGCGGCCGCGATCGGCCTCGCCCGCGCCGGGCTGCCGCATCTGCTGGTCGAGCGGCAGACCACCACCGGCGACGCGCTGTGCGGCGGGTTCCTGAGCTGGCGGACGCTGGATGCGCTGGCGACGCTGGGGATCGAGGCCGACGCGATCGACCCGCGGCCGATCACGGGCGTGCGGCTGTTCGCGGGCGGACGGAGCGCCGAGTCGAGACTGCCGAGGACGGCGCGGTCGGTGTCGAGGCGCAAGCTCGACGCGTTGCTGCTGACGCAGGCCGAGCGCGTGGGCGCGACGGTCGAGCGCGGGGTGACGGTCCGCGGTATCGAGGGGCTCACCGCGCGAACCGCGGACGGCGCGGAGATCGCGGCGGAAGCGCTGTTCCTCGCGAGCGGCAAACGCGACGTACGCGGGCTGGCGCGGCCGGCGGACGCGCGGGGGGTGGATCCGACGCTGGGGTTGCGGATGCGGCTTGCCCCCTCCCCTGCCCTCGACCGCGCATTGGCCGGGCAGATCGAGCTGCATCTGTTCGCTGGCGGCTATGCCGGACTGGCGTTGCAGGAGGACGGGTCGGCCAATCTCTGCCTGGCGGTCCATGAGTCGCGGTTCAAGGCGAGCGACGGGCCCGCGGCGCTGCTCGCGCAACTGGCGGCGGCGAACCCGGCGCTCGGCGAGCGGATGGCGCGGAGCGACGGCGCGCCGGTCGAGGCGATCGCCAACGTGCCCTATGGCTGGCGCGCGCAGCAGGGCATTGCGAGCCTGTTCCGCTTGGGCGATCAGGCCGGAGTGATCCCGTCGCTGGCGGGCGAAGGCATGGGCATCGCGCTGGCGAGCGGGATTTCCGCAGCCGAAGCCTACCGCCGCGGCGGTCCGGCGGGCGCGGCTGCGTGGCAGGACGGGTTCGCGCGACGGCTGCGAAAACCGATGGCGGTGGCGGGGACGATGCGCCGGATCGTCGAGTCGCGCGCGGCCCCGGCAGCGCTGCTTTTGGCGCATCCCTGGTTGATCCAGGTGATCGCGCGCGCGACGCGGATCGGCGCATGATGATGTTCGACCTTGAACTCCCCCTTCCCACTCCCGAAATCTAGGCAATGGACCAGATCAATCTTTCCGAAAACGAATGGCGCAAGAAGCTCACGCCAGAGCAGTATCATGTGTTGCGCGAGGCGGGCACTGAGCGGGCCTTTGCGGGCGCACTGAACGACAACAAGGTCGACGGCATCTATCGCTGCGCGGCGTGCGGCAACGAGCTGTTCGATTCCGCCGACAAGTTCGAGTCGGGGTCGGGATGGCCGAGCTTCACCCAACCGATCGAGGAGGGTCGGGTGTCGGATCATAGCGACGACAGTCACGGGATGCGCCGGACCGAGACGCGGTGCGCGCGGTGCGACAGTCACCTGGGCCATGTGTTTCCCGACGGCCCACCGCCGACCGGCCTGCGCTATTGCATGAATTCGATCGCGCTTGATTTCAGAGCGCGTAAGAACGGCGGGTGATCGGCGCGTCGGCGCCGATCGGCTTGTAGGTTGGGGGGTTAGCGCGTAATCGCGGTCGCGCAGATGGCTCGCGCGCGCTCAACCACCCGAACCCCCACTCCCCGCCGTACGCCGCCGCGATCGCCGTGGCGGCGGCGGCTGATCGTCTTCATCCAGGTGTTGATCGGGCTCGGCGTGCTGGCGCTGGGGGCGCTGGCGATCGCGGTCTATGTCGCGCGGTCGCAGCTACCGAGCTTCGAGGAGCTGAAATCCTCGCCCAACGGCCAAATGATCCGAGTCCATGCCGCCGATGGCACGGTGATCGTGTCGCTCGGACCGAGTTACGGCGAATGGCTGCCGATCTCCCGCATCCCGACGGTAATGCGCGACGCGACCGTATCGGTCGAGGACCGCCGGTTCCGCAGTCATATCGGGGTCGATCCGATCGGCTTGGCCCGATCGGTGAAGGTCCGATACGAGCGTGGTCGCTGGATCCAGGGTGGATCGACGATCACCCAGCAGCTCGCGCGCACCGTCTTCCTCAACAACCAGAAGAAGTTCGGGCGCAAGTTTCGCGAAGCCATCCTGGCGCTGGCGATCGAGCGTAAATTCTCGAAGGACGAGGTCCTCGAGCTATACCTCAACAAGGTCTATTATGGCGGCGGCGCGTACGGGATCGACGCCGCGTCGCGCAAATTCTTCGGTCACGGCGCGGACCAGCTGAGCCTGGCCGAGGCGGCGGTGATCGCGGGGCTGGTAAAGGCGCCGTCGAACTATTCGCCGACCGCGGATGCCGCCGCCGCCGTAGGCCGCGCGGGCGTGGTGCTGGAGACGATGCGCGAGACCGGCGCGATCACCGCTGCGGAGGCGCGCGAGGCGAATCCGGAGGGACTCGCGTTGGCGCCGGAGCCGCGCCAGAACAGCGTGCGCTACTTCACCGACTGGGCGCTGCCGCAGCTCGACATGCTGATCGACGAGACGCAGGCGCCGCTAGAGGTGTGGACCACGCTCGACCTCAACATGCAGCGCCAGGCGGACGCCGCAATCCGCGCCAATGCGCCGCCGGGTGCGCAGGGTGCGCTGGTCAGCCTCGATCGCGACGGCGCGGTGCGGGCGATGGTCGGCGGCAAGGATTATGTCGCGTCGATCTACAATCGCGCGACCCAAGCGCAGCGCCAGCCGGGATCGGCATTCAAGCTGTTCGTCTATCTCGCCTCGCTGGAGGCGGGTCACAAGCCGGAGGATTCGATCGTCGACGAGCCCGTGACGATCGACGGGTGGAGCCCGCGCAACGATTCGCGGCGCAATTCCGGGCCGGTGTCGCTGCGCACCGCCTTCGCCTATTCGCTCAACACCGTCGCGGCGAAGCTCGGCCAGGAGGTCGGCTTCAGCACGGTGGCGGACATGGCACGGCGGTTCGGGGTCACCACGCCGATCAACACGCATCCGTCGATGGTGCTCGGCACCTCCGACGTGCGATTGATCGACATGACCCGCGCGTTCGCGAGCGTCGCCGCCAAGGGCGTGGCGGTCGCGCCGTACGGGATCCTGCGCGTCACCTCGAACGGGCAGACGATCTATTCGCACGAGGTCGACCGCAGCCATGTGCTGGTCGCGCCCTATGTCGCCGCGGAAATGACCGACCTGTTGCAGACCGCGGTCAACACCGGCACCGGCCGCGCCGCGCAGATCGGCCGCCCGGTCGCGGGGAAGACCGGCACGACGAGTTCGTCGAAGGACGGCTGGTTTCTCGGCTTTTCGAGCGGGTTGACCACCGGCGTGTGGATGGGCCGCGACGATGCCAAGCCGATCGCGGGGCTGCACGGCGGCACCGCCCCGGCCAAGGCGTTTGCGGATTTCATGAAGCCCGCCACCGCGTCGCGCCCGATCGAGCAGTTCGAGACCCAGGTGACCTTGCCGGAATGGCAGCTGGAGCCGGACGAGGAGAGCTATTTCGGCAATCCCGACAACGGCATGATGGTCGATCCCGACGGCAACCCGATCGCGACCGACGTCGAGCGGCCGGGATCGGCGGACGACCAGCCCGAGCCCGCGCCGCCGGGTGCCGGTGATGACGCCAATGATGATCGGCGCGAACCGCAGGCGCTAAATCAGGACTGGATCGATCGGGTGACCGGCCGGCCTGCGCCGCGCGAGGTTCCGGCCAACCGCCAACCCCGCGACCAACCCCGCGACCAGCCCCGCGATCTACCGCGTTTGCAGTCGGTGCCTCAGGAAGAACGCCCCAACCAGTGAAGCGCGGTGCCGTTGGTGCGCAGCCAGTGGCGCGCCGGGGTGGGGTCGGTACCGAGCAGGTCGGCGACCAGCGTGTGGAAGGCGGCGCCGTGATTCATATGGACGCGGTGCGCGACTTCATGCGCGACGGTGGCGCGCCGGACCCAGCCGGGGGCTAGGATCAGCCGCCAGCTGTAGCGTATCACGCCGCTCGACGCGCAACTGCCCCAGCGACTGCGCGCGTCGCCGATCGCTACCTTGGCGACGGCGACCCCCGCCAGCGCGGCGAATTCGTGCGTCTCGGTGGTGAGCCGATCGAGCGCGGTGCGCTTCAGCCAGGCATCGACGCGGCGCGGCAGGGTCTCGATCGGGCCGGACAATCGCAGTGCGTCGCCTTCGACGACGACGCGGCGGCTGCTGCCCGGCGTCCAGACGATGGTCAGCGACTGGTCCGCGACGGTGAGCGTCATGCCGGGCACGAAGGGCTGCGGCCGGGGCAGGCTTTCGCGTTGCGCAGCGAGCCAGCCGGCCTTGCCTTCGGCCCAGGCCAATGCAGATTTTAGGGCGGCGCGGCGCGGCAGGATCAGCTTGGCACGGCCACTCGCGGGATCGAGCGAAAGGCGGATGTGCCGCGCGGTCGGGTGCCGGACGACATCGACGTCGATCAGCGACGTTGGCGTCAAAGGACCCGATCGACCATATGGTCCTCGAGATCGCCGACTTCGTCCTCGCTGACCGTCCAACCGCGTACCGATTCACCGGCGCGGTGGACCGCCTCGCGATCGCCGCTCACGAGGTAATGCCAGTCGGGCAGCGGATCGCCTGCCGCGCGTAGCCGGTACGCGCAGGTCGAGGGCAGCCAGTCGATCCCGCGGACGTTGCCGGTGGTGAGGCGGACGCATTCGGGGACATAGGCGCGGCGGTGGCGATAGTCCGAACATTGCCCCGATCGGCGATCGAGCAACCGGCAGGCGACGTTGGTCGCGACAAGTTCGCCGGTATCCTCGTCCTCCAGCTTGTGGACGCAGCATTTGCCGCAGCCATCGCACAGCGCTTCCCATTGGCCGCGGTCGAGCCGTTCGATCGGCAATTCCCAAAATTTGATCATTTCGCCCAATGCTCGATCTCGGCGGCGACCGCTTCGGCGCCCTGTTCCTGCGGCAGCAACGCCAATGGCTTGCCCTTCGGATCCATCAGATAGGCCTGGCGGCTGTGGTTTACGAGATAGCCGCCACCGGGCGACGCATCGCCGCGGCCGTAGAAGATCGCATAGCCCTTCGCGACCCGTGCGATCGCATCGGCGCTGCCGGTGAGACCAATCATGCGCGGGTGGAAGGCGGCGACGAACTGCTTGAGCACCGCGGGGGTGTCGCGGGCGGGATCGACCGTCACGAACACCGGGACGACGCGCGCACCGAGTGCCGGGTCGTTCTTCTCGACCAGCTTGACCGCATTGCCGATCACCGCGACGTCGGTCGGGCAGACGTCCGGACAAAAGGTGTAGCCGAAATACATGATCCGGTACTTGCCCGCAAAGCTGTCGTTCGTAATGGCGCGACCGTTCTGATCGACCAGCGCGAACGGTCCGCCGATCCGCGCGCCCGCGAGCGGCGGGTTTTCCTGCTTGGCGGGAACGGCTGGCTGACATGCGGCAAGCGCCAATGCGAGCCATGGTGCGACGCGGAAAATGTTCATGACCGGGGCAGCATTGATCTGATAACGCGCGTCACGCAAGGTTCCGGCTTACAAGGAAAACTACGCCATGTTCCGCAACTCCCTCGTGCTCGGGATCGCCATCGTCGGTATGGCCGTCCCCGCCACCGCCCAGCAGCAGTCGGAAGGCTATAAGTTCCTGCAGGCGATCCGCGATGCCAAGGGCAACGACGTGCTGGAGATCCTCAACAAGCCGGGCAGCACGATCATCAACACGCGCGACCGCACCAGTGGCCAGGGCGCGCTGCACATCGTCGCGGCGCGCGGGGACGAGGTCTATACGCGGTTCCTGCTGCAGAAGGGCGCGGACGCGAACATGCGCGACGGGCGCGGCAACACGCCGATGCTGATCGCGGTGAACAAGGGTTTCAACGGGCTAATCCCCGTGCTGATCGAGGCGAAGGCCAACCCCAATATCGCCAATACCGCGGGCGAGACGCCGCTGATCCGCGCGGTGCAGAACCGCGATTTGGCGACGATCCGTATCCTGCTGGCGGATGGCGCCGATCCCGACCAAGCCGATATCATCGCGGGCATGTCCGCGCGCGACTATGCGGCACGGGATTCGCGCAACCCTGCGGTCGCGAAGATCATGGCGGAGACGCCGCGCAAGGCGGCGCGCCCTGCGGTGGCGGGGCCGAAGCTTTAGGCGTTCGCGAGCGTCAGGGCTTCGGGGTCGACGAGGCCGGCGACCCGGCGCGCGGCGCGGCGGGCGAAGCCGAGGGTGCAGCGTTTGCGGACATGGGCGGGCAAGGCGACGGTATGCGCCTCGCGGACGATCTCCGCGTCGTAGCGGTCGGCGACGATCACGCCGGTGCGCGCGGGCAGGAATGCGGGGGTATCGAGCGGCGAGGTGTCGAAGCCCGCAGGTAGCGCCCAGTAGAAGCGGTCGCAGCAGGCGAGATAGTCCGGCCATTTGCCGGCGCCCATCAGGTCGGCGCGCGACACCTTGATCTCGACGATGACGATCTGGCCGCGAACGTCGAGCGCCATGAGATCGGCGCGACGACCCCCATCGAGCGGCACCTCGGCGATCGCGGCGAGATCATGCCTGAGCAGCATCCGCGTGACGCCGCGCGCGACATCGGCAGCGCACAGTGCAGGGTTGCGGTCGTCGGCGCACGAGGCGGGTGCGGTGTCGAGCATCGCGCCGGCATAAGAACATTGCACGAACGAGGCAACCCCGACGCGGAGCGCCTCGTCGATCGTTCAGCGGTAGAAGACGTGGTTGCCGATCGCCGCGATGCGCGTCAGGCGCGCTGCGGGCGCCCGGTTCGGCGTGTTGAAGTAGAGCGCGCGCGGGGCGGGGCTGTCCCAGGCGGCGGCAAGCGCGACCTTGGCGACGGCGACCGCGGTGCGCCAGGTGGCACGGCCCTCGTCGATCGAGGGGATCGAACCGCCGCGGACGAAGCCGAACTGGCCGCGCTGGGTAACGACCGAGCAGATCTGGGTCGGGAAGCGACCCGATTTGCTGCGGTTGATGATGACGTTGGCGACCGCGAGCTGGCCCGACAGCGGCTCGCCCTTCGATTCAAAGTAGATCGCGCCGGCGAGGCACCGCACCGCTTCATCGGCATCGGCCGAACGGTGATGATCGACCGCCTCGGCAAGGCTGCCGAACGTGGCGGACTCTTCCGCGGCGGGAGCGGTTTCGGTGGGGGTGGCTGCCGTCATGGCGGGAACAATGGCGGGGGTAAGGACGTTATTTGAATCCAGACCGGGAGCAGGGATCGCGGTGCGATCGAGCTCGGTAGCTTTGCCGGGTGCGCTGGTGCCAATGAGCGCGGCAATCGAAAAGGTCATCGCCGCGATGGTGGCGGCGCGATTCAGAAACGTCATTCAACCAAGTCGACATGCGGTTGGACCACGGACCCGATCGGCAAGCGATCGTCCGGGCATCCCCCCGACTGCGTCACCGATACGGATCGCACCCGCATTCGGCACAACGCCAATTCACATGCCGATCGCTCTTGGGGCCGATCGGTTCGCCGTCAATCGACGAGCATCGTTTCAGCGGCGAATCGTTCTGCATCCGGGGTGTTCAGTTCGATCACCCACAGATCCGGGTCGCGTTGCCGCCGCCGCTGCCAGTAATCGGCGACGTCGTCGGCCGGAGTCGAATCGATCAGTGCGACCTGTCCGTCGGCACCGATCCCGCGTTCGACCAGGCGTTCCCGGCCGTCGCGGTCGGCAAGCAGAAGCAGCACCGACCCGGCCTGCGCGTCGCCCTTGGCGAGCACCGCCGCGAAGCCGCCGGAGTCGTTCACGCGGCGGAGCAGTGCCCCCACGAGCAGACCGGTCGGCAACCGCGCGCTCATTTGGTGCGGTAGCCAGGGAGTTCGCCGAGCGGGATTTGCGACCGCATGAAGGTGCCGGTGCCGCGCGCCGCCTCCTCCCCATCCGCGTCGATCAACCGCGCATCGGCGACGAAGACGCGGCGGCGGCCGCTCGCCCAGCGGCCTTCGGCGGTCACCGGTCCGGCCTTCAACGGCTTGGTGAACAGCAGGTTGAACGCGGTGGTGAGGAGGAAGCGATCGGTGACGAGGCTGTTGGCCGCATAGAAGGCGGCGTCGTCGAGCATCTTGAAATAGCTGGTGCCGTGGACCGCCCCCGCGGCGTGGAAATGGCGTTCGTCGAGATCGAAGCTGATCCGGGCGACGCCGGGTTCGGGTATCTCGAGGCGCGATTCGAACAGCCGGTTGATCGGCGCCGCGGCGTAGAGCGATTCGAGCGCCCGGAAATGCGCGGCGGCGCCGGCGTCAGGCGGCATCGCGCACATGGTCTGCGGTGAACAGCGCGTAGATCGCATCGGGCGACCCCGCTCCACGCAGCTTAGCGAGGAACAGGCGATCGCGCAGCCGCCGCGAGACGCGGGCGAGCGCCTTCAGATGATCCGCGCCGGCATCAAGCGGCGACAGCAGCAGGAAGACGAGATCGACCGGCATGTCGTCGACCGCGGCGAATTCGATCGGCTGGGCGAGGCGGACGACCATTCCGGTGACCGACGAGATGCCCGCCAGCTTGGCATGCGGTATCGCGACGCCGCCGCCGAACCCGGTCGACCCGAGCTTCTCGCGCGCGGCCAGGCGATCGGCCACGTCGCGCGCGTCGACCCCGAACAGCGTCGCCGCGACGGTGGCGAGATGCTGGAACAGGATCTTCTTGTTGGCGGCGGGGACGTCCTTCAGGACGGCATCGTGACGCAGCAGGTCGCTGAGATCGGTCATTCTACTCTCTTGAGGCAGTTGCCCGGCCGCGCCGTAGCGGGCCGGGCAGGCAAGCACCAGTCAAGCAGGTTAAGCGCGCGCGGGCTCCGCGTGGCGCTGCGGTTCGACCCAGCCGATCGTGCCGTCGCCGCGGCGATAGACCATGTTGTACGCGCCGGTGCCGGAGTTGCGGAACAGCAGCGCCGCGGTGTTGCGCAGATCGAGCATCATCACCGCATCGGACACCGAGGCGTCGGGGACGTCGACGCGGGTTTCGGCGACGATCAGCGGTGCGTCGCCAACGTCTTCCTCATGCGCGCTTTCCTGGAACAGGGTGTAGCCGGCATTGTCGTAGGCGCCGCTCTCGGCGATCTCGATCGCCTCGTCGGCATGGCGATCCTTCAGCCGGCGCATGTAGCGGCGCAACTGGGTCTCGATCTTGGTGGCGGCACCGTCGAACGCGGGGTGCGCGTCATAGGCGTCGCCGCGGCCCTTCAGGACCAGCCCCTTCATCACATGGGCGACGATATCGCAGGTGAAGCCGGCGTCGTGCGGGCCCTTGCCGAAGGTGACTTCCGCCGAGATCGCGCGCGCGAAATACTTGTCGGCGATACCCTGAAGCCGGTCGCTCACATGATCCTTGAGCGCGTCGCCCGTGTCGACTTGGTGACCAGAGATCCGGATATCCATTCTATTCTCCTTGGATCGGACGGTCCTGTTGGCTCCGTCCGCGAAGCGCCACCCGGGCGCCGCGGCCCCCCTTTGATCAAGCTCCCCGACCGGTGTCCCAGATCGGGTGATCGATCTTGGTCATGAACGCGGCATGCGCGGCCAATTCTCCCTCGCTCACCGCGAAAATCCGCGGTTCGCGGACCGTCACCGGTGCGCGGGTCGCAGCCATCGCGGGGATCGCCGCGGCGACGTCGCTGACCAGGCCGAGGCCGATCTGGCGGCCGCCGGTGAGTTCGACATAGACCTGCGCGAGCAGTTGCGCGTCGAGCAGCGCGCCGTGGAGGACGCGGTGGCTGCGGTCGATGCCGAACCGCGAGCACAGCGCGTCGAGCGAATGCTTGGCGCCGGGATGGCGACTGCGCGCGATCTGCAGCGTGTCGACCATCCGCGACATATGGACGACGGGGCGCCCGCACCGGCCGAGCTCGCCATTGAGGAAGGAGAAGTCGAAGCTCGCATTGTGCGCAACCAGCGGCGCGTCGCCGATGAAGTCGATCAGATCCTCGACCGCGTCGTGGAAGCAGGGCTTGTCGGCGAGGAACGCCGCGGACAGGCCGTGGACCGCGAACGCCTCCGCCGGCATGTCGCGCTGCGGATGATAGTAAGCGTGGAAATGCCGGCCGGTTTCGCACCGGTTGAACATCTCTACGCAACCGATCTCCACCATCCGGTCGCCGCCCGCGAAGCTGAGCCCGGTGGTTTCGGTGTCGAAGACGATTTCGCGCATCGGGATGTTATCCGCCTTTGCCGGGCGCGAGGCAAGCGACGAGGCGACGGACCGCGGCACGGGTTTCGACGAGTGGCACGTCAGTGGCGATGACGTGATCGGCGCGCGCGCGCTTCTCCGCATCGGGGAGCTGGCGCGCGAGGATCGCGGCGAACTTGGCGTCGTCCATGCCGGGGCGGGCGAGCACGCGGGCGCGCTGCACATCGGCGGCGGCGGACACCACGACGACCTTGTCCACCGCGCGATCCCCACCGGTTTCGAACAAGAGCGGGATGTCGAAGATCACGAGCGGGGCGTCGGCGTGACTGGCGAGGAAGGCGGCACGATCGGCGCCGACCGCGGGATGGACGATGCCCTCCAGCCGCTTCATCGCGGCATCGTCGCCGAGCACCGCGCGGCCGAGCAGTGCGCGGTCCACGCCGCCGGGGCCGGTGGTGCCGGGAAAGGCCGCCTCGATCGAAGCGACGAGACTGCCGCCCGGACCCTGGAGGCGGTGGACCGCGGCGTCGGCGTCGAACACCGGCACGCCTTCATCGGCGAACATCGCGGCGACGGTCGACTTGCCCATGCCGATCGACCCGGTCAGCCCGACGACGATCGGGCGGATCATGCGAGCAGCAGGGCGCGGAGTTCGTCGTCGCGGTCGCGGGGCGGGGCGGCGCCGAAGAAGATCTCGAACGCGACCGCGGCCTGGCCGACCAGCATCTCCAGCCCGTCGATCGTGTCGAGATCGCGCGCGCGGGCGGCGGCGAGCAACGGGGTTTCGAGCGGCGCGTAGACGATGTCGTAGACCACCGCGTCGTCGGGCAGCGCGCCGAGATCGAGGTCAAGCGGCGGCTGGCCGGTCATGCCGAGCGTGGTGGCGTTGACGAGCAGCGCCGATGGCGGTGCGGCGGGGCCGATCGGAAGCGAACGGCCCTTCAGGTCGAACGCGGCGAGCAGCGCGGCGCCCTTCAGCGGGTTGCGATTGAGCATCGTCACCGGGCCGACGTCCATCCGGGTGAGCGCGAACAGGATCGCGCGCGCCGCACCGCCGGCGCCGACGACGGTGACGGGCTTGCCCGCGAGATCGAGGCCGTCGAGCGGAACATAGAAGCCGGCTGCATCGGTGTTGGTGCCGACCAGCGCGCCGTCCTCTGCGCGGAATACGGTGTTGATCGCGCCGATCGAGGAGCGGACGTCGCCGCGGTCCTCGATATGGTCGAGCGCGGCGATCTTGTGCGGCACAGTGATGTTGCAGCCGCGCCAGGCGGGGTCGGCGGCGCGATCGGCGAAGAAGGCGGCGAGATCGTCGGCAGCGACGCGGGTCTTGCGGTATTCGCCGTCGATGCCGAGCGCGGCGAGCCAGAAGCCGTGGATGATCGGTGATTTAGACTGGGCGATCGGATCGCCGATCACTTCTGCGTAGGAGCCGGGAGCATGGGGCTTGGTCATCGGTGCACCCTTCCAAGAGTCACAAGAGTCGCACCTATTACGTGCGGGCGTGCGGGATCATGCGGGCAGGATGCCGCGGACGCGCAGGAAATCGAGCACCGGCAGCAAGGGCAGCCCGAGAATGGTGAAGTGGCTGCCGCCGATCCGGGAGAAGAGTTGCACGCCGGGTCCCTCGATCCTGTAGCAGCCGACGCAGCCTGCGATCGCGGGCCATTCGCGGTCGAGATAGGCCTCGATGAACGTGTAGGACAGGGGGCGGACCTCCATCGTCGCGGCTTCGACGTGGCGCCACACCGCGCGGCCGTCCTCGGCGATCACCGCGGCGCTCCAGAGCTGGTGGCGAGCGCCGGACATGCGCGCGAGGTGATCGGCGGCTTCGTCGCGGGTGGTTGGCTTGTCGAGCAGCGTGCCGTCGGCGAGCGCGACGACGCTGTCGCTGCCGAGGACCAGCGCATCGGGGCGGCGTTGGGCGATCTTGACCGCCTTCAGTTCGGCGAGCGCGTCGGCGAGGTCGCGGGGCTTGAGATGCGCGAGCGCGGCCTTGGCGGCGTCTTCGTCGACCCCGGCGGCGACGGCTTCGAACGGCACGCCCGCGGCGGCGAGCATCGCGCGGCGGGAGGCGCTTTGCGAGGCAAGGATGAGGGTCATGGGGTGGTTTTTCCTCCCTCTAGCTCGTCATCCCGGCGAATGCCGGGACCCATGGGTGCGTGCGGCTAGTGGATCGCGCACCAGTAGCGACATCCTGTCCGTGGGTCCCGGCGTTCGCCGGGATGACGGAGTTCAGGGGGGAACGAGACCGACCACCACCACATTCCGCACCACCCCGGCGGAGGCCGGGGCCCAGGTGGGAAGGAAGATGTAATGTAGAGCTGCGCTCCGTTACCCTCGTTTCCCGACTGGGCCCCGGCCTTCGCCGGGGTGGTAGAAGGTCAGAAAGCCAATTGATCATCACGCCACGCCCCCGCTGCGGCGTTCGTTGCACAGCGCGATGATCGCGGCGGCGGTTTCCTCGATCGAGCGGCGGGTGACGTCGATCACGGGCCAGCCATTGTCGGCGAACATCCGGCGCGCGAAGGCGAGTTCGCGGGTGACGGCTTCCTCCTTGACATAGCTGGTGTCGGGGTGCTGGTTGAGCGACAACAGGCGGTTGCGGCGGACCTGGATCAGGCGATCGGCGCTCGTGGTGAGACCGACGATCAGCGGGTTCTGCAGCGTGTAGAGGATCTTCGGCGGGGGGCTTTCGACGACGATCGGAATGTTCGCGGTCTTGTAGCCACGGTTGGCGAGGTAGATCGAGGTCGGGGTCTTGGAGGAACGCGAGACACCGGCGAGGACGATGTCGGCTTCCTCCCATTCCTCCCAGGCGATGCCGTCGTCATGCGCGATCGTGAACTGGATCGCGTCGACGCGCGCGAAATAGGCGGCGTCGAGGACGTGCTGGCGGCCGGGGCGCGCCTTGGCCTGCTGGCCGAGCAGCCCCGACAGCGCGTCGTTGACCGGATCGAGCGGCGCCACCGCGGGCAAGCCGAGCGCAAGGCAGCGTTGTTCGAGGATACGGCGGGTCGCGGCGTTGACCAGCGTGAACACCACCAGTCCGGGGTTCTGCGCGATTTCCTGGAGGATGCGTTCGAGATGCGCCTCGGTTCGGACCATCGGCCAGAAATGGCGCACGGTCTCGACATCGTCATATTGCGCGAGCGCGGCCTTGGCGATGTTCTCCAGCGTCTCGCCGGTCGAATCCGACAGGAGGTGGAGATGGAGCCGGATCATGCGCGGCGAGGGTGATGCCGGGTCCGGGATGGATCTGTGGACAACATGCGCGCAACCGCTAGCGCAACTCGCCAGCGCCGCCAAGCGAGGCGGGCCTGGTGGACAAGTCCCGACCTATCCACAATCCGCTCCACAGGCGCAGGTTTCGTCAACATGCGGTGGATGCCGGGGATAACTCCAGCGAATCCCGGCGAAAGCGCGACTGCTTGCCGGTCAAGCTGTTGATGGTTACGGCACCACCAGCCTTGTCCCGCGACCCACGTGCCAACCACTACATCAACTCTCTTTAACTCTTTCTTAATGGAAAGAAGGACGCTGACCGATCCAGTCTTCAAGCCGTTGCTCGCGACCCTGCGTGGCGAGCGCCAGCCGGTGGCCCCATTGTGGCTGATGCGTCAGGCTGGCCGGTATCTGCCCGAATATCGCGCGTTGCGCGCGGACAAGGGCGGCTTCCTGGCGCTGGCGACCGACCCGGAGGCCGCGGCGGAAGTGACGTTGCAGCCGATCCGGCGGTTCGGCTTCGACGGCGCGATCCTGTTCTCCGACATCCTGATGGTGCCCTGGGCGCTGGGGCAGGACCTGACGTTCGGGGTCGGCGAGGGGCCGCGGCTGGAGCCGGCGCTGGTGGATGCGGCGCTGGACGGGCTCACGCGGGTGCCGGAGCGGCTCGAGGCGGTCTACGCGACCGTCGCCAGGGTCGCGGCGGCGTTGGCGCCTGAGACCACCTTCCTGGGCTTTGCGGGGTCCCCCTGGACGGTCGCGACCTACATGGTCGCGGGGCGGGGATCGAAGGACCAGGGCGAGACGCGGCGCTTCGCCTATAACGATCCGGTCGCGTTCGCCGCGATCATCGATGCGATCGTGACGATGACGATCGACTATCTCGCGCGGCAGATCGAGGCGGGGGTCGAGGCGGTGCAGTTGTTCGACAGCTGGGCGGGGAGCCTTAGCCCGGCGCAGTTCGAGCGTTGGGTGATCGCCCCCAATGCGGCAATCGTTGCGGGGCTGCGCGCGCGGTGTCCGGGGGTGCCGATCATCGGCTTTCCGAAGGGCGCGGGGGGCAAGCTGCCCGCCTATGCCGGGGGGACGGGAGTGGATGCGATCGGGCTCGACGAGACGATCGATCCCGATTGGGCCAACGCGGTGCTGCCCGAGGGGATGCCGGTGCAGGGCAACCTCGACCCCTTGGCGTTGATCGCCGGGGGTGAGGCGCTGGCGAGCGCCGTGGCACGGATCACGGCGGCGTTTCCGACGCGCCCGCACGTCTTCAACCTCGGCCACGGGATCCTGCCCGACACGCCGATCGCGCATGTCGAGCAGTTGATCGGCCTGGTGAGGGGCAGCGTATGAGCGGGTTTCTCGGCGGCGCCTATGACTGGGTGAAGGCGGCGCATCTGATCGTCGTGATCTTCTGGATGGCAGGGCTGTTCATGCTGCCGCGTTACCTCGTCTATCACCAGGAGGCGCTCGCAGCGGGGCGGCGCGACGAAGCGGCGCTGTGGGTGGAGCGCGAGGGTAAGCTGCGATCGATCATCCTGTCGCCGGCGATGATCGCGGTGTGGCTGTTGGGCCTGATGCTCGCGGTCAATCTCGGGTTGCTGGAGGGCGCGCCGGGGCTGGGGTGGCTGCATGCCAAGCTGGCGCTGGTGCTGCTGCTGTCGGGCTATCATGGCTGGGCGGTCGGCTATGCGCGCAAGCTGGCCGCGAACCGGCCGACGCTGGCGGGGCGGACGCTGCGGATGCTGAACGAGGTGCCCGCGTTCGCGACGATCGCGATCGTGTTGCTGGTGATCGTCAAGCCGTTCTGAGCGGGTGCTACTGCTCGCCGCTTGACTAAATCGGCGGCGTTACTTACCCCTCGACCAGCACCGAGCGACGTCCTGTCGTATCGCGCCCTCCCTCTAGCTTGTCACCGCTGCTCCTGCCGCCGGTCGAGCCATCCCCCCGAACTACACGCATCCGGATTTTTCCATGCATCTCAAAGATTTGAAGAAGAAGACGCCCGCCGAGCTGGTGAGCATGGCCGAAGAACTGGGGGTCGAGGGCGCATCGACACTGCGCAAGCAGGACCTGTTGTTCGCGATCCTGAAGGTCCAGGCCGAGAATGGCGACCAGATCTTCGGGGTCGGCACGATCGAAGTGCTGCAGGACGGGTTCGGGTTCCTGCGCAGCCCCGAGGCGAACTATCTCGCCGGGCCGGACGACATCTATATCTCGCCCAACCAGGTGCGGAAGTTCGGGCTGCGTACCGGCGATACCGTCGAGGGCGAGATCCGCGGGCCGAAGGACGGCGAGCGTTATTTCGCGCTGGTGCGGCTGGTCACGGTCAATTTCGACGATCCCGATGCGGTCCGCCACCGCGTCAATTTCGACAATCTGACGCCGCTCTATCCTGAGGAAAAGCTGACGCTGGATCCGCAGGATCCGACGATCAAGGACAAGTCGGCGCGGGTGATCGACATCGTCTCGCCGCAGGGCAAGGGCCAGCGCGCGCTGATCGTGGCGCCGCCGCGGGTCGGCAAGACCGTGCTGCTGCAGAACATCGCGCGCGCGATCACCGACAATCACCCCGAGGTGTTCCTGATCGTGCTGCTGATCGACGAGCGGCCCGAGGAAGTCACCGACATGCAGCGCAGCGTGAAGGGCGAGGTGGTGTCGTCGACCTTCGACGAACCCGCGCAACGTCACGTCCAGGTCGCCGAGATGGTGATCGAAAAGGCCAAGCGGCTGGTCGAGCACAAGAAGGACGTCGTGATCCTGCTCGATTCGATCACCCGTCTGGGCCGCGCCTACAACACCGTGGTGCCGTCGTCGGGCAAGGTGCTGACCGGCGGCGTCGACGCCAACGCATTGCAGCGGCCGAAGCGCTTCTTCGGTGCGGCGCGCAACATCGAGGAAGGCGGATCGCTGTCGATCATCGCGACCGCGCTGATCGATACCGGCAGCCGCATGGATGAGGTGATCTTCGAAGAGTTCAAGGGCACCGGCAATTCGGAAATCGTGCTCGACCGCAAGGTGGCCGACAAGCGGATCTTCCCGGCGCTGGATGTCGGCAAGTCGGGCACCCGCAAGGAAGAGCTGCTGGTCGACAAGGCCAAGCTGTCGAAGATGTGGGTGCTGCGCCGGATCCTCATGCAGATGGGGACGGTCGACGCGATGGAGTTCCTGCTCGACAAGATGAAGGATTCGAAGACCAACGAGGATTTCTTCGACAGCATGAATCAGTAGCCGTGCACGGCCTGCGCCATGCTGGCGCAGGACTCGTGCCGGCTCGGCCGGCGGGGCATGGCCCCGGCCGACGGCGCGGGCTTCGCCTGCGCCCCCTTGCGGGGCAACGTTCCCGCGCACCAAGATGGCCTTCCCGACTGGGCCCTGGCCTCCGCCGGGGTGGTTAGAAGGACGTGAAGCCGCATGATCGTCGAACACGCCCTCCTCCATGTCCGTCCGGGCAAGGAAGCCGCGTTCGAACACGCGATAGCGGAGGCTCGGGCGCTGATCGCTGTGTCGCCGGGCTTCCATGGCATCGCGGTGCATCCGGCGAGCGACACGCCCGGAACCTATCTGCTGCTCGTGACATGGAGCGATATTGCCGCGCATCGTGATGGCTTTCGCCGTTCCGACCGGTATGAGGCGTGGCGTACCCTGTTGCATGGCTTCTATGATCCGATGCCTGCCGTGACTTATTTCAAGGAGTCGATCCTGTGACGATCATCGCGATGCTAGCCGCGGCCGCGACCGCCGGACCGGGTTCTCTGTCCGATATCTGGCAGCATATCGTCAGCGATTTCAACAACATCGGATCACCGGCGACGCTGGCGGCATTCGCGCAAGTGTTGATGATCGATATCGTGCTGGCGGGCGACAACGCGATCGTCGTCGGTGCGCTCGCCGCGGGATTGCCCGCGGACCAGCGCAAGAAGGTGATCCTGATCGGCATCATCGCTGCGTTGGTGTTGCGTATCGTCTTCGCGCTGGTGGTCAGCTGGCTGATGGGACTGATTGGCCTGATCTTCGCGGGCGGACTGCTGCTGCTGTGGGTCGCCTGGAAGATGTGGCGCGAGTTGCGGCACAATGACGGTGCGGGCAACGACGTCGACAGCCTGCGTCCGGCGAAGAGCTTCGCCGGTGCGGCCTGGGCGGTGGCGCTCGCCGACGTGTCGATGAGCCTCGACAATGTGCTCGCGGTCGCGGGCGCGGCGCGCGATCACCCAGGCATCCTGATCATCGGGCTGCTGCTGTCGGTCGCATTGATGGGGCTCGCTGCGAACATCATCGCCAAATATATCGAGCGCTATCGCTGGATCGCTTATGTCGGCCTGCTGATCATCGTCTACGTCGCGGGCAAGATGATCTATGAAGGTCTGACCAGCCCCACCGTCGGGGTGCTGACGCTGTTCTGACAGTTCGGGGGCCAGTGACATGAAGGTGAACGTCGAGGTCGAATGCACGCCCGAGGAAGCGCGTCGGGCGGTCGGGCTGCCCGATCTGTCGCCGATCCATGAACGGTATGTCGCGATGGTGCTGGAGTCGATGAACGGCACGGTGAAGCCGGAACTGCTCGAATCGATGGCCAAGAGCTGGGCGCCGATGGGCGAGGCGGGAATGACCTTCTGGCGGCGGATGTTCGACGGATCGATGAAGACCGGAGACTGATCGTCGATACGATCTTCGCCGTTTCGAGCGGCCGACCGCCCGCCGCAATCGCGGTGATCCGGGTGAGTGGACCCGGTGCAGTGGCGGCGGCGACGGCATTGGCCGTCCGGCTTCCGGAACCCCGCCGAGCGGCGTTGCGCGTGTTGCGGCGTGCCGATGGTGCTATTCTCGATCGAGCCCTGGTGCTGGTCTTTCCCGGTCCGGCGTCGGCGACGGGTGAGGATCTGGTGGAGTTCCACTGTCATGGCGGGCGCGCTGTCGTCGACGCGGTCGAGGATGCTCTGGCATCGATGCCGGGTCTCAGGCGGGCCCAGGCGGGCGAGTTTACCCGCCGTGCGCTGATCAACGGGCGGATCGATCTTGCAGAGGCGGAGGGGCTCGCCGATCTGCTAGCGGCGGAGACCGAGCGGCAGCGGATCGCGGCGCTGTCGGGAGCCGAGGGTCGCGTCAGTGCGCGAGTACGCATTTGGCTCGACCGGGTCGCTGGGATCGCCGCGCATGTCGAGGCGGCGCTGGATTTCGCCGATGAGGACGATGTCGTGAAGACCGGCGGCGGGTTGACGGACGCGCAGGCCGATGCGGAAGAACTCGCTGCGGAGATGCGGGAGATACTCGATCAGCCGCCGGTCGAGCGATTGCGGGACGGCATCAGGGTGGTGATCGGCGGACCACCTAATAGTGGGAAATCGACGCTGATCAATTTGCTGGCGGACCGCGATGTCGCGATCGTGTCGCCGGTGTCGGGGACGACGCGCGATCGGATCGAGGCGCCAGTGACGCGGGGTGGGCTGCCGTTCGTGCTGACCGACACGGCAGGGCTGACGGAAACTCAGGATACGGTCGAGGCGATCGGCGTGTCGCGTGCGACGGAGTCGATCCGGGCTGCGGACTTGCTGATTTGGCTGGGGGACGAGCGACCCGAGGGCGACGCGATCTGGGTGCATTCGCGTGCCGATCTGCCGCGACGAGCAGAGACGCCAGCTACCCGCGATCTGTCGATCTCGTCGGCTTGGCCCGACTCGATCGAGGCGTTGTGGAAGTGCATTGTTGCTCGGGCAGAGCTGCTGGTCCCAGCGTTGGACGCGCTGTCACTCTCGCGGCAACAGCGTGAACAGTGTCAGCGAGCGGCCGAGCACCTCGTCTATCGGTCGGAGGATCCTTTGATCTTCGCTGAGCATCTACGGTTGGCGAGGCATTCGTTGGCGACGATCTTGGGGATCGATGCAGGCGAGCATCTGCTTGACACGCTCTTTGCCCGATTCTGCGTCGGGAAGTGATGTTCCACGTGGAACAGTTTTGACGTCGAGCGTCGACGCGATTAGCGGAAACTCATGTTCGACGTTGTTGTCATTGGTGCAGGTCATGCCGGCGTAGAAGCCGCCACTGCAGCGGCTCGTTGCGGAGCTTCCACCGCGTTGGTCACGTTCGACAGTGCTGGCATCGGTGCCATGTCGTGCAACCCCGCAATCGGGGGTCTCGGCAAGGGGCATATCGTCCGCGAGGTCGACGCGTTCGACGGGATCATGGCGCGGGCGGCGGATGCGGCAGCTATCCACCACCGCATGCTCAACCGCAGCAAGGGCGCGGCGGTGCAGGGACCGCGTGTTCAGGCAGATCGCCGCCGGTACGCGGCCGCCATCGCTGCGTTGATCGCAACCGAGCCGAACCTCCGAATCATTTGTGGCGACGTAGAGCGGCTGGCGATCGCGCGTGGCTTGGTCGAGGGTGTCATACTCGCCGATGGAGCAACGGTTGCGGCGCGCTCGGTCGTCATCGCCACGGGTACTTTTCTCGGCGCCAAGCTGTTTCGGGGCGACGAGCGGCTGGAGGGTGGCCGGATCGGGGAACGAGCCGCCAAGCCACTGGCAGGTCAGTTGCGTGCGCTCGGCTTGCCAGTCGGTCGCCTGAAGACGGGTACACCGCCGCGCATCGATGGTCGCACGATCGACTGGGCGAAGCTCGCCGAGCAAGCGAGCGACGTCGACCCTTGGACGATGTCGCCGCTCACCCAGGGCCGACGGCTGCCCCAGATTGCGTGTGGGATCACCCGCACCAGCGATGAAACGCACGAGATCATCCGGCGATCGCTCGATCGATCGCCCCTGTTTTCCGGCGCAATCGAGGCGAGCGGTCCGCGCTATTGTCCCTCGATCGAGGACAAGATCCACCGCTTCGGCGATCGGGACGGACATCAGGTGTTCCTCGAACCGGAAGGGTTGGACGACCCGGTCGTCTATCCGAACGGCTTGTCCACTTCGTTGCCCGTCGATGCGCAGCAAGCGATGATCGCGTCGATCGAGGGCTTGGAGCGGGCGGTGATTACGGTGCCGGGCTATGCCGTCGAATATGACCATCTCGACCCCCGATCGCTGGATACGACATTGGCGCTTGGGGCGATCGCCGGTGTTTATTGCGCGGGGCAGATCAACGGTACGACAGGGTACGAAGAAGCGGCGGGGCAGGGCCTTGTCGCCGGGATCAACGCGGCGGCCTTCGCGCGGGGGCGGGCGCCGCTGATCCTCGATCGGGCATCGAGCTATATCGGCGTGATGATCGACGACCTCGTTCTGCAGGGCGTGACCGAGCCGTACCGAATGCTCACCGCCCGCGCGGAGTTCCGGTTGTCGCTCCGCGCGGACAATGCCGAGACGCGGTTGGGCGAGATTGCAGCGACGACCGGGTGCCTTAATGAGCGGCGTGAAGCGCATCAGCGGGGCCGGGGCGCTGCTCGTGTGGACATGATGGACGCGTTGCAGGTCGAGACGACTGCGTCTGCAATGCACCAGCGTGGGGCCATCGTGGCGCAAGACGGCAGCCGGCGGACAGCATTCGACTGGTTGAGGATCGACGGGGTGACGCTGAATCACGCCCTGGATCAGCCGTCGCATTGGCCTGCTGATGTCGCCGCGGAGGTGCTGGAGGACGCGCGCTATGCGCCGTATCTCGTTCGGCAGCGGGAAGAGATCGTGAGGCTGCGGAACGATGAAGCGCGGTTGTTGCCGCTGGAATTGCATTTCGGTGCGATCGCGGGATTGTCGAACGAGATGGTCGATCGATTGAATGCAGCCAAGCCGCAGACCCTTGCTGCCGCTGCGCGGATCCGGGGGATCACGCCAGCAGCGTTGACGGCCATTCACCTTTACGTGACCCGCTTGGCGGCATGACCGAGGACGACGCGCGGGCGTGGATGGTGCAGCGGTTCGGGGATGCAGCGGCCGACCGAGTCAGGCAGTTCGTCGATATGGTGGTCGCTGAGAACAGCTCTCAGAATTTGATATCGCCAGGATCGATCGCTTCGGTCTGGGTTCGGCATGTCGTCGACTCTGCGCAATTGATTGGTTTGGCACCGGCGGGCGCTTCGACTTGGGTCGACATCGGCACGGGCGGCGGTTTCCCGGGGATGGTGGTCGCGCTGTGCTGGCCGGGGCGCGTAATCATGGTCGAGCCGAGGAAGCGGCGCGCGGCATTCTTGCAGGAAAGCGCCGATCGGCTGGGGCTGGTGAATGCCGATGTTGTGGCTGGAAAGATCGAATCGTTGGCGACACCTGCAGATGTAATCAGCGCACGCGCTGTGGCTTCGGTGGAAAAGCTTTTGCAAGCAGCGAGGGGATGCGCCACACCGAAGACGCGCTGGATACTTCCTCGGGGGCAATCGCCCATCGGTGAAATCGGTGGTCGATTGTTCCACGTGGAACAGAGCATCACCGATCCAGGGTCATCGATACTGACGTTGGACGGGGTGGGCTGATGACGTGCATCGCGGTGGCGAATCAAAAGGGCGGCGTCGGCAAGACCACCAGCGCGATCAATCTCGCGACTGCCTTGGCGGCAACAGGCTCGCGTGTGCTGCTGATCGACCTTGATCCTCAAGGTAACGCATCGACCGGGCTGGGTGTGGGGCAGGCGCAGCGGCAGCGCTCGTCCTATCACGTGCTGATGGGAGAAGCCGCGCTGGCGGATACGGTAGTGCCGACGCGCGTGCCGCGGCTCGACTTGTTGCCGTCGACGGTGGATCTGTCCGGGGCGGAGATCGAACTTGTTGAGTTCGCGGCGCGGACGCATCGGCTCGACCGCGCGATAAGCCAGTCGACCAAGGCATGGGACATCATCCTGATCGATTGCCCGCCGTCGCTCGGGCTTTTGACGATCAATGCCATGGTTGCGGCGGACGCGTTGCTCGTGCCGCTACAATGTGAATTTTTCGCGCTCGAAGGCTTGTCGCAGCTGTTGAGCACGGTCGAACGCATTCGCGAGCGGTTCAATCCCGGGCTATCAATCATCGGCGTTGCGCTGACGATGTATGATCGGCGCAATCGGTTGTCGGAGCAAGTGTCGACCGATGTTCGCGCGGTGTTGGGGCAGGTGGTGTTCGAAACGGTGATTCCGCGCAACGTTCGGTTGTCGGAGGCGCCGAGCCACGGGTTGCCGGCCTTGATCTACGATCATCGCTGCACCGGATCGGAAGCGTATATCGCGCTCGCCCGAGAGTTGATCGCGCGCCTGCCAAAGGTCGCGAGGGCTGCGGCATGAGCGATAAGCGGGGACGTCCGGGGCTCGGTCGTGGGCTGAGCGCGTTGTTGGGGGAAATCGCCAGCGAGGCGCCAGTCAAATCCGATGGCTCGACCCCGGCGGGCGTTCGCATGCTCCCGGTCAGCGCCTTGTCTCCGCACCCGGATCAGCCGCGCCGGCATTTCGATGAGGCCTTGCTAGACGAACTGGCGGCGTCGATCGCGTCGCGTGGGTTGATCCAGCCGATCGTGGTGCGGCCGCACGGTCATGATTATCAGATCGTCGCGGGCGAGCGCCGGTGGCGCGCGGCGCAACGCGCGCGGTTGCATGAAGTGCCGGTCGTGGTTCGCGAGTTCGACGATGCGGAGACGCTAGAAGTCGCGTTGATCGAGAATATTCAGCGTCAGGATCTCAACGCGATCGAAGAGGCGCAAGCCTATCAGCGGCTTGCCGGCGATTATGGCCATACGCAGGACGCGCTGGCCAAGATCGTCCACAAATCGCGCAGCCACGTTGCTAACCTATTGAGATTGCTTGAACTTCCAGCAGGCGTGCAGGGGCGCGTCACCGACGGCTCACTGTCGATGGGGCATGCACGGGCGCTGCTCGGCGCGCGGGATATCGAGGCGCTGGCGGAGCAGGTGATCGCCAAGGGGCTGTCGGTCCGCGAAACGGAAAGACTGGCGAAGGGGGCGAAGCCGCAGCGGGCGCCGCGTTCCTCCAGTGCGCGTGAGCCGTCGGGCAATGCCGACATCGCGGCGCTCGAGCGGCAATTGTCGGATCTGCTGGGGCTCAACGTCCGGATCAGCCATGCCGATAATGGCGGAACGCTGACGTTGGCTTATTCGACGCTCGACCAGCTCGACATGGTCTGCCAGCGCCTGACGGGCGACGACGCCATCTGACCGGTTCGCTGCTAGCCGCGGCGTTCGACGCCGCGGGCGACCTCCGCCACGGCGCGGTCGGCGAGGATCGTACCCGCATTGCCGGGTGCCATGACGTCACGTTCGGCCTGACGGACGCGATCGAGCGCGCGGGCGAGCATCGGCGCCGACCAGCGGCGGAGGGCGCGCGTGGTCGCGGCTTCTTCGCGGAAGAACACGCGGTGGCGCTTCAACACCGCGTCGACCGCGCCGCCGGCATCGATATCGCTCCGCATCTCGGCGAGGGCGAGCAGGCGGCGGGCGATCGCGCGGAGCCACGGGATCGGTGACGTGCCCGCTTCGGCGGCGCGATCGAGTTCCTGCCCGAGGATGGCGCTGTGGCCGTCGATGAACGCCTCGACCAGCCGGGTCTGCTCGGCCTCGCCGAGATCCGCGCCCACGGCGTCGATCGCGATGTCGTCGAGGTCGGCGGGGCGATCGGGCGCGGCGTCGAGGAAGATCGCGAGCTTTTCGATCTCTCGGAGCATGATCGCGCGGTCGTTGCCTGCGGCGGCGGCGATCCGGCGGGCGGCGTCGTTGGTCGCGCGCAGGCCGTGGTCGCGCGCGATGCCGGCGGCGATCCGCTCGGCGTCGGCGGTGCTGGGTTCGTAGCAGGCGAAGGCGAGCGCGGCGCGCGAGTCGATCGCGAGCTTGACGATCTTGCCGGTGGCCTTGGCGGTCGGGGCGATCGCTACCACCGGATTGCCGGCGCGATCGGCGGCGAGCAGCGTCGCGATCGCCTCGGCGCTCTCTTCCCCAATGCCGGAGACGCGGATATAGCGTGCGCCGCCGAACAGCGACATCGATGCGGCCTCGTCGGCGAGGCGGGCGGGATCGTTCTTGAGCGCGGCACCGTCGAGATCGACGCGCTCGGCGTCGGCACCCATCGCAATGCCGAGCAGACTGGCCAGTTCGGCCGCGGTGGAGGCGTCGGGGCCGTGGAGCAGATACAGGCGATAGTCCGGCGAGGCGCGTTCGAGCGCGGTGCGGATGTCGCGGGCGTTGGCCTTCACTGGCCGTCGGCGCGGCGCTGCGCATAAAGCGCGAGGCGCGCGACGATCTTGTCCGCGACGTTGTCCGCCAGCCGTTCCAGCGCGGTGTTCTCCGCCGCGATGGTCGCATATTCGGATTGCACGACGTCGATGCCGGCGTCGGATCCGGCGGTGGCGTCGACCAGCACCGATCCGCTCGCGAGGTCGACCAGCTGGTAGCGCGCGCGCAGCGTCCGTCGTTCCCGGGTGACGCTGTCGTCACGGCGGACGCCGAGCCCGGCGATACGATCGTCGAGGCGCACGTCGAGCCGATAGGCGGGTGTGGCGCCGCTGGCGAGGCGATCGCGCAGCGCGTTGCTCATCAGATAGCCCGAACGGCCCTGGATCGGTGCAACCTCGACCTGCCGGAGGGCGCTCGCCACCGCACCCGAGCCGCCGCCGCTGTAGAGCGGGTGTAGCCCGCAGGCGGCGAGCGACGTCATCGCGCCGAGCAGGAGAAGTCGCCTCATGCGACCAGGTTCACGAGGCGATCGGGCACGACGATGACCATCCGTGGCGGCTTGCCGTCGAGGATGCGGACGACCTTGTCGGAGGCGAGCGCCGCCGCCTCGACCGCCTCGCGCGGCATGCCCTTGGCGAGCACCAGCTTGTCGCGCAGCTTGCCGTTGACCTGGATCGCGTAGGTGACCTCGTCGGCGACGAGCATTCGGGGATCGACCGCGGGCCAGGGCGCGTCGGCGATCAGGCCGCTATTGCCGCGTGCGGCCCAGGCCTCCTCAGCGACGTGGGGGACCATCGGCGCGACCAGCAGGATGAGGTCGCGCACGGCATGATCGCGCGACTTGGACGGCGCGGCCCGTTCAATCGCGGTGACGAGCTCGTAGATCTTCGCAACCGCCTTGTTGAAGGCGAGTGCCTCGATATCGGTGCCGATGCCCGCGATCGTCTGGTGGAGCTTGCGGTCGAGTGCCTGGTCGACACCGTCGTTGTTGTCGGGAGCGCCCTCGATCAGCCGCCAGAGCCGCTGGACGAAGCGCCATGCGCCCTCGATCCCGGACTCGCTCCACGGCAGGTCGCGCTCGGGCGGCGAATCAGAAAGCATGAACCAGCGGGTCGCGTCGGCGCCATATTGGTCGACGATCGGTTCGGGATCGACGGTGTTCTTCTTCGACTTCGACATCTTCTCGACGCGGCCGACCGTCACCGGCTGGCCGGTCGCGATCTCGATGCCGTCACGCACGTCGTCGGGGCCGATCCAGCGGTTGTCGGTGGACTTGTAGGTCTCGTGCGTGACCATGCCCTGGGTGAAGAGGCCGGTGAACGGCTCGGCCACGTCGAGCTGGCCGATATGCTTCAGCGCGCGGGTCCAGAAGCGCGCGTAAAGGAGGTGGAGGATCGCATGCTCGACGCCGCCGATATACTGCCCGACCGGCAGCCAGCTCTCGGCGATGCGCCGATCGAACGGCCGGTCCTTGGGCTGGCTGGCGAAGCGGATGAAGTACCAGGAGGAATCGGCGAAGGTGTCGAGCGTGTCGGTCTCGCGCCGGGCCTCCTGACCGCAGGACGGGCAGGCGACGTGCTTCCAGGTCGGGTGGCGATCGAGCGGGTTGCCGGGGACCGCGAAGCTGACATCCTCGGGCAGGACGATCGGCAGTTGGTCCTTCGGCACCGGCACCGCGCCGCAGGCATCGCAATGGACGATCGGGATCGGGGTGCCCCAATAGCGCTGGCGGCTGACGCCCCAGTCGCGCAGGCGGAACACGGTCGAGCCGGTGCCCCAGCCTTCGGCCTCCGCACGATCGATCACGACGCGCTTGGCAGCTTCGATGTCGAGGCCGTCGAGAAACCGTGAATTGACCAGCGTGCCGGCGCCGGTGAAGGCTTCGTTGCCGTCGAACAGCGGATCAGTCAGCTCGCCGTCGGCGACGACGCGGCGTACCGGCAGCGCGTATTTGCGCGCGAAATCGAGGTCGCGCTGGTCGTGCGCGGGGACGCCGAAGACCGCGCCGGTGCCATATTCCATCAGCACGAAATTGGCGATGTAGACGGGGAGCTCGATCGTGGCGTCGAACGGGTGGCGCGCGGTCAGGCCGGTATCGAAGCCGAGCTTTTCCTGGGTCTCGATCTCGGCCGCGGTGGTCCCGCCGCGCTTGCACAGCGCGATGAAGTCGGCGGCTTCGGTGCTGTCGGCGGCGAGTGCCTGTGCGATCGGGTGATCCGCCGCGACCGCGACGAAGCTGGCGCCGAAGATCGTGTCGGGCCGGGTAGTGAAGACTTCGACTGACTCCATTCCCCTCCCGCTTGCGGGAGGGGTTAGGGGAGGGCCTGTGTCTTCGGTTGGGTCGCGCGCTTCGACAGGCCCTCCCCCGACCCCTCCCGCGAGCGGGAGGGGGGAAGAAGCGAGAGGGGAAGAAAGCTCGAAGCTGAACTTCAGGCCTTGGCTCTTGCCGATCCAGTTTTCCTGCATCAGCTTGACCTTGTCGGGCCATTGATCGAGCGCGTCGAGGCCGGCGAGGAGTTCGTCGGCGAAGTCGGTGATCTTGAGGAACCACTGGCTCAGCTTGCGCTTTTCGACGAGCGCGCCCGACCGCCAGCCGCGGCCGTCGATCACCTGTTCGTTGGCGAGCACGGTCATGTCGACCGGGTCCCAATTGACCGCCGATTCCTTGCGGTAGACCAGCCCGGCGGCGAAGAGATCGAGGAACAGCGCCTGTTCGTGGCCGTAATAGTCGGGTTCGCAGGTGGCGAGTTCGCGGCTCCAATCCAGCGCGAAGCCGAGGCGCTTCAGCTGCGCCTT
Source organism: uncultured Sphingomonas sp. (assembly GCF_964243315.1). Lineage (GTDB taxonomy): Bacteria > Pseudomonadota > Alphaproteobacteria > Sphingomonadales > Sphingomonadaceae > Sphingomonas. The sequence goes on along the minus strand of NZ_CAXTEM010000024.1, from coordinate 7,558 downwards.
CATCGTCGCGATGTTGGCGCGGGTCCAGGTGCCGGGGTGGACGCCCTTTTCCATCGCCGCGTTCTCGGCGGGCATGCCGAACGCGTCCCACCCCATCGGGTGCAACACCTCGTCGCCGCGCATTCGCCGATAGCGCGCGAGCACGTCGCCCATCGTGTAATTGCGGACATGACCCATGTGGATGCGCCCCGACGGATAGGGGAACATCTCCAGCACGTAGCTTTGCGGTTTGCCGCTGTCGTCCTTGGTTTCGAACGTCCGGGATTCGTCCCAGACCTTTTGCCAGGCGGCATCCGCCTTGAGCGCGTTGAAGCGCGATGCCATCGGAATCTTATCCGGCGATGGAGGCGCGGCGGAGATCGCGGGCCTTGGTGAGGATGATGTCTTCCAGCTTCTGGGTCGTCGCGGCCTGGACCGGCGCGGAGATCCACTGGCCGCCGCGGTTCATCTCGCGGATCGCGACGACGCGGAGCGCATCGGCGCGCAGGTCCTGGTCGAGGATCGACACCGTCACCTTCATCCGGTCGGTCGGCACCTGCGGGTTGACGTACCAATCGGTGACGATGACGCCGCCGTTGGAATCGGTCTGCACGAGCGGCATGAAGCTCAACGTGTCGAGGCTGGCGCGCCACAGATAGGCGTTGACGCCGATCGTGGTGACCTTCGATGCCGCGAGGTCGGCACTGGCGACACCCTTGCGTCCGCCACCGCAGGCGGCGAGCGGCACGGCGATGGCGGCGACCAGGAGAGCGGTACGCAAACGGCGGATCATGAGATGATATCCCGGCAGGAAAAGGCTATGGTCCAGCCTCTACAGGGGCGCCGCACCCCCCGCAAGCAGCGCATCAAGAGGGGCGGCCGGGCGGCTTTCGGCACGCGTAGGATGGTCGGCTGCGCATTGATCTGTGTGCGTATTGCAACAGTCGGACAAAAACCGCGGACCTGCCGACGAGTCGCGCTTTGCCAGCGTCGGAATCATGTTAGTCGCGTTGCCCAGAGTCGGAAGGACTGTGTGTGATTGCACGGCGTGCCATTGCTGCGATCGTTGCCGGGGTGCTTGCCACCGCCGGGGCGATGGTTGCGCCCGCCTTCGGTGCGACCGAGCAGACCCGGTCGGTGCGCGCCGCGCCATCGACGCCGTCGCGGATCTCGGGATCGTTCACCCCGGCTGCCGCCGATCCGCGCCTTGCCGCGGCGTTCGCGCGCAGTGGCCTCGACGTCGGTGGCTTCCGCTTCACGCCGGCCGAATCGCGCAGCGACAAGCGCGCGGTGACGGTCGCGGTTCGCGCCCGGTCAACCGGCAACGGCGCGTCGTCGTTCGCCACCAGCCGGATCGCGTCGGGCAATGCTTCCACGGTCGGGATGGCACCGATCGCGTATAATCTTGGCGTCTCGGTCGGGTGGAAGCGGTTCGCGGTATCTGGCAACGTCGCCAAGGTCGACCTCGCGTCGCAGCCGGGTAGTCGCGAAGCGGCCGATGTGGCGGTCACTTATCGCACGGGTCGGATCAGCAGCCGCCTGCAGGCCGGGGCTGAACGGCCGCTGGCGACCGCGGCCACGCTGGTCGGCGAGATGCCGAGCTATTCGGTGGACATGAGCAGCTCCTACTCGCTGACCCGCAATCTCGATGTCACCGCCGGCCTGCGTTACCGGTCGGAGCGCGAGCGGCTGGCGCAGCTGAAGGACGATCGGCGCGACAGCCAGGCTGTCTATGTGGGCACCGCCTTCCACTTCTGATCGCTAGGTCGTCAGGTGACCAGCGCGTCGATCGCTGCCCAGCCGTCGAAGCCGAGGTGACGGATCGATCGCCATTTTCGTTCGGTCATGCCACCCAACGCGATGCGCGCTGCGCCCGACGCGCGGCCGATCGGCGCGGCGCGGCGGATGCCGAGGGGTCTGGCGCCGGGATGGGTCCGGGTCGCGAAGACTGGCGATATGAACAGGATCTCGGCGCCCGCCTTTAGCATCATCATTGCCTCGCGGGCGTCGTGCGCTGGCGCGGTGAACGGGCGTTTGCCGCCATGGCCGTGGCTGCCGGCGAGCGCGCCGACCGAGACCAGGGTCAGGCGTCTAGTGACCGCGAGGCGGCGGATCCGCCGGAACAGCGCAAGCCGTTCGGCACGCGGGGTGGCGAGGTGGCGGAACACGATGCCCGATCCGGGCGGCAGGCGGCGGATCGTCGGCAGCAGGCGGTCGCCGATCCGCTCGTCGGTCATCAGCCAGCGTTGCGGGAGAGGGTATCGGTCGCGCACCGGACCGCTATAGCGACGCGAATGACCCCCGACAGCCATTTGCACGAGATCGAGGCGCGGATCGCTCGCGCCGCCGCCACCGCCCGCCGCACCGACACGGTGACGCTGATCGCGGTGTCGAAGACGCAACCCGCCGAGGCGATCGAGCCGCTGCTCGCCGCGGGACACCGCGTGTTCGGCGAGAACCGCGTCGCGGAGGCCGCGGCGAAGTGGCCGGCGCTACACGAGCGCTACGACGGGATCGCGCTGCACCTGATCGGGCAGTTGCAATCGAACAAGGCGGAGGAAGCGGTGGCGCTGTTCGACGCGATCCACGTCGTCGATCGGCTGTCGCTGGTCACCGCGCTCGCGAAGGCGATGGCGCGCACTGGGCGGCGTCCCGACTGCTACGTGCAGGTAAATATTGGCGCGGAAGAGCAGAAGGGCGGGTGCGCGATTGAGGATCTGCCCGCGCTGGTCGCGGCAGCGCGAGACGCAGGGTTGCCGGTGCTCGGGCTGATGTGCCTGCCGCCCGCCGACGTCGAACCCGCGCCGTACTTCGCACTGCTCGCCAAGCTGGCGCGCGAGATCGGTGTGCCGGGGCTGAGCATGGGGATGTCGGGGGATTACGAGACCGCGGTGACGATCGGCGCGACGCATGTCCGGATCGGCAGCGCCCTGTTCGGAGCACGCGCATGAAGATCGACGCGCTGCTCTTCGACTTCGACGGGGTGCTGATCGAGAGCGAATATGCGGGCAACCGCCAGCTTGCGGCGTGGCTGACCGCGGCGGAGCATCCGACCACGCCGGAAGCCGCCATGGAGCAGTTCATGGGCTATGCCGGCGCCGACTTCCTGGCGCGGATCGAGGCGTATATCGGCCGCGAGATCCCGGCCGACTTCCACGCCGCGCGCGCGGTGGAGGATGCGCGGGTGATGGCGGAAGGGATCGAGGCGGTCGCGGGTGCGGTGGCGTTCGTGCGCGGGCTGTCCGCGGATCTGCCCAAGGCGGTGGTGTCGTCGAGTTCGACGCGGTGGATCCGCCGGCATCTCGATCATATCGGGCTGGCGGACGCGTTCGGCGAACACATCTATAGCGGCCGCGAACATGTCACGCGCGGCAAGCCGGCGCCCGACCTCTACCTCTTCGGCGCCGCGCGATTGGGCGTGCCGATCGAGCGATGCGCGATCATCGAGGATTCGCCGGTGGGCGCTACCGGCGCGGTGGCGAGCGGGGGATATGTGATCGGCTTCTGCGCGGGCGCGCATTGTGGGGTCGGCCACGCCGATCGGCTGCGCGCGATCGGGGTCGGTGCGGTCGCGAGCGACTTCCCGGAGGTCACGCGGTTGCTGGCGTAACTGGGCTCAGCGTCGCAGTCTGAGGGTGAGGCCGGCCACGACGTCATAGGGCAATGCTGCCACCTCGCGGGCCCACATCCGCGTCTGATAGCGGGTGCTGCCGTCGTGCATGAAGCGGATCGCGCGGCAGCGGATGCCGAACATCGCGAACAGCATCAGGACGCGCGGCTGGTGATAGGAATCGGTGCAGCTGAGGCACGAGGCGTAGCCGTTGGCGCGCGCGAAGGCGGCGGCGGTGGCGACGCTCTGCAACGTGTCTTCGCTCGCCTCGTCGAGGTGGATGCGGGTCGCCGCGATCGTCGGTGCCAGTGCGCGCGCCATCACCGATGCTTCGGACGGTCCCTCGCGACCGACGCCGCCCGAACAGAAGATGTCGGTGTCGACGTCGCGCTCGGCAGTGGTCGCGGCATAGCCGATGCGGCGCGCGAGCGTCGGGCTCGGGCGCCCGTCGGCGCGGACCGCAGCGCCGAACAGCACGATCAGGCGGCGGCCGGCAGCCGGCTTTCCGGTCAAAGCTGATGCCCTGTGCGATCGCGCTTGGTGGCGAGATAGCGTTCGTTGTGCGGGTTGGACGGCAGGCTGTGGGGAACGCGTTCGATGACCGCGATGCCGGCCGCCTCCAGCCCGGCGACCTTGGCGGGGTTGTTGGTCAGCAATCGCACTCGGTCCTGCGACAGCAGCGCGAGCATCGTCGCCGCCACGCCGAAGTCGCGCGAATCGACCGCGAAGCCGAGGCGGGTATTGGCGTCGACGGTGTCGAAGCCCTGATCCTGGAGCGCGTAGGCGCGTAGCTTGTTGACCAACCCGATGCCGCGCCCCTCCTGCCGCAAATAAAGCAGGATGCCCCAGCCACTGGCGGCGATCGCAGCGATCGCGGCGTGGAGCTGCGGCCCGCAATCACATTTCAGGCTGCCGAGCACGTCGCCGGTGAGGCACTCGCTGTGCAGGCGGACCAGCGGCGCGCGGCCGTCGGGCTGCCCAATTAATAGCGCAACATGTTCGTCCGCGGCATCGGGGGATCGGAAGGCGACGATCTCGGCATGTTCGGCGCCGGCGACCGGCAGCCGCGCGCGGGTCGCCAGCCTCAGCCGGGTGGCGTCCTGGTGCGCGTCGATGTCGGCGACGGTCAGGGCGACCTCCGGATCGCGTCCGCCGACGAAGAAGGCGGGGAGCAGCCCGGCTATACGAGCGAGCCGGAGCGCCGCGGCGGCGGGAAGCGGATCGGCGATCGCTATGGTGCGGAACGGGCCCTTCATCGGGGTGGCGAGATCGAGCTGCGGATCGGCGAGCGCAGTCGCCGCGGCGACGTCGATCCACGGCGCGCGATCGACCAGCACCGGCGAATCGGGATCGGCGGCGGCGAGCTGGTTGGTGAGGTTGAGCGTGGCCGCCCGGCCCGACGAGATCAGCACGGCCGCGGTGCCTACAGGATCGAAGGCCGCAAGCCGCAGGGCGTCGGCGGTCTCCACCGACAGCAAGGTCATGCCGTCGATCGTGATCGGCCAACCGCGGCGCAGCGCATCGATCGCGCGTGCCGCCGCGCGCGGTTGCGGGTCCGTCAAAAGTCGAACTCGGTCATGATCGGGACGTGATCGGAGGGCTTCAGCCAGCTGCGGCACGGCTCGAACACCTGGTGGCCGGTGGCGCGCGCGGCGACGTCGGGGGTGGCCCACATGTGATCGAGACGGCGACCGCGGTCGGATGCCGCCCAATCCTTGGCGCGGTAGCTCCACCAGGTGAACAGCCGCGCCGGTGCGGGATGGAAGTGGCGACCGAGATCGACCCAGTCGTTCGACGCCTGCAACCGATCGAGCGCGGCGACCTCGATGGGCGTGTGGCTGACCACGTCGAGCAGCTGCTTGTGGCTCCACACGTCGGCTTCGAGCGGCGCGATGTTGAAGTCGCCGGTGAGGATGGTCGGGACGGTGAGCGCCTCCGACCATCGCGTCATCCGTTCGACGAAATCGAGCTTCTGGCCGAACTTCGGGTTCACCTCGCGATCGGGGACGTCGCCGCCCGCGGGCACGTAGACATTCTCGAGCCGGACGCCGCCGGGCAGCCGGACCCCGACATGGCGGGCCTCCTGATTGGCCTGCCAATCGAAGCGGTCGTCCTCCTCGATTGGCACGCGGCTCAGGATCGCGACGCCATGATGCATGCGCTGCCCGTGTATGACGATATGACGATAGCCGAGCGCGCGGAACGGCGCGTGCGGGAAGTCGCCGTCGATGACCTTGGTTTCCTGCAGGCAGAGGATGTCGGGTTCGACCTCGCGGAGGAACTGCTCGACGATGCCGATGCGGAAGCGCACCGAATTGATGTTCCAGGAGACGATCTTCACGAGGGGCTGGTTAGACCGGGAGTCTGGGGGGGACAAGCATCGGGGGGTGGTACAATGGCGGTCGCAGCTAGTTCTGATGAGCTCAGCTCAATTCAACCCGTTCGTCCCGAGTAGCCGTCGAGTAGCCCCGCAGGGGCGTATCGAGGCGGCGTATCGAGGGAGGGTTGTCGCTCGGAACCTGTACCTCGATACGGACTCTCGATACGGCTCTTCGAGCCTACTTGATCCCTACTCGGCACGAACGGTAGTAGTAGAAGGCGCGCCGCGGCAAAGCCGCGCCGTCGGACGCAGCTTTGCTCCGCCGGCCGTGCTTGCGCGTGGCAGGCCTTCGCCTGTCTACCCGCTACGCAGAAAGGCCCCCGCTCCGGGGGCATGGAGCGAGGGCCGACCTAGCGTTCGTCACGCAGGCGGGAAAACGAGGTAACCATCCGGGCAACAGGGGGAAAATCCCGGACGCCCCGCATCCGCACCGCTCCCCTAGCGCCGCCAACCTGTCGCGCGGATGAATGAATCGGTTAACAGGCTCAGTTTCGCGTCCCGCCGCGGCGGGGATCGTTCCATTTGAAGGTGTTGTCGCTCACGGCCACGCCGAATTTCTGGTCCGATAGCCTGATCGTAGTGCGATTGTTCTGGCTGTCGAGCGCGACCCAGCCTTGCAGCATCAACCCCGCCGGTGCCGCGGCGGCGCGGGCGAAGACCAATGTGATGCGGCCATATTCGGGGTGTTTGGGGTCGTTGGCCTCGACCGATACGACGCGACCGTCACCGCCGCCGACGATCCGTGCATAGCGGGTGATGTCGCGCGTGGGATCGAGCAGCACGCCCAGCGGCGAGTTCTTGATCGGCCAGCGCTGCACCTGGCGGACCGAATAATCGATGAAGGTCAGCGCGCCGCCCTCCGCCACCACCAGGATCGGCACGCCCTTCTCATACTGGAAGCGGAGCTTGCCGGGCTTCTTGAGCGTCAGCACGCCGGTCAATACCTTGCCGCTACGGTCGGTCTGACTGAAATTGGCGGTCATCGTCTGGACCGACTGCAAGTGGCGCTGGACCGCCGCTAGATCGCCGGTCGCCTGCGCCTGGACGGTCATTGGCGCCGCGAGCACGAAGGGCGCGACGGCAAGGGCGAGAGCGTGTCTGATCATGCGGTCCTGATGCTGGTGATGCGTTGAATGCGCGGTTAACGGTGAGCCGGCGTCAGATCGCGTGACCCTCGGTATCGCGCAGCACCTCGCGGCGGCCGACATGATCGGGGCGGCCGACGATACCGTCCTTCTCCATCCGTTCGATCAGCCGCGCGGCGGAGTTGTAGCCGATCCGCAACTGGCGTTGCAGCCATGACGTCGACGCCTTCTGGCTCTCGCACACCAGCTGGATCGCGGAGCGATATTGCTGGTCCTCGGCAGAATCCTCGCCGGTCGGTGCGCCGTCGAGCACGAAGCCGTCCTCGGGCTCCTCGGTGACCGAAGTGATATAGTCGGGCCGGCCCTGGCTGCGCCAATGGTCGGCGACCGCGCGGACCTCGTCGTCGCTGACGAAGGGGCCGTGGACGCGGACGATGCCCTTGCCGCCCGGCATGTAGAGCATGTCGCCGCGGCCGAGCAGCTGTTCGGCGCCCTGTTCGCCCA
>NZ_CAXTEM010000023.1:0-47617 GCF_964243315.1 uncultured Sphingomonas sp. | reverse complement strand
GCGCCGACCTCGTCACCGCGCGTCGTTCCCTCGACATCCTTGGCGTAATCCCCCGCCGCGATCTCCCCCATCTGCCCCTGCAGCCGCGACAACGGCCCGGTGATGCCCGACCGGATGACGAAGAAGGCGAGGCCGACGCCGACGACCACGCCGACCACGCCCATGATCAGCAGCGTCGTCGATGTCGAACCGCCTGCCTCGGCAAGCGCGAGCGCGTGGCGAGAGGCGACCTCGTTGCGGGCGGCCGTGCGCTTCTGCATGTCGGGACTGAAGGCAGCCATCAGCGGATCGGCCCGCGCAACGATCCGGCGCGCCGCGTCGTTGTCGTTAGCAAGACCGCGGTCCATCGCCTCCTCGGCAAGCCGATAGATCGCCTCGGCCTTGCCGGCGATGAGATCGACCTCGGCGCCGGCGGCGGGTTCGGAGGACTTGATCTCCGCCATCATCGTCGTCGCGGAAGCATAGGCGGTCTTCATCGCCGTCTGCGCATCGCGGGCCGTTTGCGATGCGCCGTCATACGCTATCCCTCGATAGACGGCATAGACCACCGCGTTCATCCGCGCGTTGACGCGCGCCATTCGCGTGGTGTTCGGCATCGTGACATCGACCAGCGAGGTATATTCGGTGCTGGTTTCGCGGATTCGGCTGGCGCCGTTCCAGCCGACGAACAGCGTGATCGTGCCGAGCAGCAGCAGCAGGGCGACCATCTTCGGCAATATCTTGATGTTTTCGAGGAGGCCCATGGGAAAACCCTTCGCTGACGCACGGCTGCCGCCGGCACGATGCGTGCCGGCTCCGTCCGCCGGATGGACAATCGGCATTGTAGAGGGTGCGGAGGGTGAGTGGGCCGACCTAGCGGGATTCTACGTATGCGGCCGGTCGCGCCGTCTTGCGTGGCCGCAGGTCGCGCCGCAGATGAGCGATGCTCGATATCACCGGACGGGGTCCGGTACGCGGATCAGAGGCGGCCGAATACCGCTTCGAAACCGGCCTTGTCGCCGGCAGCCAGGAACCGGGCCTGTTCAAGCCACCGGTCCCGGCTCATCCGCCCCGAAAAGCTGCCGAGCTGCGCGTCGAGCCGCGCCGCCTCGTCGTCGTCCAAGGCGGCGAGATGGCGGACGGTGGTGATCCCCGATTCGCCGAGCCGTGCGGCGACCTTGGGACCTAGCCCCTTCAGCATCGTCACCGGTGCATCGGCGTAGCTGGTCGCACCCGCCGGCGCGGTTGCAGCTTCGCTGGCGGGGCTCGCCGCGAGCGGTGCCGCCGCGGCGATCGGTTCGTCGTCGAGAGGCACAGGTGCCGGCGTCGAGTCCACCACCGGTGCGGCGGCCGGTTCTACAGCCGGCTCAACCGGCGGGAGCGCGGCGACGGTGGCGGGCTCGGTCGTCGTGTCGACCTGCCGATTATGCTCCACCACCGCCTCGTCCGCTTGGCGGCGGCGGCGCTTCTGTCGCATGCCGTAGACGATCGCCAACAGCGCGAGCACCGCGAGTACGCCGATGATCGCGAAATGCATCGTGGTGATCACCGACGTACCCTCGGGGATCAGGCTGGCACCGGGCGCGGACGTGGCGGCTGTTTCGTTCATGGCGTCACGTTAGCCGTGCCGCGCCCGGGCGGCGAGGGCTAATGGTTTAACCTGCGCGTCAATTCGCGCCAGCCGATGTCGCGGCGGCAGAAGCCGGACTGGAAGTCGAGCGCATCGACGCCGCGATAGGCAGCGGCCTGCGCCGTGGCGATGTCCGCGCCGGTCGCGGTGACCGCGAGCACGCGGCCCCCCGCCGCGACGAGCCGGTCGCCATCGCGACGCGTTCCCGCCTGGAAGACGCGCGCGCCGGTCGCCTCGGCCCGGTCGATGCCCCCGATCGCGCCGCCGGCGTCGGGCTTCCCAGGATAGCCCCGCGCGGCGACGACGACGGTGAGCGCCGGATCCGCGGCGAACACCGGCGCCGGCTGATCGGCGAGCGTGCCGGTCGCGACCGCCAGGAGCAACGCCAGCAGGTCGCCCTCATACCGTGCCATCAGCACCTGGCATTCGGGATCGCCGAAGCGGGCGTTGTATTCGATCAGCTTGGGGCCGGTCGGGGTCAGCATCAGCCCGGCATAGAGCACGCCCGAAAACGGCATTCCCTCGGCGCGCATCGTTTCCACGGTAGGGGCGACGATCTCGGCGATCGCGCGTGCCTCCAGCGCGGGAGTGAGCACGGGGGCAGGGCTGTAGGCGCCCATGCCGCCGGTGTTAGGGCCGGTGTCGCCCTCGCCGACGCGCTTGTGGTCCTGCGCGGTGCCGAACGGCATCAGCGCGGTGCCGTCGGTCAGCACGAACAGGCTGACTTCCTCGCCGGTCAGGAACTCCTCGATCACCACCTCGGCACCAGCCGCGCCGAACGCGCCGTCGAACATCGTGTCGAGCGCGGCCTCTGCCTCGGCAGGCGACATCGCGATCACCACACCCTTGCCGGCTGCGAGCCCGTCGGCCTTGATCACGACCGGATAGCCGAACGGCGCTAGCGCCGCCCCCGCATCCGTCCGGCTAGTGCAGCGGACATAGCCCGCGGTCGGGATACCCGCGCGACGGCACAGGTCCTTGGTGAAGCCCTTGGAACCCTCCAGCTGCGCCGCCGCCTTGTCGGGGCCGAAGGTCGGGATCCCCGCCGCGCGAAGGGTATCGGCAAGCCCGTCGACCAGCGGCGCTTCCGGGCCGATCACCACCAGCCCGATCGCGTGGTCGCGCGCGAAGCCGACCACCGCGGCGTGATGCGTTACCGCCAGGTCGATGCATATGGCGTGCGCCGCGATCCCGGGGTTGCCCGGCGCGGCATACAGCGTATCGAGCGCTTGCGATTGCGCGAGCTTCCAGGCGAGCGCATGTTCGCGGCCCCCCGACCCGATCAGCAGGACGTTCATGCCCGATCCCTTTTCCGACGACGCGCGGCTGGTAGCCGAGCCGGTGGCCGGCGACAACGCGCTTGCGCTGTCGGTCGGCGAACTCGCGTTCAAGCTGAAGCGGATGGTCGAGGGCGAGTTCGGCCATGTCCGCCTGCGCGGCGAGATCTCGGGATACAAGCGGGTCGCGTCGGGGCACAGCTATCTATGCCTGAAGGACGACCAGGCGGTGATCGACGGCGTGATCTGGAAGGGCAATGCCAGCGCGCTCGCCTTCGTGCCGCAGGACGGCGTCGAGGTGATCGCGACCGGCAAGCTCACCACCTATCCCGGCCGGTCGAAATATCAGATCGTGATCGAGCGGATGGAGCTGGCGGGCGCGGGCGCGCTGATGGCACTGCTCGAAAAGCTGAAGGCGAAGCTGGGCGGGGAAGGGCTGTTCGACCCGCGCGGCAAGCGGCGGCTGCCGTTCATGCCGCGGGTGATCGGCGTGGTGACTTCGCCCACCGGCGCGGTGATCCGCGACATCCTCCACCGGCTGGAGGATCGCTGTCCGACCCATGTGGTGGTGTGGCCGGTGAAGGTACAGGGCGAGGGCGCCGCGAACGAGATCGCCGCCGCGGTGCGCGGCTTCGACGCGATCGCACCGGGCGGCGCGGTGCCGCGGCCCGATCTGGTGATCGTCGCGCGCGGCGGCGGCTCGATCGAGGATCTGTGGGCCTTCAACGAGGAGGCGGTGGTGCGTGCGGTCGCCGCCTGTTCGATCCCGATCATTTCCGCGGTCGGGCACGAGACCGACACGACGCTGTGCGATTTCGCCGCCGACCTGCGCGCGCCGACGCCTACCGCCGCCGCCGAGATCGCGGTGCCGGTGCTCGCGGACCTGCGCCTGACGATCGAGGCGCAGGCGACGCGGACCGAGCGTTGCGCGCGTCGGCATGTCGAGCGCGGCCGCGAACGGCTGGCGGCGCTGGCGCGGCTGCTGCCGAAGCGCGACGCGCTGCTCGGGCCGCAGCGGCAGCGCGCGGACGATTACGGGCAGCGGCTCGATCGCGGGCTGGAGCGGCGGGTGACGCTGGCGCGCGGGCAGCTCGACCGGACCGGCGGCGCGCTCCGTCCCGCGGCGTTGCTCCGCCAGCTCGAGGCGAAGCGCGCGAGCCTGGCGGCGACGTGGCGGCTGGTGCAATCGCTCAACCCCGATACCGTGCTCGACCGCGGCTATGCGCGGGTCACCGCGCGGGTCGGCGGCGCGACCCTGTCGTCGAGCGCGGCAGTGCGCGGGGCGGGCGCGGTGACGTTGCGCTTCGCCGATGGAACGGTCGACGCGCGGGTTGAGCGGGCGGGCGGCAAAACCTATGATCGCGCGCCGGCCGAGCAGCCCTCGCTACTCTGAACCGTTCGCAAGCCGAAAGACCCCGATGCTCGTCTCGAATTCCAATCGCTCCGCTCGGCTTCAATACATGGCCAACGGCTTCCGGGTGCTCAGCCCCGGCGACCATGTCGTCTGCGCGGTGACCGGCGCACGCATCGCGTTGCAGGACCTGCGCTACTGGAGCGTCGAGCGGCAGGAGGCCTACGCCAGCGCCGCGATCGCGAGCGAGGCAATGGCGCCGCGATGATCGCACGCCTGGTGGCGGCACTCGCACTGGCAGCACCACCGCAACCCGTCTTCGCGCCGCCGACCCCCGCGAGCGCGCCTGCCCCGACAACGACCTTCCATTGGCAGGGAACGCTAAGCCAGGGCGGGTTGATCCGTGGTACGGTACCCACGGGGACGGTGACGGTCACGCTCGACCACCGACCGGTGCCGATCGCGGCCGACGGCGGTTTCGTGATCGGTTTCGACCGTGATGCGCCTGCTATCGCGACGCTCGTGGCGACCCTGGGCGATGGTCGCCGCGTTTCCCAGCAGCTGACGATCGCGCCACGAGCATGGCGGATCGAGCGGCTGGCGACCCTGCCGCGGGTTCCCGTGCCCGACCCCGTATTCGCCGAACGCCGCCCGCCCGAGCTTGCCGCGATCGCCGCGGCCCGCGCGCGGGTCACGACGGCATCGGGTTGGCGGCAGCCGTTCATATGGCCGGCGATCGGCCGCATCTCCGGCCTGTTCGGCGCTCAACGCATCTATCGCGGGGAGCCCGGCGCCTATCACGGCGGCGTCGACATCGCGAAAGCCACCGGTGCCGTCGTCCGCGCGCCCGCCGACGGCGTCGTGATCCTCGCCGCGGATCACCCCTTCACGCTGGAGGGCAATCTCCTGATGATCGACCACGGCTTGGGCCTCAACAGTGCTTTCCTTCACCTGTCGCGGATCGACGTGCGGGACGGTCAGGCGGTGCGGCAGGGCGACCCTATCGGCCTCGTCGGCGCCACCGGCCGCGCGACCGGTGCCCACCTCCACTGGGGCCTGCGCTGGGGCGAGGCACGGCTCGATCCGATGCTGGTGACGGGAGCGATGCCTGTCGCGAACTGATCATAAGTGTGGCTGGGTTCGGACGCTTACCGGACGCGCTTGACCATCACAGTCCGGCTTCTGCCGATCTTGGCGCGGAACCCGCCCAGACGAACGGCGGTGATCTTGACCGTGTCAGCGATCCCCGGTGGCGAGGTTGGCTCCAGCATCTCCCAGGCTGATTTGTCGGTGAGTTCGAAGATGTAGCGGCCTGGTGTTCGGGTGGGCCTGATTGCGCGAACGACGCCGTCCAGCTCCTTCACAGTGGCGCCGCTGACGTCCGCGACGGCGAGCGCATTGGCCGACGGCAATCCGAACGAGCGCCGCCGTCGCGCGACCACCTTCTGGCGATCGAGCACGATCAGTTCGCCCGATTGCCGAACCGTGGCGATCGTGGCGCTGGCACGATCGAAACACGCCAGCCGGACCGCATCGTCGCGTTCGGCGCGACACGCGACCACCGCATCGACCGACCCCTCCGCACGGCGGCTTTGTGCACCCACCGCGGCCGTCAGCATCATCGACAATATGCCCGCGCCGACCGTCGTCATTATCTGCATGGTACGTCCTCATCACGCTCCGAAGGTACAGCTACATAGCCCGTGCCGCGAAGAGAACTGTGGCGATTTTAACACCATTGTCACGAAAGCAGCACTGCACCGCACAATGGTGATTGCCCGCAATCACCAGGCGCCCGTACAAAGACAGCAGCGTCGGCTTAAGCAGCCGGCAACAACGCTACCTAGAGGGCAATCGCTCCTGGTGGCGCAAAAAGGGGGACTACGACACATGAAGAAGCTGTTGCGCCATCAATTGTTGGCCTCGTCCTTGCTGATCAGCTCGACCCTACTGGTGCAGGCTGCCGCCGCGCAGACCGCCCCGCAGACGCCGGGTTCGCCGACCCAGACTCAGGATATCGCACAGGCCGACGGCGAGGCTGTCGGCAGCGACATCATCGTCACGGGCTCGTTGATCAGAAACCCGAACCTCGACAGTGCTACCCCGGTAACATCGATCGGCTCGGAAGAGTTGACGTTGCGGCAGACGAACGTTGCCGAGCAGATCCTGCGCGAAACCCCCGGCGTCGCCGCCAGCATCGGTTCGTCGACCAATAACGGCAACGGCGGCGCGGCATTCGTCGATCTCCGCGGCCTGGGCCAGAATCGCAACATCGTGCTGCTCAACAGCACGCGCATTGTGCCTGCAAATCTTAATGGCGCGGTCGATCTGAACAACATTCCCCTCGCGCTGCTCGATCGGGTCGACATCCTCACCGGCGGTGCCAGCACCACTTACGGTGCGGACGCGGTGTCCGGCGTCGTCAACTTCATTACGAAGCGCGATTTTTCGGGCGTCGATCTAAATGTTAGCGAGCAGATCACCGAACGCGGTGACGGCAACATCTTCCGTGCCGACCTGGCCATCGGCGCTAATTTCGACGACGGTCGCGGCAACGCGGTTCTCTCGCTCGGCTATCAGGAAGCCGACCCGGTCTTCTTCGGCGGCGACCGCGAGCGGTCGAACCTGACGATCGACTCGTTCGATGGTTCGGGCAGCGGCGCGTCGGCAACGGCAGTGCCCGCGCGTTTCTCAGTTTCCGGTATCGGTAATGCCAACATCAATCCGGCCACTGGGGCGCTGGTTGCGCCTTCCACCGCGCTGTTCAACTTCAACCCCTACAACATCTTCCAGACGCCGTTCGAGCGTTTCAATCTGTTCAGTTCGGCTCGCTACGAAGTATCCGATGCCGTAGAAGTGTACAGCGAAGGCCTGTTCTCGCAGAACACCGTGCAGACGATCATCGCACCGTCGGGAACCTTCTCGACCCCGTTGTTCATCCCAATCGGCAATCCCTACCTGCCAGCTTCGGCGCGAGCGACCTTCTGTGCGCAGAATGACTCGAATCCCAATCTTGCCGGCATCCAGACGCTGACGGGTGCACAGTGTGCCGCTGCAGCCGCGACAACCGATCCCAACGACCCCAACTATCGCGAAGTACTCTCCAACGTTTCGCGGCGTTTGGTCGAGGCGGGTGGCCGTATCAGCAGCTATCGTACCGAACTGTTCAACTTCAAGACCGGCCTGCGCGGTAACATCACCGAGGGTGTAAGCTACGACGTTTACGGCGCCTACGGCCGCAGCACCAACACGCAGACTATTCTGAACTACGTGTTCACCGACCGCGTACAGCAGGGGCTGCGCGCCACGAACACTACGACGTGCGTCGACCCATCCAATGGTTGCGTTCCGATCAATGTGTTTGGCGATGCAGGCTCGATCACACCAGATCAGGTCAATTTCCTGCTCGTTCCGGCAACCTCGGGAAATCGCTCGACGCTGGCGCAGGTGCATGGCTTGGTTAACGCGGAGCTCGGCAGGCTCGGCGCAAGCGAGCCGGTGTCGTTCGCAGTTGGTTCGGAATACCGCAAGTATACCGCGGAGGTCTTCGCCGATTTGCTCGCGCAGGATCCGGGCGCGCTGGGCGGCGCGGGTGGTGCGACAGTCCCTGTGAGGGGTGGTTACGACGTGGTCGAGGGCTTCGCAGAAGTCGTCGCGCCGCTGGTTTCCGACCAGACGTTCCTCCACAGCCTGACCGTGGAAGCGGGTGTTCGTTATTCGAGCTATCGCGTGGATGCGCCGGGCAATCCGAAGTTCGATGCCTGGACCTACAAGGGCGGTCTGACGTGGGAGCCCATCGAATCGCTCAAGCTGCGCGGCAACTATCAGCGGGCGGTGCGCGCACCTAACATCGGTGAATTGTTCACCCCGAATGCGGTCGGCCTGATCAACTTGCGCAACGACCCGTGCCAAGGCGCGGCGCCGACGACCAATGCGCTGCTTCGCAACGTCTGCATCGCGCAGGGCGCAGCTGCCAGCCAGATCGGTGTGATCGATCCGCCGTCGGCCGGCCAGGTCAATGGCAGCTTCAGCTACAGCACGAACAATCGGCCTGAGACGGCTGATACCTATACCTTCGGTGCACTCTTCGTGCCGACCTTCGTGTCGAATTTCACGCTGTCGGTCGATTACTACAACATCAAGGTTCGCAACGCGCTGTCGACTCCGGCGGCGGGCGACATCATCGGGGCTTGCTTCTCCAATCTGACCGCGACTAGCGCGTCCAGCTTGGCATGCACCTCGATCCGGCGTGATCCGCTCACTGGCGGTCTCGACGGGGATGCCAGCACCACGCCTGGGTTGCCGCAGCCGCTCACCAACAGCGGGCGTCTGGCAACCGATGGTATCGATCTTGTCGCCAATTACCGTACCGGCATCACCGGTGACGTTAAGCTTGGTCTCAGCATGAACGCCAACTACACGCTGCATTCCAAGTTCCAGGCTACGCCGGGCGGCCTTAATCGCGAGTGCGTCGGTTACTACAGCATCAACTGCAGCCTGACCGGTTCGATCCTGCCGAAGTTCTCGTTCAATCAGCGTAGCACGCTGTCGTTCGGCGACATCGACCTGTCGCTGCTGTGGCGCCACCTGTCGGCAACCCGCCAGGAGCCGTTCGATGCCAATCTGGCGAACTTCGGCTCGAACGGACCGGCGTTCGCCCCGTTCCGCCGGATCAAGGCTGCCGAGTATTTCGATCTCACGATCCGTGCGAGCGTGACCGAGAACCTCGAAGTGACGCTCACCGGTCTTAACATCCTCGACAAGAAGCCGCCGACGGTGGGCAGCAATATCGGTCAGACTTCGTTCAACAGCGGCAACACCTATCCATCCACGTACGATGCGATTGGCCGCCGCTTTGCAGCCAGCGCTCGCGTCCGCTTCTAATGTGCTAAACTCATGACGGGCTCCTCGCGGAGCCGGTCCCTCGCGGCGCCGGCTCTCGCGATCTTCGATCGCGAGGGCCGGCGTTGGGCATTTCGGGAGCGATTAGTTGACGCAACGTGATTTCGCCGCGTCGATCGCTTCTGCCGCTAAGGCCAGTCAGCGTGGCGATTTGGACGCGGCAATCGATGCCTATCGGCGCGCTATCGCTGCCGATCCTACCAGCGCGCTAGCGCACAACGCGCTCGGCAACGTGCTCTTGTCGACCGGCGCTGCCGACACGGCACGCGAATATTTCCGGCAAGCCGCTGCACTGGATCCGACCGCCCCCGAGCTTTTACTCAATTTGGCGAAAGCCTGTCGTTTGGATCAGGACGACGTTGGGGAGGAGGCGGCGCTCGACTCGGCTCTGGCCATCGACCAACGTCTCTTCATGGCCCGGCTCCGCGCGGCCGAGCTGCACGAGCGGACCGGCAACTTGGCTTTGGCGGCAACCCATTGGGGGGCAGTGATTGCGCTCGCTCCGCCGGCACCCGAATGTCCTCCGGCATTGCAGCCGGTGCTGGATCATGCGCGCGTCTTCGTGGCCGATCACATGGCACGTTTCGAGGCAGCCATCCGCCCGGCGCTGGACGCCGGACGCGAACGCGCGTCAGCTGCTGCGCTGCGCCGCTTCGACGTCTGTGTAGATGCCGCCCTCGGCAAGCGTCGGATCTACGCCAACGACTGCCATGGGCTGCACTATCCCTATTTACCGGCGGACGAGTTCTTCGACCGCGGTTATTTTCCCTGGCTTACCCTGATCGAGGCGCAGACCGACGCGATCCGCGCCGAATTGCTTGAGCTGATCACCGACCGCATCGACGTTATCGTTCCTTATGTTCAACAGGACGCCGGCACGCCTCACAACAAGTGGAGCGCACTCGATCGCAACACCAAATGGGGTGCTTTCTTCCTCTGGCGGCATGGGGTTCGCAACGATGCCGCCTGTCGCGCTTGCCCGGTCACTGCGGCAGCGATCGAGCGTTTGCCGCTAACGGATATCCCGGGACGCGCGCCGACCGTGTTCTTCTCGTTACTTGAGCCCGGTGCGCATATTCCGCCCCACACCGGCGTGACCAACACACGGGCGATCGTCCACCTTCCGCTCATCGTTCCTGCCGGCTGCAAATTCCGGGTTGGCGGCGATACTCGAACGTGGCGAGAGGGGGAGGCGTTCGCGTTCGATGACACGATCGAACATGAAGCATGGAACGACGGTCCCGATCTGCGCGCCGTGCTGATCTTCGATACGTGGAATCCACATCTAAGCGACGACGAACGAGGCATGATCCGCAATTTTTTTGCGGCGAGCGACGAGAGCGGCTTCGGAACACCACTGCCCAAGGATTGACCATGATCGCGGCGGCGCGGACGAGCGTCTTCTTAGCCGAGGGAAGCTGCCACGTTGATAGCGTCAGTGACGCGCTAATCAGGCGCCGCAGCGGGTTCAGGCGGTGGCATCCCGATCCACTGCAACGTTCGTGACCAATCCGACGTCATCAACGCCCTCGACGCCAAGGCAGTGTTCGATCCCAACACCTATGGCGGCAACAACTACAATCCCGCGTGGAGCTCGGCCGGTATCGTCGGTCGCCTGTTCCGCGCCGGCGCACAGTTCAACTTCTGAACCGCTCGCCAGGTCAAGGTATCAGGGCGGCTCCCATCGGAGCCGCCCTTTTTCGTCAGGACACCACTAACACCAACTTCCCGTCCCCCTCATCCACCCTGACCGTCGCGCCGTCCTTTACCGCGCCGCGCAGGATCAGATCGGCGAGCGGGTCCTGCAAGTAGCGCTGCACCGCGCGCTTGAGCGGGCGGGCGCCGTAGACCGGGTCGTACCCCACTCTCCCCAGCCACAGCCGCGCCGCGTCGGTCAGGTCGAGCGTGATCTTGCGGTCGGCAAGCAGGCGATCGACGCGCGACACCTGGATGTCGACAATCGGTGCCATCTGCGCCTGCCCCAGCCGGTGGAACAGAATGATCTCGTCGAGCCGGTTGAGGAATTCCGGGCGGAAATGCGCGCGAACGATGTCCATCACCTGCGGCTCGACCGCCGCGACATCCTCGCCGTCGCCGAGATTGGCGAGATACTGGCTGCCGAGGTTCGAGGTCAGGATGATCAGCGTGTTGGCAAAGTCGACCGTCCGGCCCTGGCCGTCGGTCAGCCGCCCGTCGTCCAGCACCTGGAGCAGCACGTTGAACACGTCGCCATGCGCCTTCTCGACCTCGTCGAACAGGATCACCTGATACGGCCGGCGCCGTACCGCCTCGGTCAGCACGCCGCCTTCCTCATAGCCGACATAGCCCGGGGGGGCGCCGATCAGCCGCGCGACCGCGTGCTTCTCCATGAACTCGCTCATGTCGATCCGCACCATCGCGGCGGGATCGTCGAACAGGAATTCGGCGAGCGCCTTGGTCAGCTCGGTCTTGCCGACTCCGGTCGGGCCCAGGAACAGGAACGACCCCATCGGCCGGTTAGGATCCTGCAAGCCCGCGCGTGAACGGCGGACGGCGGTCGACACCGCGTGGATCGCATCGGCCTGGCCGATCACGCGCTTGCCGATCGCCTCCTCCATGTGAAGCAGCTTCTCGCGCTCGCCCTCCAGCATGCGGTCCATCGGGATGCCGGTCCAGCGGCTGACGACCCCGGCGATGTCGTCGGCGGTGACCTCCTCGCGCAGCATCGCGCCCTGGGTGGCCCCCGCCGCCTCGGCGAGCTGCTTCTCGAGCTGCGGAATGCGCCCATAGGAAAGCTCGCCCGCGCGCGCGAGGTCGCCGGAACGCTGTGCCTGCTCCAGTTCGAGCCGCGCGGCGTCGAGCTGTTCCTTCAGCTTGGATTCGCCCGCGATCTTGTCCTTCTCGGCCTGCCAGCGCGTGGTCAGCGCCGCCGACTGATCCTCCAGATTGGCGAGTTCCTCCTCGATATTGTCAAGCCGGTCGCGCGACGCGGCGTCGGTCTCGCGCTTCAGCCCCTCGCGCTCGATCTTGAGGCGGAGGATGCGGCGATCGAGCGTCTCGATCTCCTCGGGCTTGCTCTCCACCTCCATGCGGATCCGGCTTGCGGCCTCGTCCATCAGGTCGATCGCCTTGTCCGGCAGGAAGCGGTCGGTGATGTAGCGGTTGCTGAGCGTCGCCGCCGACACCAGTGCGCCGTCGGTGATCCGCACGCCGTGGTGGAGCTCGTATTTCTCCTTCAGCCCACGCAGGATCGACACCGTGTCCTCGACCGTGGGTTCGCCGACGAACACCGGCTGGAAGCGGCGCTGCAACGCCGGGTCCTTTTCGACATGCTTGCGATATTCGTCGAGCGTGGTCGCGCCGACGCAATGCAGCTCGCCGCGCGCCAATGCCGGCTTCAGCAAATCGCCCGCGTCCATCGCGCCTTCGGATTTGCCGGCGCCAATCAGCTGATGCATCTCGTCGATGAACAGGACGATGTCGCCCTCCGCGGCCTTCACCTCGTCGAGCACGCCCTTCAGCCGCTCCTCGAACTCGCCGCGATACTTCGCGCCCGCGATCAGCGCGCCGAGATCGAGCGACATGAGCCGCCGGCCCTTCAGCGTGTCGGGCACGTCGCCATTGGCGATGCGCAGCGCCAGGCCCTCCGCGATCGCGGTCTTGCCGACGCCGGGTTCGCCGATCAGCGCGGGGTTGTTCTTGGTGCGGCGGGCGAGGATCTGGATGGTGCGACGGATCTCCTCGTCGCGGCCGATCACCGGGTCGAGCTTGCCGTCGCGCGCCGCCTGGGTGAGGTCGCGCGCGAACTTCTTCAGCGCGTCGTACCGGTCCTCGGCGCCCGCGGTATCCGCCGAGCGCCCCTGGCGGAGTTGGTTGATCGCGGTGTTGAGTCCCTCGGGCGTTGCACCGGCGGCCTTGAGCGCCTTGCCCGCTGCGGTGGTGAGCGCGAGCGACAAGGCGACCAGCAGCCGTTCGACCGTGACGAAGCTGTCGCCCGCCTTGGTCGCGATCTGCTCCGCCTGGTCGAGCAGCCGCACGGTGTCGTTGTCGAGCCCCGGGGTCTGCTGCGCGCCCGATCCGCTGACCGCGGCAATCCTTGCCAGCGCCTGGTCGGTCTCCGCAACCGCGCGCCGCGCATCGCCGCCCGCTGCCTGGATCAGCCCCGCGGCCATGCCCTGCTCGTCCTCGAGCAGCGCCTTCAGCACGTGTTCGGGGGCGATCCGCTGATGGTTCATGCGGATCGCCACGGTCTGCGCCGATTGTAGGAAGCCCTTGGCGCGGTCGGTGAATTTCTCGATGTTCATGCTGTTGCCTGTCCTCCGAACCGCCCAGATGGTGTTGTATTTGAGCAACACAAGAGGGTGCGGGCAAAGCATGTCGGGATTTCCGCGGCTTGGCGAGCAGCATCGCCGTCCGGAGATCCGAGTGTAACGATAGCGTCATCTCAGTGACGCCGAGCCGACACGTATCTTGCGCAAGCCTGCAATATTCGCCGCCTACGCGCGGTTCTCTGAAGCAGTTCAGCTTCGAAGGGGATCACCATGCTTCGCCATCTCGCACCCAGCCTGCTCGCGGGCGCCGCGCTGCTTTGGCCGCTCGCCGCCGCAGCGACCGATCTGCCGCGCGACGCCGTGTCCGCCACCTCGGCCGCCGAACCGGAGCCGACCGCCGAGCCCGATCCCGACCAGAGCGACATCATCGTCACCGGCCGCGGTCAGACCCGCCAGGTCCAAGAATTGCGCGCCGCCGACATCGCGATCCTCACCCCCGGCACCAGCCCGCTGAAAGCGATCGAGAAACTGCCGAGCGTCAACTTCCAATCGGCGGACGCGTTCGGTGCGTATGAATGGGCGCAGCGGGTCTCGATCCGCGGCTTCAACCAAAACCAGATCGGCTTCACGCTCGACGGTATCCCGTTGGGCGATGGCAGCTACGGCAACACCAATGGCCTGCACATCAGCCGCGCGATCAGTTCGGAGAATATCGGTCGAACCGTGGTCAGCCAGGGCGCTGGCGCGATCGGGTCGCAGGCGACCAACAACCTCGGCGGGACGATCGAGTTCTTCTCGTCCGATCCGGCGCCGGTGTTCGGGCTGACGCTCAACGGCACCTATGGCAGCCAGAACACCGTCCGTGCGTTCGGCCGGCTCGACACCGGTGTGCTCGGCGACAACGGACCGAGCGCCTATGTGTCCTACGGCTATCTCGATACCGAAAAGTGGAAGGGCTTCGGCTCGCAGCGCCAGAACCAGGTCAACGCCAAGTTCATCGCGCCGCTCGGCTACGACGTCCAGCTCGTCGGCACGTTCGACTTCTCCGACCGGCGCGAAAACGATTATCAGGACATGTCGCTCGGGATGATCGGTCGGCTGGGCTATCGCTGGGACAATATCTCCAACGACTTCCCGCTCGCGGTGCGGGTCGCCGACGTCGGCGCCAACACCGGCTACACCGGCGCACCCAGGCTGAACCCCGCCGCGGGCACTACCTATCCGGCGCCCTTCGCCAATGCCGACGATGCCTATTACGACGCGGCCGGGCTGCGCACCGATTACCTCGCCTCGATTGGGGTCGAGACCGAGGCGGGCGCGCCGGTCCGGGCGATGCTGAAGGGCTATTATCACGACAATCGCGGGCAGGGGATCTGGTACACGCCCTATGTGCCGTCGCCCTCCGGCGTGCCGATCTCGATCCGCACCACCGAATACGGCATCCACCGCAAGGGCGCGTTCGGCGCGGTCGGCGGCTCGCTCGGCGCGTTCGGCGACCTGACCGTCGGCGGCTGGTACGAGGACAACGATTTCCGCCAGGCACGGCGTTTCTACGGGCTCGACAGCCGCACCGTGCGGACCCGCGAGCCGCTCGAGTTCCAGCGCAACGCCTTCGCGACGCAGTGGGACTTCAACTACACGACGGAGACCGTCCAATATCATGTCGAGGATCGCATCCCGATCGGGGCGCTGACCGTGAACCTCGGCTGGAAGGGCTATGACGTCCGCAACACCGCCGACCCGATCACGCGCGGCAGCCTCGCGGCGGGCAAGATCAAGGTGACCGACTGGTTCCAGCCGCACGCCGGCGCGACCTATGCGGTCAACGACGATGCCGAGCTGTTCGCGGGCTTCACCCAGGTGACCCGCGCCTTCGCCTCCTCGGCGACGAGTGGCCCGTTCGCGACCACCCAGGCCGGGTTCGACGCGTTGCTGAACGGCGCCACCGAACTGAAGCCGGAGGAATCGGACACCTACGAGCTCGGCGCGCGCATCAAGGGCCGCGGGTTCAACGCGTCGCTGGCGGGCTATTATGTCGATTTCCGCAACCGGCTGCTCGGCGTCACCACCAGCGCCGGGATCGTCGGCAACCCGGCGATCCTGCAGAATGTCGGTGGCGTCCGCTCCTATGGCGCCGAGGCGACCGCGGAATGGAAGGTCGGTGGCGGCTTCGGCGTATTCGCGTCGTACAGCTACAACGACTCCACCTATCGCGACAATGTGGTGACCGCGACGGGGACGGTGCCGATCAAGGACAAGACCGTGGTCGATTCGCCGCGACACCTGGCCAAGGGCGAGCTCACCTATGACGACACCCGCTTCTTCGCGCGGGCTGGCGCCAACTATATGAGCAAGCGGTTCTTCACCTACACCAACGACCAGTCGGTGCCGGGGCGGGTGCTGGTCGACGCCACGATCGGTGCGCGGGTGACGCTCGGCGAGCGCAAGGTCGAGCTGCAGCTCAACGCGGTCAACCTGCTCGACAAGGACTATGTCGCGACGATCGGATCGAACGGCTTCGGCAATTCGGGCGACAACCAGACGCTGCTGATCGGCGCCCCGCGGCAGGTGTTCGCCACGCTGAAGACGGCGTTCTAGATCGCCGAACCCGACCGCGCGCAACGCCTTGGGGTATATACCTATGTTGCCGCGGTCGGGGTAAGTGCTATGCTCGCCTAAGACAGGTCTGGAGCGTAGCCGATGAAGTTCAAGTCACGGGTGTTGTTGAGCGTCGCGATCGGTGCACTAGCCGTGCCGGCGGGTGCGCAGATTAAGGCGGCGCCGGTCGCCAGCCTCGTTAAAGCGGTCGACATCCCGTACCAGACCTTCACGCTCGCGAACGGGCTGCGTGTCGTTGTCCACACCGATCGCAAGGCGCCCGTCGTAGCGGTCAGCGTTTGGTACGACGTTGGTTCCAAGCATGAGCCGAAGGGCGTGACCGGCTTCGCGCATCTGTTCGAACATCTGATGTTCAACGGCAGCGAGAATGCGCCGGGCGATTTCTTCGAACCGCTGAAGCAGGTCGGCGCGACCGATTTCAACGGCACCACCTATTTCGATCGCACCAATTACTTCGAAACCGTGCCCACCGCGGCCTTGCCGCGCGCACTGTTCCTCGAAAGCGACCGGATGGGCTATCTCAACGGCGCGATTACCCAGGCCCTGCTCGACGAGCAGCGCGGCGTCGTCCAGAACGAGAAACGGCAGGGCGACAACCAGCCTTATGGCTTGCTCGGCTATCGCATCACCGAGGGACTGTTCCCGGCCGGCCACCCCTATGCGCACGATACGATCGGATCGATGGAGGACCTCGACGCCGCCACCGTGACCACGGTGAAGGCATGGTTCCGCGATCATTATGGCCCCAACAACGCGGTGCTGGTGCTCGCCGGCGATATCGACGTCGCGACCGCGAAGCCGATGGTCGAAAAGTATTTCGGCGCGATCAAGGCGGGGCCGAAGTCCGCCTTGCCCGTCGCGCCGGTCACCACGCTGGCCGCGCCGGTCGTGGAAACGATCAAGGACCGGGTCGCCGCGGTCGCGCTGACCCGCAACTGGGCGGTGCCTGGGCTCAACGATCCCGACTCCCCGGCGCTGGACGTCGCCGCGGCGGTGCTCGGCGGGTTGTCGTCGTCGCGCACCAACAACCAGCTGGTCCGCAAGGAAAAGCTGTTCACGCAGATCTCCGTCGATAATTCCGCTTTCGCGCAGGTCGGCACCTTCAACATCTTTGGCTTGGTGCGGCCGGGCGTCGATCCGGCGCTCGCCGGCAAGCGCCTGGACGAGGTGGTCGCCGAGTTCCTCAAGACCGGGCCGACCGCGGACGAGGTGTCGCGCGTGGTGACATCGACGGTCGCGCGGCGCATCCGCGGACTCGAATCGGTCGGCGGCTTCGGCGGCAAGGCGGTCGCGCTCGCGGAAGGGGCGCTCTATTCGAACGATCCCGGCTTCTACAAGAAACAGCTCGCGGCGCTCGCGGCGCAGACCCCGGCGACCGTGAAGGCGGCGGCCGACAAATGGCTGTCGCGCCCGGTACTCACGGTCAACGTCGTTGCGGGGCCGCGCGATGCCTATGCCGAGGCACAGGTGCCGCCCGCGGTGGCGGTCAAGCCCGCGCCCGAAACCCCGTTCAAGGGTACGCGCGGCGCGATGCCCGCGGTCGGCGATGTCGCGGGGCTGACCTTCCCCGCGGTGAGCCGCACCCGCCTGCCGAACGGCATCGAGCTGGTCTATGCGCAGCGTAGCGCGGTGCCCGTCACCCAGGCGGTGATCAGCTTCGACGCCGGCCGCGCCGCCGATCCGGCGGACCGGCTCGGCACCCAGCAGCTGACCCTCGACATGCTCGACGAGGGCACCAAGACGCTCGATTCGATCGCCTTTGCCGAGGCCAAGGAGCGCCTCGGCGCACAGATCGGCACCGGGGCAACGGCTGACCGCACCAGCGTCTCGCTGGTCGTACCCAGCGCCAACCTGACCCCGGCGCTCGACCTGCTCGCCGACGTCACCCGCAACCCCGCTTTCGCCGAGACCGAGGTGGCGCGGCTCAAGAACCAGCAACTCGCGCAGATCGCGCAGGAACTGACCGACCCGCAGGGCCTCGCGCAGCGCGTGCTGCCGGCCTACCTCTTCGGCGGCACGTCGCCCTATGGCCGCCCCGGCGGCAGTGGCGATCCCAAGGTCGTGGCGGCGCTGGCGCGGGGCGACCTCATCGCGTTCCAGCAAGCCTGGCTACGTCCCGACAAGGCCAAGATTTTCGTCGTCAGCGATCGTCCGCTGGCCGAGATCAGCGCCGCAATGGCCGCGCGGTTCGGCGACTGGAAGGCGGCGGGTGCAGCCGGCACCAAGGCCTTCCCCACCAGCGTGCCCGCAGCCGGGCCCGCGAAGATCGTCCTCGTCGATCGTCCGGACAGCCCGCAATCGCTGATCGCGGCGGCGCTGCCGACCCGCTTAAAGGGCACGGAGGAACTGTTGCCGCTGATCGCCGCCAACGACGCGCTCGGCGGCAGCTTCCTTGGCCGGCTCAACATGAACCTGCGCGAGGACAAACATTGGTCGTACGGGGTCGGTGGCGGCTTCAGCCGCAACGAATTCGCCGCGCCCTATTCGGTCTCCGCCCCGGTCCAGGCTGACCAGACCGGTCCCTCGGTCGCGGCGCTGCGCCAGGACATCACCGACTTCGTCACCACGAAGCCGATGACCCAGCCCGAGTTCGATCGCGCGATCAACGGCGCGGTGCGCGCGATGTCGGGGCAGTTCGAGACGTCGGGCGCGGTGCTGACCGCGATGCAGACCAACGACCTGTTCCGCCGGCCGGACGACTATTACGCGACGATCACCCAGCGCTATCGCGCGCTGACTCTGCCGCAGTTGCGCAGCGATATCGCCAAGGCGCTGGATCCGGCGGCGATCACATGGGTTGTCATCGGTGACGCCGGGAAGGTCAGGCCGCAGCTTGACAGGGTCGGCCTCCCGGTCGAGGTCGTTCCCGCGGCGTCGGTCACCGGCGCCCGATAAATTCAAGATCCACGAAGGAGAATATGATGGCCGATGTCGATGGCAGCTGGGATTGCACCGTCAAATCGCCGCTGGGCGACCAGAAGATGACCGTCGTGGTCAAAACCGAGGGCAATGCCTGGAACGGCACCGTCTCCGGCGCGATGGGCTCGAGCGATCTCAGCGGCGAGGCCGACGGCAACACCATCAGCTGGAAGCAGCAGATGACCGTGCCGATGCCGATGACGCTGGACTGCAAGGCCACTGCAGAAGGCGACACGCTGACCGGCACCGTCGGCGCCGGCGCCTTCGGCAGCTTCCCGCTGTCGGGGACGCGCACCGCCTGATCGGTCACGTGATGCATGCGAGGGCTCGCTTCCGGTGACGGCGGCGGGCCTTCGTCGCGTCAGATGATTGTGACACCCACCCACGAGTGCGAGATACCACCCCGGCGAAGGCCGGGGCCCAGGTGGGAAGGCAGATGTAACGGAGCTCCGCCAGTCGTCACAATCGTCTCCTACCTGGGCCCCGGCCTTCGCCGGGGTGGTGAAGAAGGCGGTGAGGGGTGACGAAGAAGATGCGTTAGGTAGCTGGTAACCGTGAGGCGGATGGTGCGGGTCGTTAAGCGAGAACCTAGCGCCGTCCCCCTACCGCACCACCCGCGTAACATGCCCCATTTTGCGCCCCGCTCGCGCCGCGCCCTTGCCGTACAGGTGCAGATGCGCGCCCGGCTCGGTCAGCACCGATTGCCACGCATCCTCGCCGATCAGGTTCTTCAGCGTCACCCGGCTGCCCGTCAGCGTGGTGCTGCCCAGCGGCAGGCCGCAGATCGCGCGGATATGGTTCTCGAATTGCGAGGTTTCCGCGCCCTCGATCGTCCAGTGCCCCGAATTGTGCACTCGCGGTGCCATTTCGTTGAACACCGGGCCATCGGCGCCGACGAAGAACTCGCAGGCCAGCACACCGACATAATCGAGCTGCTCGGCGATGCGCAGCGCCAGCGCGGTCGCCTCCTCGGCCTGATCGATCACCTCGCGTGGCGACGGCAGCGTCGACGTGCGCAGGATCGCGTCTACGTGGACGTTGTGCGGTGGATCATAGCGCACGCACTCGCCGTCCTCGCCGCGCGCGATCAGGATCGAGAATTCGTGGCTGAACGGCACGAACGCCTCGAGGATCGCGGGCCCGCCGATCGTCTCCCATGCGGCGTCGAGGTCGGCCGGCGTGTCGAGCTTGACCTGTCCCTTGCCGTCATAGCCGAACCGGGCGGTCTTGAGCACCGCGGGCGTGCCGACCGTCGCGATCGCGGCCGCAAGCGTCTCGCGGCTGTCCACCGCGGCCCAGCGCGCCGGACGGCCGCCGACCGACTCGACGAAGCGCTTCTCGGCGATCCGTTCCTGCGCCACCGCTAACGCGCGCGGGTGGGGGTGGACCGGCACCCGCGCCGCGAGCCACTCGACCGGTACCAACGCGATATTCTCGAATTCGTAGGTGACGACGTCGCACGATGCCGCGAAATCGGCGAGCACGATGCGATTGTGATAGTCGGCGCGGGTCAGGCTCGACGCGGTCTGCGCGGCGACGCTCTCGCGGTCGGGGGCCAGCACATGCGTCCGGTAGCCGAGTTGCGCGGCGGCGACCGCGAGCATCCGGCCGAGCTGGCCACCGCCGAGGATGCCGATCGTCGCGCCGGGCAGGATCATGCCGGGTCGGTCGCCACGGCCTCGGTCTGCGCGGTGCGCCACGCGACGAGGCGGTCGGCAAGCACTGGGTCGGCCGTGGCGAGGATCGCGGCGGCGAGCAGCCCCGCATTCGTCGCGCCCGCCTTGCCGATCGCCAGCGTGCCGACCGGGATGCCGGCGGGCATCTGCACGATCGACAACAGGCTGTCGCGGCCCTTCAGTGCCTTGGATTCGACCGGCACCCCGAGCACCGGCAGATGCGTCAGCGCGGCGACCATGCCCGGCAGATGCGCGGCGCCGCCAGCGCCCGCGATCACGACCTTCAGCCCACGGTCCGCCGCGGTCTTCGCATAGTCGTAGAGCCGGTCGGGGGTGCGATGCGCCGACACCACCCGCGTCTCATGCGCGACGCCGAGTTCGGTGAGGATGTCCGCGGCGCGCGTCATCGTCTCCCAATCGGAAGTGGAGCCCATGATGATGCCGACGAGCGGTTGCGCCATCGGCCGCGGTTAGCGGGGAGGCCGGGTGGCGGCAAGCCCCGCCGTGCCGCCTCACACGATCTCGAACAGCCCCGCCGCGCCCATGCCGCCCGCGGTGCACATCGTCACTACGACGTAGCGCACCCCGCGCTTGCGCCCTTCGATCAGCGCATGGCCGACCAGCCGGCTGCCGGTCATGCCGAACGGATGCCCGACCGCGATCGCGCCGCCGTTGACGTTGTACTTCTCCGGATCGATGCCGAGAAAATCGCGGCAGTACAGGCATTGCGACGCGAACGCCTCGTTCAGCTCCCACAAGCCGATATCCGCGACCGACAGCCCGGCACGCTCGAGCAGCTTGGGCACCGCGAAGATCGGGCCGATACCCATCTCCTCGGGTCCGCAGCCCGCCGCTTGAAAGCCGCGATAGAGGCCCAGGATCTCCTTGCCCTCTGCGACGGCGGTGTCGCGGTCCATCAGGATCTGCGCCGATGCGCCGTCGGATAATTGGCTGGCGTTGCCCGCGGTGACGTTGCCGCCGGGCCCCGAAAACGCACCGCCCGGCCACACCGTCTTCAGGCCCGCGAGCCCCTCCGCGGTCGTCCCCGCGCGGATCCCCTCGTCCTGGGTTACCGTGACGCTCTCGGTGCCGGTGCGATTGCCTTCCTTGTCGAACAGCGCCTTTTCGACCGTGATCGGCGCGATCTCCTCGGCAAAGGCGCCCTTGGCGATCCCCTCGGCGGCGCGCTGCTGGCTCATCGCGGCATAGGCGTCCTGCGCCGCGCGCGTGATGCCGTAGCGTTCGGCGACGATCTCCGCAGTTTCGATCATCGGGATATAGGCGGTGGGTTCCTTGTCGGTGACGCTCTGGTTGACGAAGCGCGGCGCGTCCTTGTTCACGGTGTAGCTGATCGATTCCATGCCGCCGGCGAGCGCGACTTCGGCCTCGCCGCAGATGATCGTCCGCGCCGCCATCGCCACCGCGGTCAGGCCCGATCCGCATTTCCGATCGAGCGTGAACGCCGGCACGCTGCGCGGCAGCCCGCCCGCGAACACCGCCATTCGCCCGGCATTGCCGCCCTGCGTGCCCCATTGATTGCCGACCCCCCAGAAGATCTCGTCGATCCGGGCTGGGTCGACGCCGGCACGCTCGACCGCGGCGTTCATGACGTGGCCGGCGAGCGCCGGCGCCTCGGTCGCGTTGAAATAGCCGCGATAGGCTTTGCCGATACCGGTACGGGCGGTGGAGACGATCGCTGCTTCGCGCATGAAGAACCTTTCGAAGATCGGGTGTGGTCGATTAGCCCATTCTCGTGCGCTCCGCTACGGCGATCCTTGGCAAGATCGGCGATGCGCGGCAAAGCCGCAGGGCAATGACGGGACACAGGCGATGAACGACGACAAGGCAGTGATCACCGAGCGGGACGGCCATGTCGCGATCGTCACCTTCGCGCGACCGCCGCACAATTTTGCGGATCTGGCGCTGATCGAGTCGATCGGCGCGGCATTCGACGCCGCCGACGCCGACCGTGACGTGCGCGCGATCCTGTTGCGCTCCGAGGGCCGGATTTTCTGCGCCGGCGCCGATCTCGCCAACGCCAATCCGGTGGCGGAGGACCGGCCTGCGGGCGAGCGCAACCCGTTCTACGTCGCCGCCGCCCGGCTGTTCGCGGTGCGCAAGCCGGTGGTCGCCGCGATCCAGGGTTCGGCGGTCGGCGCGGGGTTGGGCCTGGCGCTGGTCGCGGACTTCCGCATCGCGGCGCCCGAGGCGCGGTTCGTGGCCAATTTCGTGCAGCTCGGCTTTCATCCGGGGTTCGGCATCTCGGCGGTGCTCGAACGCGTCGTCGGGCGCCAGCGCGCGTTGCTGATGACGCTCACCGGGCGACGGATCCGGGCGGAGCAGGCGGGCGAGTGGGGGCTGGCTGATCTCGTCGTGCCCGCCGACCGACTACGCGCCGAAGCGCTGTCGCTGGCGCAGGAGATCGCCGCCGGGGCGCCGCTGGCGGTGCAATCGACCCGCGCGACGATGCGGGGCGATCTGGCGGCGCTGGTCGTCACGCAGACCGATCACGAGCTGGCGGAACAGGCATGGCTGCAGAAGACCGCCGACTTCGCCGAAGGCGTGCGTGCGGTGAACGAGCGGCGACCGGGCGTGTTCAGGGGAGAGTAGGAGATGCCTTGTAGGTACGTCTGATACCCGGCACTTCTTCTACCCGATCGCTTCTACCACCCCGGCGAAGGCCGGGGCCCAGGTGGGAGGCAGAAGTAACGCAGCGTTGGCCGTCACCACGATCGTCTTCGACCTAGGCCCCGGCCTTCGCCGGGGAGGCGTCAACGGTTGTGGAGTGGTGTCAACGGTTGGGGCAGAAGCCCCGCCTCTCTAACTCGTATCCCCGCGAAGGCGGGGATCCAGTACTGGGCTCCCGCCTTCGCGAGAGCACAAGCTTGGGTGGTGCTCGGCCAACCTCACCGCATCAACACCAACTCCTCCGCCATCGTCGGGTGCAGCGCGACCGTCTCGTCGAACTGGTCCTTCGTCAGCCCCGCCTTCACCGCGATCGCCGCTGCCTGGAGGATCTCGGGTACGTCGGGTCCGATCATGTGCAGCCCGACGATCTTGCCCGTCTCGCCGTCGCAGATCATCTTGTAGAGCGCGCGTTCGTTGCGGTTCGCGAGCACGTTCTTCATCGGCCGGAAATCCGACGAATAGACCCGGATCGACCCAAGCGTCTGCTTGGCTTCGCTCTCGGTCAGCCCCACCCCGGCGAGCGGCGGGTGGCTGAACACCGCGCTCGGGATGTTGGTGTAATCGACCCGCGTCGGCTTGTTGCCATACATGGTGTCGGCGAACGCCTGGCCCTCGCGGATCGCGATCGGGGTCAACTGGACGCGATTGGTCACATCACCGATCGCATAGATGCTGGGGCAGGTGGAGCGATTGTCCTCATCGACGACGATCGCGCCCTTGTCGTCGAGCTCGATCCCTGCGGCGTCGAGTCCGAGCGACCCCGTGTTCGGCACCCGCCCGGTGGCGAACATCACGAGATCGACGGTGACCGGATCGTGATTCGCCATGCTCACCGTCAGGCAGCCGTCCTCGTTCTTCTCGATTCCTTGAAACGCGGCATCGAAGCGGAACTCGAGCCCCTTCATCAGCGAGATCTGCAGCA
Source organism: uncultured Sphingomonas sp. (assembly GCF_964243315.1). Taxonomy (GTDB): domain Bacteria; phylum Pseudomonadota; class Alphaproteobacteria; order Sphingomonadales; family Sphingomonadaceae; genus Sphingomonas. Next base: position 23,404 of record NZ_CAXTEM010000023.1, on the reverse strand, counting down.
GCCGGTCGCGGATCGACAGATCATAGCCGCGCAGGATGTCCTGCGTCCGGTTCATGATGATGACGTGCGCGCCGAGTTGGTGGAAGATGCCCGCAAATTCGTTGGCGATGTAGCCCGCGCCCGCGATCAGCACACGCTTGGGGATGGCGTCCAAGTGGAACGCTTCGTTCGAGGTAATGCCGTGTTCGTTGCCAGGGCAGTCGGGTACCGCCGGGTGCGCACCGACCGCGATCAGGATGCGCTCGGCGGTCTTGACCGTGCCGTCGGCGAGCGTGACCTGGTTGGCGCCGGTGACGGTTGCGCGGCTGTGGATGATCTCGACGCCGTGGCTTTCCAACGTCTTGGTATAGGCGCCGTTGATCCGATCGACCTCTTCCAACACGTTGTCGCGCAGCGTCGGCCAGCTGAACTCGCACTGGTCGGGCACCTGCCAGCCGAAGCGCTTGGCATCGGCAAGATCCTCGGCGAAATGCGCGCCGTAGACGAGCAGTTTCTTGGGCACGCAGCCGCGGATCACGCAGGTGCCGCCGACCCGGTACTCCTCCGCAACCGCGACGCGCGCACCATGCGCCGCAGCGACCCGCGATGCCCGGGTTCCGCCCGATCCGGCGCCGATGACGAATAGGTCGTAGTCGTAGTCCGCCAAGGCGAGATCCTTCGTTGCGCGTCGTTGTCGACCGCCAAGTGGGGCAGCTTCAGCTTGCGGGCAAGGCTCGGCCCGACCGCTCTACGCGAAGGCGCGGCGGATCAGGTCGGTGGTCGAGGGATCGAAATCGCCCCCGCCCTTGGCGGCTTCCTTGGCCATTTCCTTGCCGAGCTCGACCCCGAACTGGTCGAACGAGTTGATCCCCAGCAGCACGCCGTTCACGAACACGCGATGTTCGTAGAAGGCGATGAGCGCGCCCAGCGTGCGCGGATCGAGCTGGTCGAGCAGCAGCGTCGACGACGGCCGATCGCCGGAATAGCTGCGCGCGGGATCGTCGACCTGCTTGCCCTTCATCAGCGCCGCGCCCTGCGCGAAGGCGTTTAGCAACAGCTGGCGGTGATGATCCTCGTTGAGCGTATCGAACTGTTCGATCACCGCGATGAATTCGACCGGCACCAGATGCGTGCCCTGGTGGAGCAGCTGGAACACCGCATGCTGCGCATCGGTGCCGACCCCGCCCCAGGTGATTGCCGCGGTCGGACGGCCGACCGGCTGGCCGTCGACCCGCACGCTCTTGCCATTCGATTCCATCTCCAGCTGCTGGAGATAACTCGGCAACAGCCGCAACCGTTCGTCATAGGCGAACGGCGCGCGCGTCTCGGCGCCGCGGACCTGGGTGTAGTAGAGATCGGCGAAGGCGGCGATCGCGGGTGCGTTCTGGTGCAGCGGCGCGAGACGGAAATGGCGGTCCATCTCGGCCGCGCCTTCCAGCAGTTCCTCGAACGCCCCCCAGCCGAGCCCGATCGCGGCGGGGAAGCCGATCGACGACCATAGTGAATACCGCCCGCCGACACCTTCGGAGAAGGGCAGCACGCGGGTCTCGTCGACGCCCCATTCGACCGCCTTGTCGGGCGCGGCGGTAAGCGCGATCACCCGGCCATACGGATCCTCGACGCCGTGCTCGGTCATCCAGCCGAGGACCGAGTCGGCGTTGAGCATCGTCTCGGTGGTGGTGAAGGTCTTCGATGCGATCACGAGCAGCGTCGCCGCGGGATCGAACCGATCGAACACGTCCTCCAGCGCGGTGCCGTCGACATTAGAGACGATCGCGACGTCGTAGCGCTTGTCCTCGCGCCCGAGCGCATCGATCAGCAGATGCGGCCCGAGTGCGGAGCCGCCGATCCCGACATGGAGGACGTGGCGAACCTCACCCAGCGCGCCGCCCTCGATCGCGTCGATCAGCGTGCGCATCCGGGCGTGGAACTGGCGCGCGATCGCGACGCTCTCGGCCTTGCCCTCGCCGCGCTCGGCGGTGTGTTCGACCGGCCGATTTTCGGTGACGTTGACCGCCGCGCCGCCGAACATCGCGTCGCGCTTGCCGGTCAGGTCCTGCGCCTCCGCCAGCGCCGCGAACGCGGTCATTGCCTCGGCGGTCAGGTGGGTCTTCGACCAATCGAAATGAATGCCCGCGACGTCGAGGCTGAACGTCGCCAGGCGATCGGGATCGGCGTCGAACAGGTCGACCAGCTTGGGGGAGGGGAGGGCTTCGATCGTCGACCAGTCGCTCATCGTCGCTTCATCCTAAGGCTGTGTTGGGGTGGCAGGGCGTTTGTATAGGACCCGCCCGTATCGCATGCGCCGATCGCGGCAAGCCCGTTCGTGCGCGTCGGCCTTCTCGGCGCGACTACTCAGGACGAACGGAGACGGTTATGGGTCCGTCATGGCCAAGACAAAGTCCGCTCGCTCGGAAACCAGCGAGACCTTCCGCTTCCTGCTGAAGCTCGCGCTGTTCGTGTTCATCCTGCGTAGCTTCGTGTTCGCGCCGTTCTCGATCCCGAGCGAATCGATGCTGCCGCGGCTGCTGATCGGCGACTATCTCTTCGTGTCGAAGTGGAACTACGGCTATTCGCGCTGGTCGCTGCCCTGGGGATTGCCGCTCATCCCGGGCCGCGTCTTCCCACACGACCCGGTCCGCGGCGACATCGTGGTGTTTCGGTCGATGGGCCCCGACGATCACGACGTGATCAAGCGCGTGATCGGGCTGCCGGGCGATACCGTTCAGGTGACCGGCGGCCAGGTGATGCTCAACGGCAAGCCGATTTCCAAGCTGCGGATCGCCGATTTCACCCTGCCGCTCACCCCCAATTTCGACGCGCGTAAATGCGGTGAGGCGTTTCAGGACGTCGATGCCGCCGGCGCGCCGATCTGCCGCTATCCGCGCTTCCGCGAAACTCTGCCGAACGGCCGCAGCTATGCGGTGATCGATCAGGCGACGATCCCGATGGCCGACGATACCGGCCTCTACACCGTGCCCGCAGGCAACGTGTTCCTGATGGGCGACAATCGCGACGACAGCGCGGACAGTCGCTTCGCCCCCCCGATGGGCATGGGCTACATCCCGATGGAGCGGATCGAGGGCAAGGCGGTGGTCGGCTTCTTCTCGACCGACGGGTCGGCATCGTGGCTGCTGCCCTGGACCTGGTTCAGCGCGGCACGGTGGGAGCGGATCGGAGAAGGGTTCTGAGCGGCGATCTCGCCGGCTGGCTCGCCGCGACGTTCGGCCGCGCGCCGGCGGATGCGGCGCCGTTCGAACGCGCGCTGACGCATGGCAGCCAGGCCGCGGCGAACTACGAGAGGCTCGAATTCCTCGGCGATCGTGTGCTCGGGCTGATCATGGCCGAATGGCTGTGGCAGCTATTCCCGGACGAGCCCGAGGGCCAATTGTCGAAGCGCTTCAACGCGCTGGTCACCGGTCCGGTCTGCGCCGCCATCGCACGTGAATTGGGGGTGCGACCGCACCTGCGGCTCGGCAAGCAGGCGCGCGACGACGGCGCCTCGGAAAGTGACAACGTCCTCGGCGACGTCATGGAGGCGCTGATCGGCGCCTGGTATCTGGAAGCCGGGCTCGATGCCGCGCGCACCTTCGTCCGCGCCGCCTGGGGGGACCGGGTCGCGGCGGGAGCGAAGGCGCCGCAGCATCCGAAGTCGCAGCTCCAGGAATGGGCCGCCGCGAACAACCGGCGCCCGCCGGACTATGTGGTGAGCGACCGTTCCGGCCCGCACCACGCGCCGCGCTTCACGGTAACGGTCTCGATCGGCAAGCTGGCGACCGCAAGCGCCACGGGCGCGAACAAGCAGGAAGCGGAAACCGCCGCGGCGAAGGCGCTGCTGGAGAAGCTGGGCGGGTAGGGCCGTTCCGTGCTCCTGCGAACGCAGGAGCCCAGGGTCACAGGCGCTATTGTTCGTAACACTGGGTTCCTGCGTTCGCAGGAACACGAGCCGACCCATTCCTCAGGTAATCATCCGCATCAGCGTCGCGATCCGATCCGCCTCCGCGGCCGGCTTGTCGAGCCGGATCCGCGCGATCCGGGGGAATCGCATCGCCACGCCCGATTTGTGCCGCTTCGACGCGTGTAGCGAATCAAACGCGATCTCGAGCACCAGCGTCTTCTCCACCTCGCGCACCGGCCCGAACCGGCTGAGCGTATGCCCGCGCACGAACTTGTCGAGCATCCGCAACTCGTCGTCGGTTATCCCCGAATAGGCCTTGCCGACCGGCAGTAACTCGCCCTCTTCGGTCCAGCACCCGAAGGTGTAATCGCTGTAATAGCTCGACCGCCGCCCGGAGCCGCGCTGCGCATACATCATCACGCAGTCGGCGGTCAGCGGATCGCGCTTCCACTTGTACCAGAGTCCGACGCGGCGCCCGGTCACATAGGCCGAGTCGCGCCGCTTCAGCATCACCCCCTCAATACCGGCATCGCGCGCACCCGCCCGGATCGCCTCCAGCGCCGTAAAGTCGGGCGCGTCGATCACCTGGCTGAGATCGAATCGCTCGGGTTCGAGCCGCGGCACGAATGCCTCGAGCCGTGCGCGGCGCTCGGTCCAGCTCAGCCCACGCAGATCCTCGGCGCCGTCGAACAGGATGTCGTAGAGCCGGACGAAGGCGGGATACTCGGCCTGCATCTTCGCCGACACGGTCTTGCGCCCGAGCCGTTGCTGGAGCGCATTGAAGCTCGCCGCGCCGCCATCCGCGCGATCGGCGTCGAGCGTGTGGCCCTGCGCTTCGCCCTTCACCAGCAATTCGCCATCGACCACGCCCGGCGTCGAGAAGGCGGCGGCGACCTCGGGGAAGCTGCCGGTGACGTCGTCGCCGGTCCGGCTGTAGAGCTTGGTGACGCCGGCGACATGGACGATCTGGACGCGAATGCCGTCCCATTTCCATTCCGCGGCATAGTCTGCGAGGTCGACGCGCAGATCCTCCAGCGGATGCGCGAGCATGAACGGGCGGAACACCGGCACGTCCGCGGGGGTCGGCTGCTCGCCCTTTCCCTCCGCCCAGGCGAACAGCGTCGGATAGGGCGGCGCAAGCCCGTGCCACACCTCCTCGACCGCCTCGACGTCGATCCCGAACGCCTGCGCCAGCGCGGTCTTGGCGAGCCGCGCGGACACCCCGATCCGCAGCGCCCCGGTCGCCATCTTGAGCAGCGCGAACCGTTCCTCCGCGTCCGACCGGTCGAGCATCTCCGCCAAAGCAGCGGGCGCGTCGGAACGCGAGAGCGACAATAGCCGATCGACCACCGCGCTGATCGACAGCGGGGACGGATTGACCGGCAGCGCCGGCGCCGGCCACAGCAGCGCAACGGTCTCCGCAGTGTCGCCGACATAGTCGCGGCTCATCCGGAACAGCACCGGATCGACCCGTGCCTCGATCAACGCACGGATCACCGCCGGCTTGACGCCGGGCAGGTCGAGATCGCCGGTCAGCGCCGCCATTGCCCACCCGCGATCGGGATCGGGTGCGGATTGCAGGTAATCGCCGATCAGCTTCAGCTTCGCGTTGCGCGAGCGGGTGTAGATCAGTGAATCGAGAAGCGCGGCGAAGGCGTGCATCGTCAGCTAACGCGCGGCGACGGCGAGGTGCTCCCTGGCCGTCGCGCGCCGATGCGTCAGGCCTTGCGGCTCGCCTCGAACAGGAACCAGGCGCGCTCCTCGGCCTCGTCGGTCCAATCGTCGACGATGCCGCTGGTGGCATTGTCCTTGGCCTCTTCCGCGGCGTCCTTCACCGCACGGAACGCCTCGACCAGCTTCAGATTGTCCTCGCGCAGCTCGGCGAGCATCGCATAGGGATCGACGAAGTCGGCGTCGTTGTCCGCGATCGTCTGGCGCCGCGACACGTCGCCGATCGACCGCAGCGTGAGGTTGCCGGTCTTGCGCACCCGCTCGGCGATTGCATCGGTCACGCCGAGGATCTGAGCCGCCTGATCGTCGAGCATCAGGTGATAGTCGCGGAAATGCGGGCCCGACACGTGCCAGTGGAAATTCTTGGTCTTGAGGTACAGCGCGAAACAATCGGCGAGTGAGGTGTTCAGCGCATCCGCGACCGATTGGGTGTTGCTGAGGCCGGTCGGGGTATCGAGCGCAGGATTGACGGTGGCCATGGGGAACTCCGGATGATTTCGGGGCGAGAACGAACCGCCGCCGGTTTGGCTCCGTCTCTGTCGGGAAAGGGTGCGCCTTTCGATACTAGTTGTGCTCCTGCGAAAGCAGGAGCCCAGAGCTACGAAAGTTGCCCGGGATTGCCCTGGGCTCCTGCGTTCGCAGGAGCACAAGTAAACTGCGTCATCTCAGTCCCATGGCACCCAGTGCGATCGTCAGCCCAACAATCAGGAACAGCATGCCGATCGTGATACGCGCCGCCCGAAGCGGCAAAGCCAACCATCCGCTCTCGCCCAACATCGCCGCGGGAACGATCACCGCGAGCGAGCCGATCGTTGCACCGATCGGCGTCAGCCACGGCATCGTCGACCGCGCCGCGATCGCAAGCACGATGAACGGCAGGCCGCCGCCTACCGCGAGCGCCAGCACCCCGACGAGGCTCGTTGCCGCCGCGCCGAGCTTCCAGCCATCCAGCCGACCCGGCGGCTTGGTTCGAAACAAAGCCCCGCCGCCCTGCACGATCAACGCCAGCGCGAGAAGCAGTTGCCTGGCCTCCGGCGTAAGCCTCGAGGCCATCAGAATACCAGCGACCGTCGCGCCGACCGCTGCGAGCGCAACCGCAAGCGCAGCCGCCACCAGGACGAGCAGGATCTTGCGATACCGATCAGCCAGGATCGCGGCGAGCCACGCGGTGCGATCGCCGACCTGCGCGCAGGCAGCGGCGACCAGCGCCGCCATCAGCGCGTCCATTTTACCCGGCCAGCCGGACCGAACACGCCGCGGCGAACGAATCGCATGCCGCAAGGTCCTGCCGGTCGCTCACCACCGCATCGCGCAACACCGCGAGCCAGCCATGGACCAGCGCGCCATGCTCGCCCCGCGACAGCGCCGAATCGAGGAAATGGGCGACGGTCACCGCCGGGTTAAGCCCCGCACGGTGGGCGATCGCTCTGATCGCATCGACGTCGGGAGCGAGTTCGCAGGCGCGTGAATAAGGCGCTCGGACGTCAATCGCGGCGATCCGCGCCGCCAGATCGGCTTTGACGCTCTCCAAGTCCGCCGCCATCGTCATCACCCGTCTCCACCGCTTCGCACGATGCTGCGCCGCGAGTGGTGAAGACCGGGTTAACCCGACGCCGCGGTTGACTTGCGCGGGATGTTCCGCCATGCGCCGCGGCTGATCGAGCGGTGGCATCCGTGCCGCTGCTCTTCTTCGTATTGCAGGAACACAGGCTCATGGCCAAGCCGACTACCGTCAAGATCAAGCTCGTCAGCTCCGCCGATACCGGCTTCTTCTACGTCACCAAGAAGAACCCGCGGACCAAGACCGAGAAGCTGGTCTTCAAGAAGTACGATCCCGTCGTGCGCAAGCATGTCGAGTTCAAGGAAGCCAAGATCAAGTGATCGCAACGGCGGGGTGATGCCGCCGTCGGACGCTGTCGAACAGGACCGCGAGCATCAGCTCCGCGGTCCTTTCGGCGTTTGGGGCGGCGTAGGTAGAAGAGGGTTCGCGCGGAGCTGCAGAGACGCGGAGGAAGAAGGCTTGGGAGCCTGCCGCGCTGCCGTCTGACACTTGCTCGTGGGCCACCAACTCCGTTCGTCTCGAGTAGGGGTCGAGCTCGTCGAGAGCCCGTATCGAGAGAAATTGCCTCAAGAGAGCACCTCTCGATACGCCGTCTCGACGAGCTCGACGGCTATTCGAGGCGAACGGGTGAGGTTGGCGACCGCCTGCCCTCGGTTGGCGCGATGGGGCGAAGAGGTCGGTTTCACCAGAACTGCACCCAGACTCGCCACTCCGTGCCGCAGGCATCTCTCATTCTTCTCCGCGCCTCCGCGTCTCCGCGCGAACCCACTATTCTTCGCCTTGGCGCCTTCGCGTGAACCCTTCGACGCCCCTGGCGGCGCCTAAAGCAAAGCCCCCACCGCATCCATGAACCGCGCCAGGCTGATCGGCTTGGACACATAGGTGTCCGCCCCCGCCGCACGGATCCGTTCCTCGTCTTCGCGGCCCGCATAGGCGGTGACCGCCATCACCGGGATGCTCTTCAGCGTCGCGTCCGCTTTCAGCTCCAGGATCAGCTCATAGCCGGTCACATGCGGCATCTGGATGTCCATGATGATCAGGTCGGGCTTGAACGCGCGGGCACGTTCCACGGCTTCGCGGCCGTCGCGCACCGGTTCGGCGGTGAATTCATGCGCGCGCAGCAGATCGCAGAACAGCTTGAGATTGAGTTCGTTGTCCTCGACAACGAGCACCCTTTTTGCCAACGGGATCGCTCCTTCGGAACGGGACGATAGGCAATGCTGCGTACCGATACAAACGACAACGCAGATGCTATCGCACTAAAGGCGTTGGTATGGACGCTAGGTGAGCCCGATCGCGCGGCGCGCCTGCTGGCGACGACCGGGCTCGATCCGCAGGATCTCAGGTCGCGGGTCGGCGATCCCGTGGTGCTCGCCGCCGCGCTCGGCTTCCTCGAAGCGCATGAACCCGATCTCGTCGCGTGTGCCGCCGCGCTCGACCTGAAGCCCGAGGCACTGGTCGCTGCCCGCGCGACGTTGGAGGATCGATGAAGACGCTGCTGATCTGCGATTGCGACGAGGTGCTGCTGCACATGGTGCGGCATTTCGGCACCTGGCTCGACCAGGAACATGCGATCGATTTCGACATCGCCGGGGGCGACTTTGCGACCAGCATGACCCGTCGCGACGGCAGCCCGGCGCCCTCGCGCGAGGATATGTGGGGGATGCTCAACCAGTTCTTCCCGAACGAGATGCACCGCCAGACGCTGGTGCCGCACGCCGCCGAAGCGCTGACCCGGCTCGCGAAGCGCGCCGATATCGTCATCCTCACCAATCTGCGGGACGAATGCCGCCAGCCACGGATTGAACAGCTCGCGCGGTTCGGGATCGAACTTCGCGTCGAATGCAACCAGGGCGGCAAGGGCGAGCCGGTCGCGCGGCTCGTCGCCGAACATGGCGATCCGATCACGGTGTTCGTCGACGATCTGCCGGTCCACCACGAATCGGTCGCGCGGCATGCGCCGGGCGTCCACCGGCTGCACATGATCTCCGAACCCGATCTCGCACGGACGATGCCCGCCGCGCCCGCCGCCAATGCGCGGATCGACGACTGGCGGGAGGCGGTGGAATGGATCGAGGCGCGCTTCGCCGAAGGCTTGACCGCGACCGGCGAGCGCCCGAAGACGACCGCATGACCGACCAGATCGACCGCGCGCTGGAGGCCCTCGGCCTCTCCCTCCCGCAAGCCGCCGCGCCGGTGGCCGCCTATGTCCCCGTCGTCGAGGCGGGTGGCCTGCTCCATCTGTCGGGGCAGCTGCCCTTCATCGACGGTAATCTGGTGACCGGGCGGCTTGGCGAGGACGTCGATCTCGACCGCGGCCAGGCGGCGGCGCGGGCGTGCGGGCTGATGATCGTCGCGCAATTGAAACAGTATCTCGGCGATCTGTCGCGCGTCGAACGGATCGTGAAGCTCGGCGTGTTCGTCAACTCCGCCGCAAACTTCACCGACCAGCCGAAGGTCGCGAACGGCGCCTCCGAACTGATGGTCGCGCTGTTCGGCGATGCCGGCAAGCACGCCCGCAGCGCGGTCGGCGTTCCCGTCCTGCCGCTGGGCGCGGCGGTCGAGATCGATGCGATCGTGCAGATTTCGGGCTGAGCGAAGCGGGTGGCCGCACCGCCGCTTCACCTCTTCACCTCTTCACCACCCCGGCGAAGGCCGGGGCCCAGCTGGGAAGGCGGGCGTTAACGAAGCGCCGGCATCAGCCACCATCGTTCCTCACCTGGGCCCCGGCCTCCGCCGGGGTAGTAATGAAGTGGGTGGTACATGCGGGCGCCTAACATCGCACACCACAGCTAGCGCCCGCGCGCTCTCCACCCTATCTGCCGCTGCGAATGACCGCGCTCATCGCCCGCCTCGCCGACGGCGTCGCAGCCATCCCTGCCGACCAGTGGGACGCGTGCGCCGGCACCGGCAACCCGTTCGTGGGCCACGCCTTCCTCGCCGCACTCGAAGCATCGGGCAGCGTCGGCGCGCGTACGGGGTGGCAACCGATCCCGATCGTGGTCGACGACGCGGACGGCGTTCCGGTCGCGATCGCGCCCGCCTATGGCAAGAGCCACAGCCAGGGCGAATACGTCTTCGATCACGGCTGGGCCGACGCATGGGAGCGCGCCGGCGGTGCCTATTACCCCAAGCTCCAGGTCGCCGCTCCTTTCAGCCCGGTGCCCGGTCCCCGCCTGCTGCTCCGCGACGAGAGCGCCGGTCCCGCGCTGATCGCGGGGATCGAGGCGGTCACCAATCAGCACAAGCTGTCCGGCGCACATGCGACCTTCATCGCCCCCTCACAGCTGCCGCTGTTCGAATCCGCGGGGTGGCTGATCCGTCAGGGTACCCAATTCCATTGGGCGAACGACGGCTATGCGTCCTTCGACGATTTCCTCGCCGCATTGGCGAGCCGCAAGCGCAAGGCGATCCGCAAGGAACGCGCCGCGGCGGTAGAGGGCCTGACGATCCGCCACCTGACCGGCGCCGCGATCGAACCGCGGCATTGGGACGCGTTCTGGCGCTTCTACCAGGACACCGGCAGCCGCAAATGGGGCCAGCCCTATCTCACCCGCAGCTTCTTCCCGCTACTCGGCGAGGCGCTGGGCGACCGCGTCCTGCTGATCCTCGCCGAACGCGACGGCGTGCCGATCGCGGGGGCGCTCAACCTGATCGGCGACGACACGCTCTACGGCCGCTATTGGGGCTGTACCGAAGAAGTGCCGTTCCTCCATTTCGAGCTCTGCTATTATCAGGCGATCGACGCCGCGATCGCGCGCGGGCTGAAGACGGTCGAGGCGGGGGCGCAAGGCGAGCACAAGCTGGCGCGCGGCTATGTCCCGGTGCCGACCTGGTCCGCACACTACATCCCCGACCGCGGCTTCCGTCGGGCGATAGCCGACTTCCTGGCGCGCGAGCGTGCCTCGGTGGCGGCGGATCAGGAGTATCTGGGCGAGCTTACCCCGTTCCGCCGATCGACTTCATAGGGGTCACGTCGGCCTCGCCGCGCGGCGGCTTGCGATCCACCCGGTACAACACGCTATGGTCGTTGCGCCAGATCGGGGTCATGCCCTCGACCAGCTTGGGGTCGTAGCGCGGCGGCCGGATCAGCCAGACATAATCGAACGCGTCGCGCGGGAACGTCTCCAGCGCCATCGAGATCGGCCGCCACCATTCGCCGCGGCAGCGGAATCCGGTCACAATCTCCGATGGATCGTGCGCAAAGCGCTGGGCGGGGCGGTAGCGGGCGGTCAGCAACTGCGCGCCGGCCATCGACCATTGATCGTTGGTATAGGCGAGCCGCCGTTCCAGCGCGATCGCCGGGACGTGCTCGAGCCGGGAATAGGCCCATTCGTCCGCGCAGCGCTCGCGTCCGACGAACGACACCAGCCGCGCGCCGACCGGCACATGGTTCAACGCGAGCAGCGTCCGGTCGTAGCTCTCGGCGTACATCCAATAGCTGACCGTGGTGCCGATCAATCGCGCGCCGACGAACACCAGCCCGAGAGCCGCGAAGGTGGCAGCACCGCGGAACGACAGCCCGCGTTTCGGTCGCAACGCGATCAGCGCGATCGCGACCACGAACGGCGCCAGCCGCATGTCCGCATAGGCCGATCCGAAGACGATCCGCGGCAGCAGGATGAACACCGCCAGCAGGAACAGCGCCGACAGGATCAGGTTGCGCGAATATTCGATCCGGTGGTCGCGGACACCCTTGAACAGGATCATGAACAACACCGTCACCGACGCCACGTCGAACGCCATCCAGCGGTCGCGGAGCATCATCGACACCCAGTTGATCTTCGCGCGCCAATCGAACCAGTCGGTGGTCTTGCCGGTGACATGGTCGCCCGATCGCCAGAAGATCATCATCAGGATCGGCAGCGCGAGCGGCGCGCAACCCAGACCCGCGCGGATCCACGCCTTGAACCAGCGCTCCCCGGCGTCGTGCTGGCGGATCATCTCCGCGGAAAAGGCGAGCACGCCGAGCACGCCCCAGCCGAAGGTATGGCACAGCCACAACAGGCACGACGCGGGCACGAACAACGCCGCGCGCAACCTGAACTGCCGCAACCGGCCCAGCCGCAGCCACAGCGCGAACAGGTTCAGCGCCAGCGCCATCGACAGCACGAAATTGATGAACCCGAACTGGAACGGGTAGCTATAGGCGAGCGGCAGCGCGAACAGCGCGGTCGCGGGGATCCGGCCATGTACCTCGCGCGCGATCCACAACAGCCCGGTGACGGTCAGCGCCGGGATGGCCATCACGATCAGCTTGACCGCGAGTTCCAGCCCGAAGATCGGCGCCAGCGGTACGATCAGCAGGTCGATCCCAAGATTGCCGATCAGGGACCAGCGGAAATCATACCAGTCCGCCAGCCACGGGTGTGCGCCATTGTCGAGCTGGACCCGGTAACGCCCGAGATGCCCGGGCAGGTCGACCAGCGGCGGGATCTCCGGCCGCAACAGCGGCACGATCGCCGCGATCGCCATCGCGACCACGAACCAGCGCGTTTGCCACCAGTGTAGCTGCTGCCCCTCCATCGGGCATGCCTTAGTGTCAGGAAGCCTTGCGGGACAAGGGCCTGCGCGACGATCCGACTACGCGCCACACCAGCACCGGCGAGCCCGTCATCGGCACGGGCTCAAGCCACGCGATCCGCTCGCCGCGTTCGAGCCGCGCCCAGAGGCCGTCGGGCGCGACCTTCTTGTACAGCTCGGTCTCGTTCAGCCCCGGGCAGCCCGCGACGTAGGTCGCGCCCGTGGCGCGAACGAGCCCTTCGGCAAGGTCGGGCGAGCCGCTGAATGCCGCCAGGATGCGGTGCATCGCCGCGCTGTTCCGATGATAGCCACCGGCGATCGCGTGGTGGGGGGTAGTGGCGATGAGGTCGGGCGTCACGTCGAGGGGCAGGAAGACGGTCGCGGGCGTCAGCCGGCGGAGAGCGCGGATCTGGTCGAAGGTCTCGCACGCAGGCCTGGTGCGGCCGGCGATCGTCACCACCGATCCGACCGCAGGACGCGCCAGTATCGATGAGACCGCTCCGGCGGCAAGGCCGGGGGAGGCGACGAGAAGCGCACCCGCCGTCGCGGCGATGCGCGGGAGCAGGGCGCGCACCGCACGCGCGCGGGTCAGCATCGCCAGCAGCAGCGACGCCGCCCCGGGCAAGGCCAGCGCATTCGCGGTCCCTCCGGCACGGTTGACCAGGCAGGCGAGGAGGGTCGCCGGCGCCAGCACGCCGATCAGCATCAGCCAACCCGTCCGCGTCTCGTTGTCGCCGCCGCGCAGCGCCCGCGCCGACCCGAATAGGCCGACTAGCGGCAGCGCGATCGTCACGGCGGCCCATCCCGCGGGCTGCGCCCAGATCGGCAGGCCCTCGCGGACATTGTCGTACCAGATGGTCCGGACCAGGGGATCGAGCGTCGCGAACGGTCCGTCGATGCACGCCGGCGCGACGAGGAGCAGCGTCGCCAGGCACCCAATTCCGACCGCACCGAGAAGCGCGATCCGGCCCAGGCGATTTGCGGGCGCGATCACGGTCGCGGCGGTGATGCCGCCGGCAGCGATGCCGAGCACCGTGAGCCACCCTGGCGACATCGCGTCGCAGCTGCTGGCGAACATTGCCGGACCACGGGTGCCGACTTGAAGCGCGAGCGCGGCCAGGAAGAAACACCCGATCAGCGCAACCACGAAACCTCGTCGCCGCGGCTCGAAAGCCCAGCCGATCGCAGCCACCGCGGCGATCGCGGCCGCGATCGGCAATCCTTCCATCGAAATCGTCACGAGCATGGCGAGGGAGAGGCCCGTCGCAAGGCCACGCCGCACCGTGGGCGTGCCGATCAGCAACGCCGCCGCCGCGGTCGCCAGGGCGATCTGCCAGCCATGATGATCGATCCGCAGCGGACGAATCTGGTACACCAACGGTATCGACAACGGGGCGAGTAGGATCGACAACCGCGCGGTCTCGATCCCGCCGAGCCGGCGCGACATGCCGGCGGCCGATGCCATCACAGCCATCAGCGTCAGCATCGGCACCAGGGTCATCGCGATCCGCGTCGATAGCGACGTGCCGACCAGCGGATCGAACACCAGCAGCACCGCTGCGAGCGGCAGATCGACCAGTCGCGACCAATGCATCGGGAAATCGCCGCCGTTCAGCCGGTGCTGGCCGACATCCCACCAGCTCTGGCCCGCGAGCCAGTCGCGCACCTCGAGCAGCCGCATCGCATCGTCGGGATCGGGGAAGCGCAGGTGGACGATCGTCGGGGCCAGCGCCACGCACAGCACGACCGCCGCGAGCAGCCAGCCGAGCAGCAGCGCCGGCCAGAGCCGCTCCCGGGTCATGCCGCGCGCAGGCGCTCGGGCACGTCGCGGACGCTGGCCAGCGCGGCGCGTTCGCCCTCGGTGCCGGCCTCGTGATATTCGGCGTCCTCGTTGACGCCCCAGATGTCGTAGATGCGCTCGCCCGCGACGATGTTGCGGACGGTCAGCATCGCCGTCATCATCGCGTGATCCTGGTTGTTGTAACGGTGCATGCCGTTGCGCCCGACGCAGTGGAGCGAAGGATAGCGCGCCTCGATCTCTTCACGCAGCGCATCGACATTGTCGCGATAGCGATCGTCGTAGACCGGATAGGCCTTTTCCTGGCGCACCACCACGCCGCCCTCGACCTGCGCGGCATCGCACAGCCCCAGTATCGCCATCTCGCGCGTCGCCAGCGCAACCAGATCCTCGTCGCTCGCCGACCACAAGCCGTCGCCCTCGAAGCAGAAATATTCGAGCCCGACACAGGCGATCGCCGGGTCCGGGACCATCTCCGGCGACCAGCTGCGGAAATTCTGGACGCGACCGACCTTCACCTTCGAATCGTGAATGTAGATCCAATTGTCGGGGAACAGGTCGTGCGACCGGATCATCAGCGCGACCGTCAGGAAGTCGCGGTAGCGAAGATCGGCTGCCTGGGGGAGCGTCGCCGGCAGGGGCTGCAGCCGCGCCGCGAGCTCGCGCATCGGGGCGCTGCTGATCACCTGCGCGGCGTTGATTGTCACCGTCGCGCCGTCGGCGGCGGTCGCGATCACGCGCCACCGATCGCCGACCTCGTCGCGCGCGAGCTGCTTCAGCGAATGGCCCATCAGGACGCGGTTGCCGTGTTCGATGACGCGATCGCGCGCGGCATCCCACATCATCCCCGGGCCGAGCCGCGGGTAGCGAAAGTTCTCGAGCAGCGACTTGGTCTGCATGCCGTCGTTCGGGCGCTTGTTGAGCCCGAGCGAGCGCTTAAGGCCGTCGATCACCGCGCTGCCGAGGCTCAGCCCCTTGATCCGCTGCGCCGCCCAATCCGCCGACATCTCGTCGCACGGCATGCCCCACACCTTCTCGGTATAGGTCTTGAAGAATATCGAATAGAGCTTGTGGCCGAACTGGTTGACGACCCAGTCCTCGAAGCTGCGGACATCGCGCTTCGGGCGCATCTTCCAGCGCAGATAGCTCGCCATGCACAGCGTAGAGCGCCAGATGCCGAGATTGGCGAGCGCCTCGAACGCGCGCAGCGGATAGCTGTAGAACTTGCCCTCGTAATAGATCCGGCTCATCCGCGGGCGTTCGATGAAGTCGTCGGGCAGCAGCTCGTTCCAGAGATCGACCACCTCCTTCGATCGCGAGAAGAAGCGGTGGCCGCCTATGTCGAAGCGAAAGCCGTCATGCTCGACGGTGCGGCTGATCCCGCCGACATAGGTCGGATCCTTCTCGACCACCGCGACCGAATAGCCCGCCTTGCCGAGCAGATAGGCGGCGGTCAGCCCCGCCGGTCCTGCCCCGATGATCGCGACGTCGACTGCGCCCGTGCCATTCGCCATGTTCCGCCCGTCCCCCGTTCGATCGTGAACGGAAATGGCGGCAAAGCGCTAAAACGAGGTTAACGGGCGTTAGGACCGAATTGAGCAGCGGCGTAACGTCCCCATCCGTCACGGCCAACGCCGTGCCACCTCCCCCTGGCGGGGGAGGATTCAGTTCACTCCTCCCCCGCCAGGGGGAGGTGGCGGCGAAGCCGATGGAGGGGGAGGTAAGCGGGCGCTCCGTTTCGACGGATGCGAAGCCGTTACCCATCGCGCCGCCCCAGCAGCCGCAGCCGCAGCGCATTGAGCTTGATGAACCCGGCCGCGTCGCGCTGGTCATAGGCGCCCTGGTCGTCTTCGAAGGTCACGACCTTCTCCGAATAGAGCGAGTTGGGCGATTTGCGCCCGGTGACGTAGACTCCGCCCTTGTACAGCTTCAGCCGCACCGTGCCTGACACCTTCGCCTGGCTGTGGTCGATCGCCGCCTGCAGCATCTCACGCTCGGGGCTGAACCAGAAGCCGTTATACACCAGCTCGGCATAGCGCGGCATCATCTCGTCCTTCAGATGTGCGGCGCCGCGGTCGAGCGTGAGCTGCTCAATCCCGCGATGTGCGGCGTGAAGGATGGTGCCGCCCGGGGTTTCGTACATGCCGCGGCTCTTCATGCCGACGAAGCGGTTCTCGACCAGATCTAGCCGGCCGATTCCGTGGGCACGGCCGAAGTCATTCAGCTTCGCCAGCAGCGTCGCCGGGCTCATCCCCTCGCCATTGATCGCCACCGCGTCGCCGCGCTCGAAATCAATCGTGATCGTCTCGGGGGCGTCGGGCGCCTGTTCCGGGCTGACGGTGCGCGAGAAGACATAGTCGGGCACCTCGTCCCACGGATCCTCGAGCACCTTGCCCTCGCTGGAGGTGTGCAGCAGGTTGGCGTCGGTCGAGAATGGCGCCTCGCCGCGCTTGTCCTTGCTGACCGGGATCTGGTGCTGTTCGGCAAACTCGATCAGCCGGGTGCGGCTGGTCAGGTCCCATTCGCGCCACGGTGCGATCACCTTGATGTCGGGCGCGAGCGCATAATAGCCGAGCTCGAAGCGGACCTGGTCGTTGCCCTTGCCGGTGGCGCCGTGGCTGACCGCGTCGGCGTTCACCTGGCGCGCGATCTCGATCTGGCGCTTGGCGATCAGCGGCCGCGCGATCGAGGTGCCGAGCAGGTACAGCCCCTCGTACAGCGCGTTGGCGCGGATCGTCGGGAACACGTAATCGCGGACGAACTCCTCGCGCAGATCGTCGATGAAGATGTGCTCCGGCCGGACGCCCGCCATCTCCGCCTTCCGCCGCGCGGGTTCCAGCTCCTCGCCCTGGCCGAGATCCGCGGTAAAGGTCACCACTTCGCAACTATAGGTCTGCTGGAGCCACTTCAGAATCACGCTCGTATCGAGCCCGCCCGAATAGGCGAGGACGACGCGGTTGATCGGATCGGTCATGGGCAGGGCTCCTTGCAGCGCGCGAGCGCTTACGTGGCGGCGCGGACGCGCGCAACCGCGCGAAAGTCGTTCAGGTCGGGTTTAGGCCGTTGGGGGCAGGGGGCGCGCATGACCCGCACACTCCTCACGCTCGCCGTCCTTCCGCTTGCCGTCGGCGCGAGCTTCGCCGCTTCCGCCGTCGCGCAGGAAACCCGCGCCTCGGCGACCGCCAAGTTCAAGTCGGAGTTCGCGCAGAGCGACACCGACCGGGACGGCGTGCTGACCCGCGCCGAGGTCCAGGCCCGCATCGCGCAGATGAAGGTCGGCCCCGGTCGCCCCGACGCGGTCCACGCCAAGAGACTCGCAGACCTGTGGTTCGATCGCGCCGACGCCAACAAGAACGGCAAGGTCAACCAGGCCGAGGCCGAGGCGCTGCTCGCCGCGACCTTCAAGCGCTACGACGCCGATGGCGACGGCAAGATCGGCCCCGCAGAACGCGGCGTCGCGAAGAAGGCGCTGGGGCGGTAGGGTTCGGGCTGGCCCACTCGGTCAGCCCCCATTCCGCCGTCATTCCCGCAAAGGCGGGGATCCAGACTGGCTACCCGTCGTGCACCAATCGCGACGCTCGCCAGTATGGATTTCCGCCTGCGCGGGAATGATGGAAGGTGTTGTTGGCTAGCTAAATCTCACCGCAGCGCCTGTTCGCCCTCGAACATATAATCGCGCGTGATCGGCAACTCCGTCCGGCTGCGCGAGAACTGAACCTGGTAGTTGCACAGCCCCCCATTCTCGAACGCCATCGCGGCGCCGGCGAGGTAGAAGGTCCACATTCGGTAGAACCGCTCGTCGTACAGCGCGACGATCGCGTCCTTCGCGGCGACCGTGCGGGCGTACCATTGCTTGAGCGTCAGCGCGTAGTGGAGGCGCAGCACCTCGACATCGGTCGGGAACATCCGCAGCCCCTCGTTGGCGCGGATGATCTCGGACAGCGCCGGATTGTAGCCGCCGGGAAAGATATACTTGGTGGTGAAATCGTCGGTGACGCCGGGTCCGCCCAGCCGCCCAATCGTGTGGATCAGCAGCACGCCGTCGGGCGTCAACAGGTCGCGGCACTTGCGCAGGAAGGTCCGGTATTGCGGTGGGCCGACATGTTCGAACATCCCGACCGACACGATCCGGTCGAACTGCCCCTCGATCCGGCGATAGTCGATCAGCTCGAACGTCACCTTGTCGGCGACGCCCTTCGCCGCGGCACGGTCACGCGCGATCTTGATCTGCTCCTCCGACAGCGTGACGCCGACCACCTCGCAGCCGAGCTTGTCGTGCAGGTACAGCGCCAGCCCGCCCCAGCCGCAGCCGATGTCGAGCACCCGCATCCCCGGCCGAATCGCGAGCTTGGCGGCGATGTGCGCGAGCTTGTCCTGCTGTGCCTGCTCCAGCGTATTCGTGGGGTCGGTGTAATAGGCACAGCTATATTGGCGGTCGGCGTCGAGGAAGAGGTCGTAGAGCCGCGCCGACAGATCGTAATGGTGCGCGACGTTGCGCTTGGATCGCCGTTCCATGTTGTAGCGGTCGACCCGGTGCTTGATCGATCCGACCGAACGAACGAACCAGGATGGTTCGAGGTTGTTCTGCCCCTTCTCCCATTTGTCGTTGGCGGTCAGCAGCCGGACGAGGTCGAGGATGTCGCCGTCCTCGACGATCATCCGTCCGTCCATGTACAGTTCGCCCGCCGCCAGCGCCGGATTGCGGACGATCCGTCCGGCGACGCCTCGATCGGCGAAGCGGAGCGTGACGTCGGGAAAATCTGGGTCGGCGATGCCGAAGACGGTGGCGGGTTTGTCGGGGCGCAACAGCGTCAATCGGCCGCGCTTTACCGCACGTGACAGGAACAGGTCGATCAACGCCATCGGATATAAACTCGTCAGGGCCCGCTAGATCCCCGCGTACCAATCGTAATCGACATTGTCCTCCCAATATCCGCCCTTGCCCTTGCCGACCGCGTCGAGGCTCGCGACCGCGTCGATTCGTGACACGTACTTGGCGTGTTTGTAGCCGAGCTGGCGTTCGACCCGCAGCCGTACGGGGGCACCGTTGCCGATCGACAGCAGCGCGTCGTTCATCGCCCAGGCCAGGATCGTCTGCGGATGGAAGGCGTCGATCAGGTCGATCGACTCATAATAGGGCGCACCGCCGTAGAGGTCGGCGCAGGTGAACACGATGTAACGCGCGGCATCGCGGAGCCGCGCCGCCTTCAGCACCGTGCCCAGCGTCGGCCCGTGCCATTTGCCGATCGCGCTCCACCCTTCGACGCAGTCGTGGCGCGTGATCTGGGTCCGCGCAGGCATCGACCGCAGCTGTGCCATCGACAGGTCGAGCGGCCGGTCGACCAGCCCGCCGACCCCGATCCTCCAGTCCGCGAACTTGCCGGCGACCGCCCGTTCATAGGCCGGCGTGCCGGGATTGCGCGTGCCGTTGACCCGGAACACCGGCGACATCTCCGCCGGCGAGAACTCGCGCGCCAGAGCATCGCGGTGCATCAGCGCGCGGTGCAGGCCGCGGTTCATCTCCTCGCCCATGAACAGGATCCGGCGCGCCTGTGGGATCTGCGCGACGCGGTCGCAGCCGGCGAGCACCAGCCCCGCGGCACTCGCGCCCCCGGCGATCAAGGTGCGGCGGGTGAGCAGCGTCGTCATCGCTCGTTCTCCGGTACGCGCCACCGTCCGGTGATCATCGACAGCGTCTCCGGCACGACCCCCGCCAGGATCACCAGCGTCAGGTGGACGACGATGAACAGCGCGATGCCGCCCGAGGCGAGGAAGTGGATCGACCGCGCCGATTGCCGCCCGCCGAACAGGTCGAGCAGCCACGGCCACGCCGCGTCCATCCTCGGCGACAGCGTCAGCCCGGTCAGCACCGCGAGCGGCAGCAGCACGAACAACACGACGATGTAGGTCAGTTTCTGGAGAATATTATAGTCGCGCGGATTCTCGGCATCGTGGAAGCGCAGCGCGGCGTGTTGCTTCACGTCCATCCAAAGGTGCCGCGCGGTCAACTCGCGGCGGCGGATCTTCAGGTCGCGTTGGAAATGCCGATTGAGCAGGCTGACGATCATGAACACCAGCAACGAGAACGCGAACACCAGCGCGAACAACAGGTGCCAGCGCCGCGCCAGCGCCAGATTGTAGCGCGCCGGGATCGTCACCCACCCCGGCCAGTAGACGACGCTCAGCCACGCGTGATCGGGGTTGGCGCCGAACTGCCCCCAATAGAGCCGCCGATGCGCGTTGGAGATCGTCAGCCCGGAGCCGAGGAGGATCACGATCGCGATCGCATTGATCCAGTGCCACACCCGCGTCGCGATGCGGTGGCGGACGATGACGGTGCCGGGGGCGATCGGCTCTTCCATGCTCATCCTTCGTTGACGCGATGCTCGCTCGTTAGCAGGAACATCGCCATGACCGAATGGCATTTCTACGAACCACAGGCGGGCCACGGCCTCCCGCATGATCCACTCAATGCCATCGTCGCGCCGCGCCCGATCGGCTGGATCAGCACGGTGTCGGCCGCCGGCGTGCGCAATCTCGCGCCGTACAGCTTCTTCAACCTAGTCAATTATCATCCGCCGCTGATCGCCTTCTCGTCGATGGGCTGGAAGGACAGCGTCGCCAACATCGCCGAAACCCGCGAGTTCGTTTGGAACCTTGTCACGCGCGATCTCACCGAGGTGATGAACGCGACCTCCGCGGGAGTATCCGCCGATGTCGATGAATTCACGCTGGCGGGGATCCCGCAGACTCCGTCGCGCCTGATCGCGCCGCCGCGCGTGACCGCCAGCCCGGTGGCGTTCGAATGCGTCCTCACCCAGCTGATCCGGCTCGAGGACAGGGCCGGCCGCGCGCTCGATCAATGGCTGGTGATCGGCGAGGCGATCGGCATCCACATTGACTGCGCGATGCTGGAAGGTGGCGTCTACCAGACCGCCCGCGCCCACCCGATCTCACGCGGCGGGGGGCCGGCCGACTATTTCGAAACCCGCGAGGACGCACTGTTCAAGCTGCGGCGTCCGCGGTGACTGTTGGAGTGGTTCACGCGAAGGCGCGAAGGCGCGAAGAACGGTTCACGCGGAGACGCGAAGGAAGATTGAGTAGGGGAGCCTGCGGCGCTGCGCACCACCTTCGCGCCTTCGCGCCTTCGCGTGAACCATCCACCCCTGCATCTCCCCAGACCGTTCGTCTCGAGTAGGGATCGAGCTTGTCGAGAGCCCGTATCGAGGGAAAGAGCCCCGACAGAGGCACCTCTCGATACGCCGTCTCGGACGAGCTCGACAGCTACTCGAGGCGAACGGCTGGGGTTGGTGGGGAGCAGCGGTTAGCCCCACACCTCAGCCATAAGCCCGCCAAAAGAACACCGCAGTGGTCACCGCAGTCACCAGCAGCGTCCAAACACGGATCACCCGTGGCGACAGTCGCGCCCCCAATTTGGCCCCGAAAAACCCGCCAGCGATCGCGCCGATCAGCATCGGCAGGCACCATTGCCACGACACCATTCCGGACGCGACGAACACGATCGTCGCCGCCGCATTCGCCACCGCGAGCAGCAGCGTGCGCGGGGCCATGAGCCGCGCGGGCTCGACCCCGACGAGTAGCCCCCAGGTCGCGGTCATCATCAGCCCGACGCCGCCGCCGAAATAGCCGCCATAGATACCCAGCAGCGTCTGCGCGGCGACCAGCGTGCGCACGCCGACATTGGTCCGCGTCGCCAGCCACGCCGCGAGCGGCTTGCCGAACGCCAGCGCGACCGTGGCGAACAGCAACAGCCACGGCACGATCACGTCGAAGGTGCGCTCGGGCGTCCAGACCAGCATCAGGCTGCCCGCGAGCCCGCCCATGAAGGTGATCCCGGCGAGCAGCCGGACCGACAAGCCTCCGATCGGCTCCAGCCCCTTGCGATAGCTCCATGCGCTCGTAAACGCGCCCGGCTGTAGCGCGACGTTGCTGGTCGCGTTGGCGATCGGCGACGGCAGTCCTAGCGCGATCAGCGTCGGCAGCGTCGCGAAGGTGCCGCCGCCCGCCAACGCGTTCATCGCGCCGCCGAGCAGCCCGGCGCCGGCCGCGAGCAAAAGTCGCAGGGGCTCGATCGCCACGCTCACCCGAGCGCGAGCAGCTTTTCCTCGGCCTGCCGGTCGAGCTCGGCACGCGATTTCTTCTCCGACGCGGTCTTCAGCTGCCCGCACGCCGCATCGATGTCGCGTCCGCGCGGGGTGCGCACCGGTGCCGAGATCCCGGCTTCGAAGATGATCGTCGAGAACGCCCGCACCCGCTCGGGCGTCGAGGTGTCGTAGGGCGCGCCGGGCCAGGGGTTGAACGGGATCAGGTTGACCTTCGCGGGCAGCCGGTACTTCCGGATCAGCCGCACCAGCTCGTGCGCCTCGGCATCGCTGTCGTTCTTGTCCTTCAGCATGACATATTCGAACGTGATCCGCCGTGCATTGTTCGCGCCCGGATAGTCCGCGCACGCCTGCAGCAGTTCCTCGATCCCGTATTTGCGGTTGATCGGCACGATCTCGTCCCGGATCTCCTTGGTCACCGCGTGGAGCGACACCGCGAGATTGACCCCGATCTCCTCGCCGGCGCGCGCCATCATCGGCACCACGCCCGACGTCGACAGCGTGATCCGCCGCTTGCTCAACGCCAGCCCGTCGCCGTCCATCACCAGCTTCAGCGCGTCGCGGACATGCTCGAAATTATAGAGCGGCTCGCCCATCCCCATCATCACGATGTTGGTGAGCATCCGCCCCTCGGGCTGCGACGGCCATTCGCCCAGCGAATCGCGGGCCAGCATCACCTGCCCGACGATCTCGGCCGGGGTCAGGTTGCGCACCAGCCGCATGGTGCCGGTGTGGCAGAAGCGGCAGTTGAGCGTGCACCCGACCTGGCTCGACACGCACAGCGTGCCGCG
>NZ_CAXTEM010000022.1:0-48365 GCF_964243315.1 uncultured Sphingomonas sp. | reverse complement strand
CTGGCGCTCGGCTGGTGCACCTATGGCGTCGGCGACCAGATGAGCCATTATGCGGTCAATGCGGGCGTGCCCAAGACGCTGATCCAGTTCCTGATCCGCTGGTGCATCCGCACCGACCAGTACGACCCCGCGACCGACGCGGTGCTGACCGCGATCCTGGCGCAGGAGATATCGCCAGAGCTCGTTCCCGCCGACGCCAGCGGTGCGATGCAGAGTACCGAGACGATGATCGGCCCCTACGCGCTCAACGACTTCTTCGCGCATTACGTGATCCGCCACGGTATGGCGCCGTCGACGATCGCGTTCCTCGCCTGGCACGCGTGGCGCGACGTCGACGCGGGGCGCTGGCCCGAGGACTTCCCCGCCGATGCGCGAGTCGCCTACGACCTGCCGACGATCCGCCACT
This sequence comes from uncultured Sphingomonas sp., assembly GCF_964243315.1. Classification (GTDB taxonomy): domain Bacteria; phylum Pseudomonadota; class Alphaproteobacteria; order Sphingomonadales; family Sphingomonadaceae; genus Sphingomonas. Next base: position 47,959 of record NZ_CAXTEM010000022.1, on the reverse strand, counting down.
GGCTCGCCAAATTCATCGTGCGGTTCTTCCAGACCAGCCAATTCAAGCGGTCTGCGCTGCCCAATGGACCCAAGGTTTCGGCAGGCGGCGCGCTGTCGCCGCGGGGCGACTGGCGCGCGCCGTCGGATGGTATCGCGGCCACATGGCTTGATGAATTGACCGTAAACGTCCCGTAATTTCTTGCGTTCGCCAAGGGGTAGGCGCATTGTGAAGTTCTGATGACACCGCCGGCCCGGGATGGCTCACGCGATCGCCGGATCGAGGACCCATCGAATCTGTATCTGATCCACCCCGCCGCCCGCGCGCTGCTGCCGCGAGCGTTGTCGCTTGGACTCTCCGCCAATTCGGTCTCGATTATCGGGCTTTGCTGTGGCGCGATCGCCGCCCTCGCCTATTCCGGATGGGGCAATCCGTGGTTGGCGCTGATCGGTCTGGTCTTCTCGGTGGTCTGGCTGATCGCCGATGGATTGGACGGCATGATCGCGCGGGCGACCGGCACATCGAGCCCGCTCGGTCGCGCGCTCGACGGGATGTGCGATCACGGCGTCTTCGCGCTGCTCTATATCGTGCTGGCGGCGTCGATGGGTACGGTCGAGGCCTGGGCCCTGTCGATCGGCGCGGCGCTTTGCCATGCGGTGCAATCGAGCCTGTACGAGGGCGAACGCGCGCGTTTCCATCGCCGGGTGCGTGGCGAGGCGCTGACCGCGGTGCCGGTGCCCGCGGGCATGGTGCTTGTCCGCCTCTACGACCGCGTCGCGGGTAGCCTCGACCGCATCGCCATGCCGTTCGAGCGTCGGCTCGCGGCGAGCCCCGATCCGGTCGCGCTCGGCGCGCGCTACGGCGTTAGCGCGACGCCGGTGATGCGGCTGCAGTCGCTACTGACCGCCAATGTGCGGGTGTGGATGATCTTCATCGCCTGCCTGGTTGCCGACCCCCGCCTCTTTTGGTGGTTCGAAATCGTACCTCTGACGGTCATTGTCATCGTCGGACTGATGCGCCATCGCGGCGTCGAGCGGGGATTTCTCCGCGCCGAGGCTCCCCTCCCCATCCTATTGTCAAGCGAACAGGGTCATTCATGAAGAGCATCAACATCGCCATCGTCGGCATCGGCAACTGTGCGAGCTCGCTCGTCCAGGGGCTCGAGCATTACCGCGAAGGCGTCAACGATCTCGTCGGGCTGATGCATTGGGAAGTCGGCGGCTATAAGCCATCCGACATCAAGGTCGTCGCCGCGTGGGACGTCGATGCGCGCAAGGTCGGCAAGGACGTCGCCGAGGCGATCTTCGCCAAGCCGAACTGCACCGCGGTATTCGCGGCGAACATCCCCGCGACCGGCACCGTCGTGAAGATGGGCGCGGTGATGGACGGCGTCGCCGACCACATGGCCGATTACAAGGACGACCGGACCTTCATCGTCGCCAATGACTCGCAGCCCAACAAGGCCGATGTCGTCGCCGAACTGAAGCGCACCGGCGCCGACGTGCTGATGAACTATCTGCCGGTCGGCAGCCAGGAAGCGACCGAATTCTACGCCGAATGCGCGCTGGAAGCCGGCGTCGCCTTCGTGAACAACATTCCCGTCTTCATCGCGTCCAACCCGGTCTGGGCGAAGCGGTTCGAGGATGCGGGCGTTGCGATCATCGGCGACGACATCAAGGCGCAGCTCGGCGCGACGATCGTCCACCGGGTGCTTACCGACCTGTTCGCCAAGCGCGGCGTCAAGCTCGACCGGACCTACCAGCTCAACACCGGTGGCAACACCGACTTCCTCAACATGTCGAACCACCGCCGGCTCGAATCGAAGAAGATCTCGAAGACCGAAGCGGTGCAGTCGGTCGCGGCCGAGCGGCTCGACGACGACAACGTCCATATCGGGCCATCGGATTACGTGCCGTGGCAGAACGATAACAAGATCTGCTTCCTGCGCATGGAAGGCCAGCTGTTCGGCGGCGTGCCGATGAACCTCGAGCTGCGCCTCTCGGTTGAGGATTCGCCCAATTCGGCGGGCGTCGCGATCGACATGATCCGCTGCGCGGCCATCGCCAAGGACCGCGGCATCGCGGGCGTCATCGATCCGGCATCGGCCTATTTCTGCAAGCACCCGCGCCACCAGATGACCGACGACCTCGCGCAGGTCGCGGTCGAGGACTTCATCAAGGCCGCGTGATGATCACCACCGGCCTGCTTCTCGCCGCCGGTGAGGGCAGCCGGCTTCGTGACGTCACTCCGTTCAAACCGCTGTGCGCGGTGGCGGGGCGCGCACTGATCGATCATGCCCTGGACGGGATGGCGGCGGCGGGGCTTACGCGTGCGATCGTATCGCTCGGCTACGGCGCCGATGCGATCGCCGCGCACCTGGCGAGCCGCGCGTGGTCGCTGGAGGTGATGACGGTGATGACCGATTATCGCCAGCCCAACGGCGTCAGCGCGCTCGCCGCCCGTGCGCTGGTCGGCACGGAGGGCGCGGTGATGGCGATGTGCGACCACCTCGTCCAGCCGCGCCACTATCGGCGGCTGGCGAAGGCTGGCGCGGGCGAGGGATTGCGCCTCGGCATTGACCGCCGGCTGGGGCATGCCTGGGTCGACCCGCTCGACGTCACCTGCGTCGCCACGAACGGCGACGCCATCATTGCGATCGGCAAAGGGCTGGAGCCGCACGATTGCTACGACACCGGCGTGTTCGCGGTGTCCGAGCGCTTCTTCGCCGCGCTCGCCACGCTGGACAGCCCGTCGATTACCGAGGGCGTCCGGATCCTGGGGGTGGAAGGCCGGGCGAAGATCGTCGATTGCAGCGATCTCGACTGGCTCGACGTCGACGACGCGCCGGCGTTCGCGCATGCCGAAGGCTGGATGACGAAGCTCGCGGCCTGAGCCGTGACGCTGATCCTGTTCAACAAGCCCTATGGCGTGCTCAGCCAGTTCACCGACAAGGGCAGCCCTACAACGCGAGCGACGCTGTCGGAATATATAGAGGTGCCCGGAATCTACCCAGCCGGGCGGCTCGACCGCGACAGCGAGGGGTTGTTGCTGCTCACCGACGATGGCCGCCTCCAGGCTCGGATCGCTGACCCCAAGTTCAAGCTGCCCAAGACCTACTGGGTCCAGGTCGAAGGCGAACCCGACGACGCCGCCCTCGATCGCCTGCGCCGCGGCGTTCGCCTCAACGACGGCGACACCCGCCCCGCGGAAGTGGAGCGCATCGACGCCCCCGCAATCTGGCCGCGCCATCCCCCGATTCGCGTCCGCGCCGCGATCCCGGATCGTTGGCTGAGCCTCACGATACGCGAAGGCCGCAATCGTCAGGTCCGCCGCATGACGGCTGCAGTAGGATTTCCGACGCTACGGCTGATCCGCGCGAGCATCGGAGATTGGATGCTGGGCGATTTGGCGCCGGGGGCGTGGCGGGAGGGATGAATATCAGCCGTGCATCGAGCGGACACCCACTCGCGCCGTACCGAGGCGTGGTGGTCGCTCCCGCTCGGTACGAGCGATCAGCGACGCACCGACCGAACTTACCCGATATAAACGCCGGCAACGCGCCAACTGCCCTCCTCGTACGCTAGCGAGACCGTCTCCACGACGTCGTTCTTATTGGTGAAGCGCGTGCGGAATTTGACAACTTCGTAGCCGTTCGGCGGGGCGGGAAGGCTCTCCTGGCTGGCAAAGGTGCGCGACACCATCTCGCCTAGCGGAACACGCGCCTTTTCGGATGCCGCGGTCCACATCGAGACCGTGTTCAGTTTGCGGAACGAGGCACCCGTCGCTTGGTAGCTCTCGTCCCAGCGCGCCTGATCAACCAGGGTCAGCCATTTACGCGCAGCGTCGACGACCGCCGCGTTCGGGGTCTCGCGAGAGACGGTAGCTGGTTGCGCCGGCGTAGAAGCAACTTGCGGCAGCGCGGCGAGCGCAATCAGAGCGAAGGCAAGCGTCATCGAACAAACTCCTATGGTCCAGGACTGGCGGTGTGCCCGCCCCACGCCGCTATTAGGCGCCGTGCCGTGGTTCCCTCGATGCGGCGCTGCGTCTTCCCTCAATCCTTCGTCTCCAAGTGAATTGGGTGTCGATGGACCGACTTTGCCGCCTTCCGCGTCCAGCAGCATGCGTGCCGCCGCACGGCTGCTCGATACCGTCATCTTCCGCCGTGCATCGCGCAGTCGTTCGTTGATCGTATGAACCGAGACGCCGAGATTGCGCGCACTGGACTTGGCGTCGTGCCCCCGCACGATGAGGCGAAGGGTTTGCTTCTCCTTCTCGGTAAGCCCCCACAGACCTTCGTTGCCCGGCATGTTCATACCTACCGGCACCTATGTCGGAGGCGGTGTGCCGACTACCCCGAAAAATTTGTATCTCCGGGCAAGCACCACCCACCGGTCACTGCGGGTGAGGCGACGCAGGCCTCCCTCCCCCGCTTGACCCTCCCCGCCCGATCACCGACACGGCGCGCGTGATTACCCTCCCTCCCCCGCCGCTCGATCTGCTCCGCGGTGCCGCGCTGTTTCTCGACTTCGATGGGACCCTGGTGGATCTCGTCGCGACACCCGATGCGGCGGTGGTCGATGCCGATCTTGCGGCATTGATGACGCGGCTGGTCGCGGTGCTCGAGGGGCGGGTGGCGATCGTCAGCGGGCGGTCGGTCGATGGCGTGCGGGCGTTGTTCGGGGATGCGGACTTCGCGATCTCCGGCAGTCACGGGCTGGAGATCGCATGGCCCGACGGGCGGCACGATCGGGTGGAACGGCCGATGGCCCTCGACCGTATAGTCACCCGTATGAAAGCCTTCGCAACTGCACAAACCGGGGTGCTGGTCGAGGAGAAGCCGCTGGGCGCGGCGCTTCACTACCGCAACCTTCCCGCCGCCGAATCCGCCAGCACCGATCTCGCGCGTAGCCTGGCGGAAGATTCCGGTCTCCAACTTCAGACGGGCAAGATGATGGTCGAGGTCCGCGTGCCCGGCGCCGACAAGGGCACCGCGATCGCGGCGATGATGGCCGCGCCGACGCTCGCGGGGCACCGCCCGGTGTTCCTCGGCGACGACGACACCGACGAACCGGCGATGGTCGCCGCGGCGGCGCACGAGGGTGCCGGCATCCTGGTGGGCGCGACGCGGGCGACCGCGGCAAGCTACCGACTCGAGTCGGTGGCGGCCACGCGCAAATGGCTGGCAGCGGCGATGGAGCAGATGGCATGACCTCGGTGGACCTCTGGCCGATCGGCAATTGTCAGGTCAGCGCGCTGGTCGATCGCAGCGGACGCTTTACCTGGGCCTGTGTGCCGCGGGTCGATGGCGATCCGCTGTTCTCTGCATTGGTCGGCGGCGCCGAACCGGAGCGCGGTTACTGGGCAATCGACCTGGTCGATTCGGTCAGTGTCGAGCAGCGTTACCTGCGCAACACCGCGATTCTCGTCAGCCTGCATACCGACGCGTCGGGCAATGCGATCGAGGTGATCGATTTCTGCCCGCGGTTCGAGCGTCAGGGGCGAACCTACCGCCCGGTCGCGTTCGCGCGGATCGTCCGCCCGGTCGCGGGATCGCCGCGAATCCGGGTGGCGCTGCGCACGACCTGCGGATGGGGCGATTCTTGCCAGGAGCGTAATGGCGGGTCGAATCATCTGCGCATCGTGCTCGACAAGCTGTCGCTGCGGCTGACCACGACCGCGCCGATCGGGATGCTGCAAGACGAGCGCGCGTTCCGGCTGGAACGGCCGCTGCACTTCTTTTTGGGGCCGGACGAGAGCTTCAGCGGCGATCTCGCGGCTACGGTGGACGCGATGCTCCGCGACACCACGACCGAGTGGCAGGAGTGGGTCCGCGGCTTGGCGATCCCGCTGGAATGGCAGGATGTGGTGATCCGCTCTGCGATCACGCTGAAGCTGTGCCAGCATGAGGAGACCGGCGCGATCGTCGCGGCGCTGACCACCTCGATTCCGGAACATGCGGGATCGGAGCGCAATTGGGACTATCGTTACTGCTGGGTACGCGACGCCTATTACACGGTACAGGCGCTCAATAGGCTCGGCGCGCTCGACGTGCTTGAGGGATATCTCGGCTACCTCCGCAACATCGTCGACGAGGCGCGCGGCGGGCACATCCAGCCGCTGTACGGCGTGCTCGGTGAGGCGACGTTGGAGGAGCGGTTCGCGCCGGACCTTGCGGGCTATCGCGGTATGGGCCCGGTGCGGGTCGGTAACGCCGCATACGAGCAGCATCAATATGACGCGTACGGCCAGATCATCCTGTGCAGCGTCCATGCGTTCTTCGACCAGCGGCTATTCCGGCCGAGCGGTATCGAGGATTTCGAGGCGCTGGAGAAGATCGGCGAGCGGGCGTGGACGCATCACGACCAGCCCGACGCCGGCCTGTGGGAGCTGCGCACCCGGCAGAGCGTGCATACCTATTCCGCGGCGATGTGCTGGGCGGCCTGTGACCGGCTGGCGAATGCGGCCAAGGTGCTCGACCTGCCGAAGCGCTGCGCCTTCTGGCAGGAGCGCGCCGACCATATCCGCAACGTGATCGAGGAACGCGCGTGGCGGCCCGAAACCAACCGGATGTCGGCGACCTTTTCGGGCGACGATCTCGACGCCAGCCTGATCCAGCTGCTCGACCTGCGATTCTTCGAGCCAGACGATCCCCGCTTCCTCGGCACGCTCGCGGCGGTCGAGGCGGGGCTGCGGCGCGGCAGTCACATGCTGCGCTACGACACCGAGGATGATTTCGGGCTGCCCGAGACTGCGTTCAACGTCTGCACCTTCTGGCTGATCGAGGCGCTCCACGTCACCGGCCGCGCCGACGATGCACGCGCACTGTTCGAGGAGATGCTCGGCCGTCGCACTGCGGCGGGGCTGTTGTCGGAGGACATTGATCCCCATACCGGGGAGCTGTGGGGCAATTACCCGCAAACCTATTCGCTGGTCGGGATGATCAACTGCGCGGCGCTCCTGAGCAAGCCGTGGAGTTCGATCCGGTGAGCCGCCTGATCGTCATTTCGAACCGGGTATCGGCGCCGACGGGGTCGCATTCGGGCGCGCAAGGCGGTCTCGCGGTGGCGCTCGCATCGGCGCTGCGCGAATATAAGGGCATCTGGTTCGGCTGGTCGGGCGACCGCGCCGACAGCTTCACCGGCGACATCCATTTCGAACGCAGCGACGGCGTCACCACCGCGACGATCGATCTCGAAGACCAGGACGTCGAGGAATATTACAACGGCTATGCCAACCGGACCTTGTGGCCGCTATTCCACTACCGGGTCGATCTCGCTGAATATGAACGAGAATATGCGGGAGGCTATCGCCGGGTCAACGAGCGGTTCGCGGAGACGGTCTATCCGCTGGTCGAGGACGGCGACGCCATCTGGATCCAGGATTACCATATGTTCCCGCTCGGCGACGAGCTGCGGAAACGTGGGTGCGAGAACCGCATAGGCTTTTTTCTTCACATCCCGTGGCCACCGCGACGGCTGATGTCGATCCTGCCCGAGGCGCAGGCACTGGCGCGATCGCTGTTCGCGTACGACGTGATCGGCTTCCACATCGACGAATGGCTGCAATCCTTCTGCGACTTCGCGCAGCAGGAGCTGGGCGCGGTGCGCGACGGCGAGGATCTGGTGCTCGACGGGCGACGGGTGCGGGTGATGGCGGTGCCCATCGGGATCGACGTGCAGGAGTTCGTCGATCTGGCGGCAGGCACCAAGGCGCGACTGTCCTACCGCCAGATGCGCGACAGCGCGACCGGGCGCGACATGATAGTCGGGGTCGATCGGCTGGATTACTCCAAGGGACTGGAAGAACGCTTCCTCGGCTACGAACGCTTCCTCACCGAGCATCCGGAAGAGCGTAAGGAGGTGTTCCTGCTGCAGATCGCGCCGCCCTCGCGAGAATCGGTTGGGAGCTACCAGAAGATTCGTCGCACGCTCGAGGAGCTGTCGGGGCGGATCAACGGCGAATATGCCGATATCGACTGGGTGCCGATCCGCTACGTCAACCAGGGCTATCCGCGCGACGTGCTCGCCGGGATCTACCGTGCCGCCAAGATCGGCCTCGTCACGCCGCTGCGTGACGGGATGAACCTGGTCGCGAAGGAATATGTCGCCGCACAAGACCCGGCGGATCCGGGCGTGCTGATCCTCTCGCGCTTCGCGGGCGCGGCGACGCAGCTGACCGATGCGCTGCTCGTCAATCCGTACAGCGCCGAAGAGATGTCGGACGCGATCATGCAGGCGCTACGGATGTCGAAGGAGGAACGCATCGGGCGCTGGCAGAAGATGATGGCGGTGATCGAGCATCAGGACATCGGCTGGTGGCTCGACACCTTCACGACGGCGCTGATGACGCCGAAGCCGGTGCCCGCATGAACCGTTCGCGCGGCAGTGCCTCGGGCATGTCGCTGCGGATGAACGCATAGATCGCTTCGCGCACGTCGCAGCGCAGGTCGAACGCGATCGACGCGTCCTTCGCGGTCATCAGCGCGCGGACCTCCATCGTCCCGTCGGGCTTGCTGTCGGTGACTTGGCAGTTGAAGAAACGGCCGTCCCAGCGTGGGCTGGCCCGCACCACCTCCTCCACCTTGGCGCGGATGCGCGCGACGTCGGCAGCGGGATCGAGATACCAGAACACCGATCCCATCAGCGCGCTGGTGTCGCGGGTCCAGTTCTGGAAGCTGTTCTCGAGGAACTTCGACACTGGCACGATCAGCCGCCGATCGTCCCAGATCCGCACCACGACATAGGTCAGGCGGATCTCCTCGATCCGTCCCCATTCATTCTCGATGATGACGACGTCGTCGAGCCGGATGGGCTCGGTGAACGCCATCTGGATACCCGCGATCAGGTTCTTGAGCGCAGGCTGTGCCGCGGCGCCGATCGCGAGCCCGGCGAGGCCGGCGGAGGCGATCAGCGTCACGCCGATGTTGCGGACTGCGGGAATGCTCATCAGCATCAGGCAGAACACCACCAACCCGAGCAGGATCACGCCGATTCGGTAGAGGATGCCGATCCGGGTGCGGCGGCGCCGCGCACGGAGATTGTCGGCGACGGTGATGTCGAACCGCGCCTCGCCGATGTCGCGATAGGCGGTCAGTAGCGCATAGAGCACCCAGCCGAGGATCGCGGGCGAGATCAGCCCGAAGACGCGCTGCCAGATTCGGTCCCAATAAGCAGGAAGATCTAGGCTCGGCCCCGATGCCGCCAGCGCCATGCCGATCAGCAGCCAGAAGGTCGGCCAGCGCAGCCGCGCCACGAGGATGTCGTCGGTCGGCGTCTTGGTGCGCGCGGTGAGCCGCCGCATCACCGCGATCGCGATCGCGTGCGCGACGACGACCGCGAGCAGCAGGACGGCGACGCCGCCGAACCGCGCGAGCCAATCGGGGATGGCCTGTTCCAACGTTTGCATCGCAGCAGAACCCGCCTGCGCGCGGAAGGCTCCCGCGGGTTGCGTGTCACGGGTCGGTCATATGGCGGGGTTAGTGGCTGCATCACCCCTCCCCCGTTCGTTTCGAGCGAAGTCGAGAAACCCTGCCCGCCCGATGAGGCGGTTTCTCGACTTCGCTCGAAACGAACGGAGGGCTGGGGGCGACTACACCAGCTTAGGAACATCGCATGCCCGGCCCCATCTTGACCCGCCGACAGACGCTGACCAGTGTGGGTGCCGCGATGATCCTGCCGATGACGAGAGCGGCGGCGGCGAGCCGCGCGGCCAAGCCGCTGGTATTCGCGCATCGTGGTGCGTCGGCGCTGCGCCCCGAACACACGCTGGCGGCCTATGCGAAGGGGATCGCGGACGGGGCCGACTATATCGAGCCCGATCTGGTGATCACGCGCGACGGCGTGCTGGTGGCGCGGCACGAGAACAACATCGCCGACACCACCGATGTCTCGACCAAGCCGCAATTCGCGGGGCGGCGCACCACCAAGACCGTGGACGGCGAGGCGATCACCGGCTGGTTCGCGGAGGATTTCACGCTCGACGAACTGAAGACGCTGCGCGCGGTCGAACGGCTGGGCGCGGTACGGCCCGAGAGCCGCAGCTATGACGGTCAGTTCCAGCTCGTTACGTTGGACGAGATCATCGACTTCGTCGCCAGCGAGTCCGCGGCGCGCGGGCGCGTGATCGGCATCGTGCCCGAAATCAAGCATTCGACCTATTTCCGTTCGATCGGTCGCGGGTTCGAGGATGCGTTCGTCGAGCGGCTCGGCGCGCACGCCTATACCCGCACCGCGCCGGTGGAGATCCAGTCGTTCGAGACCGCCAATCTGCGCGCGCTCCGCAAGAAGCTGGGGAAGCCCGCCAATGTCCGGTTGATGCAGCTGGTCGGAGATCCCGGGATGCAGCCGGCCGACATCGCCGCGACGGGCGGCTCGCTGACCTATGGCGCGATGGCAGCGCCCGCGGGACTGCGCGAGATCGCGCGCTATGCCGATGTGGTCGCGCCGAACATTCGGGGGATCATCCCGGTCGGGGCGGACAAGCGGCTCGGTCGGCCGACGAGCTTCGTCGACGACGCGCATGCGGCGGGGCTGCTGGTGCGGACCTGGACCTTTCGGCCGGAGAACCGCTTCCTGCCCGCCGATCTGCAAGGCCCGGGCGATCCGGACGCGCGCTATCCCGCCGGGTCGATCGAGGAGATGCGGCGCTGCATCGCTTGCGGGCTCGACGGGTTCTTCACCGACGACCCGGCACTCGGGCGGGTGGCGGTCGACGGGTAGCGGGGATTTGTGCTCCTGCGGGGGCAGGAGCACGAGCGTTGCCGGTTGTGGCCCTGGGTTCCTGCGTTCGCAGGAACACCGGGTGGAGTCATCAGGTGCTAATCCACGCGGTAGTGGATCGGCTTGAAGCTGCCGTTGTTCGATTGCAGCGCGGAGCAGGCGGTCAACCCGATCACCAGGTCCATCTTCGCTTCCAGCACGATCGTGTCGCCCGCCTTGCTGAGCGGCGCCTCGACGGTGAAGGCTCCCGTCGCGCCGTCCACCGGCACGTTCATGAAGCAGTTGAATGCGACCGGGATCTGGTCCGGCAGCACGCCCCAGGGCGCCAGCGCGGCGGCGAGGTTACCGAAACAGCCGCGGTGCGGGTCGGTGTCGCCATAGATGATGCGGAACGTATCCGCCGAGCACGGCGTCAGCAGGAAATCATGCCGCCCGACATCGTCGTGGACGATCTCCAGCATCGGCGTCGAGCGGTTCGAATAGAGCAGGTCGCCGGTCGTCAGGTAGATCCGGTTGGCGTAATCGAGGGTCCGGCCGCTGGAGATCACTTCGGCGGTGTCGGCCAGCGAGTATGCCAGCAGATCCGCGACCTGCTCGCCCTGCGGATCGATCACGGTGAGCCGCTGGCCGGCCTTCAGCTCGAAGCCCGCACCGCTGCGGGGGGGGATCTCATGCGTCAATGCCGGGCTCCGTTTCCCGGCGCGCATAGGGGCATGCCCAGCCGGTGTCGATCAGCCGGCCGCTATATTGCTGCGCCTCCGATGCGCTACCGTGCCGCGCGAGCATCGGGTTCGCCGACCCGGCCAGCGCGATGTCGCGCGCGATGATCGAATCGCGGAGCTTTTCGTAGCGGCCCTGCGCGCGCAGCTGTTCGAACTGATCGTGCAGGTTGAACACCATCGCCGGGCGCTCGAAGCGGCGCGCGGGCCGGCTGGCATTGGGGTGGAGGCCCACGACGAAAAAGCCCTCGCCGCCGAAGCTCAGCGAAAAATGCGGGTCGTCCGGGTCGCTGCTGACGCGCGCATCGGGTTCCTGGCCGAACCAGGCGTCCTTATCGCTGAGCGACTGGACGCGCTGCCACAATGCACGTTCGAAGACTTCCTCGCTGAGATCGGTCGGGCCCTCGAACAGCACGACGAGCGACTGGAACAGCGCCGGGTCCGCCTTGTAGTCCTGCGCGAGCTGGTAGAGCGCGGGCCACAGGCGAAGATCGTCCCACGCCGATTGCAAGTCGCGTGCGACGACGAAGCGCATCGTGCCCTTGGCCAGCGCCGCCTTCGCGCCCACGCACGGGAAGCCCGAGTCGGTCACGAAATCGCGGAAGCGCTGGGTCAGGGGGTGATCGGTGTCCGCGTAGGCGGTGGGGGAGTCTAGAACAGGCATGGCATCGTCGAACGCTCAACCATGTGCATCGTTTCCGGGCAGCATGCCGCATTAACGTGCATCAATACGATAGCTTACTGCCGCGTTAGCCGTTTGCCGCAGCCGCCCCGGCGGGTAGCAAAGGGCATGATGATCCGACTCGCCATGCTGCTGATGAGCAGCGCCACGCCACTTGCCGCGCAGGATGTTCCCGTGGCGCCGGTGCCCGCCGTGGCTCCGACGCCGGCGCCCTCTCCTGCCCCTGCCCCTGTGGCGCTGGTGAGAGTTGTGCTGACGACCAGCGAAGGACCGATCACGCTCGCGCTGGAAAAGGATCGAGCGCCGATCACCACCGCCAATTTCCTCCGCTATGTCGATAGCAAGCGGCTCGACGGGATCGATTTCTATCGCGCGATGAAGCTCGCGCCGGACAATGGATTGATCCAGGGCGGGGTGCGGGACGGCAAGCTGCTCTACCCGCCGATCAAGCTCGAGCCGACCAGCAAGACGGGGTTGAAGCATGTCGACGGCACGATCTCGATGGCGCGCGCCGCGCCCGACAGTGCCCGGGCCGACTTCTTCATCATCGTCGGGCCGATGCCGTCGCTCGATTCGCAGCCCAACCAGCCCGGCGACAATGCCGGTTTCGCCGCCTTTGGCCAGGTAACGGAGGGAATGGAGATCGTCCGCCGCATCCTCGCTGCGCCGACCTCCCCGACTGAGGGCGAAGGTCCGATGAAGGGCCAGATGCTCGCGCCGAAGATCAAGATACTCACCGCGCGTCGCGCTCGCTGAGCGGGCGCCGCGAATGACGTCAGCGCCGCGAAGGCGGGTGTTCTTCGACGGCGGTTGCCGGCCCAACCCGGGCCCGATCGAGATCGCGCTGGTCGTCGAGGGAGAAAGCCATTTATTTCGCGATGTCGGCCAAGGCGACAACAACGACGCCGAGTGGCTGGCGCTGATCGCGGCGACGCGGCTGGCCGCGGAGATGGGCTTTACCGATGTCGAGTTCGTCGGCGACTCGGCATTCGTCGTCGGGCAGGCGAGCGGCGCCGCCAAGTGTCGCAGCGCCGGCCCGCGAGCGCACCTCGCCGCCTACCGCGACGCGATCGCCGGGTTCGCCAGCGTGCGTGTCCGGCGGGTGCCGCGTGCGAGGAACCTCGCGGGGATCGCGCTTGCGGCGCTCCACCCCCGCTGAGACTAGACCGGGCTGCGCCCGGTGAAGAGCTTGATAAGAACCACGATGACCGCGATCACGAGGATGATGTGGATCAGGCCGCCGGCGACGTTCAGCGAGAAACCCAGGACCCACAGGATCAGCAGGATGACGGCGATGGTCCACAACATGGCATGATCTCCAGCGGGGCGAACCCGACAGGGCCGCTCGCGGGAACAACAACGATGGACGGCGATGCGTTCCGGTCGCGGCCTGCTAATCGCGATCAGTTGGCGGCGAACTGCATTCTCGCGCGGCCGTCGACGGTACGGGCGACATCGACCACGCACATCGTCCCGAACGCGGGGTGTGGCCCGCACGACACGCCCGCGAAGTCGATGTCCTCCGCGAACACCAGCTTGCGATGGCCCCGGTCGGCGACGCCATCGTCGACGATCAGCTGCCGGACGACGTCGGCCGCATCGTCCGAGCCATAGGTGATGACCTCACCGACATAGATGCCGCCGCCGCGCCGCCGCACCCGCGTGCCGGGATCGGAGCCGTCCGCGCCGACATGGCCGAGCGACCCGTCGCTGGCCTGTTCGGCGCAATGGTCGATCGCGGCGGCGCGCAAAAGATCGGCGGCGGCGAGCGGACGGCGGCGGCGTTGCCCCTCGAGGAACCGCACTGCCTCGTCCACAGGAGCGACGCCTTCCTCGGTCAGGTAGCGGACCTTCATCCCCGGCGCGGCGATCATTTTCCCGTCGTAGTAGCGGCGATAGTCGCGTAGATGCGCCGCGTACCCGACGGGATCGTTGCGTACGCGATTAATCTCGATTAGTATTTTTCGTTCGAGTATCGTCTGTGCAAACAGAGGTGACGCCGAGCCGATCGACAATAGTGTTAATAAAACGCTAGCGAATTTGGCTCGCATCTCGACTCTTCCCGAGTCGCCGTTCGTGTCCCTGCGTGATGCAACTAAGACGACGGCGCGGCTTTGCTTCTGCGCGCGCGGATGCTAAGGTAGTTTTCTCGCAAATAGTTAACAACGCGTTGACTCTACTGCTTGAACTAAATGACGGATCGAACGTTGGTTCGATATCGTAACGGTTGGGTCATCAAAGGGGGCGGCATAAGATGAAGGCGGCGCTACTGAGCAAGGCAGCCTTGTGCATCTGCCCCCCGGCCATGCTGGCGACCACCGCAGCCTATGTCCCGCCGGTGCGTAAGGCAGTTCATCACGCGACTCGCCCTGCACCGAAGGCGCCGCCATCGCACACGCGGGCGCAGCGGCCGGCCGCAACTGCCGCAGCGGTGCCCTGCCCGGCTGCCTTCATCAATGCGCCGGTCGTGCCACAAGCCACGTTCGCGTCGGAGGTGCCACCCGATAGCGTCACCAGCAACTATTTCGGCAGTCCCGCGGGCGGCGGTGTCTTGGTCGGCGGTGCCGGCCCGGGCGGCGCGGCGCCGGGTGGCGGCGGCGTTCCGGGCAGTGGCGGACCGGGCGGCAGCGTACCCGGTGGCGGGGTGCCGGGCAGCGGCGCGGGCGAAACTCCCACGCCCGCGATACCCGAACCCTCGACCTGGTCGATGATGTTGCTCGGCTTCGGCCTGCTCGGCGCGGCGCTACGCAGCCGACGTCCGGCCAAGGTGCTCGTCCCTGCCCGCGCTGGCGGCAGCGGCGGTGCACGATCGAGCCGTCGTCGCCGGCGGAGCGCCAGCGTCGCGGGTGGCGGGATCCTGTGGGGCCTGCTCGAACCGGTGCAGGCGATGACCGCCGGTATCGGCGGCGGATCGAAGATGAGCTTGCTGGCGAAGGCCGCGATGTGCGTTTGCCCGCCGGCGCTGATGGTCGCCGCCGTCGCGACGGTGCCGCAGGCGCGCAAGGCGGTGTTCGCGGCGACCGCTCCCAAGGTCCCAGCGGGCGCGCCCTACGCGATCACGCCGCCGTGTGATCCGGGTATACCCGTGGTCACCGGCGTCTAAGGCCGCGGGCCTGCTCCCACTCCCGTCGCGCTTGGAAAGCCGACCTTTACGAATTCGCGCTATCCAGCCTGATCCACCGGGGCGGAGAGGCATGTGTTCGAGCGATTGGGGCGGGCGAGTATCAACAAGGTTGTGGCTGAGCCGGTGAACGATGTCGGGTTCGAAGCCGTCGCTTTCTTGGCGGAGCAGCGACTCGCGGCGACTCCGACCAATTACGAGCTTGCCTATCGCTACCGCATCGATCGCGACAGTGCGCTGGCACGTGCGGTCGACGCGGTGTTGATGGCGGGCGAGCGGCTGACCCAGGTCACTGCGGACCAGATCCGCGTCGCTCATACCCAGGCGCCGGGAGATACCGACGCCGCGCGCCAGGTGCGCCACCAGACGTTGCAGCTCGCCGATCTTGCCGCGGGCGCACTCGCGACCACCGGACAGTTCGGGCGCGACCTCAGCGGCGGGCTCGAAGAGCTCGGCAATGGCGCCGACACGGTCGCGATCGTCACCGCGATGGTCGCCTATTCGCAGACCACCGAGGCCGCCTTGGCCGCCGCGACCCGGCAAATCGAGGCGCTGCGTCAGGAAGTGGAAGCCGCCAAGGGCGATGCCGCACGCGATGCGCTGACCGGGCTGCACAATCGTCGCGGCGTGGAAGAGGAGATTCGCGGCCTGCCCGCGCGTGGACAGGCGGCGCTGGCGATCTGCGACATCGATTTCTTCAAATCGATCAACGATCGCTACGGGCATGTCGTCGGCGATCGTGTGCTCCAGCTCGTCGCGACGTCGCTCAGCAAGAGCTGCGACCCGCATCTGGTGGCCCGCTGGGGCGGCGAAGAATTCATCATCCTGATGAACGGGGTCACCGTGGACGAGGCGGCGGAGCTCGTCGACCGCGCGCGAGTCGACCTCGCGGGACGAATGGTCCGGCTGCGGACCACCGACGAGCCGATGCGGCCGATCACCTTCTCCGCCGGGGTCGCGCCGCTTCACGGCCGCAAGTTCGACGATGCGGTGAGCGACGCCGACCTGCTGCTCTACCGCGCCAAGGAAAGCGGCCGCAACAAGGTGGAGTGCTGATCCCTACCATCGTTCTGGGTCGCTTCCGGGAACAGGATCGCCGCTCGCGCGATTAGCAGCGGCGAGGCGTTACGCCTCGATCCCAGGAGCAGAATCACATGGCCGCAAACCGCCTCGACATCGATAACACCACGATCCTCGACAATGTCGACGAACGACAAGTCGAATTCGCGGGTGAAGTCGATGGCGACGAGTATCAGTTCGCGGTGCAGTACGACCTTCTCGAAGCATTGAGCGGCGATGCGCCCGAGGACGACGCGGTCGATATGTTCAACCGCTTCATCGATCCGATCAGCGATGCCGCACTGAGCGCCCTCGCCCGCGACGAATCGCAGCCGATGATCGTGGTCAGCGAAAACGACCTCGAATAGAGCAGGCCGGCTTCACGCCGCCTGCGCACGATCGCGTTGGAGCAGATCGACGAGCGCGGCGGCGGGGATCGGGCGGCTGATATGATATCCCTGCGCCATGTCGCACCCGGCCTCGCGCAGGAAGGCGAGGCAATCGGCATCTTCGATGCCCTCCGCGACCACCTTCAGTCCGAGATCGTGCGCGAGATCGATCGTCGACCGGACCATGACGCCGTCCTTGTGATTGACATGCGCATGCTGGACGAAGGACCGGTCGATCTTCAGCTCGGATAGCGGCAGCGTGCGCAGATAGGTCAGCGTCGACTGACCGGTGCCGTAATCGTCCATCGATATGCCGATCCCGAGATCGCACAGTGCGACCAACGCCGCGACCGCCGCCTCCGGATCCGCAAGCGTGGCACTCTCGGTCACCTCGAAGATCAGGCGGTCGATCGGCACGATGTCCCGGGCGAGCAGCGCGCGCACGTCGGCGTTGAAGCGGGTTGCGGTGACCAGCTTCGCGGAAATGTTGACCGCCGCGGTCAAGTCGAGTCCGATCGAGCGCCAATGCGCGAGGTCGGCGATCACGCGGTCGAGCACGAACAAGGTCAGCGGCGCGACGCGGCCGGTCTGTTCGGCGAGGGGGATGAACTGGTCGGGGCCGATGAAGCCACGGTCGGGATGACGCCAGCGGACCAGCGCCTCGACACTCGCGATCCGGTTCGGTCCGAGCGCCAGCTTGGGCTGGTAATGGACCTCGATCTGGCCGTTCGCCAGCGCCTCGTCGAGGTCGCCCATTAGCGACAGCCGGCGTTCGAGGGCCGCCAGATCGGCTACCGCCTCGCGCCAGAACACGCCCGACTGCGCGGCTTCCTCGGCCGCCAATGCCGCGCTGGTCAGGCAGGCATCGGCCACGCTCCCCTCGCCATCCGCAACGCCGATCGTCAGCGCGACATCGACCCGCCGCCCGGCGACTTCGACCGGCTGCAGCATGATCGTGCGCAGGCCGGTCAGCGTGTCGTGGATCGACTGATCGCTCCCCAGTTCGAACGCCAGCAGGCGGTCGGTCAGGCGGAAGATCGTGCCATCCGCGCTGGCGAGCCGCAGCCGGTCGACGACGCGCAGCACCAGATCACGCTCGCCGCTATGCCCGAGCACCGCGACCAGGCTCTCCAGATCCGCGATATGCGCAACCGCCAGGCGGAGCGCGGGTCGGCCGGTTAACGCGGAGACCATCGCCTTGCGGTTGCCCAGCCCGGTCTCCTCGTCGACGAGTTGCTGCTGACGAAAGCGCCCGAGAACGTGCTGCGCGTAGCGGCCGGCGAGCGTGCCCAGCAGCAGCAGCAGCCCCGACGCGATCGGGAAGACTATCGACGCGCTACGTTGGGCAACGAGGGCAGCGCCGATCAGGATCGTGATCGTGACGAGCGAAGCCACCGCGATCCGCGCCGGCGTTTTCGCGCGGAGAATGGCGCTCGCGAGCACGAGCGCGAGCAGGATCGCGAAGATTTTGCTCGCGGTCTGTGGCACGCCTGCGATCAGCGTTTCGGCGGCGAGTGCCTGGATGATCACGCCCGGGATCACGCCCCAGCGCGGGGTCGCATAGCGATCGCCCATCTCGACGGCGGTCGCGCCGACGATGACGTTGCGCCCGGCGACCATATGCGGATCGAAGCGACCGTCGCGGACCGCGATGAAGCTCAGCCGCGGGATGGTGCCGGGGTCGATCGAATAGTCGATCGGAAAGCGATCGTCGGCAGCGCCCGACCGACCCGCGACATAGGCCGACAGCGACGGGCGCGGGGTATCGTCAGTGATCGTGCCGAACGGTGCTTCGCGGATCGTGCCGTCCGTATCGGGCGCGATGCTCACCGACTGCAGCGCGACATTGTCGCGCAGGATCGGGATCGGCAGCGAGTCGATCTGGTGATCGGCGCCGGTCTCCGCCGCCTGCGACAGCGTCGCGAGCGCGACGAGGCCCGGTGATCGGCGCAGGGCAGCGGCGAAGGCCTGGTCGCCAGCGGGATCGGAGGGCGAGGAGAAATCGACGTCGAACACCACCGAGGCCGCGCCTGCCGCGCGCAACCGATCGACGAGACGTGCATGATTGTCGCGCGACCAGGGCCAGCGATCGATCGCCGCGATCGAGGCGGCGTCCATCTCGACGACGACCAGCTTGCCACTGGCGGGATGCGACAGAAGCTGGAAGCGGAGCGGATCGAGCCCGCGATCGAGCACGCCCGCGAAGCCGGAAACGCTCGCCACGCTCGCGATCGCCAGCGCGCTCAGCAGGATCAGCGCAGCGTGATGGCGCAAAGGGTTGAACGTCACTCGATTGCTCCGCCGATCATGGGCGCACGATGCCAGGACGGTCCTAAGATGACGTCAAGGGTGGGAGCCGATCAGGTACGGTCCGCTCGCTTGCCGGCGATCGTCGTCGCCGCCGAAATGTCACCGCTCGACAGCGGCTCGACGAAGCGCACGCCGAACCGCTTGTCGGTCTTCCAGGCGACATTAGCCGCACGCGTCCAGCCGCAGCACGCGAGCGCCAGCAGATTGCCGGGCGCGACCTGCGCGAAACCATGGACCAGCGCACCCTTCGGGGACACGTCGAGCACATGGACGCGGGCGGCGTCGCCCCCGCCGTGCAGCGTTGCGGGCTGGAATACCTTCAGCCGTGGCTCACTGCGGCGTGACAGCGTGCGCGTCATCAATCGTCATCCCGTTGGAGCTTGTCGAGGGCAGCCTTGGCGAGCTCGGCGGCAGCGTCGAGTGCGTCCTGAGCGGCTTTTGCGGCAGACTTCGCAGCGTCGTCGGCCGCCTGCCTCGCTTCCTCTGCGGCTCGAGCGGCTTCGTTGGCGGCGTTATTCGCCGCGTCCTTCGCTGCGTCGTCAGCCGCCTGCTTCGCGTCCTCGGCATTCTTGGCGGCTTCGTTGGCAGCCTCCCGCGCCGCATTGTCCGAAGCGTTCTTAGCAGCCTCCCTCGCCGCGTTGTCGGCAGCATTCTTCACGGCTTCCCTCGCCGCATCGTCGGCAGCGTTCTTGGCGGCTTCCCTAGCGGCATTATCTGCAGCGTTCTTGGCAGCTTCCCTCGCCGCATTGTCCGCGGCGATGTTGGCCTCTCTCGCGGCGGCGTCCGCGGCGTTGTTGGCGGCCTGTCTGGCCGCATCGTCTGCGGCACTCTTGGCGGCTTCTCTGGCCGCGTTGTCTGCATTGATCTTGGCATCTTCGGCCGCCTTGGCCGCAACGGCGGATGCATTGTCCGCAGCTTTCTCCGCATCCTTGACCGCGGCGTCTGCATTCGTAGCGGGGGCTTGAGCGAGCTTGTCCGGTTCCTTCGCGAGATCATCGGACACCGTCTTGGCATCGTCGGCGGGTTTGCCGACGATCGCACCGGCCTTGACGCCGGCGTCCGCACCGGAGGGAATTGCGGCAGGAAGCGTCGTCACTGGAGGCGCAGCCGGCGGCATGTCCACCACCGGCGTGGCGGGTGCCGGCGGCTGAGCGGTGGGCGCGGCCGGCGCCGGAGCCGTATTTTCAAGCTTGACCGACGCGACCAGCATCGCCGGGGCTGCGGCGGTGGTGCCCGTCATCATGCCGCCGGTGATCGACGCCAGGTCGATCGGCTTGGACGAAATCGCCTCGCCGATCGTCTGGGCGCCTACCTCGAAGCCGATCGGCTCGGCAGCGCCTGTTTCCGCGGGTACCTCGCTCGGCATCGGCGCCGATGCGACACTCACCGCGGCAGCGGGCGCGACGGCCCCGGTCGCCGCGGGTGCATCGGCCGGGCGTGCGGGCGAGTCGATCGTGCGCGCACCGTCGCCCTGGACCTGGAGCCGGTACAGGTCGGCTGCGCCGATCGTCGCGACCGCTCCCGGGCGGATGAGGTCCTTCGCGCCGCCGTCGAGCGTCGCGACCTCGACCACGCCTTCCACTACCTGGAGCGAGGTGCCGCTGCCATCGACGGTGACCGAGAAGGTGGTGCCCTTCACGACGGCGGCGAGGTACGGCGTCTTGACCGCGAAGTGCGGCACCTTCAGCTTTTCGATCCGGAATATCGCATTGCCGATGTCCTGGACGATCCGGGTGAAGCCGGTCGCCTCCTGCACCAGCGGTACCGAAACGCGGCTGTTCGCGCTGACCGTGACGAAATCGCGATCATGCACCAGCACCGCGCGCGCGCCCGGCCCGGTGACGACCGCATCGCCGGGCGCCAGCACCGCATTGCGTGCGGCCGGCTTGATCTCCGTGCCACGCCGCACCGACACCGCGCCCGCGGTCTCGGAGATGCGCCAGATCTGCGACTGCGCCAGCGCGGCGCTGCTCGTCGTTGCGAGCATCACGGCGGCACACAGGCCCGCGACGGATTTCAGCATAAGACACCCTTCCTTAGGCGTCTGGCTTACGATCTTAGTGCGAACGACTTCTCACCGAAGGTCGTTAACGCGCGCTGAGGTTGATCCAGGTCAACGCACTACCCGCGCGATCAGACGAAGTCGCGGTCGTCGGTCGCTTCAAGCGTCCATTGCCGGTCGTCCTCAAGGCCGAGCGCCGTCAGCCGGCCATAGCGGTGCGCGCCGGTGTCGAGCCCGATGCGATTGGCGCCGAGGCGCACGGCCGGATCGATCGTGTGGCCGTGGACGATGATCTTGGCATGGCGGCGGCGGCTGCCGAGGAAAGGTCGGCGGATCCACAGCAGATCCTCCTCGACCTGCTCGTCGAGCGCCACGCCAGGGCGGATCCCGGCATGGGTGAAGAAATAGTCGTCGAGTTCATAGGACGCGGGCAGCGCGTCGAGCCAGTCTATCATCTCGGGCGCGACGCAGCGGCGCACCGTCGCCAGCAGGCGCGCGGGATCGTCGCTCTCCAGCTCGACCGGATCCGCACCGAGCCCCAGCAGCGTCGCCACGCCTCCGAACCGCAGCCACAGCGCGAGCGCGGCGGTGTCGCCGTGCCAGGCGGCGACCATCGACGCCTCGTGATTGCCCTTCAGGATCACCAGCCGCGGATCGGCGCAGCCGGCGAGCGCCAGCAACAGCCCCGCCGATGCGGGTCCGCGATCGATGAAGTCGCCGAGCAGGACGATCCGGACGTCCGCCTCGTCGCGGGCTGCCGAATCCGCCTCGATCCGGTCTAGCAGCTGCTTGAACAGTCCCGCCTCGCCGTGGATGTCGCCGATCGCGTAGACGCGCCTGCCCGGCCCCAGGCTGGCGGGGCGCGTACGGCGCGCGATTAGGGGCCACTGAATCGACATCGCGCCTCGAATAGGTGCTCGAGGTAAAAATCCAATAGCGCGTTGCGGCGATCAGTCGTGCAGCGAGCGGCGGAAGGTTTCGGGCAGCAGGATCAACCCGACGATCGCGGTGAGCGCGCAGGCGACGATCGGATACCAGAGGCCGTAATAGATGTCGCCGGTGGCCGCGACCATTGCGAAGGCGGTGGTCGGCAGGAAACCGCCGAACCAGCCATTGCCGATATGATAGGGCAGCGACATCGACGTGTAGCGAATCCGGGTTGGGAAGAGCTCGACCAGCAGCGCCGCGATCGGGCCGTAGACCATGGTCACGTAGAGCACCATGATCGCAAGGATCGCGACAACCATCGGCCGGTCGATCCGCGCGGGATCGGCCTTTTCCGGGTAGCCGACTCCGGCGAGCGCGGTGCGTACCGACGTGCCGAAATCCTTGATCTGCGCCGCCTTGGCGGGGCCGGTCACCGTGGCGGGGTCCACCACCGGTATTGTGGTCGCCCCGATGCGGATCTGGGCGACGGCTCCCGCGCGAGCGGCAATGTTGGCGTAGGAGATGCCCGCCTTGGCGAGGAACGACTTGGCGATATCGCACGAGCTGGTGTCGAACTTGTTCTTGCCGACCGGGTCGAACTGCACCGAACATTCGCCCGGGTCGGCGACGACCGCGACCGGCGACGCCGCCTGCGCGGCATAGAGCGCGGGATTGGCGGCACGCGAGAGCGCGTGAAACAGCGGCATGTAGGTCAGCGCCGCCAGCGCGCAGCCCGTCAGGATGATCCACTTGCGCCCGATCCGATCGGACAGCCAGCCGAACAACACGAAGGCGGGCGTGGCGATCAGCAGCGCGATCGCGACCAGGATGTTGGTCGTCGCGCCGTCGACGCGCAGGTTCTTTTCGAGGAAGAACAGCGCGTAGAATTGGCTGGTGTAGAACACCACCCCCTGCCCCACGACCGCGCCGAACAGCGCGATCAGCACGATCTTCAGGTTGCTCCAGTTCGCGAAGGCTTCGGTCAACGGCGCCTTCGACGTCTTGCCCTCGTCCTTCATCTTCTGGAACACCGGGCTCTCTTCGAGCTGCATCCGGATCCACAGCGACACCGCCAGCAAGGCGATTGAGACCAGAAACGGGATGCGCCAGCCCCAGGTGGCGAACGCCTCCTCGCCGACCAGCGTGCGCACGCCGATCACGATCAGCAGCGCCGCGAACAGCCCGAGCGAGGCGGTGGTCTGGATGAAGCTGGTAAACAGACCGCGGCGATGCGCGGGCGCATGTTCGGCGACATAGGTTGCGGCGCCCCCATATTCGCCGCCGAGCGCCAGCCCCTGGAGCAGGCGCAGCACGACCAGCGCGATCGGCGCGGCGACGCCGACCGAGGCGTAGCTCGGCAACAGCCCAACCAGGAAGGTCGACAGACCCATGATCGCCATCGTCACGAGGAAGGTGTTCTTGCGCCCGACGACGTCGCCGATTCGCCCGAAGACCAACGCCCCGAACGGCCGCACCGCGAACCCGGCGGCGAAGGCGGCGAGCGCGAAGATGAAGCCGGTGGTCTCGTTCACGCCCGAAAAGAATTGCGCGGTGATGATCGTCGCGAGCAGGCCGTAGAGATAGAAATCATACCATTCGAACACCGCGCCCAGCGACGAGGCGATGATGATCAGCGGCTGGCTCTGCTTGCCGTGATCGAGCGCGGTGGCGTGCGTGGCGATGATGGCGTCCTCTCGGTTTGTTTGGTCTTAGAGCGGAAGTCGTCGCCGTCCGCTAGCGGACGCAGCGGAGCGGTTCACTTGAAGGCGCGAAGAGGACAGGGTTCGCGTGACCCAATCCTCTGCAGCATTCAATCCGCAAATTACTTATCCCACCTCCAGCACCACCTTCTTCAGGTTCACCGAATCCGGCCCTGCGAGGATGTCGAACAGCCCCGGCTCCACCACCTCTTCCAGATCCACGTTCCACATCCGGAATGCCGCAGGCCCGAGCAGGAACTTCACCGTCCGCCGTTCGCCGGGCTGCAGCGTGACCCGCTCGAACGCTTTCAGCTCCTTCACGGGACGGGCGACCGACGCGACCTGGTCATGGACGTAGAGCTGGACGACCTCGTCCCCTGCCCGTGCGCCGGTGTTGGCGACGTCGACCTCGACGGTGACCGATCCTGCGACGCCGATCTTGGGCGACGACAGCCGCGGCGCGCCGATCTCGAACTTGGTGTAGCTCAGCCCATGACCAAACGGGAACAGCGGCGCGGTGCTGGCGAACAGATAGCCACGGCCGGTGGACGGCTTGGCATTGTAGTACAGCGGCACCTGCCCGACTTCGCGCGCGACCGTCACCGGCAGCTTCGCACCCGGGTTGATCCGGCCGAACAGCGCCTCGGCCATTGCGGTGCCGCCCTCCTGCCCCGGATACCAGCATTCGAGCACCGCGTTGGCGCGCGACACGACGCCCGGCCAGCTCGGCGGGCGGCCGTTGATCGCGGCGACCACGATCGGCTTGCCGGTCGCCTTCAGCGCGTCGAACAGCGCGTTCTGGTCGCCCACGAGATCGAGCTCGGTGCGATCGCCGAGATGGTTCGCCGCGAAGCCTTCACGGCTGGTCTGTTCGGTATCGCCGATCGCGAGGATGACGATGTCGGCGCTTGCCGCCAGCGTCGCGGCTTCGGCGATCATCTGTCGGTTGCGTGCGGGATCGGCGAGGCGGACCTCGTCGTCGGAACGATCGTCGCCCTCGACGATGAGCGCGCCCGGCGCGTGGAGCACCGTCGCGCTATTGCCGACCAGCGCCTTGATCCCGGCAAGCAGGCCGATCGCATGGCGGGGTTCCGACGAATAGCCGCCCAGCCGCGCGATCTCCGCATTCGGCCCGATCACCGCGATACGGCCCGTGGCGGTCAGCGGCAGCGTGCCGTCGTTCGTCAGCAGGCACATCGACTTGCGCGCGGCCTCCAGCGCGAGCGCCTGCGATTCGGCATTGCCGGTCAGCCGCGCCGCGGCGCGTGCGTCGGCGAACGGAGCCTCGAACATGCCGGCGCGGAACTTGAGTGTGAGGATACGTGCGCACGCCTGATCGACTGCGGCTTGCGCCACGGTGCCGGCGCGAACCTGATCCGCGAGCGTGCGGAAGGCGATGCCGTCGGGGAGTTCGCTGTCCACGCCCGCGGCGATCGCGAGGCGCGCGGTGTGACGGCGGTCGGCGGCGATGTGGTGGATGCGCTCCAATTCCTCGACCGCACCGTAATCGCTGACGACGACGCCGTCGAAATGCCATTCGCCGCGCAGCACCTTGCCGAGCAGCCAGCGATTGGCATGCGAGGGCACGCCATCGATCTCGTTGTAGGACGGCATCACCGCCGCGATCCGGGTGCGTTCGACGACCGCGCGGAACGGCGGGAAGAAGGATTCGCGCAGCTCACGCTCGGCGATCGGCGCGGGGGCGATGTTGTTGCCGGCCTGAGGCTGGCCATGCCCGGTCATGTGCTTGAGCGTCGCGAACACCTTGCCCGGCTGCAGCGTCGCGCTTTCGCCCTGCAGGCCCTGGACCGCGGCGACGCCCATCTCGCCGCACAGGAACGGATCCTCGCCGAACGTCTCCTCGATCCGCCCCCAGCGCGGGTCGCGCGCGATGTCGACGACGGGGGATAGCGTCAGGTGGCTGCCGTGCGCGCGGACCTCGCGGCCGACCACCGACTGTACGCGGCGCATCAGATCGGGATCGAAGCTGCCCGCCAGCCCGATCGCCTGCGGGAACATCGTCGCGTCGGGCGCCATATAGCCGTGGAGCGATTCCTCGTGGAAGAGGATCGGGATACCGAGCCGGGTCGAGTCGCGTGCCCAGCGCTGCGCGGCGTTGACGAACGCGATCGTCGAGGCGCCGCCACGCCAGCGCGCGCCGGTGCCGCCGGCCACCTCCGACACCTGGGGACCGCCACGGCGATCCGACGGACGGGTGATCTGCCCGATGCCGTTCGGGTAGGCGGCACTAGCCTTGGCGGGATCGAAGTCGAGGCCGCCGGTGACCATCACCTCCGATTTGGTGCCCCACAGCGCGATCATCTGCGCAACCTTCTCGTCGAGGGTCATCCGCGCCATCAGGTCGCGAACGCGGAGATCGACCGGCGCCCGCGGATCCTTGTAGATCGTCGGCACCCGCGTCGCGGCGGGGAGGAAGGCGAGCATCGACGCGCTCGCAGCCAGCCGCAGCAGATCGCGGCGGCTGGTCGCCCCGCGGCACGTCTTGATGTCGGCCAAACCCTGATCCTCTCTCTCGACGTGGCATTGCTCCTGCCGCCGTCCATATGTTAGCGATATCATGGTTGAGGGACGCCACGGCTGTCAACGCCGTGCTGCCTCACGAGGAGAGTGTATGCGAAAAACGGCTTTGATCGCCAGCCTGTTGCTGGCGTTGGCAAGCGGCACTGCCCATGCCGACGATGGTTACCGCCTGTGGCTTCGCTATGCCGAAACGAAGGCGCCCGGCGATGCGGTCACGGTGCAGGGATCGTCGCCGATGCTCGCTGCCGCCGCCGCGGAAGTGCGACGCGGCCTGCCCGCCGGTGCGGGTCCGGTGCTGCTGGCCACCGCTGCCGATCCACGTGTGGCAGCGTTGCGGCTGCCGGTCACGCGGCTCGGCGAGGAAGGCTATCTGGTCCGTTCGGTGCGGATCGACGGACGCGCCGTGACCCTTGTCACCGGCAACGGCGATCGCGGCATCCTTTACGGCGCCTTCGCGCTCCTCAGGCATCTCGACAGCGGCGGCGCCGCTGGCACGGTCGATCTCGTCTCCGCGCCCAAGATCAAGCTGCGGGTCCTCAATCATTGGGACAATCTCGATGGCCGGGTCGAGCGCGGCTATGCGGGGCAGTCGATCTGGGACTGGTGGAACCTGCCCGACGACCGCGACCCCCGCTATGTCGACTATGCCCGCGCCAATGCCTCGATCGGGCTAAACGGCACTGTCCTGAACAACGTCAATGCAAAGGCGGAGAGCCTGACCCCGCGCTACATCGCCAAAGCGGCGGCGCTTGCGGACATCTTCCGACCCTATGGCATCAAGGTCTATCTGTCGGCGCGCTTCTCCGCGCCGGTCGAGCTCGGCGGGCTGGCGACCGCCAATCCCAAGGACCCGAAGGTCGCCGCGTGGTGGCGCGCCAAGGCGGACGAGATCTACCGCGCGATCCCCGACTTCGGCGGGTTCCTGGTGAAGGCGAACAGCGAAGGCCAGCCCGGCCCGCGCGATTACGGCGCGAGCCACGCCGACGGCGCGAACATGCTCGCCGCCGCGGTGCGCCCGCATGGCGGCATCGTGATGTGGCGCGCCTTCGTCTATGCCGACACCGACCCGAGCGATCGCGCCAAGCAGGCCTATGACGAGTTCAAGCCGCTCGACGGTCAGTTCGCGGACAACGTCATCGTCCAGGTCAAGAACGGCGCGATCGACTTCCAGCCGCGCGAACCGTTCCATCCGCTGTTCGGCGCGATGCCGCGGACGCCGCTGGCGATCGAATTCCAGATCACCAAGGAATATCTCGGCTTCGCGAGCCACCTCGCCTATCTCGCACCGCTGTTCGCCGAGACGTTGGAGGCGGACACACGGGGCCGCGGCGCCCCGCTGACGGTCGCGAAAGTCGTGGAGGGCGCTCCGCAGGGGCATAAACTCAGCGCGATGGCGGGCGTCGCGAACATCGGGAATGCGCGCGATTGGAGCGGCACGACCTTCAACCAGGCCAATTGGTACGCCTTCGGGCGGCTGGCCTGGGATCCGTCGCTAAACTCCGAGGCGATCGCGCGCGAATGGGCGGCGCAGACCTTCGGCGCCGATCCACGCATCGTCGATCCTGCGGTCAAGATGATGATGAAGTCGCGCGAGGCGGTGGTCGATTATACCGGGCCGCTCGGTCTCGCCCATGTGATGGCAACCGGGCATCATTATGGGCCTGGCCCCTGGGTTTCCGAGCTGAAACGGCCGGAATGGAACCCGGTCTACTACCACCGGGCCGATCGTGCCGGAATCGGCTTCGACCGGACCCGCACCGGCAGCAACGCGGTCGCGCAATATGCGCCCGCGGTCGCGCGCCGCTATGCCGATCCGCGCACCACGCCGGAAGCCGAGCTGCTGTGGTTCCACCATCTGCCCTGGACCTACCGGCTCGCGTCGGGCGCGACGCTGTGGGAGGCGATGGTCGCGCATTACGATCGCGGCGTCGCCACCGTCGGCGAGCTGCGGCGCGAATGGGACGGCGTGCGGCCGTTGGTCGACGACGAACGCTGGACCAAGACCGCGGCGATGCTCGCGGTGCAGGAGCGCGAGGCGATCTGGTGGCGCGATGCCAGCCTAGCCTATTGGATGTCGCTGAACGGCCTGCCGTTGCCCGCCGGCGCGCGCGCGCCCGCGCACGACCTCGCCTGGTACAAGGCGCAGAGCTTCCCCGACGCACCGGGCAACCCGCAATGACCGACGACGCTCAGCACACCGGAAGGACGATCATGGAGATTTCGCGGCGCGAGGGATTGGCAATGCTGGCGGGTCTGGCCGCATCGGCCTGTGGTAGCGATGGCAGCGCCAATGCGGCGCCGATCGGCGCGGCGCCGGTTCCGGCACCGAGCCCGACGCCGACCGCCTCGCCGACTTCGGCGGTGCTCGATCCGGCAAGTCTCCAGTCGGTGGCGGCGGCAAAGGGCATGCGGATCGGCTCGTGCTTTGCGTGGAGCGAGCGCAATGCCGATCGCGGTTCGTTCGCGAACCCTGATTATGCGCGATTGCTGACCCGCGATTGCGGCATCCTGGTGCCCGAGAACGAGCTGAAGTGGCAGGCGATCCGCCCCAGCGCGACGAGATTCGACTTCGGCAAGTTCGACGCGATGATCGACTGGGCCGATGCCAACGCGCTGCCGGTCCGCGCGCACAATCTGTTGTGGCACCAGCCGAAGTGGATGCCGGCCTGGGCCGAGTCGTACGACTTCGGCGCCAATCCGCAGCGCGAGGCCGAGCGGCTGCTGGCCGAGCATATCGAGACGGTCTGCAAGCGCTATGGCAGCCGGATCCGCAGCTACGATGTAGTCAACGAGGCGGTGAACCCGGCGGACGGCGCGCTGTACCAGACCGCCTTGTCGCGCGCGCTGGGCGGGGCCGAGCCGACGCTGGACCTGGCGTTCCGAACAGCGCGGGCTGCGGCGCCGGGCGCTCAGCTGGTGTACAACGACTATATGAGCTGGGAGCCGGGCAACGCCAATCACCGCGCCGGCGTGCTGAAACTGCTCGGTGGCTTCAAGAAGCGCGGCGTGCCGGTCGATGCTTTGGGGGTGCAATCGCATCTCGTCACGCAAGGGATCGACGCGCGCGCCACCGCGACTGCGCTGACCGGCGAATGGCGGCGCTTCCTCGATGCGGTGACCGCGATGGGCTATGGCCTGGTGATCACCGAACTCGACGTTCGCGACAATAGGCTGCCTGCCGACGTGGCAGTACGAGACCGGGCGGTTGCAGACTTTACGCAAGCATATCTCGACGTCATGTTCTCCTATCCGGCAGTGCGCGACGTGCTGCTGTGGGGAATGAGCGATCGGTACAGCTGGATCGAAGGCTTCGAACCCCGCAGCGACGGCGTGCGGCGCCGGCCGTGCCCGTACGACGACGCGTTCGTCGCCAAGCCGATGCGCGCGGCAATCGCCGCCGCCGTCGCCGCGGCGCCGGCGCGGAGCTGACCACATTCGCCGGACCGCGCCACAGATGCGCGGCCGGCTTCACAGGAGAGGACGATGAAGACAATCCTGATCGCTGGCGCGATGCTGGCGACGATCGCACCGCCGGCAAGCGCCCAGACTGCGCCAGCCCCCGCCCCCTCTCCCGCGGCCGGCGGCAACGTTCTCGATCGGGCGATCAACCTGCCGGGCACGAACTGGTCGGTCTACGGCCCAAACCAGAAGACGAAGATGGGCACCGCCAAGGGCGTTCCGGGCGAGCAGGCGATGCGCGTCGAGATCACCGCCAAAGGTGCGAACCCCTGGGATGTCGGCGCAATCTCGCCGATCCAGAAGGCCATCGCCGCGGGCGATACCGTGCTGGTCGCGGTCTATCTGCGCGCACCCAATCTGAAGGAGGGCGAAACCTCGGATATTTCGTTTCTGGGCGCGACCGAGGCGGCCGAGCCCTATGGCAACATCGCCGCGGGCAGCGTCACGATCAACAACCAGTGGAAGCTCTATTATGCCTCGGGCAAGTCGCCCAAGGCGCATGCGCCGAACACCGCGCGGGTCACCGCCCACCTCGCCAATGCCAAGCAGGTTGTCGAACTCGGGCCTGTCTTCGTGCTCGATTTCGGACCGAACTACGATCCGGCAAAGCTGCCCAAGAACTGATCGGGAGTCAGCGCGCCGCGCGGGCGAACGGGCCGATCATCGTGCCCGTGAACCCGCCTGCGCGCGCGGTGCTGAGGATCGTGCCATCGACGTCGTGTGCGACGGGGCGCCAGCCACCTTGCGCGAGCGCGTAATCGAGATCGTAGCGCCCGCCCTTGGCGGTAATGCGCAGCCGTACCGGTGCTGGCGACGTGATCGGGACAAGGGCCAAGGTGCGCCCGATCGCGGGCTCGCCGCCGGCGGAGCGGGCAAAGGCACGAAGCGCGAGGCGGCCGCGATCGCGGGTCAGCCCGACACCCAGGAAGTGATCGTCGTCCTGCACCGCCGCGAGACCCGCCTCCGCGCCCTCGGTCGGATCGAAGGTGATTGAGGTGGTTACGACGGCATCGCTATGCGCCTGCCGCCGCGCGACGAAAGCGGGGTGATCATGCGCGCCGATCGCTTCGCCGGGCGCGATCGACAGCGCGCCGCCTTCGACCCGCCAGCGCGGCTTCGCGGACGCGCGCATCGTCATCCAGGCGAGACCGAGCGCGCGGCCGTCGAACTCGTCGCGGACGGTGAAGCTGCCGGTCATCGGCGGGGCGGCCGGTCCGCGCGGCAGTGGCGGCGCCTTCGCCACGCGCGGGATCGCCCGACCCTGCGCGAGGATCGTCGGCCAGCCGTCGCGCCACGTCACCGGCAGCAGGAAGGTCTCGCGGCCGATATTGTAAAGGTCGCCGGTGTAGGGACGAGTCGCGAGGAAGGTCGCCCACCAATCGCCATTCGCAAGCTGGACCAGATCGGCATGACCCGCCGACGTAATCGGCGCGGCGCGAGCGGGATCGAGGTCGCGCTGGGTGAGGATCGGGTTCACGCCCGGGGGTGCGGGGCGGTACGGGCCATCAGGTCGATCGGCGCTGAACACGACCTGGCTGTGCGCGACCGCAGTGCCGCCCTCCGCCGCAGTCAGATAATATTTGCCGTAGGCGCGGAGGATATGAGGACCTTCGATCCAGACGGGCCGCGCCGCCGGATCGACGCCGCCGTCGACGATCATCCTGGGATTGCCGAGCATCTTCAGCGCAACGGGATCGAACCGCTCGACCCACAGCGCGCGATGTCCGTCGTAGCGAGGTTTGCCGATCGGCGCGCGATTGTTGACGATCCAGGCGCTGCCGTCGTCGTCGAAGAACAGCGACGGATCGATACCCTCGACGCTCGGCAGGAACACCGGGTCGGACCACGGTCCGCGCGGGTCGCGCGCGGTGATCACGAAATTGCCGCCGCAATCGACGCAGGTGGTGACGATGTAAAACCGGCCGGCATGATAGCTGATGTCGGGCGCGAAGATCCCGCGCGACATGCCGAGCTTCGCGAAGTCTAGCTGCTTCGGGCGATCGATCGCGTTGCCGATCTGCCGCCAATGGACGAGATCGCGGCTGTGGAAGACTGGGATGCCGGGAAACCACGAGAAGGTCGAATTGATGAGATAGAAGTCGTTGCCGACGCGGGTCACGCTCGGATCGGGATAATAGCCTGCGAGCACCGGATTGCGATAGCTTCCCCCCGGCACCGCTGCGCCATCAATGCCGCGATAGTCGACCCAATCGAACCGGGCGGCACGATCGACCGGGGCGGCGCCGAGCAGCGCGAGCGAACCGAGCGAGGCGATGATCTGGCGGCGGCGCATCGGCACATCTCCTGGTTCCTGCGCAATATCGATAGCGCTATCAAGTCGAGCGACTATGGCGGCGCGGCACGCGTGGCAAGCTGCGGCGCACGATTCGGGAGGACAGGATGATCGCGACGATCGCATCGCTTCGGCGTCACGGGCTTTGCCGCTGATGGCCCCGCTCCTGCTCCTCGCCGCGGCGATCAACCTCAACCAGCTCGGTTATCTGCCCGGCGATCCCAAGCGCGCGATCGTGGCCGATGCCGCCACTCGGCCGCTCGCCTGGACCGTGATCAACGAGCGCGGCGGCGTGGTGCTGCGCGGCAGCAGCGTGGTGCGCGGAGCCGACGACGCGTCGGGCGACCATGTCCATCAGATCGATTTCGGCTCGGTCAAGCAGCCGGGAACCTATCGGATCAGGATCGGCGACGCGACCAGCGGCCAGTTCCGCGTCGGCCGAGCGGTCTACGCCCCCCTTGCCCGCGACGCGCTCAATTTCTTCTACCAGCAGCGCGCCGGGACGCCGATCTTGGCCCGCTGGGCGGGCGCGCGCTGGGCACGTGCGGCGGGACATCCGCGCGAGGTGGCGCCGTGTTTCTCGGGACCGGACGAGCGCGGCAACCGCTGGCCGGGATGCGCCTATACGCTCGACGTCACCGGCGGCTGGTATGATGCGGGCGATCACGGCAAATATGTCGTCAACGCCGGGATCGCGGTGTGGACGTTGCAGAACCTCTACGAGGCGAAACTTGCGCGGCGCCTGTTCGCGGATGGCCAGGCGCGCTTGCCGGAAGCAGGGAACGGTCGCGACGACCTGCTCGACGAGGCGCGGTGGGAGGTCGAGTGGCTGCTGCGGATGCAGGTGCCCGCAGGCGCGCGGGTGGCATTGCCGACCGGCGGCCAGGACCCGCGCGGCGCGCTGAAGCTGGTCGAGGTCGACGCCGGCGGCATGGCGCACCACAAGGTCGGCGACCGACGCTGGACCACGCTCCCTACAATCCCCGCCGAGGATCGCGAGCCGCGCCTGCTCTACCCGCCGAGCACCGCGGCGACGTTGAACCTAGCCGCGGTGACCGCGCAGGCGGCGCGACTGTGGAAGACGATCGATCCGGCCTTCGCGGCACGCTGCCGGGCGGCGGCGGAGGCGGCGTGGCAAGCGGCGATCCGCAACCCCGCGGTCTATGCGCCCGAGAGCTTCACCGGCAGCGGATCCTATGGCGATACCAAGCTCGACGACGAGCGGGCTTGGGCCGCGGCCGAGTTGTTCGCGACGACGGGTGATGCCGCGTACGGGCGTGCGTTGCCGACCGGCGCGGCGAGCGAGCCGAATTGGGGCAGCGTCGGCACGCTGGGCACGATCACGCTGGCGACCGCGGACGGCGTGCCGGCGGCGATCCGCGATGCGGCACGAGCGGCGATCATCGCGGCCGCGGACGGCTTCCTCGCCGAGATCCCGCGCACCGGTTACGCTATCCCCTTCGCATCGCAGCGTTATTCCTGGGGGTCGAACTCGACGATGCTCAACCGGGCGATGCTGCTCGGGCTGGCGGGGCGCTTCACCGGCGCGGCCAAGTACCGTGCGGGTGCGATACACGCGGCGGATTACATCCTCGGCCGCAATCCGCTCGGGCAGTCCTATGTGTCGGGCACGGGGTGGAAGCCGTTGATGAACCCGCATCACCGCTTCTGGGCGCATCAGCTCGATGCGAAACTGCCCCCGCCCCCGCCGGGCGTGTTGTCGGGTGGACCCAACAACACCGCGATGAGCGACCCGATCGCGAACAAGCTGAAGGGCAAGTGCGCGCCGCAACGCTGCTGGGCGGACGACATCAATGCCTATGCGTTGAACGAAGTGGCCATCAACTGGAACGCGCCTTTGGTCTGGGTGGCGGCGTATCTGGATGGTGAGGTGTAGTAGGTCGTCAGTTTGGGTCAGCGGCGCGCGAGTGTCGTCAGCAGGTAGTTGCGGATCCGCTCGGTACGGTCGGCACTCGCCGGGCCCAATACGCCCTGCGCAGCGGGCGGCAGGTGCGCGGCCGCGGCGCCGGCCTCGTCGTCGAAGATGTAGTGATCGAACCAAGCGCGCCAGCCGGCTCGTTCGGCGGCGGGCCGGTCGCGCACCGCCATCAGCGCATGGACCAATGCGTGAAACGGCGAGGCGCCCGCGTCGACGGTCCACCAGTAGTTGCACAGCACGTTGAGCGTTCCGAACGACTGGACGTGGTGCCACCAGATCGCGGGCATGAACAGCGCGTCGCCGGGCCCGAGATCCGCCACCAGCGCGTGGTCGAGCGCGTCGGCGTAGCGCGGGTAGCGATCGAGATCGGGCGCGAGCGGATCGACCATGCTCGCGGGCGGACCCGCCATCGTCCGGTCGAGCGGGCCGATATATAGATTGCCCACCTGGTCAGGCGGGAAGACGGTGAAGCGGCGCTGCCCCGCGACGACGCAGGCGAGATTGCTCGATTCATCGAAATGCGTCGCGGTCTGGGTCGCGTTGCCGATCCACAGTCGCGGCGTCGCGTCGCCGAGCGGAAGATCGAGCGAATTGGCGGCGGACCAGCCAGGCAGATGTTCGGGCGCGGTTGCGGCATTGGCGTAGAGCGTGTGGCACTCGCCCGCGGACAGCGTTGCCAGCTTGAGCAACTCGCCGAGCAAGGCGCCGAGCGGCGCATGCTGGCGGTGGAAGTTGAACCCCTCCAGCGCCTCACCGCGATAGAAGAACCGTCCGCGCTGTTCGGGATCGGCGATCAGGATCTCCAGCGGCCGGCCGCCATCGCCGAGCGTGGCGAGGTAGCGCGCGATCGACTCGTCGCCGCCCGCCGCTGCCGCGACGCTCAACCAATGCGCGACCTGACCGCGCAGGATGATCGGCGTCGACCGCGACGCGACCTCGGCCGCGAAGGTCGCGGGGTCGACCGCGGCGCGTTCGTCGACCCGGCGATCGGTGGCGGCTGGATGGTCGATCTTCATGATACGCGTAATAACGAATGCCGTGGCGCGGCGCCACACCGTCGCGGGCGCCATGCCTCGCAAGCGCTTGCGATTGCGCCGACCCGAGTTAATGATAGCGCTAACGAACTAGACGGGGGCGGATCGATGAGCAGGCATTGGCCGACGGCGTTGGCGGGATGGCTGTTGCTTATCACCGCCGCCGATGCACGCCAGGCCTCCTCGTCGCCACCGACAAATGGCTGGACCGCAAGCTGGGGTTCGTCGCAGATGGTCCCCGAGGGCGAGAACGTCCTCCCCGCCGATCGCGCTGCCAACGTCACCTTGCGTCAGGTGGTGCGGCTTTCCGCTGGCGGCAATCGCATCCGCCTGCGCCTGTCGAACGCGTTCGGCACCCGACCGCTGACGATCGGTGCGGCGCACGTCGCGCTCGCGTCGGCGCCGGGCACTGCGGCGATCGTGGGCGGAGAGCGCCTGACCTTTGCGGGCGGAAAGTCCGCGGTCATCCCGGCAGGCGCGGAGATCTATTCGGATCCGGCCACGCTTGCGGTGCGTCCGGGCGCGGACCTCGCGATCAGCCTCTATCTCGCCGATGCCGCCAGTCCGCAGACCGGGCATCCCGGCGCGCGCGCAACCAGCTTCGTGCTGGCGGGCGAGCATGTCGCCGACCGGACACTCGCCGGCGCGACGACGACGACGCGCTGGTACGCAATCGCCGACGTCGAGGTAGAAGGCGGTGCGGGCACGTTGGTCGCGATCGGCGACTCGATCACCGACGGCTATGGGGTCAAGCCGGAGCGCAACAGCCGCTGGACCGATGTCCTGGCGAGGCGGCTGCGCGGCGATGCGGCGACGCGGGACATCGGCTTGGTTAATGCCGGGATTGGGGGCAACCGGGTGCTGCTCGATGGGCTCGGCCCCAATCTGCTCGCACGGTTCGATCGCGACGTGATCGCGCGCAGCGGGGTGCGGTGGGCGATCGTGCTCGAGGGTGTCAACGATCTCGGCGTGCTGACCCGCGACGCACCCGCCACCCCGGCGCAGCATGCCGCGATCGTGGCGCAAGTGATCGCGGGGTATCGCCAGATCGTCGCCCGCGCGCATGCACACGGCATCAAGGTGATCGGCGGCACGATCATGCCGTTCGTCGGTAACGACTATTATCACGCCGGTGCCGAGACCGAGGCGGATCGACAGGCGATCAACCGTTTCATCCGCAGCAAGGGCGCGTTCGATGCGGTGATCGATTTTGACCGGATCATGCGCGATCCCGCCCGTCCCGATCGGCTGCTGCCCGCCTATGACTCGGGCGATCACCTGCATCCGTCCGAAGCAGGCTACAAGGTGATGGGTGAGGCGGTGCCGCTGACGCTGTTTGCCGACGGGGCGATCGCGTTCGAGACCGGGCCGACGATCGCGCTGACCTTCGACGATATTCCGGTGCATGGTCCGATGGTCCCAGGGGAGACCCGACGCGACGTCGTCGGGCGGATCGCCGGAGCGCTTGCCGCCGCGAACGCGCCTGCGCTCGGGTTTCTCAATGCGAGCGTTGCGCCGACGGATGCCACGGACGGCGAGGCCGCGATCGCGGCGTGGCGCGCGGCTGGGCTGCCGATCGGGAACCACGGCTTCACCCATGCCAATCTCGACACGGTAGGCGCGGCGGCGTTCGCCGATGACATCGTGCGCAACGAAGCGAAGCTGGCGCAGGTGGCCGGCGACACGGACTGGCACTGGTTCCGCTATCCCTATCTCGCCGAAGGACGCGATCCGGTTGCGCGCGATGCGGTCCGCCGGACGCTGAAAGCGCGCGGATACCGGATCGCCGCGGTGACGATGGGTTTTGCGGATTACAACTGGAACGAGCCCTATGCCCGCTGCGTCGCCAAGCGCGACAAGGCGGGGCTGGCCATGCTCGAGACCGCGTGGCTCGCCGATGCGCGGACCGCGGTGCTGTCGTCGCGGGCGCGGGCGAAGGCGCAGCTCGGGCGCGACATCCCCTACGTTCTGCTGATGCATGTGGGCAGCTTCGACGCGCATATGCTGCCGCGGCTGCTCGATCTGTACCGGACGATGGGTTTTCGCTTCGTCCCTCTCGCGCAAGCCGAGGCGGACCCCTATTACGCGTCGGCGATCGACCCTGCGCTGTCCGGGCCGACCGCCTCGCTGGCGGCTTCGCCCGATACATTCCCGCTCGCCGGCCCACCTGCCGGCCTGTGCAACTGACTGGAGAACGACGCGTGACCTTTGGCTTCGACCCCGCTGACGCACTCGGACCCGATTGGCGCGAGGGGCGTTGGATCGGCCGCATCGATCGTGGTGCGGGCCCGACCCCGGTCCTGATCGAGAACGGCGTCGTCCACGACATGGCGATGATCGCGCCGACCGTGGCCGAGCTGGTGTCGCGCGGCACGATGGACGCGAGCACTGGAGAGCCGATCGGCGACCTCGACGCGCTGGGGCTGAGCACCGGCGGTATCCCGAAGCTACTTAGCCCGATCGACTTCCAGTGCGTGAAGGCGGCGGGCGTGACCTTCGCGACGTCGGCGCTGGAGCGCGTCATCGAGGAACAGGCGCGCGGCGACGCAAGCGCGGCCGCATCGGTCCGCGGGCGGCTCGAGGAGCGGATCGGCGGCGGGCTCGCGCGGGTCGAGCCGGGCACCCCCGAAGCCGCGACGTTGAAGGCGGCGCTGATCGAGGAAGGGCTATGGTCGCAATATCTCGAGGTCGCGATCGGCCCCGATGCGGAGATCTTCACCAAGGCGCCGATCCTGTCGACGGTCGGCTGGGGTGCGGAGATCGGGGTGCGGTCCGATTCGACCTGGAACAATCCCGAGCCCGAGGTTGTGCTGCTCGTGGCGCCGGACGGGCGCGCGATCGGCGCGACGATCGGCAACGACGTCAACTTGCGCGACTTTGAGGGACGATCGGCGCTGCTGCTCGGCAAGGCCAAGGACAACAACGCGTCCTGTGCGCTGGGCGCGTTCGTCCGGCTGTTCGACGATCGCTTCACGATGGACGATGTCCGCCGCGCGCAGGTCACGCTGCGGATCGAGGGCGAGGACGGCTATGAGCTCGACGGCGTCAGTTCCATGGACCAGATCAGCCGCGATCCTGACGAGCTCGTCCGCCAGGCGCTAAGCGAGCATCAATATCCCGACGGCTTCGTGCTGTTCCTGGGCACATTGTTCGCACCCACCAAGGATCGCGACGAGCCAGGCCGTGGCTTCACCCACAAGCCTGGCGACACGGTGTCGATCGCAACGCCGGGGCTCGGCCGGCTCATCAATCGCGTGACCACGTCGAAGGCAGCGCCGCCCTGGGAGTTGGGCGTCGTCGCGCTGGTGCGCAACCTCGCGGCGCGCGGGTTGCTCGCAGCATGACCGAGACCCAACAAGCCGCGGCCGGCCGCGCGCTCTACCCGTCCCTTCGCGACAAACGCATCATCGTCACCGGTGGCGGGTCGGGGATCGGCGCCGGGCTGGTCGAGGGCTTCGTCGCGCAGGGCGCCCGCGTTGCGTTCGTCGACGTGGCGGAGGCGGACAGCCGCGCGCTGGTCGATCGGCTCGGCAACGGCACCGGGCATCGCCCGATCTTCCACCGGCTCGACCTGACCGATCTCGATGCGCTGGGCGGCGTGTTCGCGACGATGATCGACGAACTCGGCGGCGTCGACGTGCTGATCAACAATGCCGCCAACGACGATCGCCACACCGTCGAGGAAGTCACGCCGGCCTATTGGGACCAGCGGATGAACGTCAATCTGCGCCATTTGTTCTTCGCCGCGCAGGCGGTGGTGCCGACGATGAAGGCGAACGGCGGCGGATCGATCATCAACTTCGGGTCGATCAGCTGGCACCTCGCGCTCGCCGACCTGATCCTCTACCAGACCGCCAAGGCCGCGATCGAGGGTTTGACGCGCAGCCTCGCCCGCGATCTCGGCCGCGACGGCATCCGCGTCAACGCGATCATTCCCGGCAACGTCCAGACCCCGCGCCAGGAGAAATGGTACACCCCCGAGGGCGAGGCCGAGATCGTCACCGCGCAATGCCTCGACGGCCGCATCCAGCCCGCGGACATCGCGGCGATGGCATTGTTCCTGGCGTCTGACGATGCCAGGATGTGCACCGGACATAATTACTGGGTGGATGCCGGGTGGCGCTGAGATGATCGAGGTACGGCAGGTCTGCTCGCTTGGCGCGACGCTGGGCGAAGGCCCGGTTTGGATCGACGACGCCCTGTGGTTTGTCGACATCAAGCAGCATCTGGTTCACCGCTTCCGCCCTGCGACCGGCAGCCTCGACAGCTGGACCGCGCCTGCACAGGTCGGCTGGGTGCAGCCGCTGGCGGACGGCGGCATGCTGGCGGGATTGCAGACCGGGCTCCACGGGTTCGACCCCGATAGCGGCGCGTTCACGCCGCTGGTTGCGGTCGAGCCGCACGCGCCGGGCAACCGGCTGAACGATTCCTGCGTCGATCCGGCGGGACGGCTGTGGTTCGGGTCGATGGACGATGGCGAGAGCGCGCTATCCGGGCGGATCTACCGCGCCGATGCGCGCGGCATCGCGCCGGTGGTGGACGGCATTGCGATCACCAACGGACCCGCGGTCGCGCCGGACGGACGGACGCTCTATCACTGCGACACGCTGCGCGGCACGATCCACGCCTGCGAGATCGGCGACGACGGGGCGTTGATGGAGTCTCGTGTGTTCGCGCAGGTCGACCCGGCGGTGGACGGCTATCCCGACGGACCGATCGTCGATGCCGAGGGGCATGTCTGGGTCGGGTTCTTCTCGGGGTGGTGCGTGCGCCGCTATGCGCCCGACGGACGGATGGTCGCGGAGGTGCGGCTGCCGGTGGCGAACGTCACCAAGATCGCGATCGGCGGCGCGGATGGGCGGACCGCCTATGCGACGACGGCGGCGAAGGGCCTGAGCGATGAAGATCGCGCGAAGCAACCGATGGCGGGCGATGTGTTCGCGTTCGATGCGGGGGTCTCGGGGCAGCCTGCGCATGCGATTGGGGCGTTCGGGCTGACGCTGCTCTGACCGGAGCCGTTGGGCTCAATCCAGCCTAATACTTGGTGGTACTGAGTACCCCGTTTCCAATCCGTCATCCCCGCGCAGGCGGGGATCCATACTGGCTGACCTCGGCCTTTGAATAGCATCGCTAGCTAATCTGGATCCCCGCTTCCGCGGGGATGACGAAAGGAGTTGTCGTGGAGATGACGGCGTGAAGGGGCGACGCGTCCAACGACGCGCCGCCCTGCCCGGTCAGCCTTCCATGTCCTCGAGCTCGCGACCGCGGGTTTCGTTGACCATCGCCTTCACGAAGAAGAACGAGATCGCCGCGAAGATCGCGTAGCCGGTGTAGGTGACCGCAAGGCCCGGCGACACCGCCAGCGACGGGAAGCTCACCGAGATTGCGGCGTTCGCGATCCACTGCGCGAAGCCAGCGACCGCGAGGCCCGAACCGCGGATCTGGTTCGGGAACATCTCGCCCAGCATCACCCACATCACCGGGCCCCAGCTGGCGTTGAAGAAGATCACGTAGAGATTG
This sequence comes from uncultured Sphingomonas sp., assembly GCF_964243315.1. Taxonomy (GTDB): domain Bacteria; phylum Pseudomonadota; class Alphaproteobacteria; order Sphingomonadales; family Sphingomonadaceae; genus Sphingomonas. The sequence goes on along the minus strand of NZ_CAXTEM010000022.1, from coordinate 7,567 downwards.
GCCGCGACCAGCGCGAGGACGCCGTTATTGCCAGGCAGCGACACCGATCCGTCCGCCGCGGTGATCGCGGTGGAGAAGGCGTAAGCGACCGTCGCAAGGGTCACCGCCATACCGGCCGAACCGACGAGCAGCAGCGGCTTGCGGCCGATCTTGTCGACCGTGGCGATCGTGAACAGGCACGCCGCGATCGACAGCACGCCCGACAGGATGTTGGTCTGCAGCGCGTAATCCTCGGAGAAGCCGACCGCCTCCCACAGCGTCGCGCCATAGTAGAACACGACGTTGATGCCGACGAGCTGCTGGAAGATGGCGAGGCCGATGCCCGCCCACAGGATCGGACGGATCTTGCCGGTGCGCTTGTCGACGAGGTCGGAGAGCTTGGGCTTGTGATGGTCCGCGGCGAGCGAGTTGCGGATCTCGACGACCTTGCGGTCCGCCTCTTCCGATCCGAACAGCCGGGTGAGCACGGTGTGTGCCTCGGCTTCACGGCCCTTGGTGACCAGGAAGCGTGGGCTTTCGGGGATCACGAGCAGCGCGAAGAAGTAGATCGCGGCCGGGATCGCCTGGAGCCAGAACATCCAGCGCCATGCCGCATAACCCAGCCAGAAGTCGGCGGTCGACCCGCCGGCGTAACGGGCCAGCGCGAAGTTCGCGACGAAGGCGCCGGTCAGGCCGGTAATGATCATGACCTGCTGGACGCTCGACAGCCGCCCGCGGATCGACGCCGGGGTGACTTCGGATATGTAGACGGGCGAGATGACGCTCGCGGCGCCGACGCCGAGACCACCGATGATCCGCGCGAAGATGAAGACGCCCGAGCTATCGGCGGCACCCGCCAGCAAGGCGCTGCCGAGGAACAGCACCGCGGAGATCATCATCACGTTGCGACGACCGATCGCGTCGGCGAGGCGACCCGCGCCGAATGCACCGATCGCGGAGCCGACCAGAATCGCGCCGACATTGACGCCGATTCCGAAGCGGCCGAGATCGAAAGCTGATTCGAGCCCCTTCTGCGTGCCGTTGATGACGCCCGAATCATAGCCGAACATGAACCCGCCGATCGTCGCCACTGCGACGATCGCGGTGATGAAGCCATGATTGACCATGTCTCCTCCGGTTCCTGCTCCGGTGGCCCCCGCCCCGGTAGCTCTCGTCGTGTCCGTCATGCTTCCTCTCCCTTGTGCCGTTCGCGCCGGCTTAATGATTGTGACGCTTAATGATTATGCCGGGGCGTCTCTTCCGCGATCCGGCGATACTTCACCGCAAATTCGAGCACTGCGCCGTCGGCGAGCTGCCCCGTCTTTTCGCGATAGAGTTCTTCCCATGGCGTCTTGCTCGGCGGCACCGCGGGCATCGGTTCGCCACGGCGGCGTTCGATCTCGGCGTCGTCGACCAGCGCGTTGCAGCTTCCCGCCTTCAGGTCGATGCGGATGATGTCGCCGGTCCGCAACCAGGAGAGTCCACCGCCGATCGCGCTTTCCGGGCTGGCATTGAGGATCGACGGGCTGTCCGACGTCCCCGACTGGCGACCGTCACCGAGCGTCGGCAGCGCCATGATGCCGCGCTGGATCAGGTGATCTGGCGGCTGCATGTTGACGACTTCTGCCGAGCCCGGCCAGCCGATCGGGCCGGCACCGCGGATCACGAGGATCGAATTCTCGTCGATGTCGAGCGCGGGATCGTTGATCCGGTGGTGGTAGTCGTCCGAGCCGTCGAACACCACGGCGCGTGCCTCGAACACGTCCTCGGCACCGGGACGCTGGAGGTAGCGTTCGCGGAACGCCGGCGAGATCACGCTGGTCTTCATGATCGCGACATCGAACAGATTGCCCGACAGCACCAGGAAGCCCGCCTGCTCCTTCAATGGCTGATCGAAGGTGCGGATCACTTCGCGGTCGCTCGCGTTCCGGCCGGTCAGGTTCTCGGCAAGCGTGCGGCCGGTGACGGTGAGGCAGTCGCCGTCGAGCTTCCCCGCGCCGAGCAACTCGGTCATCACCGCGGGGACGCCACCCGCACGGTGAAAGCGTTCGCCGAGAAAGCGGCCCGCGGGCTGGACGTCGACCAGCAGCGGCAGGTCGTAGCCATGTTCGGACCAGTCGGCCGCAGTGATCTCGATGCCGGCATGGCGCGCCATCGCGTGGATGTGCGGCTGTGCGTTCGACGAGCCGCCGATCGCGGTCACGACGCGGATCGCGTTGAGAAAGCTCTCGCGGGTGAGGATGCGCGAAGGCTTGAGATCCTCATAGGCCATCTCGACGATGCGGTGCCCGGTCTCGTACGCGAACTGCCCGCGTTCGCGGTACGGCGCGGGGATCGCGGCGCAGCCGGTCAGCGACAGGCCGAGCGCTTCGGCGACCGCGTTCATCGTCGAAGCGGTGCCCATCGTGTTGCAATGACCCGCCGACGGGGCGCTGTCGGTGGCGCGCTGGAGGAACTCCTCCTCGGTGATCTCGCCCGCGGCGAGCTTGCGCCGCGACCGCCAGATCACGGTTCCCGATCCCACCAACTCCCCCTCGTGCCATCCGTCGAGCATCGGCCCACCCGACAGCACGATCGCTGGAATATCGACGGTCGACGCCGCCATGATCCCTGACGGCGTCGTCTTGTCGCAGCCGGTGGTCAGCACCACGGCGTCGATCGGATAGCCGTACAGCGTCTCGACGAGCCCGAGATAGGCGAGGTTGCGGTCGAGCGCCGCAGTGGGACGGCGGCAATTCTCGAAAATCGGGTGGACCGGGAACTCCATCGCGATCCCGCCCGCGTCGCGGATGCCATCGCGTACGCGGCGCGCGAGATCGAGATGAATGCGGTTGCAGGGCGACAGATCGCTGCCGGTCTGCGCGATGCCAATGATCGGGCGCCCTGACCGCAATTCGGCGGGAGTCAGGCCGTAGTTCATGAAGCGCTCGAGATAGAGCGCAGTCATGTCCGATCGGGCGGGATCGGCGAACCAATCTCGCGAGCGAAATGCACGGTCCGGTCGACTGGTCACGCGAGACTCTCCTGCCGGACGCGACTTGTCATGCAGCCTGCCGATAAGCTGTTATCGCTACCATCTTATCACCGCCCGTCAAGCGCGGCGCGTGGGTGGACGCTGGCGCGGAGCGGCATCTGATTGGCGGCGGATCAGGGTGTAGTCGAGCGTGCGATGGCGCGCGCCACGGTCGATGGCCTTGCCGGCGCGGATCGCCGATACCAGCAGTTCCACCGCGGCGCGCGACATGTCGGCGATCGGCTGGTGGATCGTCGTGAGCTCGGGCCAGATCGCGGTCGACAGCGTGGTGTCGTCGAACCCGCAGACCGTCAGGTCGCCCGGCACGTCGAGCCGACGTCGATGCGCGACCGCGACCGTCGCCGCGGCCATGTCGTCGTTCGACGCGAAGATCGCGGTCGGGGGATCGTCCAGATCGAGCAACTGTTCCGCGGCATCGAGACCTGAGCGATAGGTGTATAGCCCGTGGGTGATCAGCGCCTCGTCGAGCGGTACGCCGATCTCGCGCAGCGCATCGCCATAGCCTTCGAGCCGGCGCGCGCTGGCGGAAAGATTGGGGTTGCCGGTGATGAAGCCGATGCGGCGATGGCCGAGCGCCATGATGTGCCGGGTCATCGTCAACGCCGCCTCGCGGTCGTCGATGCGGACCGCGAGCTGCTCGCTCGCAGGAAATCCGGACGCGACGACGACGGTCGGGATCTTGGCGGCGGCGAGCAGCGCCAGCACCGCCTGCGCTTCGCATAGCGGCGGCGGCAGGACGATGCCGTCGATCCCGCCGTCGATCAGATGCTTGGTGACCTCAATCTCATGCTCGCCGAGTTCGCATTTCTCGACGATGATCTGGATGTCGCTTCGAGCCGCCTGGTCGAGGCTGCCGAGCAGGAATTCGCTGAGGAAGCCCGCGCTGGGATTGCTGTAGAGCAGCCCGATCCGGGTCTGCCCCGCCCCCGCCAGATTGCGGGCGGCCGGATTGGGGGCGTAATTGAGCGCGGAGATCGCGGTGTTGACGGCGTCGCGGGTGGCCGGGCGGACGTTGCTCTCGCCATTGATGACCCGCGAGACCGTCATCGGCGACACCCCCGCCCGCCGTGCGACATCGCTGATCGTGGGGGCGCTGCCGGCCCGACGTGACGGCTTGTTGATGACAGGCGCAGGTAGATCCATGGCTGTCGATTAGCGCAACTCGACCCCGCGGCAAGTGGCTGATCGCGGTGAACCAGCTTTTATAGGTGCGAAAGCCTTGCTCCATGCCAAAGCCTATGCTTTATGGTAGCGCTATCTAAGCCGCAGATGCGGCGCGAAGATCTCATCAGAAGATCGTCCAGGAAAGGATCACCCTTGAAGCGCGTTCCCAGCCGAGTCGCCATCGCCGCCCTGCCGCTTGCCCTTATCGCGGGCTATGCGGTGGCCCAGACCGCCGCCCCGAAGCCTGCAGGCACCAAGGCGGAAGCGCTCAGCCCCGAGGGCAAACGCTATCTGGCGCAGCCGCTGGTCACCGAAATCTACGCCGCGGACCCGTCCGCGCATGTTTTCAACGGCAAGATCTACGTCTATCCGAGCCACGATGTGGATGCGGGCATCCCCGACGACGATCTCGGCAATCAATATGCGATGCACGACTACCGGGTGCTAAGCATGGACCGGATCGGTGGCCCGGTGACGGTGCATCCGGTTGCGATCGACGTGAAGGACATCCCCTGGGCGTCCAAGCAGACCTGGGCACCCGATGCCGCGTACAAGAACGGCACTTATTACCTGTACATGCCGGCCCGCGACAAACAGGGCGTGTTCCGGGTCGGCGTCGCGACATCCAAGTCGCCGACCGGCCCGTTCAAAGCCGAGCCCGAGCCGATCCGCGGCAGCTATTCGATCGATCCCGCGGTGTTCACCGACACCGATGGCGCGAGCTATATGTATTTCGGCGGCATCTGGGGCGGTCAGCTCCAGCGTTGGGCGACCGGCACCTACAATCCGAACGGCGGCGACACCGACCTGAAGCAGGACGACAAGCCTGCGCTGGCGCCCAAGGTCGCGCGGATGACCGCGGACATGAAGCAGTTCGCCGAGGCACCGCGCGACGTGCAGATCGTCGACGAGGCGGGCAAGCCGATCCTCGGCGGCGATCATGATCGCCGCTTCTTCGAGGCATCGTGGTTGTTCAAGCGCGGCGGCAAATACTACTTCACCTATTCGACGGGCGACACGCACTTCCTGGCTTACGGGATCGGCGACACGCCGTACGGGCCGTTCCGCTACACCGGCAAGATCCTGTCGCCGGTACAGGGCTGGACCACCCACCATTCGATCGTGCAGTTCAAGAACCGCTGGTATCTGTTCTACCACGACACTCAGCTGACCAATAAGAACCACCTGCGGTCGGCAAAGGTCACCGAGCTGTTCTTCAATCCCGACGGCACGATCCGCCCGATCGATCCGTTCGTTAAGTAGGCTGCAGCCGGATGTTTCTTGGGATCGACATTGGTACGTCGGGGGTGAAGGCGGTGGTGCTCGACGAGGCGGGCGCAGTCGCCGGTCAGGGCACCGCCGCGCTCACCGTGCAGCGACCGCAGCCGCTATGGTCCGAACAGGATCCCGAGAGCTGGTGGCGCGCGACCGTCGCCGCGGTGCAGGCGATCGACCCCGACGTCCGGCGCGCGGTACGCGGGGTCGGGCTTGCCGGGCAGATGCACGGCGCGACGCTGCTCGATGCAAACGACCGGCCGCTCCGCCCCGCGATCCTGTGGAACGACGGCCGCAGCTTCGCCGAATGCGCGGCGCTGGAAGCCGCAGTACCGGACCTTCGCGCGATCGCGGGCAACATCGCGATGCCGGGCTTCACCGCGCCGAAGCTGCTCTGGGTACGCGAGCACGAACCCGATATATTCGCGCGGATCGCCACGGTTCTGCTGCCCAAGGACTATGTTCGCCTGCGGATAACCGGCGACAAGGCGTCGGACCTGTCCGACAGCGCAGGCACGCTTTGGCTCGATGTGGGCAAGCGGCAGTGGAGCGGCGAACTGCTCGCCGCTTGTGGGCTGACCGAAGGACAGATGCCGGCGCTGTTCGAAGGCTCGGCGATTACCGGCACGCTGACCGCCGAGGTCGCGGCACTCTGGGGCATGCCGCAGGTGCCGGTCGCGGCCGGCGGCGGCGACAACGCTGCGGGCGCGGTCGGCGTCGGCGTGGTGCGCGACGGCGACGCGTTGCTGTCGCTCGGTACGTCGGGCGTGATCTTCGTCGCGACCAAGGACTTCCGGCCCAACCCCGCGCGCGCGGTCCATGCCTTCTGCCACGCGCTGCCGGGCATGTGGCACCAAATGTCGGTGCACCTGTCGGCGGCATCGTGCATCGATTGGGTCGCACGGATCACCGGTACTGCGGGTGCAGCGGACCTGTTCGCGCGTGCCGAGGCCGCGGGTCCGGCGAGCGGACCGGAGATATTCCTCCCCTATCTCTCCGGCGAGCGAACTCCGCACAACGACGCGGAGGTCCGTGGCGCTTTCCTCAACCTCGACAACGACACCGATGCCGGGCGTTTGTCGCAGGCGGTGCTGGAAGGCGTCGCCTTCGCGCTCGCCGACGGGCTCGACGTATTGCGCGAGGCCGGCACGACGGTGGAGCGGCTCGCGGTCATCGGCGGCGGTGCGCGGTCGAGCTATTGGGGTCGGGTGATCGCTGCGGCGATGGAGGTCGAGCTGGTCTATCTGCAAGGCGGCGAAGTCGGCCCGGCGCTCGGCGCGGCCAGACTGGCGCAGCTTGCGGTCGACGGCGGCGACCCCGCAACCATATGCGTCGCGCCACCGGTTTCGCACACCGTCTCGCCCGATCCCGCGCTCGTCGCGGCACTGGCGGGCAAGAAAGCCGCATTCCGCCAAGCCTATCCCCGCATTGCTCCAAGGAACTCCTGATGTCCGACTTCTTCGCCGATATCGCACCGATCGCCTATGAGGGCCCGGATAGCCGCAACGAACTCGCCTATCGTTTCTACGACAAGGACAAGGTCGTTCTGGGTAAGCGCATGGAGGATCACCTCCGCTTCGCCGCCTGCTTCTGGCACACCTTCTGCTGGCCCGGCAGCGACGTGTTCGGCGGCCCGACGTTCAACCGCCCTTGGCACAGCGGCGCGAACGACAGCGCCGCCGCCGCGCAGAAGCGCGAGGTCGCGTTCGAGTTCTTCCAGAAGCTCGACGTCCCGTTCTACTGCTTCCACGACGTCGACGTGATGGCCGATGCGGAGAACGTGACCGAGCATCGCCGCTTCTTCGCCGAGGCGGTCGACCATCTGGAACAGCTCCAGGCTTCGTCGGGGCGCAAGCTGCTCTGGGGCACCGCCAACCTGTTCAGCCACCCGCGGTTCGCAGCCGGCGGCGCGACCAACCCCGATCCGGAGGTGTTCGCGTTCGGCGCGATGCAGGTCCGCGACGCGCTCGAAGCAACGCACCGGCTGGGCGGCCAGAACTATGTGCTGTGGGGCGGTCGCGAAGGCTATGAGACGCTGCACAACACCGACATGAAGCGCGAGCTCGACAATTTCGGGCGCTTCCTGAGCCTGGTCGTCGAGCACAAGCACAAGAT
>NZ_CAXTEM010000021.1:0-48987 GCF_964243315.1 uncultured Sphingomonas sp. | reverse complement strand
TCGGCCGCGCCAAGGACATGATCATCGTCAACGGCCGCAACCATTGGCCGCAGGACATCGAATGGGCGGTCGAACAGCTGCCCGGCTTCAAGGCCGGCGACATCGCCGCCTTCGCGATCACCACCCCCGGCGGCGAGGAAACCCCCGCGGTCCTGGTCCAATGCCGCAGCAGCGACGAGGGCGAACGCGTCCGCCTGCGCGAGGAGATCCGCGAGCGGGTCCGCTCGGTCACCGGCATGAACTGCGTCATCGAACTGATCCCCCCGCGCACCCTGCCACGCACCAGCTCGGGCAAGCTCAGCCGCGCAAAGGCGCGTAACCTCTACCTCAACGGCGACATCAAGCCGTACGATCTGGCGGCCTGAAGCCCTCCAACGACGTCAACCCTCCTCCTCGTGTCCCCGCGAAGGCGGGGACCCAGTACTGGGCTCCCGCCTTCGCGGGAGCACAATGAAGCAACCTTCACCCGCCCCCCGATCAAGCGAAACGATCCGATAACCACCGCCATGCTACGGCGTGATCGTGAGTAGACAGTCCCCCCCCGCCGCCGATCAGACCGAGATCGATTTTCCCACGCTGATCGGGCTGCGCGACGGCGCCGACGCGGCGCAATGGGGGCGGATCCGTGCCACCCAATTGCATGCCGGGCGCCAACTCGCGCTGTTCCTGCTCGCCGCCAATCTGATCGGTGCGGCGATGACCGCATCGTTGTTCGCGGGCGATCTGCCGTGGTGGAAGCTTGCCGTGTGGGCGACGCTGGTTGCGGTGATCGCGGTCGGTGTCGCGATGCGCCGGCTCGCCTCGCCACATCGCGGCGATGGGTACGCGGATGTCCGCGACGTCCGCACCACCGTTGTCGAAGGGATTGCGCTCGCGGTCGCCTGGGCGATCCCGCCGCTGCTGTTCGACCCGGCACAGGGTTCCGCGACTTCCTACGCGCTGTGGATGATCCTCTCGGTGCTGATGACCGCCGCCGCGGTGGCGATGGCGCCGCTCGCGCTCGCGACCATCGTCTTCCTCGCCGGGCTGTGCCTAGCGGTCGTCGTCAAGCTGGTCATGATCCACGCCTATGCCGCCGCGGGCACCACTGTGCTGTTCACGACGCTGCTGATCCTCGCCTGCATCGGCCGCGCCCGCTCGCTGGTCGTGATCCGCGCCGCGCAGATGGCGCTCGCCGAACGCAACGAGACCGTCAGCCTGTTGCTGCGCGAATTTGAGGACAATGGCGCAGACTGGCTGTGGGAAACCGACTCCGCCCGCCGCGTGATCAAGGCGAGCCCGCGCTTCGCCTTCGCCTGCGGTCTCGATCCGCTCACCATCGACGGCATGCCCTTCCTCCAGGTGCTGGCCGGCCCGACCTGGGAAAGCGGCAACTTCGCCGCCGGCTTGCGCAACCTCGCCGATCGGCTGAAGGGCCGTGAGAGCTTCCGCGACCTGCGCCTGCCGGTCCATGTCAATGGCGAGGAACGCTGGTGGGAACTCGCCGCCAGCCCGCGTTACGACGAGACCGGCGCATTCTGCGGGTTCCGCGGCGTCGGGTCCGACGTCACCGAACAGCGCGCGTCCGCCGATAAGATCAACCGCATGGCGCGCTACGATACGCTGACCGGCCTGCCCAACCGGCTGATGGTCAACGAGACGCTGGTCCGCGCGATGACCGAGGCCGAGAAATGGGGCGGCCGCTGCGCGTTCATGATGATCGATCTCGATCGCTTCAAGGCGGTCAATGACACGCTCGGCCACCCGATCGGCGACCGCCTGCTTGGCCGCGTGTCCGAACGGCTCGCGCAGATGATGGGCCCGAACGACACTTGCGGGCGGCTCGGCGGTGACGAATTCGCGGTCGTCGTGCAGGACGCGACCGATTTCGGTGCGGTCGAACGCCTCGCGAGCAAGATCATCGACACCCTGTCGCGCGCCTATGAGGTCGACCAGCACACCCTCTATATCGGCGCCAGCATCGGCCTCGCGATCGGCCCGCGCGACGGGCGCACCGCGGAAATGCTGATCCGCTCCGCCGACCTCGCGCTATACCGCGCCAAGGATGCCGGCCGCGGCGTGTTCCACGCGTACGAACCCGAATTGCACGTCCAGGCAGAGGAACGCCGGGTGCTCGAAATGGCACTCCGCCAGGCGCTCGAGCGCGGTGAGATGCACCTCAACTACCAGCCCGTGGTCGACGCCGGCACCGGCCAGCTTACCGGCTTCGAAGCGCTGCTCCGCTGGATCAGCCCGCAGTTCGGCAACGTCTCCCCCGCCAAGTTCATCCCGCTCGCCGAGGATGCGCGTCTGATACAGCCGATCGGCGAATGGGTCCTGCGCACCGCGTGCGAAGAGGCGGCGCGCTGGCCGTCGGAGATCCGCGTCGCGGTCAACGTCTCGCCCGATCAGTTGCAGAACCCCAACTTCGTCAACATCGTCACCTCCGCGCTCGCCAATGCGGGGCTGTCGGCGGAGCGGCTCGAACTCGAAGTCACCGAAAGCGTGTTCATGCACGAGGGCCTCGGCGCGACCAAGGTGCTGGAGCGCGTGCTCGATCTCGGCGTCCGCCTCAGCCTCGACGATTTCGGCACCGGCTATTCGTCGCTCGGCTACCTGTCGCGCACCCGCTTCTCGTCGATCAAGATCGACCGCAGCTTCGTCCAGAGCGCGGCGAAGGGCGGCAAGGAAGCGATAGCGATCATCCGCGCCGTCGTCGCCCTCGCTCAAAGCCTCGGCATGGCCACCACTGCGGAAGGCGTCGAGACCGAGAGCGAACACCGAATGGTTCAGGACCTCGGCTGCACCAAGGTACAAGGCTATTATTTCGGCCGCCCGCTACCGGTCGAAGAAGCCCGCACCATCGCCCTACGCCGCTGGGACGACGCTGCCGCGGCTGCCTGACTTGGCGATTGCCGGACGCTTGGCGTCGATGCTGTCCTACCGAACAGCTTTATGATCTAACTGCTTCCTGACGATCACATACCGCATCTGCTCGCGCCCGCGCGTGTAGGTGTGACTCTTGTGACTTTTGGAGAGGCATCATGGCACGCGACTTCGACATCATCGTCTATGGCGCTACCGGATTCACCGGGCGGCTGGTGGCGGAGTATCTCGCCGCTACCGGCGCAACGCGGTGGGCGATGGCAGGGCGGTCGCTCGCCAAGCTGGAGGAGGTGCGCGATCTGATCGGTGCGCCGGCCGATACCCAGCTGGTGGTTGCCGACGCCGACGACGTCGCCAGCCTGCGCCGGATGTGCGAACGCACCGCGGTCGTCCTGACGACGGTCGGCCCTTACCAGCTCTACGGCAGCAATCTGGTCGCGGCCTGCGCCGCCACGGGCACCGGCTATGTCGATCTGTGCGGCGAGCCTGCCTGGATGCGGCAGATGATCGACGCGCATCATACGGAGGCGCAGCGCACCGGCGCACGGATCGTGTTCTCCTGCGGGTTCGACTCGATCCCCTTCGATCTCGGCGTGCTCACCTTGCAGGATCACGCCAGGGCCAGGTTCGGCCGCCCCGCGCCGCGGGTGAAGGGCCGGGTGCGGACGATGAAGGGCGGCTTTTCGGGCGGCACCGCGGCCAGCCTGAAGGCGACGCTCGCCGCCGCGGCGCGCGATCCGTCATTGGTGAAGCTGCTCACCAGCCCCTTCGCGCTGACGCCGGGCTTCAGCGGCCCGCACCAGCCGACCGGGCTGATCCCCGAATACGACTCGTCAATCCAGGCCTGGGTTGCGCCCTTCGTGATGGCGCCGATCAACACCAAGAACGTCCACCGTACCAATTTCCTGCTCGGATCGGCCTATGGCGCGGACTTCGTCTATGACGAGATGATGGTCGCGGGGCTCGGCGACATCGGCAAGGCCGCGGCCGACGCGATCGCCAAGTTCAACCCGTTCGGCGGCGACAAGGGACCCAAGCCCGGCGAAGGGCCCAGCAAGGAAGACCGCGAGACCGGGCACTATGACCTGCTGTTCGTCGGCCTGATGCCCGACGGCGAGCGCATCGACACGGTGGTGACCGGCGACCGCGACCCGGGTTACGGATCGACCAGCAAGATGATCGCGGAAACCGCGCTCTGCCTGGTCGAGACCGAAGGCGCGGGCGGCGTCTGGACCCCAGGCGCGCTTCTCGGCACCAAATTGCGCGACCGGTTGCAGGCGAAGGCAGGGCTGACGTTTACCGCGGGGTGAACTGCCCCCTCTGCGCCGGGAGGTTGCGAGGCGGCGCGCGATTCTGCCTATTTCCGCCGCTTCCCCTGGTGCCGGATGTTCGCCGGCCGCCCGCGATGCTTGATCACGCGGTCGCTGCGCTTCGGCGGCGGCGCTGCGGCCTTGCCGCCGATCATCTCGAACCGCAGCGCGCCCGATACCGGGTTCGCCTCCGCCAGCCGCAGCTCGAGCCGCTGGCCGAGCGCATAGACGTCGCCGCTGGTCTCGCCGGTCAGCGTCCGCGCGGCTTCGTCGAAGCGGAAATATTCGCCGCCGAGATCGCGGACCGGCATCAGCCCATCGCCGCCGATCCCTTCCACGGTCGCGAAGAACCCGTAATTCTGCACGCCGGTGATCCGCACCGCGACCGTCTCGCCGACCCGCCCCGCCAGGAACGCCGCGACGTAGCGGTCGGTGGTATCGCGCTCGGCCTCCATCGCGCGGCGTTCGAACTGGCTGATCCGCTGTCCGATCGCCTCCATGTTGGCGGCATCCTCGGACGTCAGCCCGCCCGGCCCGAGCTTGTAGGCCGACACCAGCGAGCGATGGACGACGAGATCGGCATAGCGGCGGATCGGCGACGTGAAATGCGCATAGCTGCCGAGCGACAGCCCGAAATGACCGTGGTTGAGCGGCGCGTAATAGGCCTGGGTCTGGGTCCGCAGCACCTGCTCCATCACCTGCGGCCGGAAGTCGGCATCGCCGACCCGGTCGAGGATTCGGTTGAAGGTCGCAGGCTTCACCACCTGGCCGAGCGCGAAGGCGACCTCGAACGTTTCCAGATATTCCTTCAGCGCCACAAGCTTCTCGCGGCTCGGCGGTTCGTGGACGCGGTACATCACCGGCGCCTTCTTCGCCTCCAGCGCCTTGGCCGCAGCGACGTTGGCGGCGATCATGTAATCCTCGATCAGCCGATGCGCGTCGAGCTGCTCGCGCGGCGCGACCGACAGGATCCGCCCCTTCTCGTCGAGCACCACGCGCCGCTCCGGCAGGTCGAGCGCCAACGGCTCGCGCGCCGCCCGCGCCTTGGTCAACGCCCCCCAGCACGCCCAAAGCGGCTTCAGCGCGGCGAGAACAGCGTCCCCCTCCCGCCTGCGGGAGGGGCTAGGGGAGGGCCTGTCCGCGAGCGTTGCGCCCTCCGACAGGCCCTCCCCCGACCCCTCCCGCGTCGCGGGAGGGGAGCTTTCGTCGATCAGCGCCTGCGCGTCCTCATAGGCGACGTTGGCCAGCAACCGCACCACCGCGCGCGTGAAGCGCCACGACTTCAGCGTCCCCGACGGCGTGATCTGCAGATGGCACACCAGCGCGGCGCGATCCTCGCCTTCCTTCAGCGAACACATGTCCGCCGACAGGATCTCCGGCAGCATCGGCACAACCCGATCGGGAAAGTACACCGAATTGCCCCGCCGCCGTGCGTCGCGGTCGATCGCGGACCCCGGGCGCACATAGAAGCTGACATCCGCGATCGCGACCAGCGCCTGCCACCCGCCGGGATTGGCGGGGTCGTCGTCGGGCGCCGCCCATACCGCGTCGTCGTGGTCGCGCGCGTCGACCGGATCGATCGCGACGATTGGCAAATGGCGCAGATCCTCGCGATCGTCGCCGAGCGGCAATTTAGCGACCTCCTCGGCCTCCTCGATCGCTTCGGGCGCGAATTCGTCAGGGATGCCGAGCTTGTGGATCGCGATCAGCGAGAAGCTGCGTGGCGCGAACGGATCGCCCAGCCGCTCCACGACCCGCGCCATCACCCGCGGCGGGCGCCCGGCAAGCTCGGCCAGCACCAGATCCCCCGGTGCCGCATCGCCCGGATCGGATACCGCGATCTCGCGCCGGTCCTTCTTCTCGACGCCGGTCAGCCACAGCATCGGGCCTTCCTTGCGCAACACGCCCAGGAACTGCTCGGATGCCTTGGCGAGCACCTTCATCGGATGCGCGATCCAGCCATTGCCCGCCTCCTCGGTCCGCGCCAGCACGCGTTCGCCGAGCCCGAGCGCCCCGCGCTTCCGTTCGCGCACGCGGATCTTCGGCGGTGGCGTCTCCGCTTCCCAGCGATCTGGCACCGCCCAGACGTTCCCCCCGTCGTCGACATCGACGACGCGCAGCACCGTCACCTTGGGCAGCCCGCCCATCTTGTGGAACGCGCGACCCGGCGCCGAATCGATCAACCCCTCGTCCGCCATGTCCTTCAACAGCGCCTTCAGCAGAATCTTCTGCTGCGCGCTCAACCCGAAGGCCTTCGCGATCTCGCGCTTGCCGGCCGGATTGTCCGACGAGGCGAGGAAATCGAGGATCTGCTGGCGGGTGGGGAGACCGGAAATATTGCGCATCGACCCATACATAGGCACGCACCCTGCCGCCGTCACGGTTCACTTGTCACGCGCGGGGCAGTAGAGCCCGCGCGGTGACCTACGATCTCCTCATCGTCGGCGGCGGCATCAACGGTTGCGCGATCGCGCGCGAAGCGTCGCTGCTCGGGCTGAAGGTGCTGCTGGTCGAGCGCGACGACCTCGCCAGTCACACCTCGTCGGCTTCGACCAAGCTCATCCATGGCGGATTGCGCTACCTGGAATATTACGACTTCCGCCTGGTCGCGCACGCGCTGCGCGAGCGCGAACGGCTGGTGAAGGCCGCGCCGCACATCATCAGGCCGATGCGCTTCGTCCTCCCCCACGAACATGCGGTGCGGCCGTGGTGGATGGTTCGGCTCGGCTTGCTGCTCTACGATCTGCTCGGCGGGCGGATGACGCTCAAACGGTCACGCGGCCTGCGCCGGACCGACGCCGCTTACACCGCGCCGCTGAAGCACGGCGGGCGCGGCTTCGTCTATTCGGACGCGTTCGTGGACGATTCGCGCCTGACCCTGTTCAACGCGATCGACGCCGCCGACAACGGCGCCACGATCCGCACCCGCACCGCGCTCGACAGCGCCCGGCGGGAGGGCGGTCGCTGGCACGCGCGCCTGTCCGACGGCAGCGAGGTCGAGGCACGCGGGCTGGTCAACGCTGCGGGCCCATGGGTCCACCAGCTGCTCGGCCGGTTGGGCGTCAACAGCACCAGCGGCGTCCGTCTCGTAAAGGGCAGCCACATCGTCGTGCCGCAGCTCTACGACGGCGATCACGCCTATATCCTCCAGCAGCCCGACCGCCGCATCGTCTTCGCGATCCCCTATCAGCAGGATTTCACCGAGATCGGCACGACCGACATTCCCGTCGAACGGCCCGAGGATGCGCGGATCGACGCGGACGAGATCGCCTATCTGTGCGATGCCGCCAATCGCCACTTCACCAAGCAGATCGTGCCCCGCGACGTCACCTCGACCTGGTCCGGCGTCCGCCCGCTCTACGACGACGGCGCCAGCGAGGCGCGCGAGGTCACCCGCGATTACGTGCTCGACCTCGACACCACCGGACCGGTGCTGCTCAACGTCTTCGGCGGCAAGATCACCACCGCCCGCCACCTCGCGCAGGAAGCATTGGGCAAACTCGCCCCCGCGCTCGGCATCGTCGCGCACCCGGTCACGCCCGCGCGCGTGTTTCCCGGCGGCGCGATCGGCGACATCGACCAGTTCGTCGCCAAGGTCCGCTTCACCTGGCCCTTCCTCGGCGAAGATCGGGCGGACCGCATGGCGCACGCCTATGGCAGCCTGCTGAGCGAGATGCTCGCCGGGGTCGGCAGCGAGACCGACATGGGCGAGGATCTCGGCGGCGGTCTGACTGAGCTGGAGGCACGCTGGATGCGCGATCGCGAGTGGGCGCGCAGTGCCGACGACGCGCTCGACCGCCGCAGCAAGATCGGGCTCCACATCACCCCGGCGCAGCGCGCGCGGGTCGAGGCTTGGTGGGCCGCCAATGGCTGACCAGCACCCGATCCGCGTCGCCGCCTTCTACCGCTTCACCCCGTTCCCCGATCCCGCCGCAGTGCGGGCGCCGTTGCTCGCTCTGTGTGAAGACCAAGGCGCCAAGGGCACGATCCTGCTCGCGCCCGAGGGCATCAACGGCACCATCGCCGGCACTCCCGCCGCGATCGACGCGGTGCTCGCGCACATCCGCGCTTTGCCGGGCTGCGCCGACCTCGAGGTGAAGATCGCGACTGCCCCGGCAACGCCGTTCCACCGCATGAAGGTCCGCCTCAAGCGCGAGATCGTCACGATGGGCGCCCCCGGCCTCGATCCCACCGCAGTCGGCGATTACGTCGCGCCCGCCGACTGGAACGCGTTGATCGATGACCCCGAGACGCTGCTGATCGACACCCGCAACGATTACGAGGTCCGCGTCGGCACCTTCGCCGGTGCGGTCGATCCCGCGACCGCAAGCTTCGGCGACTTCCCCGCCTGGTTCCGCGCCCACCGCGACGATCTGCTCGCGGGCAAGCGCCGCGTCGCGATGTTCTGCACCGGCGGCATCCGCTGCGAAAAGGCGACCGCGTTCCTGAAAGCCGAGGGCGTCGACCAGGTCTTCCACCTTCAGGGCGGGATCCTGAAATATCTCGAGGAAGTCCCGGCGGCGGAAAGCGTGTGGCAGGGCGAATGCTTCGTGTTCGACGAGCGGGTCGCCGTCGGGCACGGTCTCGCGCCGGGGACGCACGCCCTTTGCCGCGCCTGCCGAATGCCGGCCTCGGACGCGGATCGCGCGTCCGCGCTTTATGAAGAGGGCGTCAGCTGTCCACGCTGCCACGCCACCCGCGGCGACGAAGATCGCGAACGATACGCCGAGCGCCACCGGCAGACGCGCCTCGCCGAAGCCCGCGGCGAGACTCATGTCGGGCGACGCGCGGACCAGCGCGAATAGATCCTCGCTTCCAGGCGCTGGGTCGATGTTGCCCGCGGCAAGCCACGACTGCCGGCAGTGCAAAGATAGGTGCCCCTCTCCGACCCAATCCCCCCAATTCCTTCTTATGAGTGGAGAAGGGGAGCAGGACTACGATGTGGAAGTTCAGGTATAAGCAGGCGACGGATGCACCCTCCGCGTCCGCGACCTTCAATGCTCAGGCGGCGGAATGCAACGCCATTCGCCGGTCGCTCGCGGTGATCGAGTTCGACCTCGACGGCATCATCCTCGACGCCAACCAGAACTTCCTCGACGTTATGGGCTATCGCCTCGACGAGATCGTCGGCCGGCACCACCGCATCTTCGTCGATCCCGTCGAAGCGGCCAGCGCCGACTATGAGAACTTCTGGCGCCGCCTGCGCACCGGTGAGTTCTTCTCCGCCGAATTCGCGCGCGTCGGCAAGGATGGCCGCCGCATCTGGATCCAGGGATCGTACAACCCGCTGCTCGATTCCGACGGCGTGCCCTTGCGGGTCATGAAGTTCGCGACCGACATCACCGCGATCAAGCTGAAGAGCGCGGATCATGCCGGTCAGATCGAGGCGATCGGGCTCACCCAGGCGGTAATCACCTTCGGCATGGACGGGGTCATCTCGTCCGCCAACGCGCTGTTCTGCAACACGGTAGGCTACAGCGAGCGCGAGATCGTCGGCAAGCACCACCGGATGTTCGTGCTGCCGGACGAGCGCGATGACCCCGACTATGCCGCGTTCTGGCGGGCATTGAACGATGGCCAATGCCAAGCGGGCGAATTCTGCCGCATCGACAGCAAGGGACGCATGATCTGGTTGCAGGCAGCCTACACTCCGATCTTCGACACCGCGGGCGTGCCGTTCAAGGTCGTGAAATATGCCAGCGACATCACCGAACGGGTCCTCCAGCGTCAGCAATTTAACCTGCTGTCGCTCGTGGCCGACGGTACGGACAACAGCGTCGTGATCACCGGCGCAGACAAGCGCATCATCTTCGCCAACCGTGGCTTCGAACGGCTCACGGGCTACCGTGTGGCGGACGTGATCGGCAAGAAGCCCGGCGATTTTCTCCAGGGACGCGCGACAGATCCCAAGATCATCGCGCTGGTCCGCGCCAAGCTTGCCGCCGGCGAATCCTTCTACGAGGAGATCCTGAACTACAACAAGGCGGGCGAGCCCTATTGGATCTCGCTTGCGATCAACCCGGTGCGCGATGCGAACGGACAGATCGAGAAGTTCATCTCGATCCAGGCGAACGTGACCGAGACGAAGTCACGCTCGCTGCAGTTCGATTCCAAGCTGCGCGCGATCGGCTTCGCGACCGCGTTGGCCGAATGGGATGTCGCGGGGAACTGCACGTCGCTGAACCCGTTCCTCGACGGTCGCCCGAGCCGACCCTTGTCCAGCATGCTGAGCGCCAATCAGATCGCCTGCATCACCCGCCAGGAGGTGGTACGCGCGGAAGTCTCGTGGCCCGATCCCAAGGGGGTCGAGATGTGGCTCGACGCCACCTTCTCGCCGCTCACCAACCTGGAAGGCGCGGTCGAACAGATCCTGATGGTCGGCGTCGACATTACCCCGCGCAGGCGGACGGTGCAGGAAACCTCGTCGGCGATGCAGTTGATGCTCGACAACGTCACCGCCACGGTGGTCAAGATCGATCAGATTGCGCGCATGACCAACTTGCTCGCCTTCAACGCCGCGGTCGAGGCAGGTCGCGCCGCCGAAGCGGGTCGCGGCTTCAAGGTCGTGGCGGAAGAGGTGCGCAAGCTCGCCAACCAATCCGCCAACGCCGCAGCCGAAATCGACGCGCTGATCGAGGAAAGCCGCGCGCGTATCGCCCGTCTCAACAACGCCGACGCGGCCGCCCCGCAACGGTCGGCGCTGCAGATCGCGGCCTAGTAGCTCCGCCCGACCAGCACCCGCTCCACGGCGGGGGCGCCGGTAAACACGCAGGCGCCGGTCGCAGGCGCCGCGTCGAGGGGCACGTTGCGCAACGTAAGCTTCAGCGCCTTCAACCGCTGGACCACCTTGTCGAGCGCCTCGCCCGTCGGCTTCGACCATTCGACCGTGCGCCATCCCGGATTGCGCGCGCCGTCCGCAAAATGATCCTCCAGCGCGGCCCAGTCGTTCGCCGGCACGATGTTCGCCTCCAGCCGCGCCCGCGCGTCCGCATGCAACGCCGCCTGGATCTCGGCCAGCAACCCGCCGACGTCGCCCTCGAATTCAAGACGCGTCATGATCCGGCTGTCGAGCTTGCCGTCCTCGCGGTACAGCCGGTCGCGGCGGATCACCGACACGTTGCCCCCGGCCATGTCGCGCCCGCCGACTTCGACGACGATCGGCGCGCCCTTCTTCACCCAGCCCCAGCGCTTGGTCGTCGACTTGGCGGGCTTCAGATCGAGCAGCGCCCGCACCGGCTCGCCCAGCGCGCCGGTAGCCGCCAGCGCCGCCTGCAATTCCTTGCAATAGCCGATCAGCGCCGCATCCTCGTCATTGTCGCGCAGCATCGGCACGATCACGACCTGCCACGGCGCAATCCGCGGCGGCACGCGCAGCCCGTCGTCGTCGCCATGCACCATGATCACCCCGCCGATCATCCGCGTCGACACGCCCCAACTGGTGGTGTTCGCGAGCTCGAACTCGCCCCCAGTGTTCTGGAAGCGGATGTTCTGCGCGCGCGCGAAATTGGTGCCGAGGAAGTGCGAGGTTCCCGCCTGCAACGCCTTCCCGTCCTGCATCATCGCCTCGATCGAGTAGGTGGCGACCGCGCCGGGGAACCGCTCGTTCTCCGGCTTCTCGCCCGCGACCACCGGCAGCGCGAGGCAATCTTCGGCGAAGCTGCGATAGACTTCGAGCATCTTGAGCGTCTCTTCGCGCGCCTCGTCCGCGGTTGCGTGCGCGGTATGCCCCTCCTGCCACAGGAACTCCGACGTCCGCAGGAACATCCGCGTCCGCATTTCCCACCGCACGACATTGGCCCATTGGTTGATCAGCACCGGCAGATCGCGCCACGACTGCACCCAGCGCGCAAACGCGGTGCCGATCACAGTCTCCGACGTCGGCCGAACCACCAGCGGCTCCTCCAGCTTGGCGGCGGGATCGGGCACCAGCCCGCCCTTGCCGTCCGCGATCAGCCGGTGATGCGTGACCACCGCCATTTCCTTGGCGAAGCCTTCGACATGCTCGGCCTCCTTCTCGAAGTACGACAACGGGATGAACAGCGGAAAATAGCAGTTCTCGTGGCCCGTCGCCTTGATGCGATCGTCGAGCAGCCGCTGGATCCGTTCCCAGATCCCGTAACCCCATGGCCGGATCACCATGCAGCCGCGCACGCCCGATTCCTCGGCGAGATCGGCCTCGGTGATGACGGATTGATACCAGGCGGCGAAATCCTGGTCGCGGGTGACGGAGAGAGCATGCTTCATGGCCGCGACGCCTAGCCAAACCGCTCCCGCGCGTCACCCGTGAATTCCGCTCCATGCTGAGGCAGGAATTTGGGTGGTCGTGCCCGCCGCGCACGCTAAGCCGCCCGCGTGAACACCGACCGCATCCTGCCCGCGATCGCGATGCGCCTGACGTCCGTGCTCGTCTTCGCGGCGATGAACGTCTGCATCAAGCTCGCCGAACGCGGCGGTGCTAGCGTGTCGGAGATCCTGTTCTTCCGCCAGTTCGGTGCCTGCCTGCTGGTCGCCGCGGTGATCGCCGCGGGGCCGGGGCGGCGCTCGGTCGCGACCACGCGGCTGCCCGCGCACGTCCTGCGCGCGGTCGTGGGGCTGACCGCGATGGCGTTTACCTTCAACGGCATCGTCGCGCTGCCGCTCGCGGAGGCGACGACGATCGGCTTCACCGTGCCGATCTTCGCGACCATCCTCGGCGCGCTGGTGTTGCGCGAGCCGACCGGCTGGCACCGTTGGCTGGCGGTGGCGACCGGCTTCGCGGGGGTGCTGATCGTCGCCCAGCCGAGCGGCAGCCACTTTCCTTTATGGGGCGCGGGCTGCGCACTGGCCGGCGCGTTCGGCACCGCGATGGTGACCATCCTGCTGCGGCGGATCGGGCGAACCGAGAGCGCGCTGACGACGGTATTCTGGTTCTCCGCGCTGTCGGTGCTGCCGCTGTCGCTGCTCTACGCCGGCGCGGCGCAGGCGCACCCCGTCGCCACCTGGTGCTGGCTCGCCGGCGTCGGCGGGCTCGGCGGGCTCGCGCAGATCGCGATGACCAACTCGCTGCGGCTCGGCCCGGTATCGGTCGTGGTGCCGATGGATTATTCGAGCTTGCTGTGGGCGACGCTGTTCGGCTGGGTGGTGTTCGACGTGCTGCCCGCGTCGGCGACCTGGCTGGGCGCGCCGATCATCGTCGCCAGCGGCCTCTACATCGTCTGGCGCGAACATATCCGCCGCCGCGTGCTTACCGAGGATGCGACCGCCGCGAGTGGGTAACGGGTGCTCCCAGTCGGAAATGGCCAAGGCGCAGCATGCTACTCACGACCGCACGCACCACCCCGGCGGAGGCCGGGGCCCAGTCGGGAAGGCCGTTGTAACGGTGTGGTGCGGTCAGCCACGATCGTCTCCACCTGGGCCCCGGCCTTCGCCGGGGTGGAGCAAGTGGGAACATCAGCCGCTTCGCGGGCCGCACTCCGACTTGTGCAGGGACAAGCCGGCATCGCAGCCGCTGTCCTACATCACAGCGCCCGTGATACTTTCCCGCAGCTTGCCCAGACAGCCCGCTCTTTGACATCGCCGGCCCAACCCTCGCACACGCGTATTGGTGCGACTCTTGTGACTCTTCGACCCCGCGGCTGCGCTATTCCGCCGCCTCCGCGAGCGGCCGTTCCTTCCACACCAGCACCGGCTTGCGCGCCGCCATCGTCTCGTCCAGCCGGCTCCGCGGGGCGAAGTGCGGCGCCGACTTCAGCGCCTTGTCGCCGGCCTTCGCCCGCTCCGCGACCGATCGCAGCGCGCCGATGAACTGGTCGAGCGCGGCCTTGCTCTCGGTCTCGGTCGGCTCGATCAGCATCGCGCCGTGCACCACCAGCGGAAAGTACATCGTCATCGGGTGATAGCCCTCGTCGATCAGTCCCTTGGCGACGTCGATCGTCGAGAAGCCGGCGGCGAGGCCGTCATCGCTGAACAGCGCCTCGTGCATGCACGGGCCGCTATGCCCGAACGGCGCGACTAGCGTGTCGTCGAGCGAGCGGAGCACGTAATTGGCGTTGAGCACCGCATCCTCCGCTACCTGGCGCAACCCATCGGCGCCATGGCTGAGGATGTAGGTCAGCGCGCGGGTGAACATCCCCATCTGGCCGTGGAACGCGGTCATCCGGCCGAAGGTGAGCGGATGCTCCTCGCCCGCGGTCTCTTCCTCGACCAGCGTGAAATGCCCGTCCGCATGGCGCGCAGTGAACGGCAGCGGCCCGAACGGCGACAGCGCCTCCGACATCACCACCGGACCCGACCCCGGCCCGCCGCCACCATGCGGGGTCGAGAAGGTCTTGTGGAGGTTGATGTGCATCGCATCGATACCGAGGTCGCCTGGCCTAACCCGGCCGACAATCGCGTTGAAGTTGGCGCCGTCGCAATAGACGTAACCGCCGATCGCATGGACCGCGTCGGAGATCGCCTTCATGTCGCGTTCGAACAGCCCGCAGGTGTTCGGGTTGGTGATCATCACCCCCGCCACGTCTGGCCCAAGCCGCGCCTTCAGCGCTTCGGTGTCGACCCGCCCCTCACTGGTGGCGGGAATATCCTCGACCTGGAATCCCGCGAACGCAGCGGTCGCCGGGTTGGTGCCGTGAGCGCTCTCGGGCACGAGGATGATCTTGCGATGCCCCTCGCCACGTGCCTCCAGCGCCGCTTTGATCGCAAGGATCCCGCACAATTCGCCATGCGCGCCCGCCTTGGGGCTCATCGCGACCCCGTGCATGCCGGTCAGCGTGATCAGCCACTGTGCGAGTTCGTTGATCACGCCGAGCGCACCCTGCACGGTATCGACCGGCTGGAGCGGGTGAATGTCGGCGAAGCCCGGCAACCGCGCCATCTTCTCGTTCAGGCGCGGATTATGCTTCATGGTGCACGATCCGAGCGGAAACAGCCCGAGGTCGATCGCGTAATTCTGCCGCGACAGCCGCGTATAATGCCGCACCGTCTCCGGCTCCGACAGGCCGGGCAGGCCGATCGGCGCCGACCGGAACAGCCCACCGAGCTTGTTCTCCTGCGAAAGCAGGAGCCCAGAGTCACGGTCGTCGCGCTCGGTATTCTGGGTTCCTGCGTTCGCAGGAACACGGAGACCATCGAAATCCACCCCCGTCGTCTGATCGTCCCCGATCTCGAAGATCAGCGCTTCCTCCAGCATCAATGCCTTGCTGCCGGTCGATGTCGTCGCCCGGCCGTCGCCCTGCACCGGGGCGCCGGGGCGCCAGCCGCTTGCGTTGATCGTCATGCCAAAATCTCCTGAAGCGCCGTCGCCAGCGTCTCGACATCCTCGGGGGTCGTCGTCTCGGTCACCCCGACGACCAGTCCGTTCGCGATTCCCGCCTCGCCAGGGTAAAGCCGCCCCAGCGACACGCCGGCAAGGATCCCGCGATCGGCGAGCGTCCGCACCACCGGCCGCGCTTCGCTCGGCAGTTCCAGCGTAAATTCGTTGAAGAACGCGTCGTTGACGACCCGCACGCCCGGCACCTTCGCCAGCCGCTCCGCCGCCGCGATCGCTCCCTGGTGGTTGATCGTGGCGAGCGTCCGCAGCCCCTTCTCGCCCAACAGCGTCATATGGACCGAGAAGGCCAGCGCGCAGAGCCCGCTATTGGTGCAGATGTTCGACGTCGCCTTTTCGCGACGGATATGCTGCTCGCGGGTCGACAGCGTCAGCACGAAGCCGCGACGGCCGTCTGCATCGACGGTCTCGCCGCACAGCCGGCCGGGCATCTGCCGGACGTATTTCTCCTTGCAGCCGAACAGCCCGACATAGGGTCCGCCGAACTGCAGTCCGACGCCGATCGACTGACCCTCGCCGACGACGATGTCCGCGTCCATCTCGCCCGGCGACCGCAGCGCGCCGAGCGCCACCGGCTCCGTCACCACCGCGATCAGTAGCGCCTTATGCTCGTGGCACTTCGCCGCGAGTGCCGACAAGTCGGCGACCCGGCCGAGGATATCGGGATATTGCACGACGACGCACGACGTATCGTCGTCGACCTGATCGGCGAGCGTTGCGAAGTCCGTGTCCGGGCCGAGCACCGGGACTGCGGTCTCGAGTTGGTCACCGGTGAACTTAGCCATCGTCTTCGCGACCGACACGTAATGCGGGTGCAGCCCCGCCGACAGGATCGCCTTGCCGCGCCGTGTGATCCGCCGCGCCATGCCGATCGCCTCCCAGCACGCGGTCGAGCCGTCGTACATCGATGCGTTGGCGACATCGGTGCCGAGCAGCCGCGCGACCTGCGTCTGGAACTCGAACAGCATCTGCAACGTGCCCTGCGCGATCTCCGGCTGGTACGGCGTATACGCGGTCAGGAACTCGCCGCGCTGGATCAGGTGATCGACTGACGCCGGCACATGATGCCGATAGGCGCCGCAACCGAGGAAGAACGGCGCCTCGCCCGCCGCTAGGTTCTGCCGGGCGAGCGCGGACATGTGGCGTTCGACCGAAAGCTCGCTGGCATGCATCGGCAGGTCGCGAATCGGCCCATCGAGCCGGGCCTCCTCCGGCACGTCGACGAACAGGTCGTCGATCGACGATGCCCCGATGACGGCAAGCATCGCGTCGCGATCGGGCTGGGTAAGCGGCAGGTAACGCATCATGTGATCTCCCCCCTCCGCTTGCGGGAGGGGTTGGGGAGGGAAGTGTCAGAGCTTCTCGACGAACGCCGCGTAGGCCGCTTCGTCCATCAACGAACCGAGCTCGCCCGTATCCGACAGCGTGATCCGAAAGAACCAGCCACCCGCTTCCGGATCGGTATTGACCAGCGCAGGTTCGTCGGTCAGCGCGGCGTTGCCTTCGACGACGACCCCCGACACCGGCGAGTAGACGTCGGACGCGGCCTTCACCGATTCGACCACCGCCGCCTCGTCGCCCTTGGCGATCTGCTTGCCCGCTTCGGGGACGTCGACGAACACGATGTCGCCCAGCTGGCTCTGTGCGTATTCGGAGATTCCGACCGTGCCGACATCGCCGTCGACGTCGATCCACTCATGGTCTTCGGTAAAATAACGGCTCATCTCACTTGCCTCCTGCTCGGACATAGCGGTGGGTAACGAAGGGCATCTCGGCGACCGTCGCGTGGTGGACCTTGCCACGCTGGGCGATCCGCACGACGGTGCCGGGAACGGCGAGCGCGGCGGGGACATAGGCCATCGCGATCGGCGCACCGAGCGTCGGCGCGAAGCCGCCGCTGGTTACCTTGCCGATATCGCTGTCGTCGTCGTCGACAACCGCGGCGCCTTCGCGGACCGGCTGGCGACCCTCGACGATTAGCCCGACGCGCTTAGCCACCGGCCCCTGCTCGCGCTCCATCAGGATACGCGTGGCGCCCGGGAAGTCCGCGCCCTCGCGACGACGCTTGCTGCCGATCGCGAAGCCGAGCCCGGCCATGATCGGCGTGACCTCGGTATCGAGATCATGGCCATAGAGCGGCAGGTCCGCCTCCAGCCGCAACGAATCGCGTGCGCCGAGACCGATCGGCTTCACCTCAGGCTCGTCCGCCAGCAGCGTCGCGATCTGCTCCGCCGCGTCTGCGGGAATCGAGATCTCGAACCCATCTTCGCCGGTATAGCCCGACCGGCTAATATACGCGTCGACGCCGGCGATCGCGAACCGCCCGCCGCGCATGAAGGTAAGCGCCTCGAGCGGATGATCGCCCGTGACGTGGCGCTTCAACACCGCGAACGCCTGCGGTCCCTGCAACGCCAGCAAGGCGCGGTCGTCGAGATGGTTGATCGTGATCGCGTCGGGCAGGTTCTCGCGAAGATGCGCCAGATCGTCATATTTGGTCGCGCCATTGACGACCATGTAGATCCCACCCGGCCAGCGCGAGATCATCAGATCGTCGAGGATCCCACCGCCCTCGTCGAGCAGCAGCGAATAGCGTTGCGCGCCGAGCGCGAGGCCCTTCACATCGGCGGGGATCAGCGCCTCCAGCGCGTCGTCCAGCCCCTCGCCCGACAGCAGCAGCTGGCCCATATGACTTACGTCGAACAGTCCCGCGGCTTCGCGGGTCCACAGATGCTCGGCCATGATGCCGTCATACTGGATCGGCATCTCATAGCCCGCGAACGTCACCATCCGCGCACCGCGCGCGCGGTGCCACGCGTCGAGCGGCAACAGCTCGGTCTCGGGTGCGACGTAATCGTCGGCTTGGTCGATGAGTTTGCTGTGGTCGCTCATGCCGGCTCTCCGTCGAAGGGACGACCGCCTTCGGGCCCTTGGACCCGGCAACGATCGATACCCCCTCTGTCACGGGAACCTGAGAGCTTTCGCCGGGACGCCTGAAGCGTCGCGGCTTACCCCTTCGGTGGGCGGGCCCTGCAAGGGCCTGCCGCTTTCCAGAGTGTCGATCCGGCCCGCGCGGTCCGTTTGCCTGAGAGATTCCGGGGTGGTTGCTCCTTCGGCGGCCCATCTACTGGGCTCTCTCCCGCGCGTTCCCATGCCGGTTGCCCGGCATCGACGGGTCAGGCTCTGGCGTGCTCGCTCGACCGAGTCAATCGGTCATCGGGGCATCCCGCATCAACGCGTCGCGTTATACTTCAACTGGTCGTTGGTGAGCTGAAAACCGACCAGTGCCTCGAAGCTCGCGCGCAGCACCGCCTCGCGGACTTCGGGACGCGACAACGGGTCCACCGCCGCATCCTGATCGCCTGCCTTGCGGCGCTTGGTCAACTGGTTGCGGACTTCCTGGCTCAACGTCGCCGCGGTGCGCGTGATCTGGGTCGAGGCGGTGCCGCTGGTGTGCGCACGCTGCTGACCGGCGTCGAAATGCACCCCGACGCGCCCGATCCGCTTAGCGACGACGGCATTGCCGCCGCGAACCACGGTGATGAAGTACGGCAGCGTCAGGTCGCGGGCGGCTTCCGCACGGGCGCGGCGCGCATCAACATCGAAGGTCACCGTGGTCACGATCTGATCGCCCGCATCGTTGCAGGTCGACCGAAGGTTGCTGATCGTTGCGGTCACGTCGATCGCGTTGGCATCGGTGCTGGTGGCGGGATCGAACAAGGTGATGTCCCCGGTGCCCGCCGGCAGCGCTACCGCCGGGCAGGCCGATCGAACCGCATTGATGCCGCCGGTCGCGTCGATGTCTCCCTTGCTGGAGCACCCGGCGAGGACGAGCGCGAGGGCGGAGCAGCCGATCGGGATGATTTTCACGGAAACGCGTACCTTTTCGAACGGCCTCGGCCGGGCGTGGGAAGCAGCGAGGACCCGCCGCTCCACTCGTGCGCGGCATCATAGGAACCGGCTTCACCCCGCGCAAGCAATCGCGTAGAGCCGCACCCATCATGGCATTGACCGAGAAACCCGTCCTCGACCTGCTGATCGCCGCGCCCCGTGGCTTTTGCGCCGGGGTCGACCGCGCGATCCGCATCGTCGAACTCGCGATCGAAAAGCACGGCGCTCCCGTGTTCGTGCGGCACGAGATCGTCCACAACAAGTTCGTCGTCGACAGCCTGAAGGCCAAGGGCGCGGTCTTCGTCGAGGAACTGAACGAGGTGCCCGATGGCGCACCCGTCGTCTTCTCCGCGCACGGCGTGCCGAAATCGGTGCCGGCGGAGGCGCAGGGCCGCGGGCTCGATTATCTCGACGCGACCTGCCCGCTGGTCTCCAAGGTCCATCGCCAGGCGGAACGGCTGGTCGCGAGCGGGCGGCACATCGTATTCATCGGCCACGCTGGGCATCCCGAGGTGATCGGCACCTTCGGCCAGGTTCCCGCCGGGTCGATGTCGCTGATCGAAACCGTCGCCGATGCCGAAACATTCGCCCCTGCCGATCCCACCAATTTGGCCTTTCTGACCCAAACCACGCTGTCGGTCGACGACACCGCAGAGGTCGTGCGTACGTTGCAACACCGCTTTCCCGCCATGCAGGCCCCGCGCGGCGAAGACATCTGCTACGCCACCTCCAACCGTCAGTCGGCGGTGAAGGCGATCGCGGCGAGCTGCGACGCCTTGCTGGTGATCGGCGCCCCCAATTCGTCGAATTCGGTACGCCTGGTCGAGGTCGCCGAGCGCGAGGGCACGCCGGCGCGGCTGATCCAGCGGGCCGCCGATCTCGATTGGGCCTTCCTCGACGGCGTCGCCACGCTCGGCCTCACCGCCGGCGCCTCCGCGCCCGAGCTGCTGGTCCGCGAACTGGTCGCGCGGCTCGCCGAGCGCTTCGACATCCGCGAGCGCGAGGTCGAGACCACGCGCGAGACGATCGCCTTCAAGCTGCCGCGCGGCCTCGACGCCGCTGCGTAGATGGCGGTCTATACCCATGTATCGGCGGAGGCGCTGGGCGCGTTCCTGTCGCGCTACGATCATGGCGAGCCGATCTCCGCAAAGGGCATCGCGGAAGGAGTCGAGAACTCCAACTACATGGTCGACACCACGCGCGGCCGCTTCATCCTGACGCTCTACGAAAAGCGCGTTGCCGCGGCCGACCTTCCGTTCTTCATGGCGATGCTCGATCACCTCGCCGACCGCGGCAATCTCGTCCCCCGCGCGCTTGCCGATCGCGAGGGTACGCTCATCCAGACATTGGAAGGCCGCCCCGCATGCCTCATCGAGTTCCTTAAGGGCGTATCGGTCTCGTTCCCCACTCCGGCGCAGGCGCATGCCGCGGCGGTGGCGATGGGCAGGATGCACCGCGATCTCGCCGATTTCACCGGCACGCGCCCGAACGCACTCGGTGTGGCAAGCTGGCGCCCCTTGCTGGAGCGCTGCGGCCGCGATCTCGACACGATCGCCCCGGGCTTGTTCGACCGCGTCGATGCCGCGCTCGTGTCGGTCGAGGCCGATTGGCCCGCCGACCTGCCGGTATCCGCGATCCATGCCGATCTCTTTCCCGACAACGTCCTGATGCTGGGCGACCGCGTCACCGGGCTGATCGACTTCTATTTCGCGTGCACGGAGATACGCGCCTATGACCTCGCGGTGCTGCACGGCAGTTGGGCGTTCGATGCCACCGGAGCGCCGCTCGATCCGGCGGTCGGGAACGCGCTGATCGAGGGCTACGCCAGCGCGTTCCCGATCTCGGCCGCGGAGCGTGCCGCGCTGCCGGTGCTGGCGCGCGGCGCGTGCATCCGTTTCCTGCTGACCCGCGCCTGGGATTGGCTCAACACGCCGGCCGATGCGCTGGTAACGCGCAAGGACCCGCTCGCTTATCTGCGGCGGCTCGATGCTTACGAATCCGGAACTCATTTCGCATGACCGATGTCGAGATCGCCACCGATGGCGCCTGCAAGGGCAACCCCGGCCCGGGTGGCTGGGGCGCGGTGTTGCGGTTTGGGGGGGCGGAGAAGGAGTTGTCGGGCGGCGACCCCAATACCACCAACAATCGCATGGAGCTGACCGCCGCGATCGAGGCGCTGAACGCGCTTGTGCGGCCATGTTCGGTCAAGCTGTCGACCGACAGCCGCTACGTCATGGACGGGCTGACCAAATGGGTCGCGGGGTGGAAGCGCAACGGCTGGCGCACCGCCGACAAGAAGCCGGTCAAGAACGCCGAGCTATGGCACGCGCTGATCGCCGCGGCGGAGCGCCACCAGATCGAATGGATCTGGGTGAAGGGCCATGCCGGCCACCCCGACAACGAACGCGCCGACAAGTTGGCGAGCGACGCGGCGGTGGCAGCGACGCCGGGGCGGCGGGCTTAGAACCGCCGGGGCGAATACTGCTCCAGATCGATCCCCGCGATCGCGGCATCCGGCGTGCGACCCAGCAGCAATGCCGCCGCCACCATTGCCGCGGCGGGAGCGGTCTGGATCCCGAAGCCGCCCTGCCCCGCGCACCAGAAGAACCCCGCGACCTGCGGGTCGAAGCCGTAGACCGGGCGCCGATCGGGCGCGAAGCTGCGCAAGCCTGCCCAGCGGCGCTCGACTGCTGCGACCCGCCAGTCGACGACCCCTTCGAAGCGGTCGATCGCGATCGCGACGTCGAACTCCTCGGGCTGCGCATCGCCCGCCTCCGCGGGGCTTTCGTCGTGCGGGCTCAGCCACAGCCGCCCGCCCGCCTCGGGCTTGAAGTAGAAGCGGCCGCCGATGTCGGCGACATGCGGCAGGCGATCGGGTGGCGAAGGGTCGGTACGTAGCTGGACCATCGTGCGTCGATAGGGGGTGATGCCGATCGGTGCGGCGCCGGCAATTCGCGCCACGGGGTCTGCCCATGCGCCCGCAGCATCGACCAGGATTGCCGCCTGAAACACGCCTGCGCGCGTGGTCAGCGTCCAGGCGCCATCACGGCGTTCCGCCGCCTGCAACGCCGCGTCAGTGACCAGCTTCGCACCCCCACGCCGCGCGGCCGCCAGTGCAGCGGCGTGGAGTGCAGCGACATCGATATAGGCGCAGCTCGGCTCCCAGACGCCTAGCGTCCACGGCGCGCGAAGGCCGGGTATCGTCGCCGCGGGATCGACGCGCTCCAGAACGACGCCGCTGTTCGCGAACGCCGCGAGGAAGGCATCGACGGTGGCTTCGTCCGAGGCCGTGCCGATGTGCAGCGAACCCAGGGGCGAGAGGAAGCCACCCGCATCGAAGGCCCCGCGCGATGCGCTCGTCAGCGGCTGGATCGCGGGGCCGCCATAGGTTTCGGACCAGAAGGCCGCGGATCGTCCGGTGGCGTGGTAGCCGGGCGTTTCTTCCGACTCGAGCAATAGAACCCGCGCGTCGGGGACCAGTTCGGCGGCGAGCGTCGCGCCTGCGATCCCGGCGCCGATGATGGCGATGTCGTAGATCACAGCGCCGGCGCCCGTGCGTCGAGGAAGGTGTCGATCGCGGTCAAGGCGCGGTCGCGGACGCCATCGGCTTCGCGCAGGATCTCGTGCGCCGATTCCGCGCCGAACCGGATCACCTCGACCACCGGCAGCGCCGCCGCGACCGCGAGGGCGGCGTGCGGATCGACCAGCGCATCGGCATCCGCGACCAGCATCAGCACCGGCGTTGCCGTCGAGCGAAGCCGCGGATCGGCCCGCTGCCGCCGCGTCGATGCGAACGCCTCCACCAGCCACGCCCAGCTCGGCGGACCGAGGCGCAGCGTCGGCACCGCGCCATACCAATAAAGCTCGTCGTCGTAGCGGGACTTGTCCTTGGTCAGCAGCGGCTGGCGATCGATCGCACCCGGCCGCTCATGGCCCTTCCACGCCGGCCGCGTGGCGTCGCCCAGCCCACCCATGACCCGCGCCAGTCGCTCTCCCCATGTCGCGCCGACCGGCGAGCGCAGGCCGAGCATCGGCGCGACCAGCACCGCCGCATCAGGATGGATCGCGCCTTCGACGATGGCGCGCAGGACGAGGTGTCCGCCCATCGAATGCCCCATCACGACGTGCGGCCCCGGTGTCGTCGCGCGCCACCCGCGCCACAGGGCACTTAGGTCGTCGACGAACGGCGCGAAGCTCGACGCGTGGCCGACATGCGGGTCCGCGGTCGTGCGCCCCGAGCCGCCTTGTCCGCGCCAGTCGAACGACGTCACCGTCCACCCGGCATCGTGCCAATGGGTCATCGCCTCCAGATACTTTTCGATGATGTCGCCGCGTCCGCCCTGGAACAGGATCGCACCCCGCACCGCACCCACCGGCGCAGGCCAATCGAGGCGGCGCAGCGCCCATCCGTCGGGCGCGATCCATGTCGACAGGACCGCGTCCGTGGGCAGCGCACGGCGGAAACGGGCCGGATCGGACGTGCTTGGATCGTTCATCGTCATCATGGTTACGTTTTCGAAAGCGCCGACGTCTACGACGACGCGATGGTTTGGAACGATTATCTCGGCGCCTTCGCGATCGTCGCCTTGGCGTCGCTGCTGTTGTCCGCGGGTGTCCAAGACATCCGTACCCGCGAAATCGCCAATTGGAAGAGCGGCGCGATCGTCGCGCTCGCGCCGCTCTGGTGGCTTGCACACGGACTGTCGCTCTACCCCGATGTCGCGGTCCAGATCGCACTCGCCGCGGCGGTGCTCGCGATCTTCTTCGCGGCGTTCGCGATGGGGTGGATGGGCGGTGGCGACGTGAAGCTGATCGCCGCGCTCGCGCTGTGGCTGCCGGTCGACGCCTTCATGACGATGTTGATGGTGATGTCGATCGCGGGCGGCATCGTGACGCTGGCGATGATCGTCGAAGGAAAACTGCGCCGCGCGGGCGGTGCGATCGAGGTTCCGTACGGTGTCGCGATCGTCTTCGCGGCGCTGATGTCCATCCGCGAACCGATTTTTAACCGTTTTCTGTGAAATGCTTAATGCCGGATCAACCGACGGCGCTCCGAAAGGCCCGATGAGACATGGATAGTCGCAAGATAATGCTGCTGGCAGGCGCATTGATCGTCGCCGCCATCACGGCATTCTTCGCCCGCACGCTCATCGCCGGGAGTGCGACACCGCAGGCCGCCGCAGCGGGCGTCGCCCCGATCGACGGGCCCGAAGTGCTGGTCGCCACGCGCGCGCTGCCGGTCGGCACGATCCTCGACGCAACCGCACTGAAGTTCCAGCCCTGGCCGAAGGAGCTGGTCGACGGCGCCTATTATCTGAAGGCGCAGACCGACCTCCGCGCGCTGCAGGGCACCGTCGTGCGCAATGCCATCACTGCTGGCCAGCCGCTCACGCAGGGCGCGCTGGTCAAGCCCGGCGACCGTGGCTTCCTCGCCGCCGCGCTCGGCCCGGGCATGCGCGCGGTTACGTTCCCCGTCTCGGCCCAGACCTCGGTCGCGGGCTTCGTATTCCCGGGCGATCGCATCGACGTGGTGCTGACCTCGAACGTGCCGGGCGGCGGCGACGGCATGCCGCTGAAGGTGTCCGAGACGGTGATGCGCAACGTCCGCGTCCTCGCCACCGACCAGCGCACCGACAATACCGTGGGCGAAGACGGCAAGACCGTCGTTCGTACCTTCGGCAGCGTGACCGTGGAGGCTACCCCCAAGCTCGCCGAACAGCTCGCGGTCGCGCAGACGCTCGGCTCGCTGTCGCTGTCGCTCCGCTCGATCGCCGACAACAATGCCGAGCTCGAGGAAGCGATCGCATCAGGCCGCGTGAAGGTTCCCGCCAACGGCGATGCACGGGCGGAACAGGCGATGCTCGTCCAGCTCGCCAGCCAGCCGGCCATCGGCCGGTCCACCTTCGCTACCGGCGCCGACGTATCGCGCTTCCAGCGCAGCACCGTGCCAGGCCGCCCGCCGAGCGCAGCTATCGCACCGATCATCGATGGGCCGACCGTTCGCGTCGCACGCGGCAACAGCACGGAAGTCGTGCCCGTCGGTGCCCGTAACAAGAACATGGTCGTCACCGCGGCGCCGCCAGCACCCAGCATGCACGGCGATGCGGCACCCAGCCCGGTCCAGGGGAACAACTAAGATGCGCATCTCCTTCGCCCCGATCGGCACGCCATTGGCCGTGGCACTCGCCGCCGCCGCAATGGTCGCCTCGGGCGCCGCGCCCGCCCAGTCGAGCAAGACTCCACAGGTCCGCTCGGGATCCTCGCTGTTCCAGGTCAACACCGGCCGTGGTCGCCTGATCACGCTGGCGCGCCCGATGTCCGACGTGTTCGTGGCCAATCCCGACATCGCCGATGTCCAGGTACGCTCGCCCACCTTGCTCTACGTGTTCGGCAAGAAGACCGGCGAAACGACGATCTCCGCAACCGCCAAGAGTGGCGCAGTGGTCTATTCGACGACCGTCCGGGTCGGCGACAATTACGATTCGATCGGATCGATGCTAAAGCTGGCGATGCCCGACGCCAAGGTCGTGGCGACTCCGATGAACGGCCTCGTGCTGCTCACCGGCACCGTTGCCGGACCCGAAGATGCGGCCGAGGCCGAACGGCTGGTGCAGGCCTATGTCGGCGAGTCCGTGAAGGTCCTGTCGCGGCTGCGCACCGCGACGCCGCTCCAGGTCAACCTGCAGGTCCGCATCGCCGAGGTGAGCCGCAGCTTCGTCAAGAACATCGGATCGAACCTCACCAGCCGCGACACCACGGGCGGTTTTCAGTTCGGCGTCCAGAGCGGCAACGCCGGAACGATCGCCAACGCCAGCACGGCGGGCCTCCCCACCGTCGACGTGTCGAGTTCCTATGGCCTTCCCGCCAATTCGGTGCGGCTGCCGTTCGATCCCTATAGCGGCAAGCTGTCGAACCCCAACGCGGTGCAGAACACCTTCAAACAGGGTGCGCAGCGCACCACCCTCGGCCTCGCCGGCCGGCTGCTCGGCCTCGACCTGCTCAGCACGATCGATCTCGGCGAGACGCTCGGGCAGGTCTCGACGCTCGCCAACCCCAACCTGACCGCCCTGTCGGGCGAGACCGCGACCTTCCTGGCCGGCGGTGAGGTTCCGATCATCATCAGCCAGGGGTTCGGCGGGCAGAGCGTCGAGTACAAGCAATATGGCGTCAGCCTGGCGTTCACGCCGACGGTCTTGTCCGACGGCCGGATCAGCATGCGCGTCCGCCCCGAAGTGTCGCAGCTCACCGCGGCCGGATCGGTGACGATCGGTGGCTCGGTCATTCCCGGACTCAGCACGCGCCGCGTCGAGACCACGCTGGAACTCGGATCGGGCCAGAGCATGATGATCGGTGGCTTGTTGCAGAACCAACACGACAATTCGATCGACAAGACTCCGGGGCTCGGCGACGTTCCAGTACTGGGCGCGCTGTTCCGCTCAAACGGCTGGAAGCGCAACGAGACCGAGCTGGTCGTGATCATCACGCCCTATCTGGTCAAGCCGGTCGACAATATGGGCGACATCGCGCTGCCGACCGACGGCTATCGGGCACCGAGCGATCTCAGCCGCGTGCTGATGGGCAAGATCGGCGACGGGGTGAGTGGCGCCCGCCGGCCCGTACCGACGATGGCGACCGAGACCGCGCCGCCGACGATCGGCGCCAACGCCCCCGCGCTCCCCGCTTCGGCGGCCGAGCAGCGCAGCCAGGTCGCCGACAAACCCAAGTCGAAGAAGGGTGCGACCCCCGCGCCCGGCTTCTCCAACTGATCCGAGGTCAAGCCACGATGATCAAGCGTACGCTCCTCCTCGCCTCGCTGTTCCCGGCCATGCTGGTCGCGGGTTGCATGGGCACCCAGAACCGCGGACTGGAATCGGTTCATCAGCCGGTGGTGTCGCGTAGCGACTATGCGCTCGACCTGGCGACCGCGCGCGGCGGGCTTGCAGTCGGCGAACGCCAACGGCTGACGGGCTGGCTCGATTCGATGCATGTGAGCTTCGGCGACAAGGTGGCGATCGACGATCCCGCGCGCGAAGGCGCCCGGGCACGCGGCGAAGTCGCCGGCGTGGTCGCGGGCTATGGCCTGTTGCTCAGCAGCGAAACGCCGATCACGGCGGCGGCAGTCACGCCGGGTTCGATCCGCGTCGTGATCAGCCGCATGCGCGCGTCGGTCCCCGGTTGCCCCGACTATAGCCGCAATTCCAGCAACGAGTTCGACAGCAACACCTCGTCAAACCAGGGTTGCGCGGTCAATTCGAACCTCGCGGCGATGATCGCCCGCCCGGAGGATCTCGTCCACGGACGCGCCATCCAGCAGGGCGAGGATCCGGCGGTGTCGCGCAAGGCGATCGATGCGTACCGCGACGCTGCGACGACGGGCAAAGGGAACATCGTGAAGGCCGAAAGCTCGAAGGGCAACTAAGATGAACGCACCCTGGAAATCCGTCGGCGCCGGCACCCGCGAGCCCTTCGTCGCCTACGTCTGCGACGAGACCACGGCAGAGGCGATCCGCCCGATTGCGGCCGAGCTCGGCTGGTCGCTCGACAAGATCAACAAGGGCGGGTTGCGCAATGCGATCCAGTCGCTGTCGGTTTCCGCCTCGCCGCTGATCCTGTTCGTCGATCTCGCCGAATCGGGCGATCCGCTCAACGACATCAACGCGCTCGCCGAGGTCTGCGAGCCCGGCACGGTGGTGATCGCGTCGGGGCAGGTCAACGACGTCCGGCTGTACCGCGACCTGGTCGCCAGCGGGATCCAGGATTACCTGCTGAAGCCGCTTCATCCAGACATGCTGCGCGAGGCGTTCAGCCATGCGCAGGCGATGCTCAACGCGCCGAAGCTCGCCGACGCGGTGGTCGACCGGCCGCATTTCTCGACCGCGGTGATCGGCGCGCGCGGCGGCTGCGGCGCCTCCACGATAGCGACGTCGCTCGCCTGGCTGATGTCCGACCGCGAGAAGCGCGCCACCGCGCTGCTTGATCTCGACATCCATTTCGGCACCGGCGCGCTGACGCTCGATCTCGAGCCCGGCCGCGGCCTGACCGATGCGATCGAGAACCCGAGCCGCATCGACGGGCTGTTCATCGAACGCGCGATGGTGAAGGCGTCGGAGAAGCTCGCCGTGCTGTCGGCGGAAGCACCGATCAACTCACCTTTGCTCACCGACGGCACCGCCTTCTACCAGTTGCAGGAGGAGATGCGGGCAGCGTTCGAATGTACGATCGTCGATCTGCCGCGCGGCATGCTGGTCCAGCACCCGCATCTGATCAGCGATGTCCAGGCGGCGGTGATCGTCACCGAACTCACGCTGGCGGCGGCGCGCGACACGATCCGGCTCCTGTCGTGGCTGAAGACCAACGCACCGCAGACCAACGTCGCGGTGCTCGCCAACAAGATGCATGCATCGGGACAGCCGGAGATCAGCCGCAAGGATTTCGAGGGATCGATCGAGCGCAAGATCGACTTTGTCGTGCCGTTCGACGTCAAGCTGGCGTCGCAGGCGGCGAAGCTCGGCAAGCCGCTGGCGGAGGCGGGCAAGAACGGCAAGACCGTCGCCCAGATCGTCCAGCTGGCGCAGCGGATCCTCGACACCGGCGAAACCGCCGCGACCGAGGCGGGTGGCGGCAAGCCCGACGCCAAGGGCAAGTCGCTGATCGGCAAGATGGGCCTCGGCGCGCTGCTGTCCAAGCGGCCGGCCAAGACGTGATCGCCGCCGTGAGCCCCGCGGGCGACAAGACCGGACACGGGTGAGCCGATGGACCTGATGACGCTCCTGCTGATGTCGACCGGCGCGCTCGCCGTGCTGGGCATGATCATGTTCGCGTTCGCGGGCCCCTCCCCGGCGCGCGCGCAGACCCGCCGGCTGACCGCGGTGCGCGCGCGGCATGTCGAGGGCGTGGTCGTCACCGACGCGCAGCTGCGTCGCGTGAAGGCCAATCACAAGACCGCGGCGGATCTCGCGGTGGGCCGGCTGCTGCCGAATCCGGCCTTGCTGGCGAAGCGGCTGGCGATGACCGGCAAGCCCTGGACCGTCGGTAAATACGGCATGGCCAGCCTCGGCATCCTCGTGGTCGTCGCGCTGCTGCTTTGGCTGAAGGGATTGCCGCTGCTGCTCGGCATCTTCCTCGGGCTGTTCG
Organism: uncultured Sphingomonas sp.; assembly: GCF_964243315.1. Classification (GTDB taxonomy): domain Bacteria; phylum Pseudomonadota; class Alphaproteobacteria; order Sphingomonadales; family Sphingomonadaceae; genus Sphingomonas. The sequence continues at coordinate 19,485 of NZ_CAXTEM010000021.1, read as the reverse complement.
CGGGCGCGGGGCTGCCGCATTTCGTCGTCGGCTACATGATCAAGCGCCGGATCGCCAAGTTCACCGCCAAGTTCCCCGACGCGATCGAGTTGCTGGTCCGTGGCCTGCGCTCGGGCTTGCCGATCACCGAGACGATTTCGGTCGTCGCGACCGAAGTCGACGGCCCGGTCGGGGTCGAGTTCAAGATGGTGTCGGACAAGATGAAGATCGGCCGGTCGATGGATGCGGCGTTGCAGGACACCGCGGACCGGCTCGGCACGCCCGAATTCCAGTTCTTCGTCATCACCATCGCCATCCAGCGCGAGACCGGCGGCAACCTCGCCGAAACGCTCGCCAATCTGGCCCATGTGCTGCGCCAGCGCGGCCAGATGAAGCTGAAGATCAAGGCGATGTCGTCCGAATCGAAGGCATCCGCCTACATCATCGGATCGCTGCCCTTCATCGTGTTCGGCATGATCTGGATGATCAACGACACCTACATGCAGGGCTTCTTCGCCGATCAGCGGCTGATGGTCGCAGGCATGGGGGGCATGGTGTGGATGTCGCTCGGCGCGTTCATCATGTCACGCATGATCAACTTCGAGATCTGAGGTAAGATGATGGGCCAGACGGCCGGACCGACGATCCTCGGGGTCGATGTCATCCTGGTGGCGACGATGTTGTCGGGCGTCGCGGCGTTCGCGGTGCTGCTCGCGATCTACGCGATCATGACCGTCCACGATCCGATGGCGAAGCGCGTGAAGGCGCTGAACGACCGTCGCGAACAGTTGAAGGCCGGTATCACCGCGTCGACCAAGCGCCGCGCCAAGCTCGTCCAGCGCAACGACACCGCCGACCGGATGCGGACGATGCTGTCTTCGCTGAAGGTCTTGCAAGACAGCCAGGTGAAGGCCGCGCAGATCAAGCTGCTGCAAGCCGGCATCCGGTCCAAGGACTGGGCGGTCGCGGTGATCTTCGGGCGGTTGGTGCTGCCGATCGTGTTCGGCGGGCTGATGCTGTACGTGGTCTACGGCACCGATATGTTCGCGGACTATTCCCCGCTCAAGCGCTACGGGATCGTCGCGGTCAGCTTCCTGCTGTCCTACAAGGCGCCCGATTTCTACCTGAAGAACAAGATCCAGAAGCGGTCGGACGCGATCCGCAAGGGGCTGCCCGACGCGCTTGATCTGCTGGTGATCTGCGCCGAGGCGGGCCTGACCGTCGACGCCGCATTCCACCGGGTCGCCCGCGAACTTGGCCGCGCCTATCCCGAACTGGGCGACGAATTCACGCTGACCGCGATCGAACTCGGCTTCCTCACCGAACGCCGCCAGGCGTTCGAGAACCTCGCGCAGCGGGTCGCACTCGACGCGGTGAAGGGCGTGGTCACGACCATGATCCAGACCGAGAAATACGGCACCCCGCTCGCGTCGGCGCTACGCGTGCTGTCGGCCGAATTCCGCAACGAACGGATGATGCGCGCCGAGGAGAAGGCCGCGCGTCTGCCCGCGATCATGACGGTGCCGCTGATCCTGTTCATCCTGCCGGTGCTGTTCATCGTCATTCTCGGGCCTGCAGCCTGCTCGATCTCCGACGCTTTCAAGAACTGATCCGGAGCCAAAGCCGCGCCACGTCGTTGAGCCTGCGTAACAGGAGGTTCGACGATGCTCTTCACCACCCCGACCCAATTCGCGGCACTGATCTGCCTGTTCGTCGCCGGCTGGCTGCTGGGGCTCGCCAGCCACCCGGGCGGGCGCAAGTGGAAGGACCGCTACCTCGCCGAGCGGGACGCGCATGCGGGCGTCCGCAAGGACAGCGACGCGCGGGTCGCCGACGCCGATCGCCGGATCGCGGAGTTGGAGCGTGAGAATGCGCGCCTCGCCAGCGCCCCGCCGGTCGCTGCCGCTCCGGTTGCTGCCGCACCGGTCGCAGCCACGCCGATGACCGCAGCCCCGGTCGCAACGCCCGTGTCGGATCCGGTGATCGAGCGCCGCGAGACGGTGGTGGCGCCGAGCAGTCGCATCGGCACCGCCCGCCGCGTCGTCCGCACGCCCGGTGAACGCCGCGGCTGGTTCGACTTCGGCGGCCCTTCGATCAACCGCTGACGATAGCGCCCAGGTTGGAGCACGCACGCCGGCGGCGCAGCGCTCCGCCGGTCAACGCAAAGCCGACGATCATCATCGCCCAGGTGGCGGGTTCGGGCACCGCGTCGGCGATCCGTTCGACCGTGACTCTCGTGAAGCCGAAGGCATCATTCGGGCCCCGAGAGGTAGCCAGCGTATAGCCGAAGTTCGCGCCGTCAAGTTCGTCACGCACGAAGAATAGCTGGAACCCGTCGGTTCCCACCGATGGGGCCGCCAAAGGTTGGAGCACCACCACTCGTCCGCCGATCAACGTCTGCACCCCGACCAAAGCCGCCGTGAAATTGGTGCCACCGACAGTAAGATCGAACGCGAGAACGCGGCTTGCGATGTCGTCCTCATCAATCGCCAGTGTCGTCGTTCCGCTGAACGACGTGATCGGACCTTCGGTCGTCGCAGAGAACCGATAGGATTCAATGATAATGGCGGCGCTTGCAGGTTGTGCTGGCAAGCAAACCATAAGCATAGCAGCGCAAGACGACAGTAAACGATGCATCCGGGACTCCGATCTGGACAAGCAGATCGGCGACAGTAGGCGTTTTGTCCAGTCCCGCTGCATTTATGCGGTCACTACTTAGATTCGGACGATTTCAAGTGGCACCAGCCACTCTCGCCGTCATCCCCGCGCAGGCGGGGATGACGGGGTGGGTCAGTGGCAGGTCATCCCACTCCAGAGTCGCTCGCGAACAGGTGACGCCCCTGCCCTTCAATGGAGGGGCTGGGGGTGGGGCCTATCCGCGAGCGATGCGCTTGCGGCACTACCGAACCCAGTGTCGGGTCGGGGCTATGCCGTATCCACCTGCGCGGGAACGACTGTGGATCGGGCGCGGTGCAACTTGCCTTGACTATCGCCCGGTTGCCTTCGTCATCCCGGACCTGTTCTCAGCTTATATGACTTCGACAGGTACAGCCTTGTGTCCCCGCGAAGGCGGGGACCCAGTACTGGGCTCCCGCCTTCGCGGGAGCACAAAGAGGTAATCTAGAGGAGGCGTTGCGCGATCTGTCCGAATGCGGACACTCATTCGTGACGATCCGCTAGAGGAGCATAAGCGTCGCTGGCACAGCTGCGCTGCGCTACCGACCCGGGGCGATCACGACCCTAGACCGAGCCCGTCCCCCCGTTCGCGCCGAACACGCTGCCGGTTGTGAAGCTCGTCTGCGGATCGGCCAGCGTCACGTACAGCGACGCCAGCTCCACCGGCTGCCCTGCCCGGCCCAGAGGCGTATCCACCCCGAATTCGCCGATCTTGCCCGGCAACTGTCCGCCCGCCACCTGCAACGGGGTCCACACCGGGCCCGGCGCGACCGCGTTGACGCGGATGCCGCGCTTGGCGAGCTGCTTCGCGAGTCCCTTGGTGAAGATCTCGATCGCGCCCTTGGTGGTCGCGTAATCGAGCAGTTCCTCGCCGGGGTTGAACGAATTGACCGAGGCGGTGTTGATGATCGTCGAACCCGGCTGCATCATCGCCGCCGCGGTCTTCGACAGCCAGAACGTCGCATAGACGTTGGTCTTCATCGTCCGATCGAACTGTTCCGACGTGATCTCCGCGATCGACTCCTTCGACTGCTGGTAGGCCGCGTTGTTGACCAGGATATCGAGCCCGCCGAGTTCGCGAGTGGCCTTGCCGATCAGGTCGACGCAGAACTTCTCGCTGGTCAGGTCGCCCGGGATCAGCACCACCTTGCGCCCCTCGGCGCGGAGCAGCTTGGCGACGTCCTGCGCGTCGGGTTCCTCGGTCGGGAAATAGTTGATCGCGACGTCGGCGCCTTCGCGCGAGAAGGCGATCACCGCGGCGCGGCCGATCCCCGAATCACCGCCGGTGACGAGCGCCTTGCGCCCGGTCAGCTTTCCCGACCCGCGATAGCTCGCCTCGCCGCAATCGGGCACCGGCTTCATCTCACGCTGTAGCGCGGGCCATTTCTGGCGCTGTTCGGGGAAGGGCGGCTTGGGAAATTTCGAGGCGGGATTCTGCATCGGCTTGGTTCCTTGCGCGTGGGCGAGCGAGGGGGCGGAGGCGGCGAGCGCGACCGCGCCGGTCGCTGCGGCACCCTTCATCAGGTCGCGTCGGCTGGTGTCGGTCATGGGGGCGTCTCCGGTTCCGGAAGACAACCGCGAACGCCCGGGAAGTATCCGGACCCGCACGGTATTTATGTGGCTGATCCACGTCATCACCACGCACCAACGCCCCTCCACACCCACGGCTGCACCATCTTGCCGATCCGCCGCCCGCTATCTAATCCGACACGATGACCGCGCTGCCGACCGACGAGACCGAAGCCGCCGCCGCGCTGGAGAGCCTGGCAGCCGAGATCGCCCGCCACAATCGGCTTTATCACGCCGACGACGCGCCCGAACTGTCGGACGCCGAGTACGACGCGCTGGTCCGCCGCAACGCCGCGATCGAGCAGGCCTTCCCCGCGCTGGTCCGCGCCGATTCGCCGAGCCGATCGGTCGGCGCTGCCCCCGCTGGTCACCTCGCCAAGGTCGCGCATGCCCGGCCGATGATGAGCCTCGACAACGCCTTCGCCGACGCGGACGTGGTCGAGTTCGTCGCGCGTGTCCGCCGCTTCCTCAAGCTCGCCGACGATGCGCCGGTCGCGCTCACCGCCGAGCCCAAGATCGACGGGCTGTCCTGTTCGTTGCGCTACGAACGCGGCGTGCTGGTTCAGGCGCTGACCCGCGGCGACGGACAGGTCGGCGAGGACGTCACCGCCAATGTCGCGACGATCGCGGACATCCCGCAACGCCTGCCCGCCGATGCGCCCGCGATCTTCGAAGTCCGGGGCGAGGTGTACATGGCCAAGGCCGACTTCGCGGCGCTCAACGCGCGCCTGATTGCGGAGGCCGACGATCCGGCGACCGCGCGCCAGTTCGCCAACCCGCGCAACGCCGCCGCCGGATCGCTGCGCCAGAAGGATGCAGGCGTCACCGCCGCACGGCCGCTGCGGTTCCTGATGCACGGCTGGGGGGAGACGAGCGCGCTGCCGGGCGAGACCCAGACCGAGGTCGTGGAGGCGGTCCGGGACTGGGGGCTCCCCGTCGCGGACGGCTTCGCCCGTGTCGCGGATATCGACGCAGCGCTGGCGGTGTACCGCGATATCGAGGCACGCCGCGCCGACCTCGCCTTCGACATCGACGGCGTCGTCTACAAGGTCGATCGGCTCGACTGGCAGGCCCGGCTCGGTCAGGTCGCCAAGGCACCGCGCTGGGCAATCGCTCATAAATTCCCTGCGGAGCGCGCGCAGACCACGCTGGAGCGGATCGACATCCAGGTCGGCCGCACCGGCAAGCTGACCCCGGTAGCCCGGCTGGCGCCGGTCACCGTCGGTGGCGTCGTCGTCACCAACGCGACGTTGCACAATGCCGACGAGATCGCGCGGCTTGCCGTGTGGCCGGGCGACCGCGTGGTGCTCCAGCGCGCCGGCGACGTGATCCCGCAGATCGTCGAAAACCTGTCACGCGACGATTCCCGCGGCACCTGGCCCTTCCCCACCCACTGCGCCGAATGCGGGTCCGCCGCCGATCGCGCGGTGGGCGAGGTCGACTGGCGCTGTTCGGGCGGGTTGATCTGCCCCGCGCAGCGCGTCGAACGGCTGCGCCATTTCGTGTCGCGCCACGCGCTCGACATCGACGGGCTCGGCATCACGACGATCGAGGCGTTCTTCCGAGACGGGCTGGTCGCGACCCCCGCCGACATCTTCCGCCTCACCGAAGAAGCGCTGCTCGCCCGCGAACGCTGGGCTGCGGTCTCCGCGCGCAATCTCATCGCCGCGATCGACGCCAAGCGTAGGCCACCGCTGGATCGTTTCCTATTCGCGCTGGGTATTCGCCACGTCGGCGAGATCACCGCGCGCGACATCGCCCGCCGTTGGCGCGGCTGGACCGCGCTGACCGAGATGCTGAACACTGCGGTCGCCGCCCGCGACGACATGCTCTGCGCGGTCGGCGAGAGCGACGACAAGCTCCTCGCGCGCACCGCCAAGGCGCTCGCCGCGATCGTCGAGACCCCGGGGGTCGGCCCGGAAGTCGCGCTGTCGCTGGTCGACTTCTTCGCCGAGGCGCATAATCGCACCGCTCTCGACGATCTCCTCACCCAGATCACGCCCGCCGACGTGATCCACGAGACCCGCGCCTCCGACGTGAGCGGCAAGACGCTGGTGTTTACCGGCACCCTCGAAACGCTGAGCCGCGACGAGGCGAAGGCGCAGGCCGAAGCGCTCGGCGCGCGAGTCGCAGGGTCGGTGTCGGCCAAGACCGACCTGGTGATCGCCGGTCCGGGCGCGGGTTCGAAGCTGAAGAAGGCCACCGACCTCGGCATCGCGGTGATCGACGAGGCAGCCTGGAACGATCTGGTCGCAGCGACCGCCTGACCGTCAGCTAGCGTGGCTTTTTTGCAACGCACCATAATCGACTGTCACAATCGCGGAATCGTGACTCGCTTCTGTCATTGAAGCGAAATAATCCGCGTGCAGGGGCACGGGCATCCGGTCGGGTGACGGCGGAACCAGAGCACAGGCTCGCAGGGGAAATTCTTAGCATGCGTAACAACCTATTCCTGGGCGTGGCCGCGGTCGCGCTGATCATGCCGGTCGCCGCCGCGGCGCAGGAGACGACGTCCTCGATCCGCGGTTCGGTCACCGCCAATGGCGCGCCCGTTGCCGGCGCGACGGTGGTGATCACGAACGTGCCGTCGGGCACGCGCGCCGAGACGACGACCGATGCGAATGGCGACTTCGTGCAGACCGGCTTGCGCGTCGGTGGCCCCTTCACCGTCGACGTCACGAGCCCGTCGGGAAACACCTCGGTCACCGACATCTTCACCGTCGCGCAGCAGCCGTTCGATCTGCCGATCGAACTCGCCGGCAACGACGCTGGCGGTGACATCGTCGTCACCGCTTCTTCGATCCGCGGCGCCGGCGTCCAGCAGAGCAGCGGGCCGCAGACCGTCCTGACCCAGGCGGACATCCGCAAGGTTGCGTCGGTCAATCGCGACGTCCGCGATCTGGCGCGCCGCGATCCCCTCGCGTCGCTCGACCTCACCAACACCCGGGCGGTTTCGTTCGCGGGCGTCAATCCGCGCTTCAACCGCTTCACGATCAACGGCGTTCAGGTCGGCGACCAGTTCGGCCTCAATTCGGACGCCAACCCCACTGGTCGTGGCCCGATCCCGTTCGATGCGATCGGCCAGTTCTCGGTGTCCATCGCGCCGAGCGACATTCGGCAGGGCAATTTCCAGGGTGGCGCGATCGATACCGTCCTGCTGTCGGGCACCAACGAGTTCCACGGCACCGGCTTCTATTCGCAAAGCACCGACGAGCTGCAGGGCAAGAAGATCGGGTCGAACACCCTGACGCTGCCGAGCTACAAGTCGGAGACCTATGGCGCAACGCTTCGCGGGCCGCTGATCAAGGACACGCTGTTCTTCATGGTCTCGGCGGAACGCAACACCGATCCGCGTCCGCTTGGCACGACCGCGATCACGCAGGTCCCCGGTGCAAGCCAGGCGCAGGTCGATCAGGTTACCGCGATCGCCAACAGCGTTTATGGCTACAATCCCGGCGCGTTTCTTTCGATCAACAACCAGAAGGACGAGAAGATCGTCGGCCGGATTGATTGGAACGTCACGACCGGTCAGCGTCTCTCGCTGTCCTACATCAACGCCTACGAATCGAGCACGGTCGCGCAGGGCACCAGCACCAACGCAACGACTCCGGGCATCGGCTTGGCCTCCAACTATTATCAGCGCAGCGTCCTGCTTCGGGCCGGCATCGCGCAGTTGAACTCCGACTGGACCGACCAGCTTTCGACCGAGACGCGCTTCATCTACAAGAGCAACAAGGTCGGATCGGATTCGCTGCTCGGCAACGACTTCGCTCAGTTCACGGTCTGCACCGCGCCGACGAGTGTGGTTGCGACCGGTAACTCGGTCAGCGCCTGCGGTGCCGGCAATCCTAACATCGTGTTCGGCCCGGACATCAGCCGACAGGCGAACGAGCTGTTCTTCGACACTTGGGGTGGATCGTTCCAGGCGCGCTATTCGGCCGGGGCGCACGACGTGAAGCTGCTCGCCGAAGTCAACGCCAACCGTACCTTCAATTACTTCCTGCAACGCCTGAACGGCGCCTATTACTTCGACTCGATCGCCGATTTCCAGAACCGCTCCGCGTCGAACTTTGATTACGCCAATGCGGTATCGCTCAACCCGCGCGATGCGGCGGCGGACTTCAAGTACCAGCAATACACCTTTGGTGCGCAGGACGAATGGAGCATCAGCGATGCGCTGACGCTGACCTATGGCATCCGCTACGACCTGTACGCGATGCGTTCGCCGGTCGCGCAGAACGACGCGTTCTTCGGTCGCTACGGCTTCTACAATACCAAGACGTACAAGGGCCTGGACAATTTCCAGCCGCGGATCAGCGCCATCTGGAAGCCGCTGCCCGGCCTGAGCGTACGTGCGGGCGCCTCCGTATTCGGCGGCGGTTCGCCCGACATCTACCTGTCGAACAGCTACTCCAACACCGGCGTGCTCTCGAACCGGATCGCTACCGTTACGCGTGCGACCGCCGCGCCGGGAGCGGTGGCCGGCTCGCAGGCGACGCTAACCTGCAACAGCCCATACAATGTCGCGGCGAACAGCGCGGTCTGCACCGATGGCCTCAACGGCGTCACCGGAACGACGATCCCCGCATCGGTCGACTCCTACCTGTCGCGGACCACCTCCGCGCTGGCGACGGCACCGACGAACGCGCTCGATCCCGACTTCAAGCTGCCATCGGTCGCGAAGTACACGCTGTCCGCGGATTACACGCTGTTCGGCTTCAACGTCGGCGTGAACTATCTCTACACCAAGACGATCCAGGCGGTGACCTTCACCGATCTCCGTTCGCGTCAGATCGGCTTGCTGCCCGATGGCCGTCCGCGCTACAACGGCCTGACGAGCTTCGGCGACACCAACCAGGACATCCTGCTCACCAACACCTCGCGTGGCCGCAGTCACGTTGCCGTGGTTCACTTCGACAAGACCTACGATTTCGGCCTCTCGTTCGGCGGCAGCTATAGCTACCAGGACGTGAAGGACGTCAGCCCGGCCACGTCGTCGACCGCCTCGTCGAACTATCTGAACGTGGCGATGAGCGACCCGAACAACGCCACCTACGGCATTTCGGGCGACCAGACGAAGTGGGCGTTCAAGTACAATGTCGGCTTCGAACGGGCGTTCTTCGGCGACTACAAGACCATCTTCCAGCTGTTCGGCGAAACCCGCGCGGGACGCCCGTTCAGCTACACGATGCAGAATGCGGTCAACGGACGCTCGCCTGTGTTCGGGACGATTGCCGGTCCGAACCTCGGCACCAACTCCGACCAGCGCTTCCTGCTGTACGTGCCGTCCAGCACGACCGATCCGATCGTCAGCTACGACAGCCAAGCCACGCAGGACTCGTTGGAGGACCTGATCAGCAAGACCAATTTGAAGGATTATCGCGGCCGGATCGCGGGACGCAACATCGCGCGTAATCGTGCCTTCACGCGCATTGATCTCCATCTGGAGCAGGAACTGCCGACCTTCATCGGCGGCTCGCGCATCTCGATCTTCGGCGATATCGAGAATCTGCCCAACCTGCTAAACAAGGATTGGGGTGGCCTGCGCCAGCTCGCTTTCCCGCAATATGCCGCAGTTGTTCAGGTCTCGTGCCTGTCGGCAGCCGGTGTGCCGAATACGGCGCCGACCCAGCAGTGCGCGCAGTATCGCTATTCGAGCTTCCGCACGCCGAACACCAGCCAGGCGAGCATCTCGAACTCGCTCTACCTGATCCGCGTCGGCGCCCGCTTCTCCTTCTAAGCGCCGCCTTCCGTTTCGATCCAGGCCGCCGTTCCCACTGGGGAGCGGCGGCTTCTTTTTGCGCCGCGCGCTTCCGGCGTGTAGGGCGATGCGCATGGCGACCCTTCCCGCCCCTCCGCCGCGCCTGTCGGTGCGCCCCTTCTTCGAGAACAAGAGCCGTGCCTTCTGGACGCTGCAGGCGGTCGGGTGGGGTGGCTATCTCGTCCTGCGCGGTGCCTCGTCGATCTCGAACGGGCCGTCGCTCGACCTGCTGATCCTGGTGATCGTCGAGGCGATCACCGGCTATTGCATCACCCTGCTGCTGTCCGCGCTCTACGGCTATTACCGGCGGCTGCCGCGCGTCACGGGCCTGCTGCTCACGATCTTCACGCTGGTCGCCGCGGTGCTGGTGTTCTCCGCGATCGACGCCTTCACCTTCTCGTTGCTCCAATCGACCAATCCGGGGGTGACGATCGGGCGGATGCTCGGCACGCTGTATGTATGCTTCACGCTCATCGCGGGGTGGTCGGCGCTGTATTTCGGCATCAACTTCTACCTGATCGTCGAGGAACAGATCGACCAGATGCAGCATCTGGAGACCCAGGCGTCGTCGGCGCAGCTGGCGATGCTGCGCTATCAGCTCAATCCGCACTTCCTGTTCAACACGCTCAACTCGATCTCGACGCTGGTGCTGCTGAAACAGACCGAGCGCGCCAATGCGATGCTCAGCCGGTTGTCGTCGTTCCTGCGCTACACCCTCGCCAACGAACCTACCGCGCACGTCACCGTGCTGCAGGAGGTCGAGACGCTGAAGCTCTATCTCGAGATCGAGAAGATGCGGTTCGAGGAACGCCTGCGCACCGTGTTCGAGATCGATCCCAGCGCCGAACGCGCACGATTGCCGTCGCTGCTGCTCCAGCCGCTGGTCGAAAACGCGATCAAATATGCGGTCACTCCGCAGGAGGAAGGCGCCGAAATCAGCGTCGCAGTGCGGCTGGCCGGGGAACGCGTGCAGATCACCGTATCCGACACCGGGCCGGGCTTGCACGAGACGCGGATTAGCCCAAGCCTTTCAACCGGCGTGGGGCTTGCCAATATAAGGGAGCGGCTGGTGCAGGCATATGGCCCGGACCAGCGCTTCGAGACACGCACCGCGCCCGCTGGCGGTTTCTCGGTCGAGATCGAGATTCCGTTCCAGCTCGACGACCTGAGTAGAGAGGCTGCATGACGATCAGAACCATCCTGGTGGACGACGAACCACTAGCCATCCAGGGACTGGAGCTCAGGCTCCAGGTACATGACGATGTCGAGATCGTCGAAAAATGCTCCAACGGCCGCGAAGCGATCCGCGCCATCAAGACCCAGAAACCCGACCTCGTCTTCCTCGATATCCAGATGCCCGGCTTCGACGGCTTTTCCGTGGTGCAGGGGCTGATGGAGGTCGAGCCACCATTGTTCGTCTTCGTCACCGCCTATTCGGATCACGCCCTGCGCGCGTTCGAGGCGCAGGCAGTCGATTACCTGATGAAACCGGTCGAGGAGAGCCGCCTCGCCGACACGCTCGACCGCGTCCGCCAGCGCCTGAACGAGAAGCGCGGCGTCGAGGAGGTCGAGAAGCTCCGCGAGGTTCTCGCCGACGTCGCACCCGAAGCCGCGGCCGACATGGCCGATGGCGGCAGCGGCGGCGGGGAGCACAGCGCCAACCGGTTCGAGAAGCTGATCAACATCAAGGATCGCGGCCAGATCTTCCGCGTCGACGTCGACACCATCGAGCGGATCGACGCCGCCGGCGACTACATGTGCATCTACACCGGCGACAACACGTTGATCCTGCGCGAGACGATGAAGGATCTGGAAAAGCGCCTCGACCCGCGCCGGTTCCAGCGGGTGCACCGCTCGACGATCGTCAACCTGGATCTGGTCAAGCAGGTCAAGCCGCACACCAATGGCGAATGCTTCCTGGTGCTGAACTCGGGCGCGAGCGTGAAGGTGTCGCGCAGCTACCGCGACGTGGTGGCGCGCTTCGTCCACTGATCGACGCACGATCGGGGTGACGCAGGCACGCGCCACCCCTTCGACAAATCATGCTGCATCTGCTAACGGCGCGCGATGCTCAACCTCAACGGTATCACGGTGCGCCTCGGCGGGCGGGTCATCCTCGACAGCGCGACCGCGTCGCTGCCGCCGGGTAGCCGTGTCGGGCTGATCGGCCGCAACGGCGCCGGCAAGTCGACGATGGTACGGGTCATCGCCGGGATGCTCGAACCCGACGACGGCAGCGCCGACATGCCGCGCGGCAGCCGCATCGGCTATATCGCGCAGGAAGCGCCCCACGGCGACGCTACCCCGTTCGAGACGGTGCTCGCCGCCGACACGGAGCGCGCCGCACTGATGGCGGAGAGCGAGACCAGCGACGATCCCGATCGCCTCGGCGACCTCTACGAGCGGCTGATCGCGATCGACGCCTACACCGCCCCCGCGCGCGCCGCGCAGATCCTGCTCGGCCTGGGGTTCGACGAGGACATGCAGGCGCGGCCGCTCGACAGCTTCTCGGGCGGCTGGAAGATGCGCGTCGCGCTCGCCGCCCTGCTGTTCTCGCAACCCGATCTGCTGCTGCTCGACGAGCCCTCGAACCATCTCGATCTCGAAGCGGTGATGTGGCTCGAGGATTTCCTGAAGGGCTACAAGGCGACGATCGTCGTCGTCAGCCACGAACGCGATTTCCTCAACAACGTCGTCGACCACATTCTCCACCTGCAGGGCGGCAAGATCACGCTCTACCCCGGCGGCTATGACGCGTTCGAGCGCCAGCGCGCCGAACGCCTCGCGCAGATCGAGGCCGCGCGGGCCAACCAGGCGGTCCAGCGCGAGAAGCTGCAAAGCTACATCGCCAAGAACTCCGCGCGCGCATCGACTGCGAAACAGGCCCAGTCGCGGCAGAAGATGCTCGCCAAGATGCAGCCGATCGCCGACGCCTATAACGATCCGACGCTGTCGTTCGGCTTCCCCAACCCCAGCGAGCTGCGCCCGCCGCTCATCACGCTCGACATGGCGTCGGTCGGCTACAGCGAAACGCCGATCCTCAAGCGATTGAACCTGCGGCTCGACCCGGACGACCGGATCGCGCTGCTCGGTCGTAACGGCAACGGCAAGACCACGCTGGCGCGGCTGCTCGCGGCGCAGCTCGCGCCGATGGCGGGCGAGATGAACGCCACCGGCAAGATGAAAGTCGGCTATTTCACCCAGTATCAGGTCGAGGAACTCGATACCGAGGATACCCCGCTCGACCATATGACCCACATGATGAAGGGCGCGACTCCGGCTGCGGTCCGCGCACAGCTCGGCCGGTTCGGCTTTTCGGGCGACAAGGCGACGACGAAGGTCGGCAAGCTGTCGGGCGGCGAGCGCGCCCGCCTCGCGCTGGCGCTGATCACCCGCGACGCGCCGCATCTGCTGATCCTCGACGAGCCGACCAACCATCTCGACGTCGACGCGCGCGAAGCGCTGGTCCAGGCGCTCAACGACTATGCCGGCGCGGTGGTGCTGGTCAGCCACGATCGCCACATGCTCGAACTCACCGCGGACCGGCTGGTGCTGGTCGACGAAGGCACCGCGCGCGAATTCGACGGCAGCCTCGACGATTACATCGCGCTGATCCTGAAGGGCGATCCGAACAAGGCGGGCGCGTCCAAGGCAGACCGCAAGGCCGAGAAGAAGGCCGCCGCCGAGACCCGCGACAAGGATGCCGCGCTGCGCAGGACGATCCGCGACCTCGAGGACGAGACCGCGCGGCACATGAAGGAACGCAATGCCATCGAACGCGCGATGGCCGACCCGGCCGGTGCGGAGCCACGCTTCTCGCGGATGACGATGGGCGATCTCAACAAACGCCGCGCCGAGGTGCAGGTCAAGCTGGACGCGGTCGAGGCGAAGTGGCTGGCGGCAAGCGAGGCGCTGGAGACGGTTGCGGCGGTTTAGAGCCGTCCGCGAACAGGTTTGCTCTCCCTTCCCCTTCAGGTGAGGGGCTATGGCGTATCAACTTAGTCGCGAACGAGTCTAGGGGCGGGATGTCAGCAAGTAGAATTCGTCACCTTGTTCGTCATCCCCGCGCAGGCGTGAATCCAGACTGGCAAGCGTTGCGGCTGACATACTGAAACCAGCCAGTATGGATCCCCGCCTGCGCGGGGATGACGCAATGGGCCGAGGCGATCGACCGCGAGCCACCCCGTGCCTGACACCACCCCGGCGAAGGCCGGGGCCTAGTAGGGCATAGAAGGTAAGGAAGCTCAACGCGCTGCCACGGGAGACTGTCTACCTGGGCCCCGGCCTTCGCCGGGGTGAGACTGCTGACGGCCTCGCGGTACTCCGTGTTCCCGCGCACGCGGGGATCCAGGGCAGAGCAACGCGACAGGACCGGTCCTACTTGGCCCTGGGCTCCCGCTTCCGCGGGAGCACGGTGGCGGTGAGCCGAACAAGCGTCGGCCACCTTTACACTCCGGCCCCCGTGCCGAGCCCGGTTAACCACCGAACGCCGCAGAAACCCGCCACCCAGCAACCTTGGCACGCCCGGTGCATCGTCGCTCACGTTGCCGAGCATGCTCGCTTCAGCAGGGTGGACCGTCCGCTAACCGTCTCGCGACGGTCCACCCTCACCCGGCCCGGTCGGCCGAGCAGCGTCAGTTCGCCTCGACGCTCTTCTCGAACAACGTCGCCAGCTCGCCGCTCTCGTACATCTCCATCATGATGTCCGACCCGCCGATGAACTCGCCGCCGACGTAGAGCTGTGGGATCGTCGGCCAGTCCGAATAGGCCTTGATACCCTGGCGCACGCCTTGGTCCTGCAGCACATCGACGCTTTCGAAATCGACGTTCAGGTGATTAAGGATCGCGATCGCGCGGCTGGAGAAACCGCACTGCGGGAATAGCGGGCTGCCCTTCATGAACAGCACCACCGGGTTCGCCTTCACGATGGCATCGATACGGGCGTTGGCGTCGGTCTCGTCGGTCATGTCGTTGGTCCTCAGGATGTTGCCGTGGTGAGCTGGAGCGCGTGGAGTACGCCGCCCATGCGCCCGCCGAGCGCGGCATAGACGGCTTGATGTTGTTTAACGCGAGACAGGCCGGCGAAGCTCGGGCTGACGACGCGCGCCGCATAATGATCGCCGTCGCCGGCAAGGTCGGTGATCTCGACCTCGGCATCGGGGATGGCGACGCGGATCATCGCGGCGATTTCGTCGGCAGCCATCGGCATGTCAATCGATTCCCATCAGCTGGCGCCGCGCCTCGACCGACTGCTCGTCGAGCGCGCGGCGTACGGTGACCTCGTCGACATCGATGCCCGCCGCGGTCAGATCGCCGAGCAGCTTGCGGACCACGTCGTCGTCGCCGGCTTCCTCGAATTCGGCATGCACTACCGCCTTGGAATAGGCATCCGCCTCCTCGGGCGTCAGCTTCATCAGTTCGGCCGCCCACACCCCCAGCAACCGGTTGCGTCGCGCGATGATCCGGAACGCCATCTCCTCATCGCGCGCGAACTTGGCTTCGAATGCTTGTTCGCGTTCGTCGAAGGTCGTCATGTGGCGTTCCCCTGCTGCTCCACCGCGTCGAATACATAGGTGGGCGCCGCGAGCGGCGCAACGGAGTGCAACCGCTGTGCCAAGTCGCAAATCGGGGCTGGAACTAAAGGATTGGCAAAGCTATATCATCCTTAACGGACGCATAAGACGCCTGTCATCTAGGAGAGCCAGCATGGACATGCCCATCGTTGCAGGCATGAGTGTCGACAAGAACCGGACCAGTCCGCCCGCTATGGCCGGCGCGGTGTTCGGTATCGTGATTTCGATTTTACTTTGGGCGATGATCGGCATGGCGCTCTACTTGATCGTCTGAGGCTAGGCTAGCCACGGGCACCCCTGCCGTCGCCGTCGAAGCAGGAAGACATCTACTTCACCCGTTCGTACCGAAGAGGGATCGAGTAGCCCCGCAGGGGCGTGTCGAGAGCCCGTATCGAGGTACAGCTCCCACGCGCCCAACTTGTCCTTCGATACATTATCTCGCTACGCCCTACGGGCTACTCGATGGCTACTCGGGACGAACGGAATGGGCTGGGCTGACGCCGTTACGCCCTAGCCGACTTCCACCACCAGCTTCCCGATCGCGCCGCGGGCCGCCATCTTGGCGATGGCGTCGCCGCCGCGTTCGAAGGGGAACAGCTCGGTCACGCGCGGCGCGATCTTGCCTTCGGCCCACAGCCTGAACAGATGCTCGACATGCGCCTCGTTCGCCTTCGGGTCGCGCGCCGCGAAGGCACCCCAGAACACGCCGCACACGTCGCAGCTCTTGAGCAGCGTCAAATTCAACGGCAGCCGCGGGATCCCCGCAGGAAAGCCGACCACCAGATAGCGCCCTTCCCAGCCGATCGATCGCAGCGCCGGCTCGGCATAATCGCCGCCGACCGGATCGTAGATCACGTTGTACCCGGCCTTGCCGCCGGCCGCCTTGAACTGTTCGGCCAGCGCCTTCGACGCGTCCTTGTCGAACGGTGCACGCCCGTAGATCAGCGTCTCGTCGGCCCCAGCCTCGCGAGCCGCCGCTGCTTTCTCTTCGGACGATACCGCTGCGACGACTCGTGCGCCGAACGCCTTGCCGAGTTCGATCGCCGCCAGCCCGACTCCGCCCGCCGCGCCGAGTACCAGCAGCGTCTGCCCCGTCTTCAGATGCCCGCGGTCGAGCAGCGCGTGGATCGTGGTGCCGTATGTCAGGATCAGCGCCGCGCCCTCGGCGAAGCTGCGCTCCTCGGGGAGCCGGTACATCCGCGACGGGTCGACCACGATCTTCTCGGCGAGCCCGCCATGGCCGATCGTGCCCATGATCCGGTCGCCGACCGACCAGCCGGTCACGCCATCGCCGACGCTCTCGACCACGCCGGCGATTTCACCGCCCGGCGCGAACGGGCGCGGCGGCTTGAACTGGTATTTGTCCTCGATGATGATGACGTCGGGATAGTTGATCGCGCAGGCCTTCACCGCGATCACGACCTGCCCCGCACCGGCGACCGGATCGGGCAGCTCCGCCATTTCCAGAGTTTCAGGTCCGCCGATCGCCCTCGATAGCAACGCCCGCATATCGCCTCTCCTGCCTTAGCCAAGGGCGATGTTCGTTCACCGCGCCTTCGAAGTTCGAAATCGCGGTATCCCTTGCCAGTGTCAGGCCGATCTCGTCCAGTCCTTCCATGAGGCATTGGCGACGGAACGGGTCGAGGTCGAAGGCGAAGCGATCCTGGAACGGCGTCGTCACCGACATGGTTTCTAGATCGACGCTGATCGGGTGCTCGCGCGCGACCTCGATCAGCCGGTCGATCGCGGGTTGCGGCAGCACCACCGGGATGATGCCGTTCTTGAACGCGTTGCTGGAGAAGATGTCGGAGAAGCTCGGCGCCAGCACCGCGACGATGCCCATGTCGATCAGTGCCCAGGCAGCATGCTCCCGGCTCGACCCGCACCCGAAATTGTCGCCCGCGATCAAAATCGGCGCGCCAGAATAACGCGCGTCGTCGAAGATGTTGTCCGGCTGCGCCCGCACGGTCTCGAACGCGCCGCGCGCCAGCCCCGAGCGGGTGATCGTCTTCAGCCACGCCGCGGGGATGATCACGTCGGTGTCGACGTTCTTCTGCCCCCAGGGATAGGCGCGACCGGAGACGGTGGTGATCGGCTGCATCAGTCGGCAGCCGCAGGGAAGGCCGGCAGCTTGGCGACGTCGCGCGGCTCGTGCTGGATGATCACGCGTGCCTTCAGGTTGCGCGCGACCGCCTTGAAGCGCGCCAGCGACGCCAGCGTGTCGGCGCGGTCGGTGTTGAACGGCGGCACGCCGTCGCCATCGTAATTCTCGGTGAAGTGAGCGAGATCGCCGGTCAGCATGACCAAGCCGGTCCGCGGCAGCTTCACCAGCAACGCGTGATGGCCGGGCGTGTGACCCGGCATGCCGAGCATGACGACGCTGCCATCGCCGAACACGTCCTTGTCCCCGTTGACGGGATCGACCTTGCCGCCGCCGGTCAGCCAAGACTTCAGGGGCCCGCCGTCTACCCCGGGCTGGCCCGCCTTCAGCGCATCATGATCACCCTTGCCGATCATCAGCGTGGCGCCGGAGAAGCTCGGCGCCTGCCCGATATGGTCGAAATGATAATGACTGATGCCGAGGATCGTGATCGCCGACGGCGCAACGGCGATCCGCGCGAACTGTTCGGGCAAGGTCGTCGCCAGCGTCGGCGACATCGCCGGCTTGGGATCGGTCGCGGCGCCCTTCAGCGCGGCGGGCAGCCCGGCGTCCCACAGCATGTAGGTGTCGCCATGCTTGATCAGATAGCAGCTGGCCGTCAGGCGTTTCGACTGGCCGGGATAGGCATAGGTGTCGGAAAACGCGTTGAGCGAATTGACCTGCACCGTGCCGCAATCCAGCCGCCACAGCTTCACCGCGGGCGCGGCCGGTGCGGGTGGCGTCGATTGCGCCATCAGCGCCACCGCCGACAGCGCGGCGAGTATCGCGGTCTTCATGATCGGTTTCAGCCCTTGGTGGTGGTCGCAGGCTGCGTGACGATCCGCGTCGTCGCAGCATAGGCGGCGACGCCGCTCACCAGGGTGCCCAGGATCAACAGGACCAATGCGCGCTTCATGACGATGCTCTCCCCATTATATCTCTCACGTCGGTCAAACGCCCGGTCACCGCCGCCGCTGCGGCCATCGCGGGCGAGACGAGGTGCGTCCGCGCCCCCGGCCCCTGCCGCCCGACAAAATTGCGGTTCGACGTCGACGCGCAGCGTTCACCCGGCGGCACCTTGTCCGGGTTCATCGCCAGGCACATCGAGCAGCCGGGCTCGCGCCATTCGAACCCTGCACTGGTGAAGATCCGATCGAGCCCCTCGGCCTCGGCCTGACGCTTGACCAGCCCCGACCCCGGCACCACCAGCGCGCGCACGCCATCGGCGACGCGGCGGCCGTTGGCGACCGATGCGGCGGCGCGCAGATCCTCGATCCGGCTGTTGGTACAGCTGCCGATGAAGACATGCTGGATCGCGACGTCGCGCATCGCGGTGCCCGGCGTCAGGCCCATATAGTCGAGCGACTTGCGCGCCGCCGCCTGTTTCGATGGGTCGGCGAAGCTGTCGGGCTCGGGCACCACGCCGGTGATCGGGACCACGTCTTCCGGGCTGGTGCCCCAGGTCAGCGCGGGCGCGATGTCCGAGGCGTCGAGCCGGACGACCTTGTCGTACACCGCCGCCGGATCGCTCGCGAGCGACCGCCACCATTCGACCGCCTGGTCCCAAGCATCGCCCGCCGGCGCCAGCGGCCGGCCCTTCAAATAGGCGAAGGTCGTGTCGTCGGGCGCGACCAGCCCGGCCCGCGCGCCGCCCTCGATCGACATGTTGGCGATCGTCAACCGCCCCTCGATCGACAGCGCGCGGATCACCTCGCCGGTATATTCGATGACGTGGCCGGTGCCGCCCGCCGCGCCGATCTTGCCGATGATCGACAGGATCACGTCCT
>NZ_CAXTEM010000020.1:0-49977 GCF_964243315.1 uncultured Sphingomonas sp. | reverse complement strand
GTGCCGTCGCCATTGGCGCGGATATACCCCTGGACCAGCGCCTGCGCGCCGGTGCTGCCCCAAAAGTCGAACGCGGGTGCGGTGACCTCGGGAAAGCCGAACGGCCGCAGCCGTCCGGGCGCGAGCGGCGTGAACAGCCCCGAATTGCGCAGGTCGTTGGCGACGATCTCCGCCAATTGCCGGCCGAGAACGTCGGTCGATCCCGCCGCGGTTTGCACCACCGACGCGGCGGGCATCGGTGGGATCGCGATCGGCATCGGCGCGGACACGCCACCGGTCACGGAGACTTCCAGCGGCGCCGGGCCCTGCGCCAGCGTGGCGGCGGCCTGATCCTGCGCCGCGGGCGCCGGATCCTGCTGCGCGACGGCCGGCACGGCAGCGGTGACGCTCAGCGCGACTAGCAACGACCGGAACATACGCATCCTCTCAAACCCTTTTCGCACGGTGTCGGCTCCAAACGCCATAACACAATCGAGAGCCGGTTCCCCGGCGAAGGCCGCGGCCCAGTTGCGGAGGTGCCGGGGCGCAGTGCTGACCGTCGCCACATTCGTTTCCCACCTGGGCCCCGGCCTTCGCCGGGGAACAAGTACGTCGAGCCGGCGACCAACCGCATCACTGCAGCTTCCACTGAAAATTGATGTTGTTCCACCCGCCCGACGGCGTCGAGTAGTACTCCGCCGGCAGCTTCAGCGGCGAACACCCCTTGAACGCGGCGATGCCGAGATCGACGACGCGCTGCGCATAGCGATCATTCTCGCCGTCCACCCCGGATTGCCTGACCATGCGCGGCGTCGCGGCCAGCGTGCCGTCCTCGTTGAGGCGCAGGTTGAGCGTGGTGACGATCGCGTTGGCGCCCGGCCCCGGATTGACCTGGCGGTCGGCGCAGGGCTGGATTTGACGCGCGATCGCCTGGACGATGCCGGCCATCGCGCGGGCGTCAATCTTGGCGGCGCGCGGCGCGGTCGAGGTGCTGGTCGACGGCTTGTCGGTGAGGCCTTCGAGGAAATTGGCGCCGAGCCGCGACCCGCGCGGCCGTGCGTTGGTCGCGGTGGCCTTGGTTCCGGCACCGGTTGCCGCTGCGGGCTTGGGCTTGGCCGCGGCGCTCGCGGTCGCCGTCTTGGCCGGAGCGAGCTTTGCCGCGGACTTTTCGGGCGCGGCGGGCTTGGGCTTAGGTTTCGCTGGCGTCGGCGCAGGCTTGGCGGCAGGCGCGGGCTTGGGCTGGCGCACCGGTTCGGGCGGGGCCGGCTTTGGTTGGGGCTGCGGCGGTGCGGGATCGGGTTCGGGCGCGGGCGCGGCCTCCTGCGGCGGCGGCGGCGCGGAATCCTCGGGCGCGCCTTCGTCGGGGGCAACCGACTGCGCAGGCGGCGTGACGTTCTGCGGTGCCGCGGCCTCGAGCCCGACGTCCTTCACCAGGCTGACCTCGATCGGCTGCTGCATCAGCTTGGCCGGGTTGGGCGTCGCCAGGAAGCCGACCGAGAGCAGGCCGAAGAGCACGACGTGCCCGACGACGGCAACGCCGAGACCGATCTTCTCCGCGCGATCCATCAGCGCTGCGGCCCCTCCACCGTCACCAGCGCGACGCGGTTCAGCCCGGCGCGATTCAGCTCACCCATCACCCGCATCACCCGGCCGTAATCGAGCCCGCGATCCGCGCGCAGGAACACCTGCGGCGGCTCGCCCCCAGCCTGGAGGGCGGCGATGCGTTCGAGTTCGCCCGGCAGCGTGGCCTCGCCGACTTCCTTATCGTCGACGAACAGCTTGCCCGCTTCGTCGAGCGAGATCTGGACCGGCTTCTGATCCTGGTCGAGCGCCTTGGCGCGGCTGTCGGGAAGATTGACCGGCACGCCCGCGGTGAGCAGCGGCGCGGTGACCATGAAGATGATCAGCAGCACCAGCATCACGTCGACCAGCGGCGTGACGTTGATGTCCGCCATCGGTGCCCGCCGTCCGCGCCCACGCTGGGAGGGAAGGTTCATCGACATCAGATTCCCCTCACCGAGCGCCATCCAGTTGGCGCGACAACGTCGCGTGGAAGCCGTCGGCGAAGCGGTTCAGTTGCGCCTCGATCCGGTTCACGCCGTGGCTGAAGCGGTTGTACGCGATCACTGCGGGAATCGCGGCGAACAGCCCGATCGCGGTCGCGAACAGCGCCTCGGCGATCCCGGGCGCGACCACCGCGAGGCTCGAATTCTGGGCGGAAGCGATCCCCGTGAACGCGCGCATGATCCCCCAGACGGTGCCGAAAAGTCCGACGAACGGCGCCACCGATCCGATCGTCGCGAGGATGTTGAGCCGGTCCGACAGCTTGTCGATCTCGTGCGCGACCGCCGCACCCATTGCGGTGGCGAGGCGTTCGCGCGTGCCCGCCTTGTCGATGCCGCCGCCGACGGTGGATTCGCGCCATTCCTTCACGCCCGCGACAAACACCCGCGCCGACGGCAGGTCCCGGCTGCTTTCCGCCTTGTAGAAGACGTCGATATCCTCGGCCTTCCAGAAGTCGCGATCGAACCGCGTCATCTCGCGCCGGGTAGTGCCGAGCCGCCGCCAGAAGGCGACGATCAGCGCCCATGTCCAGATGCTCGCGATCAGCAGCCCGCCCATCACGACCTTCACGACGAAATCCGCCTGGATGAAGAGCGCGACCGGCGACATCGTCGCCGCGTCCATGTTGAAGACCGGATTCATGCGTCCCCCTGCCAAATGAGGCGTTCGTAGATGTCGAGCCAGGCGCGTGGCTGTCGCCTGGCGCGGCCGGAGGCGGCGACCAGCGCGACCGTCACCTCTGCCGTCGCCAGCACAACCGCCCCGCGCCTGACTGTTTGATGAATGACGACGCTCGCCGCCCGCACCGCGAGCACCCGGCTGACGACGACCAGCGAATCGTCGAGCCGCGCGGGCGCGGCATAGCGGATCGCTAGCGCCGCGACCGCATAGGCGCCCTCGCCTGCCTCGAACACCGCGCGCTGATCGATGCCAGCGACGCGCAGCATGTCGGACCGGGCGCGCTCCATGTAGCGCAGGTAATTGGCGTGGTAGACGACGCCCGACAGGTCGGTGTCCTCGAAGTACACCCGGAGCGCGAACCGGTGCTCGCGCCCGTCGAAATAGCCTTCGAGGGGAATATCTGAGCGGTCGGGCATCATCCGCGCCGCGTTAACCCAACCGTTCGGACGAAGGAACCCTTGGCCGATAGCGATTTAGGCCGCGGCGCGTTGCTCCAGCGCCGCCGCGGCCTCCGCAACCAGGGTGGCGATGATGTCCGCGATCGGCTCTTCCTTGGTGACCATGCCGACCGATTGGCCCGCCATGACGCTGCCGTGTTCGACGTCGCCGTCGACCACCGCGCGGCGCAGCGCGCCGGCCCAGTAATGCTCGATCTGGAGCTGCGCCTCGAGCATCTCGACCTGCTTGCCGTCGAGCAGCAAGGCGACTTCGCGCTGCTTGGCGCTGAACAGGTCGCCCGCCGCGTTCTTAAGTGCGCGCACCGGGATCACCGGCAGCCGTGGGTCGAGCTGGACCGAGGCGATCGCGTCGCGCGCCGAGGCGCGGATGAACGCCTTCTTGAAATTGGGATGCGCGATGCTCTCGGTCGCGCAGACGAACCGCGTGCCGAGCTGTACGCCTGCGGCGCCCATGTCGAGATAGCCCGCGATCGCCTCGCCGCGCCCGATCCCGCCCGCGACGAACACCGGTACGTCCGCCGCGATCGTCGGCAGCATCTCCTGCGCCAGCACGCTGGTCGAGACCGGGCCGATATGACCGCCCGCTTCCATTCCCTCGATCACCAGCGCGTCCACGCCCGACCGGATCAGCTTCTTCGCCAGCGCGAGGGTCGGCGCGAAACAGATCACCTTCGCCCCGCTCTCCTTGATAGCCTCGAGCGAGCCCTTGGGCGGCAAACCGCCAGCGAGCACGACATGGCCGACCGCATGCTTGGTGCAGACCGCGATCAGATCGAACAGCGCCGGGTGCATCGTGATCAGGTTCACACCGAACGGCTTGTCGGTCAGCGCCTTGGTTCCCGCGATCTCGGCGTCGAGCAGGTCCGGCGTCATCGCGCCGCAGGCGATCACCCCGAAGCCGCCCGCGTTGGACATCGCCGAGACGAGGTTGCGCTCGCTGACCCACGACATCGCACCGGCCATGATCGCGACCTCGGACCCGAGGAACGCCGCGCCGCGCGCCATCCGGCGGGTCAGGCGATCCTGCCCGACGGTCACGCCGCCACGTCCGCGGCGTCGAGGCCGTAGGCGGTGTGGAGGACGCGAACCGCGAGTTCGGTCTCGTCCTCGTGGATCAGCACGCTGACCTTGATCTCGCTGGTCGAGATCGCCTGGATGTTGATCCCGCGCCCGCCGAGCGTGGTGAACATCGTGCTCGCGACGCCGGCATGGCTGCGCATGCCGACCCCGACCACCGAGATCTTGGCGACGCGCATGTCATGGACCAGTTCGCCGAAGCCGATCGCCTCGCGCGCCTGGTTCAGCGCCTCCAGGCTGCGCGGCAGATCGGTCGACGGCACCGTGAAGGTCACGTCGGTCGATCCGGCATTGTGCGCAATGTTCTGGATGATCATGTCGACGTTGATGTTCGCCGCCGCCAGCGGTTCGAAGATCGCCGCCACCGCGCCCGGCGTGTCGGGGACGCTGGTCAGCGTGATCTTCGCCTCGTTCTTGTCGTGCGCGATGCCGGTGATGAGCTGGCGTTCCACGTCGTCGATCTCCTCTTCCCCCACGATCATCGTGCCGGGCAATGTGTCCGCCATCGGCGCGTCCGGTCCGGTGAAGGACGAGAGCACCTGGACGCGGACCTGTTCCTTCATCGCCAGCCCGACCGATCGGGTCTGGAGCACCTTGGCGCCGACGCTGGCGAGTTCCAGCATCTCCTCATAGGTCACCTTGGCGAGCTTGCGCGCGCGCGGCACGATGCGCGGGTCGGTGGTGTAGACGCCGTCGACATCGGTGTAGATGTCGCAGCGATCCGCCTTCATCGCCGCCGCCACCGCGACCGCCGAGGTATCGGAACCGCCGCGGCCAAGCGTGGTGACGCGGCCCCTCGCGCCATCGGCGCCGTCGGAGACGCCCTGAAATCCCGGGATCACCGCGACCTCGCCGTCCGCCAGGCTGGCGTCCAGCGCATCGGTGTCGATGATGCCGATCCGCGCGCGGGCGAAGGCGTCGTCGGTGTGGATCGGCAATTGCCAGCCCATCCAGGACCGCGCCTTCACCCCCGCCGCCTGCAGCGCGATCGCGAGCAATCCGCTGGTGATCTGCTCGCCCGCCGAGACGACGACGTCATATTCCCGTGGATCGTAGAGCGGCGACGCCTCGCGGCAGAAGCCGACCAGCCGATCGGTCTCGCCCGCCATCGCGGACACGACGACCGCGACCTGGTTGCCGGCCTCCACCTCGCGCTTCACCCGCGCGGCGACGCTGCGGATGCGCTCGATCCCGGCCATCGACGTGCCGCCGAACTTCATCACGATGCGCGCCATGGGGGGACCCAAACTCCTTGGGGTGGAAGGTAGGTGCTGATAGGTAGCGGCCATGAGAAGCGCAAGCAGCACGATCGACCCGCGCGAGGCGGCGCATTTCGGCCGGATGGCAGCGGACTGGTGGAACCCGGCGGGTTCGTCGGCGATGCTCCACAAGCTCAATCCGCCGCGCCTTCGCTACATCCGCAGCCAGATCGACGCCCATTGGGGCAGCGACCCGAACGGGTTCACGCCGCTGGCGAGCAAGACCGTGCTCGACGTCGGCTGCGGCGCCGGGCTGCTGTGCGAACCGCTCGCGCGGTTGGGTGCGACGGTGACGGGGATCGATCCGGCAGAAGAGAATGTCGCGGTGGCGGCGGCGCACGCCGCGCAGTCGGGACTCGCGATCGGCTACCGTGCGGCGGGGATTGAGGACGTCGCGGGCCGCTACGACCTCGTCACCAGCCTGGAAGTGATCGAGCATGTCGCCGATCAGGCGGCATTCGTGAACGGCCTGGCGAGTGCGGTGGCGGAGGGCGGCCTGCTGATCCTGTCGACCCCCAACCGCACCCCGCTGTCCCGCCTCGCGCTGATCACGCTCGCGGAGGGCAGCCAACGAATCCCGCGCGGCACGCACGATTGGGAGAAGTTCCTCACCCCCGACGATTTGCGCGCCCTGCTGGAGGCGGCGGGGCTGCGGGTGACCGACGTCCACGGCCTTGCCTTCTCGCCGGCCCGCGGGTTCGAGCTGAGCGAGTCGACGACGCTGGATTATTTCATGACCGCGGTACGCGGCTGAGGTTCTGCACTCGGGAGAAGCGAGAGTTCGATCGCGTGAAAGTCTTTGTCCACCTGTTCCCCGGCGGAGGCCGGGGCCCAGGTTGGAAGAGGCCGGAAACGTAGAGCTGACCTCTCCTCGCTCAACCTTCGCAACTGGGCCCCGGCCTCCGCCGGGGAACAGGATTTTCGCGATATTAAACTCCTGAACGGCTGCATGCGCGAGAAAATCAGCGGGTGTCCCGCCGCGTCCCCTCAAGCCATGACGTTCCGACGCCGGATCACCGTCGCACGGTGGCCGATGCTGGCGCCGAGGCCGCGCTGCTTGATCGTGTCGACCATGATCCAGTCGTTGGTGACCCGATCGGGCGCGATCGTCATCGCCATGTAGCCGCGGCGCGAGGTGTCGCACCATTTCAGCTCGCGATTGGCCCTGACCAGCGACGCCGCGACGGTCTTCGGGTCGGTACCGACGCCGGCTTCGTACCCCGGTGAGGTGACCGCCTGGCCGGCGAACTCAACCGCGGCGGGCTTGCCGTCCTGCGCGAGGTCGTACGCCCAGGCATTGTGGCTATCGCCCGAGATCACCACCGTGCTGCCGCCGAGCGACTGGGCGGAACGCAGGAAGCGCGCGCGCGCGGCGGGGTAGCCGCCCCAATTGTCGAAGTTGAACGGCAGCCCGGCCTTCGCCGCGGCGATGCCCGCCGACACATAGGCGCGCGCACGGTCGCTCGATCCGCCGAGCCACGTGGCCGCATCCGCGGGCATCACCGTCTCTCCTATGATCGTGCCGAAGCCGACGACCTGCCAAGCCTTGCCGCTCTTCACCGACGTGCGCATCGCCTGCGCCAGCCAATATTCCTGCTGGCTGCCCATCATCGTCGCGGCGGGATCCATCCACGCGCCATCACGGAACGCCTTCAGCGCGGCGACGGGATCAGCCTGCTTGAACAGCGGCGCGATGTCGGGCGCCTGGGTGCGGGCGAGCAGGCGGGTCTCGGTGCGGAACAGGGTGGCGAGCCGGCCGATGTCGTAGGCCTTCCACGGTTCGTCGGATACCGGCATCCATTCGCGATACGCCTGGATCGCGGCGTCGCGACGCGCGCTCCACGATCCTTCGGTCGCGGGATCGTGGTTCTCGGCGCCGCCTTCCCACGAATCGTTGGCACTTTCGTGGTCGTCCCATTGGACGATCATCGGCAGCCGCCGGTGCAAGGCCTGGAGATCGGGATCGGCGCGGTAGCTGGCATAGCGAAGGCGGTAGTCGGCGAGCTGGACGATCTCCTGCCGGGGCAGCGGTTCGCGACCGGCCATCGTGTCCTTGGCGGTCGGGTAGGTCCCCGCCGCATATTCGTAGAAATAGTCGCCGAGATGGATCGCGCAGTCGAAATCGTCCTGCGCGGCGGCATGCGCGTAGGCGTTGAACAAGCCATAGCCGAGGTTGGAACAGGAAAAGATCGCCGCCCGCCACGTCCTGGCGCCGTCGTCGGGCAGCGTCTTGGTACGGCCGACGGGCGAGAAGCTGCCGTCGGGCGCGACGAAGCGGTAATGATAGGCCTGCCCGGCGCGCAGCCCCGCGACCGTGATCTTGGCGGTATGGTCTCGCCACGGGCCCGTCTGTTGCGCACCGCCGCCCGCGATCCGTGCGAAGTCCGGGGTTTCCGACAGTTCGACCCGCAAGGTCGCCTCGCCCCCGCTCGCCGGCACGTAGCGGGTCCAGAGCAGCACCGAATCGGCGCCCGGCTCCCCGCTGGCCACCGCATGGGTGAAGCCGCGCAGCCCGGCGACGGTCGCGGCATTCGCGAACCCGGGGATCGCGAAGGCGCCGTACCCGAGCATGCCGGTGGCGACGAAAGAACGACGGTCGATGATCATGTGGAAACTCCCGGACAGGCGATCATGCTTGGCCGCGGAATGTTGTGGAAGCGTGACACTGCCGCGCGCAGCCGGAAGAAGGATTGTTCGAGCGGCGGCGCGGAGGCGCGGAGGCTTGGCGCGCCGAATCGACGCACGCCCTTCGTACTTCTAAAGCGCGCGCGATGCCCGTGTCTCGCAATCAAGGTCGGCAACGGCTGGCCATCCTCGTGCTGGTCGCGGTCGCCGCGCGCGGGCTCACGTTCGGCAATCCGATCGTCCAGGTGGACGAGGAGTTCTACTTCACCGTCGGGCGTGCGATGTGGTCGGGGGCGCTGCCGTTCGTCGACGTGTGGGATCGCAAGCCGATCGGGCTGTTCCTGCTCTATGCGGTTCCCGCGGGGTTCGGATTTCCTGCCGGCATCTGGGTCTATCAGGCACTGGCGCTCGCCGCCGTCGTCGCCACCGGCTGGCTGATCGCCCGATTGGCGGAGAAGTCGGGCTATGCCGCAGGCGCGACCGCGGCGGGGATCGCCTACATCCTGTGGCTCGACCTCCTCGGCGGCCATGGCGGGCAATCGCCGGTTTTCTACAATCTGCTGACGATCGCGGCGGTGCTGCTCATCCTGCGATCGGCCGCGACCCGTGCCGCGCGGTGGCGCGCGGGGGTCGGCGCGATGGCGCTGGTCGGGATCGGGCTGCAGATCAAATATTCGCTGGTGTTCGAAGGCATCTTCTTCGGCCTGTGGCTGCTCGCAGCGGAATGGCGCGAAACTCGGAAGATGTCGGCTTTGCTCCGTTATGGCGCCTTGCTGGTCGCGGTCTCGATGCTGCCGACCGCGCTCGCCGCGGCCTTCTATGCCGCGATCGGCCACTGGGATGAGTTTCTTTACGCGAACTTCTTGTCGATCCTCCACCGCAATCCCGACGGCCTGCTGGAGCTCGCATCGAACTTCGGACGGATCGTGCTCATCACGTCACCGCTCGTCGCGTCGGCGATCGTCGCGCTGGTCCGCTCCGTACCGTTGGCGGGCGAGCCGGGGCGGGCACGGCGTTTCGTCGGGATCTGGCTGGCGGTGGCGATCGTCAGCGTCCTGATCTTCCGGCCGTGGTTCGATCATTATGCACTGCCGATCCTGCTGCCCGCCTGTGCCGCCGCAGCCGGGATGCTCGGCAGCGACGGGTGGCGGCAACGCTTCACGCCGGCGCTGCTCGCGATCGCGGCGATCGGCGGCCAGATCGTGCTGCTCACGCCGTCCGCCGGTCGCGGCGACGCCACGCAATTCGCCGCGCTGACCCGGGCAGTGGGACAAGGGCCGGGCTGCCTGTATGTCTATTCGGGAAGCACGATGCTGTACGCGTCCACGCAGCGTTGCAGCCTGTCGCGCTACATCATGCCCTCGCATCTCAGCCGTACGCGCGAGGCGGGAGCGACCGGCGTCGATCAGGATCAAGAGATCCGCCGCATCCTTGCCGCGGGTCCGGCGGTGGTCGTGATCCGGCCACCCTATCGTGGCGAACGCCCGGCGGCACACCGGCTGGTGACACAAGCCATGGCGCGCGATTACCGGCTGGCGGCGCAGCTACCGATGGGTAGCGAGCTTGTCAGCGTCTACCGCCGCTCGCGCTGAACCGAGGCGTCCGACTGGCACCCCTTCGCCGCGATCACCTGCGCATAATGATCCACCAGCAGCGTCGCATGATCGACATCGCTGCGCACCTTCGCCGCCGCATCGATCGCCGCGTTGCGAACCTTCGTCGGGTCGCGTGCGAAGAAGCGGAGGATCGCATCGGCGCAGTCGCGCCCGTCGCCGCCCCGATACGTCTCGGCATAGGCCTGACCCGCCAGCGCAGCCATGCCGCCGGCGTCCGGCACGATCAGCGGCGCGCCACAGGCCAGCGCCTCGTAGCCGACCAGCCCGAAGGTCTCGGTATCGTTGCCGTGGATGAAGGCGTCGACGCTCGCCATGATCTCGGCCAGCCGCTCGCGATCGTAGACCGGGCGGAACAGGCGGATATGGGGGCTGTCGCCGATATGCCGTTCGAGCGACTTGGTATCCAGGCCCTGGCCGAGGATGACGAGCCCGACCGGCAGCGTCGCGCCCGCGCGCAGCACCGCGTCGATCACCAGCGGCCATCGCTTCTCGGCATGATGACGCCCGATGCCGAGCAGCAGGTGCGCCGAAGGGGGCAGGCCGCATTGATCGAGCAGCGCGACGCGTAACGCCTCGTTGCGCAGCGTCGGCGAGAAATATCGCCGCTCGATTCCCAACGTCATCGTCGCATCGACCCGCACGCCGCGCGCCAGCATCCGTGCGGTGGTCGCGGGGCCGTTGGTAACGACGGTGTCGTAGCGGCGAAGGAAGCGATCGGTGTAGCGGTCGTACCAGGCGAACGCGTGCTCGATCCGCTCTGGCGACGCGACCCGGCCCAGCCAACGCTTAGGGTACGCTTCCATATTGTCGTTGTGCATGAAGAAGGAGCGGATCGCGCGGCCGCGCCAGTCGAGCACGAACCACGCTGCGCGCCAGGGGGAGCAATTCTCGATCACGTCGGGATCGTAGCGGTCGAGCACCGCGTGAATCGCGGCTTCGTCCCAGAACAGGCCGTAATTGGCGTCGAACGGCATTCGCGGCGATCGGACGTAGACGATGCTGCCGCCCCCGGCGCGCTCCTCGACGCGATCTTCGGATCCGGGTGCGACGACGATCAGTTCGTGACCCATCTCCGCCAGGATCGCCATCTTGCGATCGCAATAGGTGCGGACGCCGCCGCCGGTCGGAGAGTAGAATTCGTTGACGTCGACGATCCGCACCGCGGCGGATCAGTTCTTCAACGGGCCGAAGCCGCTGATCCCGCGGAGATATTGCAGTCGGATCGCGGTGCTGACGACGCCCGGCCCGACATCGATCGACGCCGCCGCAACCTTGGGGCGGCTCATGCCGAGCTTGGCGTTGCCGGGGAAGCCCGCCCCATCCGAGAAGAAGTTGAATTTGGTCTTGCCGTCGCGGTCGTGGACCGCGAGCAGCGCGTAACGTCCGGGGCGCGGCACCCGCATGCAGAGTTCGACCGGACCCGAGGCGGGGATCCCGACGCGAATACGGCGAAACACCTTGCCCGCCGCGATCAGCTTGATGTCGGGCGCGAGGAAATCGGCCGCGTTGGCGGGGTAGAGCTCCAGCATCAGCACGCCGCCCCGATCCTTGAAGCCGCCGACGCTCGCCAGGATTGCCGGGCCGTTCCCCACCGCGCAGGCACCCGCATCGCCGCCGATCACCTGTGCATGCGCTGGCAAGGCCGCCACGACGGTGACCGAAGCAAGCGCAAGGACGATGCGCCTCACGACTTGTCCCTGATCACCAGCCCGTGCAGGCCGAACACGACGATGAAGGCGGCGTGAACCAGCAGCACGGCTGCGGCGGTGAACGCGATCAGCTCCGACAGCGCATGATCGTGGCCGATGAACAGGATCGCGAAATTGGCGAACAGCAGGTCCTTGTTGGGCAGCAGCGGCAACCGCGAGAACAACAGCCGCCCCGCGGTGAGGAACAGCCACAGCCCGATCGACACGCCCGGCAGCGCCAGATGCCACGCCAGCGCCAGCAACGCAGCGCCCGCGACGATGCGCAGGCATTGCATCGAGAACACCCACCACAGCGTCTCGCGGGTGAGTGAGAACACGCGTTTGGAAAAGACGAAGAACGGCAGCGAGGTCGCGACGATCACCAGCAGCGAGCCGTAGACGTAGCGCATCATCTCGCCCGGGATCAGACCGCGGACCACCGGCAGCGCGATCGCGATCATGGCCAGCGTGATCATGTTGCCCGCGATCGCGGACAGGATCGACACGTCTTTCACCGCGCCGAACGGCGCCGCGACGAGGTGCGCGCGTGCCCGCGCCCAGGCGTAGAAATAGGCCTCGCCCGAATAGCCCATCACCACGTCGTTCGCGATGCGCTTCTTGATCAGCGCCACGAACCCCGACAGCGGGATGTTCCACAGCCGTCTGAAGATGACGTAATCGACCAGCGGCGGGGTGATGTAGAGCGCCGCGAAGGCGAAGTAGAACAGCGGATTGCGCGGCACCGTGCGGCCTAGCCCCGCCAGCCCCGACCCGAACAACTCGCGACCCAACCCGACGAGCATCGCGATCGTCACCACCGCGCCGATGACCGCGGGCCAGCGGCTGCGGATCGTCTTCAGCGGCTCGAGCCCCGCAAGCTCCGGTGCGGGCTGCAGTATCTCCACCACCGGACGCTGATTGATGTGGTCGATCTGCACCCGGACGCCCGAACGAGGAATGAAAGCGCCATAGCGGCAAGCGCCCGCCCGTGCGAGCCACTATTGACGCCGCGGCTATCACCTTTGTTCCCGCCGTGCCAAGGCGCGCCGCACGATGCCCGCCGGCCACATCCTGACCTATGCGCAATCGCTGTCGGGCGGCGGCGGGGTCGAACGCGCGATGCTGAGGCTGGCGGCGGGCTGGGCCGAGGCGGAGCGGCGGGTGACGCTGGTGATCGGCGAGCGAGGTGCAACGGCACCCTCGCTGCCCGACGGGATCGCGACCATCGAGCTCGGCAGCAGCGCCTATCGCGCGCTGTTCGCGCTGCCCGCAATCGTGCGTGCGGAACGGCCCGACATCCTGTTCTGCCCCGGCAACCACTATACCGGGGTCGCCGCCTGGACCAAGCTGCGGCTCCGCGGCACGGCGCCGCCGATCGTTGCGAAGATGTCGAACGCCCCCGCGCGGGACGATCGCGGCGCGGCGTTCGCGACCGCCAACCGGCTGTGGCTGGCGCAGCATCGCCGGTTCTTGGACCATCTCGTCGCGATGACCCCCGCGACCGCCGCCTCGGACGGGGTCGCGCTCGGGATGACGGGCCGGACGAGCGTGATCGCCAACCCACCGGTGCGTGCGCCCGCCGCCGGCGCCGCGCCGCCGCTGCCGCGCGGACGGTGGATCGTCGGTGTCGGACGGCTGACCCGGCAGAAGCGCTGGGACCGATTGATCGCGGCAATGCCGTCGCTTCCCACCTCCGTGTCGCTCGCGATCTTCGGCGAGGGCGAGCTTCGGCAGGTGCTGGAGCGGCAGGTCGCCGTGCTCGGGCTCGGCGGGCGCATCATCCTTCCCGGTCACGTGGCCGATCCCCTGCCCGCGATGGCGCAGGCGGCGGTGGTGGCGTTGACCTCCGACTATGAGGGTGTGCCTGGCGTGCTGCGCGAGGCGCTTTCGGTCGGCACGCCCGTCGTCACGACCGGGTCGAGCGTCGCGATCCCCGAGATCGTCGACTCGCCGTCTCTCGGCAGCATCGTCGCCCGCGACGATCCTGCCGCCCTGGCAGCGGCGTTGCGCCACTGGATCGATGCGCCGCGCCCCGCGCCGGTGCCCGCCCCGGGGGCGGACGCGGCCGCGCGCTACCTAGACGTGTTCGATCGGCTCGCCTGAGGGCTTGCCGCGGCGCTGGCTCTCGCGCTCCGAACTGCGCTCGAGCGCGACCTTGATCAGCGCGGTCATGGGGTCGGCTAGCGCGAGTCCCAGGATACCGAACAAGGCGCTCGCCAGGATCTGCGCGCCGAGCGTCAGCGCCGGCGGCAAGTCCACGGTGCGCTTGGCCACCATCGGGATGACGACGTAGCCGTCGAAGGTCTGGACCACGAAATAGGTGGCGAGCGCCGCCAGCCCGGTATCGACCCCGGCGCTGAACCCCACCGCGGTCATCAGCACGCCGGTAACGAACGCGCCGACATTGGGGATGAAGGCGAGGATCGCGGCGATGATGCCGAGCACCAGCGCCATCGGCACCCCGAATACCTGGAGGATGATGAAGGTCAGCACGCCTTCGAACGCCATGCCGAGCAACCGTCCCGCGAGCAGCCGGCGCAGCGTCTGCCCCATCCGCTCGAGCACCAGTGCGAATTCGCTGCGGTTGGCGATCGGGACCATCCATTCGAGGCCGCGACCGTAGAGCCGCGGCTCCATTGCGACGAACAGCCCGATGACCATGATCATGAACAGGCTGGTGAGCGCGCCGAGCGCGGTGCCGACCCAGGAGGTGAGGCGTCCGACCGAGCCGAGCGCCTGGCGCAAGATGCCACCTACGTCGGACTGACCCGGCATCACGCCCTTCGACGACAGCCAGTCGGTGAAGGCATTGAATTGCGCGACCAGCGTCGATTGCAGCTGGGTGAACTGTGCGACCAGTTGCATGCCGGTCAGGTAGAAGGTGCCGAGCAGGAACAGCACCACCAGCAGCACGACAATCAGCAGCCGCAGCCCGCGACCGAGCGGCAGCGCCTTGCCCAGCAAGCGCACGCCGCCGTCGAGCATCGCGGCAAACACCAAGCCGGCGAAGATGATCAGCAGCGGCTGGACCAGCAGCACCGCCAGCGCAATCGCGCAGGCGAGCCCCAGCCACACCGATGCGCGCTTCAATTCGGTCCGTACCAGCGGGTCGCGCAGTTCGTTGGGGCTGGGCTCCTGAACGATCTGCACGCCGTCGGTCACATCATTGCCCCTCGGCCGGGTGCAGCGAGGTGCCGGTACGCCCAGCGCGCAGCGACGACCACCAGCTCAGCGGATTGAGCGTCGCGTCGCCATCGAGCGAGAAGGTGACGAACTCTGCGCGACCACCGAGATTCTCGTACGGCACCGGCCCACCGAGCCCGAGCTGGTCCAGCCGGAAACGACTGTCTGCCGATCGATCGCGATTGTCGCCCATCAGGAACACATGATCGGCGGGGATCACCCGCTCGGGGTAATCGTCGCCCTCGCTGTCCGGCTCCAGATCGATGGTGTCGTAATGGCGCCCGTTCGGCAGCGTCTCGGTCACCGTCGGCAGGTGGCAGATCTCCGTCCCGTCGCGTTGCGGCAGGCGCGCACCGGGATATTCCAGCGTCGAGCACGGGCTGTTCGCGTCGACCCGAATGTCGGTGTAGTGAAGCGGCCCGCGCTTGATCGCGACGCCGTTCAGGTACACCACCCCGCCCTTCACCGCGAGCCGATCGCCCGGCAGGCCGATCACGCGCTTGATGTAGTCGTTGCGGGTGCCCGGCGGCGTGACGATGACGACGTCGCCACGGGTCGGCAGGCTGCCGAGCAGCCGCCCCTTGATGAAGGGCAAGCCGACGCTCCAGCTCTCCTCGGGCTGGCGGAGCACCACGCCTTCGAAGATCGCGACCGGATTGGGGATGGTCGGCGATACGAACGACCAGCCATAGGCGAATTTGGAGACCACCAGACGATCGCCGATGCGCAGGCCCGGCAACATCGATTCCGACGGGATGTAGAACGGCTTGGCGATGAAGCTGTGGAAGCCGAGCACGATCAGGACGAGCCAGAAGATGCCCTTGATCTCGCCCCACCAATCGGTGCCCGCGCGCTTCCCCTCGGCCTGCTTCGTCTCGGGCGCTGCCGTGCCCGCCTGTTGTTCGGGCGCCTGATTGCCGTCCAAGACCGCTTCCTTCATTCGTTCGCACCCGTCGCGAGAGGAACCGCTTCGATGATCACGAAGGCCTGCGCCCAGGGATGATCGTCGGTCATGGTCAGATGCACGCGGGCGCCGTGGCCTTGCGGTATCAGCGCGTCAAGCCTTGCCTTCGCGCCGCCGGTCAGCGCCAGCGTCGGCGCGCCGCTGGCGGCATTGACGACGCCGATGTCCTTCATGAACACGCCCGCGCGAAAGCCGGTTCCGACCGCCTTCGAGAATGCTTCCTTTGCGGCGAAACGCTTGGCGAGCGTACCCGCCTTGGTGAACGGGCGCCGGGCGGCCTTGGCGCGCTCGACCTCGGTGAACACGCGGTTCTCGAAGCGGACGCCGAAGCGATCGAGCGACTGCGCGATCCGCTCGATATTACACAGATCGGAGCCCAACCCGATGATCACCTATTCCTCCCCCTTCTGGGGAGGATTTCACGAGGATTACCCACGCGCCGCATCCATGGCGTCGCGCATCTGGCGCACTGCCTCGGCCATGCCGACGAACAGCGCCTCGCCGACCAGGAAGTGGCCAATGTTGAGTTCGCGAACCTGCGGTATCGCGGCGATCGGGCCGACATTGTCGTAGGTCAGGCCGTGCCCCGCGTGCACCTCGATCCCGTTCTTCGCCGCCAGCGCCGCAGCGTCGGACAGCCGCCGTAGCTCCTGCGTGCGGGCTTCCCCGTCGATCTCGGCATAGCGCCCGGTGTGCAACTCCACGACGGGCGCACCCAGCCGGATCGCCGCGTCGATCTGCCGCGCATCGGGCTCCACGAACAGCGAGACGCGGATGCCGGCGGCATTCAGCTCGCGGACCATCGGCGCCAGACGGTCGTGCATTCCCGCCGCGTCCAGCCCGCCCTCGGTGGTGAGTTCCTCGCGCTTTTCGGGCACGATGCACGCCGCGTGCGGGCGATGGCGCAGCGCGATCGCGAGCATCTCGTCGGTCGCGGCCATCTCCAGGTTCAGCGGGATCGGCAATCCGCCCGACAAGCGGGCGATGTCGTCGTCGGTGATATGGCGCCGGTCCTCGCGCAGGTGCGCGGTGATACCGTCCGCTCCCGCTTCGGCCGCGACGAACGCCGCGCGCACCGGATCGGGGTAGCCCGCGCCGCGCGCGTTGCGCACCGTCGCGACGTGATCGATGTTGACGCCTAGACGCAGGTGATCGGTCACGCGCGGCTGCCCGGCTTGATCGCGGGGATCGCAGCGAGTTCGGGCGGCAGCGCGTCGGGCGAATAGGTCGGCACGTCGAGCCTGACGAGCGGGAAGAACGGCACGCCCAAGTCGGCGGTGCCGTTGGACCGGTCGACCAGCGCCGCCGCGGCGACCGTGACCCCGCCCGCTGCCGCGATCGCGGCGATCGCCTCGCGCGATGACAGCCCCGTGGTGACGACATCCTCCATCATCAGCACGCACTGGCCTGGCTCGAGCCGGAACCCGCGGCGCAGGCCGAACACGCCGTCGGGACGTTCGAGGAACATCGCCTCGACTCCGAGCGCGCGCGCCATCTCCTGCCCCGCGATCACCCCACCCATCGCCGGCGACACCACGGCGGAGATCACCGACTTCAGCTCGGCGGGAAGCCGCGCGACCAGCGCCTGCGCCAGCCGCGCCCCGCGCGCCGGGTTCATCAGCACGCGCGCGCACTGGAGATAGCGTCCGCTGCGCAACCCCGACGAGAGGATGAAATGACCCTCGAGCAGCGCATCGGCAGCGCGGAATTCGGCAAGCACGTCGTCGTCGGTCATGCGGACCTCTTCGTCCAGGCAGCGGAGGCCGCCTGATAGAAGGTCGCCCCCTCGCCGCCAAGCAGCGTTCCACGATTCATGCGGACAGGGCGCTTGAGGCCGTGGAAAGCCGCGCGTATAGGCCATCAGCAAAGGGGGACGCTGCCGGCGTCCCGACAAGCCTATCGATGATAGGCACGGGCATCAGAACTGGGGTCACGACACGCATGCGCACGAATTGGTCCAAGAGCGCGGTAAAGGGTATCGCGTTGGCCGCCGGCCTCGCGCTGGCCGGCATGGGAAGCGTCGCCGCGCATGCTCAGACGGCGCCGGTGCAGAATAGCGCGGCGATCGCCGCCGATCCCGCCACCGCGCCGGGCACGGTGAATGCATCGACGCCCGCCAAGGCCGAGAACGACGCGCCGATCGCTCCCGTCGCCAGCATCGGCCAGCCGACCGATGGCCAATACGGCATTCAGCCGCAGGTGACGAAGAACGGCGAGTTCGCGGCGTGGATGCACAACGTCATCCTCGTGCCCCTGATCACGCTGATCTCGCTCTTCGTCCTCGCGCTGCTCATCTACGTGGCGTTGCGGTTCCGCCGCTCGGCCAACCCGATCCCGTCCAAGACCAGCCACAACACCGTCATCGAAGTGATCTGGACGCTGGCGCCGGTGGTGATCCTGGTACTGATCGCGATCCCGTCGATCGGTCTGCTCCAGGCGCAGTTCAAGCCTGCTCCGGCCGGGGCGGTGACGCTGAAGGCGATCGGCAACCAGTGGTATTGGTCGTATCAATATCCCGACAATGGC
The DNA here is from genome assembly GCF_964243315.1 of uncultured Sphingomonas sp. Taxonomy (GTDB): domain Bacteria; phylum Pseudomonadota; class Alphaproteobacteria; order Sphingomonadales; family Sphingomonadaceae; genus Sphingomonas. Next base: position 31,857 of record NZ_CAXTEM010000020.1, on the reverse strand, counting down.
GGCATCGAGATCACCGCCAACATGCTGAAGGAGCAGGGCGAGGTCGGTCGCGGCGAGCGGTATCGCACCGATGCCGACGGCCCCCGCCTGCTCGCTGCCGACAACCGCATCGTGCTGCCGGTCGGCGTGCCGATCCGCCTGATCACCACGGCGCAGGACGTGATCCATAGCTGGGCGGTCCCCGCCTTCTGGATCAAGCTCGACGCGGTGCCCGGCCGGTTGAACGAGACCAGCTTCACGATCGACAAGCCCGGCGTGTATTTCGGCCAGTGTTCGGAACTGTGCGGCACGCGCCACGCGTTCATGCCGATCGCGGTCGAGGCGGTCCCGCCCGCGCAGTTCGCGGCGTGGATCAAGTCCAAGGGCGGCACCATGCCGACCCCGGGCAAGGCATCGCCCAACGTCATTCCGCAGCCGGGCGCTGACGGCTCCGCCGCGAAGCAGGATGCTGCTTCGGAGGCCGCCACCGCTACCGGTCCGACCGAGAACGCGACGGTCGCCGCCCCCACCATCACGCAAGGTGCATCCGGTAATCCCGGCGGCACCGGCAACGCCGGACAGTAAGCCATGACCGATACCGCCCTCCATCCGTCCGCGTTCCAGGCGCATGCCGATCACGCGCACCACGACGCCGATCACAAGCCCGGCTTCTTCGCGCGTTGGTTCATGTCGACCAACCACAAGGACATCGGCACGCTCTACCTGATCTTCGCCATCGCGGCGGGGATCATCGGCGGCGCGATCTCGGGCCTGATGCGCGCCGAACTCGCGCATCCGGGCATCCAGTATCTGCAAGGCTGGGCGGCGTTCATGCACGGCGGCGAGGCAAGCCTCGATCAGTCGCTGCATCTGTGGAACGTGCTGATCACCGCGCACGGGCTGATCATGGTGTTCTTCATGGTCATGCCGGCGATGATCGGTGGGTTTGGCAACTGGTTCGTGCCGATCATGATCGGTGCGCCCGACATGGCGTTCCCGCGGATGAACAATGTGAGCTTCTGGCTCCTCGTTCCCGCCTTCATCCTGCTGCTGGCCTCGCCCTTCTTCGGTGGCGCCGGCAACGGCTGGACGCTGTACGCGCCGCTGTCGACCTATGGTGAGCCCGGTCCGTCGACCGACATGGCGATCCTGTCGCTCCACCTCGCGGGCGCCTCGTCGATCCTCGGCGCGATCAACTTCATCACCACCATCTTCAACATGCGCGCGCCGGGCATGACGCTGCACAAGATGCCGCTGTTCGTGTGGTCGGTGCTGGTCACCGCATTCCTGCTGCTGCTGGCGCTGCCGGTGCTCGCCGCGGCGATCACCATGCTGCTTACCGATCGCAACTTCGGGACGACCTTCTTCGACCCCGCTGGCGGCGGCGATCCGATCCTTTATCAGCATCTGTTCTGGTTCTTCGGCCACCCCGAAGTCTACATCATGATCCTGCCGGGCTTCGGCATCGTCAGCCAGATCATCGCAACGTTCAGCCGCAAGCCCGTCTTCGGTTATCTCGGCATGGCCTATGCCATGGTCGCGATCGGCGTCGTCGGCTTCGTGGTGTGGGCGCACCACATGTTCGCGACCGGCCTCAGCGTGAACGTGAAGATGTACTTCACCGCCGCGACGATGGTGATCGCGGTGCCGACCGGCATCAAGATCTTCTCGTGGATCGCGACGATGTGGGGCGGCTCGCTATCATTCAAGACGCCGATGGTGTGGGCGATCGGGTTCATCTTCATGTTCACGGTCGGCGGCGTGACCGGCGTGGTGCTCGCCAACGGCGGCATCGACGACTACATGCATGACACCTATTATGTGGTCGCGCATTTCCACTATGTGCTGTCGCTCGGTGCGGTGTTCTCGCTGTTCGCCGGCTTCTATTATTGGTTCCCGAAGATGTCGGGCAAGATGTACAACGAACTGCTCGGCCAGGTGCATTTCTGGCTGTTCTTCGTCGGCGTGAACATCCTGTTCTTCCCGATGCACTTCCTGGGCCTCCAGGGCATGCCGCGGCGCTACCCCGACTATCCTGACGCTTTTGCCTATTGGAACGCGTTTGCGAGCCACGGCTACGAGATCATGGCGCTGAGCATGGTGGTGTTCTTCGTCAACCTGATCTGGTCGCTCGTCGCGGGCAAGCCGGCAGGCGACAACCCCTACGGCGAAGGCGCGACGACGCTCGAATGGACGCTGTCGAGCCCCCCGCCCTACCACCAGTTCGAGACGCTGCCGAAGATCGACTGAGGCAGGTCGCCATCGCCAAACCACAGAACGCCTCGACGAAAGTCGGGGCGTTTTCGTTTGTTCATCTGGATGAAGACTTCGGCGAGGTTGGAAGCCGAGGCAATTCGCTGGATGTCGTGTCAGCCTTCTGTTTCCTGCGCGCCAACTGGGCCCGGCTTTCGCCAAGATTCGCTGCGTGATGCGACTTAGGGTCGTTCGCGAACAGGTTTGCTCTCCCTTCCCCTTAAGGAGTGCGGGGTCGTTGTGCTCCCAGCACAAACTGAAATTGCCGGGGGCAATTTTACCCCGCACTGGGCTGAGGAAGGGGCTCATCCGCGAGCGACACCATAGCGGCACTACCCCACCCCAACCCAGTGCCGGGTCGGTCAGGCCCCCGGCCTGACCTAAACCGCGCGGGGCGGTTCACCCGGCACTCCTGAAGGGGAGGGGCTATGGCGTATCAACTTGGTCGCGAATGACTCTAGGTCGTTAGGCGCCGGAGGTACTCCGGGGTGATGGGTCAGATCGCCACCGGCGCGCCCAAACCGCGCTCGCCCGATATTTCACGGTGACTTTCCGCCGCCCCTGTCGTCTAACCCGCGGACCCTCCATCATGCCGGATCGACCGTGATCGCCACCAATGCTGCCGCAACGCCGACCGACCCCCTTGCAGATCGCATCCTCGACGCGCTGATCCACCGGATCGGCAAGGACCGCGATGCTGCGCGGCCGCATGACTGGCTCGCGGCGACGATCCTGACGATCCGCGACGAGATCATCGACCGCTGGATGGACTCCACCAAGGCGGCGCATGCCGCGGGGGCGAAGCGGGTCTACTATCTCAGCCTCGAATTCCTGATCGGGCGACTGTTGCGCGATGCGCTGTCGAACCTCGGGCACAACGATGCAGTCCGCGACGCGCTGGCAACGCTCGGCGTCGACCTCGTCGCGATCGAGGAGATCGAGCCCGATGCCGCCCTTGGTAATGGCGGGCTCGGGCGGCTGGCGGCGTGCTTCATGGAGAGCCTCGCCAGCCTGGAGCTGCCCGCGTACGGCTATGGCATTCGATACGTGAATGGCATGTTCCGCCAGCGGATCGACGACGGCTGGCAGATGGAGCTGCCCGAAACCTGGCTCTCTCACGGCAACCCTTGGGAGTTCGAGCGGCGCGAGAGCGCGTATTTCGTGGGCTTCGGCGGCGAGGTGATCGCCCATGAGAATGGTCAGGTGCATTGGAGCCCGGCCGAGGCGGTCGAGGCTGTCGCGGTCGATACGCCCGTGGTCGGCTGGCGCGGCCGGCGGGTCAACACGCTGCGGCTGTGGACCGCCAAGGCGTTCGATCCGATCAAGCTCGACAAGTTCAACGAAGGCGATTTCCAAGGCGCGCTATCCGGGCAGATGCGCGCGGAGACGCTGACGCGGGTGCTCTACCCCAATGACTCCACGCCGGCCGGGCAGGAGTTGCGACTGCGGCAGGAGTATTTCTTCTCGTCGGCGTCGATCCAGGACATCGTCCGCCGCCACGTCCAATATTTCGGCGATATCGCGACGCTGCCGGACAAGGCCGCGATCCAGCTGAACGACACTCACCCGGCGGTGTCGGTCGCCGAACTGATGCGGCTGCTGACTGATCATCACGATATGGCGTTCGACGCCGCGTGGGATCTGACGCGGCGAACCTTCGGCTATACCAATCACACGCTGCTGCCCGAAGCGCTGGAGAGCTGGCCGCTGCCTTTGTTCGAACGCCTGCTGCCGCGGCACATGCAGATCGTCTACGCGATCAACGCCAAGCTGCTGCGCGAGGCGCGGGCCAACGCCGACATCGATGATCGCGCGGTCGCCGCGATCAGCCTGATCGAGGAAGGCGGCGAGCGCCGCGTGCGGATGGCGAATCTTGCCTTCGCCGGTTCGCACAGCGTCAACGGCGTGGCGGCGCTGCACACCGCGCTGATGAAGCAGACGGTATTCGCCGATCTCCACCGGATGTATCCGGATCGGATCAACAACAAGACCAACGGCATCACGCCACGCCGTTGGCTGCAGCAGTGCAATCCGGGGCTGACCACGCTGATCCGGGAGGCGATCGGCGATGCGTTCTGCGACGATGCCGAAAAACTGCCTGCGCTCGCCGCTCATGCCGACGACGCCGCGTTCCGGGAGCGTTTTGCCGCGGTGAAGCGTTCGAACAAGGTGGCACTGGCGGGACATATCAAGGACAGCATGGGCTTGCGGCTCGATCCCGACGCGTTGTTCGACGTCCAGATCAAGCGGATCCACGAATATAAGCGGCAGTTGCTCAACATCGTCGAGACGGTGGCACTGTACGACCAGATACGTAGCCACCCCGAACGTGACTGGACGCCGCGGGTAAAGCTGTTCGCCGGCAAGGCAGCATCGAGTTACCACAACGCGAAATTGATCATCAAACTCGCCAATGACGTGGCACGGCGGATCAATGCGGACCCGTCGGTCGGCGACCTGCTGAAGGCCGCGTTCATCCCCAATTACAATGTGTCGCTGGCCGAGAAGATCATCCCCGCCGCTGACCTGTCGGAGCAGATCTCGACTGCGGGCATGGAGGCATCGGGCACCGGCAACATGAAGTTCGCGCTGAACGGCGCGCTTACGATCGGCACGCTCGACGGCGCCAATATCGAGATCAAGGACCGGGTCGGCGACGATCACATCTTCATCTTTGGCATGACCGCGGACGAGGTCGCCGCCAAGCGCGCCGACGGATACCACCCGCGCGACGTCATCGACGCTTCACCCGAACTGGCCCAAGCGCTGGCGGCGATCGCATCGGGCGTATTCTCGCCCGACGATCCCAAGCGGTACGAGGGACTGGTGGCGGGACTGTACGACCATGACTGGTTCATGGTCGCCGCCGACTTCGACGCCTTCGCGGCTTCGCAACGGGCGGTCGATGCGCGGTGGCAGGACCGGGCGGCATGGACCCGGTCGACGATCCATAATGTCGCCAATGTCGGGTGGTTTTCGTCCGACCGGACCATCCGCGACTATGCGCGCGAGATCTGGGGCGTGATGTGAAACCGCCCGAAGGCGCCCTGAAGGCCCTGCTCGAGGGGCGTCACGACGATCCGTTCTCGTTGCTGGGTGTCTTCGCCGGCCCACAGGGCGCATTCGCGCGCGCGTGGATCCCCGGCGCGGACCGGATCGAGGCGCATGACCTGCAAGGTACATCGCTCGGCACGCTGGAACGGATCGACGCACGGGGGCTGTTCGAAGGCGCGATCGCAGGCGATCCGCAGCCGGTCCGCTATCGGGCGCAGGGTGGCGGTGCGGAATGGTGGGTAACCGATCCGTATAGCTTCGGCCCGGTGCTCGGCCCGGTCGACGACGTGCTGATGGCGCAGGGCACGCATATGCGGCTCTACGACAAGATGGGCGCGCACCCGATCGATCACGAAGGTGCGAGCGGCGTGCACTTCGCGGTGTGGGCCCCGAATGCGCGGCGCGTGTCGGTGGTCGGCGACTTCAACGACTGGGACGGGCGCCGCCACATGATGCGCCGCCGCGGCGATGTCGGGGTATGGGAGATCTTCGTTCCCGACATCGGCGAGGGCAAGGCGTACAAGTTCGAGATCGTCGGCGCGGACGGCGTCGTGCAACCGTTGAAGGCGGACCCGTTCGCGTTCGCGAGCGAGCTTCGCCCCGCGACCGCATCGCGCACCACCCTGCCCGCGGCGCATGTCTGGGGCGACGACGATCACCGCACGCACTGGGCCTCGGTCGATCCCCGGCGCGTGCCGATGAGCATCTACGAGGTCCATGCCGGATCCTGGGACCGCGACGAGAACGACTGGTTCCTGACCTGGGACGCCTTGGCCGATCGGCTGATCCCCTATGTCGTCGACATGGGCTTCACGCATATCGAGTTCATGCCGATCAGCGAGCACCCCTATGATCCGAGCTGGGGGTATCAGACTACCGGCCTGTATGCGCCGTCGGCACGGTTCGGGGATCACGACGGCTTTGCGCGCTTCGTCGATGGCGCGCACCGGGCAGGCATCGGCGTACTGCTCGACTGGGTGCCCGCGCATTTCCCGACCGACAGCTTCGGGCTGGCGAAGTTCGACGGCACTGCGCTGTACGAACATGAGGACCCGCGGCTCGGCTTCCACCCCGACTGGAACACCGCGATCTACAATTTCGGGCGCCGGGAGGTCGAAAGCTTCCTCGTCAACAATGCGCTATTCTGGCCGGAACGCTACCATGTCGACGGCCTCAGGGTCGATGCGGTCGCGTCGATGCTGTACCGCGATTACAGCCGCAAGGCGGGCGAGTGGATCCCCAACGAAGGCGGCGGCCGGGAGAATTGGGAAGCGGTCGAGTTCCTGCGCGCGATGAACAAGGCGGTATACCGCGAGCATCCCGGCGTGTTCACGATCGCCGAGGAATCGACCAGCTGGCCCGGCGTGTCGCGCCCGGCGCACGAGGACGGCTTGGGCTTCGGCTTCAAGTGGAACATGGGCTGGATGCACGACACGCTCCAATATTTCGCGCGCGAGCCCGTCCACCGCCAGCATCACCATGCCGAGATTACCTTCGGGCTGGTCTACGCGTTCGACGAGAACTTCGTCTTGCCGCTGAGCCATGACGAAGTGGTGCACGGCAAAGGGTCGCTGCTGACCAAGATGGCGGGCGACGACTGGCAGCAATTCGCCAATCTGCGCAGCTATTACGCGTTCATGTGGGGCTACCCCGGCAAGAAGCTGCTGTTTATGGGACAGGAGTTCGCACAGCGCCGGGAGTGGAGCGAAGCGCGTGCGCTCGATTGGGACCTGCGCGGCAGTTCGGCGCATGAGGGCGTGCGCAAGCTCGTTCGCGATCTCAACCGCGTCTACCGCGAACATCCGGCGCTACACGCGCGCGATTGCGAGGGGGAAGGCTTCGAATGGCTGATCGGCGACGATGCCGCCAATTCGGTGTTTGCCTGGGTCCGCAAGGCACCGGGCGAGAAGCCGGTGGTGGTGATCGCCAACCTGACGCCGGTTGCGCGAGCGCCGTACCGGGTGCCGATGCCGCACGACGGGCGGTGGTGCGAGATCCTTAATTCGGATGCGCTCGCCTATTGGGGATCGGGGTGCGGCAATCTCGGCTGGGTCGAGGCGAAGGACGGGGCGGCGTGGGTGACGCTGCCGCCGCTCGCCACGATCATGCTCGAGTTCGAAGGATGAGGAGCCGCAACGACCGCCGAGAGTTCGACCGACAGCAACGATAAGCGCAGGAGACACGAGGATGGATCACAGAAAGGGACAACCGCTCGCACGCGACGCGATGGCCTATGTGCTCGCCGGCGGACGCGGCAGCCGCCTCGCCGAGCTGACCGACACCCGCGCCAAGCCCGCGGTGTATTTCGGCGGCAAGAGCCGGATCATCGATTTCGCGCTGTCGAACGCGCTCAACAGCGGCATCCGCCGGATCGGCGTCGCGACCCAGTACAAGGCGCATTCGCTGATCCGCCATCTCCAAGCCGGGTGGAACTTCCTGCGTACCGAACGCAACGAAAGCTTCGACATCCTGCCCGCGTCGCAGCGCGTGTCGGAGCATCAATGGTATGAGGGCACCGCCGACGCGGTGTTCCAGAACATCGACATCATCGAGAGCCACGGTCCCGAGTTCATGGTCATCCTCGCGGGCGACCATATCTACAAGATGGACTATGAGATCATGCTCCAGCAGCATTGCGACAGTGGCGCCGACGTCACCGTCGCGTGCATGGAAGTGCCGCGGATGGAGGCGGTGGCGTTCGGCGTGATGCATGTCGACGAGCAGGACCGGATCATCGATTTCGTCGAGAAGCCCGCCGATCCGCCAGCCATCCCGGGCAGCCCCGACACCGCGCTCGCCAGCCTCGGCATCTATGTTTTCAAGACCAAGCTGCTGATCGAGCAGCTCCGCCGCGACGCCGCGACGGAAGGGTCGAACCGCGACTTCGGCAAGGACCTGATCCCATGGCTGGTCAAGAACGGCCGCGCGCAGGCGCACCGTTTCGCGGCGTCGTGCGTGCGATCGACCGAGGAGCCCGGCGCGTACTGGCGCGACGTCGGCACGGTGGACGCGTATTGGGCGGCGAACCTCGACCTGACCGACGTGGTGCCCGAGCTCGACCTGTACGATCGCAGCTGGCCGCTCTGGACCTATTCGGAGATCACCCCGCCCGCCAAGTTCGTCCATGACATCGACGGTCGCCGGGGGTCTGCGGTGGCGAGCCTGGTATCGGGAGACTGCATCGTGTCGGGCGCGTCGATTCATCGCAGCCTGTTGTTCACCGGCGTGCGCGCGCACAGCTTCGCGATGCTCGACGAAGCGGTGGTGCTGCCGCATTGCCATATCGGCAGAGGGTCGCGGCTGCGCCGGGTGGTGATCGACCGCGGCGTCGTGATCCCCGACGGGCTGGTGGTCGGGGACGATCCGCTGGTGGACGCGCAACGCTTTCGCCGGACGGAGAAGGGTATCTGCCTGATCACCCAGCCGATGATCGACCGTCTGGACCTTTGATGGGGTCGGCTGAGCTTCGGTGCTCCTGCGAACGCAGGCGCCCAGGGTTGCGGGCGTGGGCGTTCGTGGCTCTGGGTTCCTGCGTTCGCAGGAACACGGGTGATGACGGAGCAACGAAGGTATGACCCGCGTCCTGTCGGTCGCGTCGGAGGCGTTTCCGCTCGTGAAGACCGGTGGCCTTGCGGACGTCGTCGGCGCACTGCCGGCGGCGTTGGCGGAGCATGGCGTCGAGACGACGACGTTGCTGCCCGCCTATCCGGCACTTGCCGACCTGACGAAGGGCGCGAAGGTCGTACATCGCTGGCGCGACCTGATGGGCGCAGAGGCAAGGCTGCTGGCGGGGACGATCGCGGGGCATCCGCTGCTGATGCTCGATGCGCCGCTGCTGTTCGCGCGGATCGGCGGGCTTTACGACCATGCGGACGACTGGCGCCGGTTCGCCGCGCTGGGCCGCGCCGCCGCCGATCTGGCATCGGGCGTGGTGAAGGGTCGGGCGTTCGACATCCTTCACGCGCATGACTGGCAGGCGGCGATGGCACCCGCGTATCTCCGCTACGCGCCGGGTCCGGGCACGCGCGCCCGGACCGTCATGACGGTGCACAACATCGCATTTCAGGGTCGTTTCGATGCCGCCGTATTCGCCGGGCTTGGCTTGCCGGCAGAGGCATGGGCGGTCGACGGGGTCGAGTACTATGGCGGCGTCGGCTTTCTGAAGGCGGGACTTGAGGCCGCCGACGCGATCACCACGGTCAGCCCGACCTACGCAGCCGAGATTCGCGAAGGCCGGTTCGGCATGGGGCTCGAGGGATTGATCAACGTCCGCCGTGCGCGGGTGACCGGGATCGTCAACGGGATCGATCCGGCAGTCTGGAACCCGCAGACCGACGCCGCGCTGCCGCGGTGCTATTCGGCGACGACGCTGGCGGGCCGCACGGTGAACAAGCGCGCGGTCGAGAAGATGTTCGCGCTGGACAGCGGCGACGGGCCGATTTTCACGGTGGTCAGCCGGCTTACCTGGCAGAAGGGCATGGACGTGCTCGTCGAATGCCTCGACGATCTGGTCGCGCTTGGCGGGCGGCTGGCGTTGCTGGGATCGAGCGATGCGGCGCTGGAGCAGGCGTTCCTCGCCGCGGCGGCGCGGCATCCGGGGCGGATCGGCGTGACGATCGGCTATGACGAGGCTCTGTCGCATCTGCTGCAGGGCGGTGCCGACGCGATCCTGATCCCCTCGCGGTTCGAGCCGTGCGGGCTCACCCAGCTTTACGGGCTCGCTTATGGTTGCGTCCCCGTGGTGGCGCGGACCGGCGGGCTTGCCGACACCGTCATCGACGCCAACGAAGCCGCACTGGCCGCGGGTGTCGCGACCGGGTTCCAACTGGGCGAGGCGGGCTATCAAAGCCTGTCGCACGCAATCCGTCGCGCGATCGACGCCTATGCCGATCCGGCGATCTGGTCCGCGTTGCAGCAGAACGGCATGCGCGCGGACTTTTCCTGGCGGCAAAGCGGCCGCCGCTACGCCGACCTCTACGCAAGTCTCGAAGGACAATCATGATCACGACCGTGCAGACCAGCCCTTTCGACGACCAGAAGCCCGGCACCTCGGGCCTGCGCAAGAAGGTCCGCGTCTTCCAGCAGCCGAACTATGCGGAGAATTTCATCCAGTCGGTGTTCGACGCGATCGACGGCAAGGACGGCGCGACGCTGGTGATCGGCGGCGACGGCCGGTTCCTAAACCGTGAGGTCATCCAGAAGGCGATCCGGATGGCCGCGGCGAACGGCTTCGCGCGGGTCGTGGTCGGGCGTGGCGGCATCCTGTCGACCCCGGCGGCAAGCAACATGATCCGTATCCGCGGCGCGATCGGCGGGCTGGTGCTGTCGGCGAGCCACAATCCCGGCGGACCCGACGAGGATTTCGGGATCAAGTACAATATCGAGAATGGTGGCCCTGCGCCCGAGGCGATCACCGAGGCGATCTACCAGCGCAGCCGCACGATCGACGAATGGCGGACGATCGAAGGGCCTGCCATCGACCTGGACGGCGACGGCGAGACCAAGGTCGGCGACATGGTGGTCGAGATCGTCGATCCAGTCGCGGATTACGCAGCGCTGATGGAAAAGCTGTTCGACTTCGCGGCGATCCGCGGATCCGGCCTGACCATGGCGTTCGATGCGATGAGCGCGGTGACGGGGCCTTATGCGACCGAGATCCTGGAACGGCGGCTCGGCTTTCCCGCGGGAACTGTGCGCAACGGCACGCCGCTGGAGGATTTCGGCGGGCATCATCCGGACCCCAACCTCGTCCATGCGCACGAGCTGTACGCGACGATGATGGCCCCCGACGCGCCCGATTTCGGTGCGGCGTCGGACGGCGACGGCGACCGCAACCTGATCATCGGCAAGGGGCGGTTCGTGACGCCGTCGGACAGCCTGGCGATGCTCGCGGCCAATGCGCACCTCGCGCCCGGCTATAGGGACGGGTTGAAGGGGATCGCGCGGTCGATGCCAACCAGCGCGGCGGCGGATCGGGTTGCGGCGAAGCTCGGCATCGCGGCGTTCGAGACACCGACGGGATGGAAGTTCTTCGGCAATCTGCTCGATGCCGGTCTGGCGACGATCTGCGGCGAGGAGAGCGCGGGGACCGGTTCCGATCACGTCCGCGAGAAGGACGGGCTGTGGGCGATCCTGTTGTGGCTCAACATCCTCGCGGTTCGCGGCCAATCGGTCGATGCGATCGCGCGCGATCACTGGGCAACCTATGGCCGCAATTACTATGCGCGGCACGATTATGAAGGTGTGGAGAGCGAGCGGGCGGATGCGCTGATGGCGGAACTACGCGGGTCGCTGGCGACGCTGCCCGGCAAGCGGTTCGGCAATCTCGTCGTCGAACGAGCTGACGATTTCGCGTATCATGACTCCACTGACGGATCGGTCAGCGCCAACCAGGGCGTGCGGGTGTTGTTCGAGGGCGGCAGCCGTGTCGTATTCCGCCTGTCGGGAACGGGCACCAGCGGCGCGACGCTGCGGGTGTATCTGGAGCGGTACGACGCGGAAGACCTCGACCGCGATACCGGCGAGATGCTTGCGACGATCGTCGCTGCGGCGGACGAGATCGCGGGCATCGTCCGCCACACCGGGCGCACGGCGCCGGACGTCATCACGTGACATCGACCGCGCCGCTCGGCGCGACGGTGATCGATGACGGCACCCGGTACGCGGTGCGAGCGGCGGGGCCGGTGACTTTGTGCCTGTTCGATGGCGAGGTCGAGCGGCGGGTGGCGATGGCGGGGGCCGACGGGATCTGGTCGGTGGAGGTTGCGGGGGTCGGGGCCGGGCAGCGTTACGGGTTCCGGGCGGCGGCTGATCCGGCGAAGTTGCTGGTCGATCCCTATGCTGTCGAGCTGGACCGGGCTTTTCGGTATGATCCGGCGTTAGGCGCACCGGGTGTGGAGACGGCGCACCTCGTGCCGAGGGCGATCGTTCAGCCTCGTTCCCCGGCGAAGGCCGGGGCCCAGTTGGGAGACGTCAGCGATGGACCGCTGGAACCTGTCGACCTGGGCCCCGGCCTTCGCCGGGGTGGCGAGGGAAGCGGATGGGGGGCAGCCCCTCCCCTCTTTCGACCCGGCGGGCTCGTCTACGAACTGAACGTGCGCGGGTTCACGATGCTGCACCCCGACGTCCCCGCAGCACAGCGCGGCACGATCGCGGCGCTGGCCCACCCCACGGTCATCGCGCATCTGCGCAAGCTGCGGGTGGCGGCGGTCGAATTGATGCCGATCGTCGCGTGGATCGACGAGCGTCACCTGCCCGCGCTCGGACTGAGCAACGCCTGGGGCTATAATCCGGTCGTGCCGATGGCGCTGGACCCGCGGCTCGCGCCCGGCGGGGCCGCCGAACTGCGCGAGACGGTGGCGGCGTTGCGCGAGGCGGGCATCGGCGTGATCCTCGACCTCGTGTTCAATCATACCGGCGAGAGCGACCGGGATGGGCCGACGCTGTCGATGCGCGGGTTGGACGAGGCGCTCTATTATGCGCACGCGCCCGATGGGACGCTGATCAACGACACCGGCACCGGCAACACGCTGGATTGCAGCAGGCCCGAGGTTCGCGCGCTGATCCTCGACAGCCTGCGTCACTTCGCGGCGATCGGGGTCGACGGCTTCCGGTTCGACCTGGCGCCGATCCTGGCGCGGGGGCCGGGGTTCGATCGCGACGCGCCGATCTTCGCCGAGATCGCGGCCGATCCGTTGCTGTCTACGCGGGTGATGATCGCGGAGCCGTGGGACATTGGGCCGGGGGGCTATCAGCTCGGCAACTTCCCCGAAGGCTGGCTGGAATGGAACGACCACTACCGCGACGACGTGCGCCGGTTCTGGCGGGGCGACGGATCCGCCGGCGCGCTGGCGACGCGGCTGGCGGGATCGTCCGACGTGTTCGGCGGCGGGGCGACGCGGACGATCAACTTCGTCGCGGCGCATGACGGTTTCACGCTCGCCGACACCGTCGCGTACGAAGGGCGACACAACCATGCCAATGGCGAGGACAATCGCGACGGGCACGGCGACAACCAGTCCTGGAACGGCGGTGTCGAAGGGCCGACCGACGACCCCGCGATCCTGGCGCGGCGCGACCGCGATCGACGCGCGCTGCTCGGCACGTTGTTCGCGTCGACCGGCACGATCATGCTGACCGCGGGCGACGAGTTCGGGCGGAGCCAAGGCGGCAACAACAACGCCTATGCGCAGGATAATGCGATCGGCTGGATCGACTGGGTGGCGCGGGATGTGGCGCTGGAGGATCACGTCGCGGATCTCGCGCGACTGCGCTGCGATGCGGGTCTGGATGCGGTAGAATTTCCCGCGGCGGACTGGCTCACGCTGGATGGCCGGACGATGACGTCGGACGACTGGGCAGGCGCATCGGGGTTCGAGGTGCGCCTGCCCCGCGGACGCATCATCGTCGATCGTACCGCGACGCGGGTCGCGATCGAGCCTCGCTAGGTAACGGCCTTGGCCCAGTATTCGTCGCGTAGCAGGCGCTTGTAGAGCTTGCCGGTCTCGTGGCGGGGCAGTGCATCGCGGAAGTCGATGCGGCGTGGCGCCTTTACGTGGCTGAGGTTGCCGCGGGCGAAGGCGATCAGGTCGGCGGCGAGCGCTTTGCCGGCCTGGGACGGATCGCGCGGCTGGACGATCGCGACGACCTCCTCGCCCATCTCGTCGTGCGGCGCGCCGATCACCGCGACGTCGGCGACCTCCGGGTGGGTGACCAGCAAATTCTCGATCTCGGCGGGGTAGATGTTGACCCCGCCCGAGATGATCATGAAGCTCTTGCGGTCGGTGAGGTAGAGATAGCCGTCCTCGTCGACCCAGCCGACATCGCCGAGCGTCGTCCAGCCATGGGCGTTAGCGGCTTCAGCGGTCTTGGCGGGATCCTTGTGATATTCGAACACGCCCCCGCCCGCGAAGAACACGGTGCCTTCGGTGCGGGGCGGCAGTTCCTGGCCGTCGTCGTCGCAGATCCTGGTCTGCGCGGTCAGGTTGCGGCCGACCGAGCCGCGATGCGTCAGCCATTCCTGGGCAGAGATCGCGCAGAAGCCGTTGCCCTCGGTGCCCGCATAATATTCGCCGACGATCGGACCCCACCAGTCGATCATCGCCTGCTTGATCGGGATCGGGCACGGCGCGGCGGCGTGCCAGACCGCGCGGAGCGACGACATGTCGTAGCGTGCGCGGGTCTCGGCGGGGAGCTTCAGCATGCGGATGAAGTGGGTCGGCACCCACTGCGCATGCGTGATCCGGTAGCGTTCGATGCAGGCGAGCGCCTGTTCGGGGTCGAAATGCTCCATCACCACGACGGTGCCGCCGATCTGGTGCACCGCCATCGACCAGCGCAGCGGCGCGGCGTGGTAGAGGGGTGCCGGCGAGAGGTAGATCATGTCGGCGTCGAAGGCGTAGAGCGCCTTACCGAGCATCACGAGCGGCGAGACGTTGGTGCCGAACGGCTCGACGGGGAGCGCGTGCTTGACGCCCTTCGGCTTGCCAGTGGTGCCCGAGGAATAGAGCATGATCGATCCGGGGGTCGGATCGGGAAACCGCGTGTCGGGCATCGCATCGCGCGCGGCTTCGTAGCTGCGATAGCCGGGGATCGTGCCGTCGCACATCAACAGCGCGATGTCGGCAAGCCGCGGGACGAGCAGCGCGGCGCAGTCGCCGATGCCGGTGCTGGCGATCAGGACGCGGCAGTCGCCGTCGCGGATGATGTATTCGGCCTCGGCGACGCTGAGTTTCGAGGACAAACAGGTGCAATAGACCCCGGTGCGCTCGGCCGCCCAGAGGATCTCGAGATAGCGGGCCGAATTGTCCATCATGATCGCGACGCCGTCGCCGCGCGCGAGGCCCAGCGAGCGGAGCAGGTGCGCGCCACGATCGGCACGGCGGTCGAGCTCGCGATAGGTCACGGTCTCACCGGTCGCGGCCATGATGTAGGCGGGCTTGTCGGGATGGGTCGCCGCGTGACGTACCGGATGCATGCCGCTCTCTCCCGACGGCGGCTTTACCGCCGCTCGTTTCCGGCATAACATTCGTTATGGTCACAGGCTTGTCAAGCGCGGGGAACGGAGCGGAAGGACCCACGCGATCGGCGGACCTGACCCAGCGCGACTGGCTGGAGGCGGGGCAATCGCTGCTGCGGCGCGGCGGGTTGAAGGCGCTGAAGCTGCGGCCGCTCGCCGACGAGCTGCGGGTGTCGACCGGAAGCTTCTACCACCATTTTCCCGATTTCGACAGCTATCAGGGACGGCTCGCGACCTATTTCGCGGACGCGCAGATCACCGCGGTAATCGACGCGATCAACCGGACCGAGCGCGAGCCGGTCGCGCGGATCCGGCTGCTGGCGCAGATCGTGCGCCGGCGCGGCATGTCGCGGCTGTCGATCGCGATGCGGGCCTGGGCGGAGAGCGATCCGCGCGCGCTGGCGGCGGTGGAACGGCATGACGACATCGTGCTGGGTTTTCTTACCGAGTGCCTGATCGCCAACGGCCTGTCGCCGCATGATGCGGGGGTGCGGGGTTACGCGCTGATCACGCTGGGGCTGAGCAAGGTCCATGCGCCGCACCTCGACATGGACCGGCTGTTCGAGGATCTGGTCGCCATCCTCTGCTATCCGCCCGCCGCATGAAGGCGCTGCTGGTGACGACCCTGTCGGACGATCTGTCGGGCTGCGCGCTGGCCGAGGTGCCCGAGCCGGTGCGGCGTACCGGCGAGCTGCTGGTGCGGGTCCGCGCCGCGTCGCTCAACTATCCGGATTTGCTGATGACCCGCGGGGGGTATCAGCTGAAGCCGCCTTTGCCCTTCGTGCCCGGCATGGAGATGGCGGGCGAGGTGATCGAGAGTGCCGGCAATTTCGTCGCGGGCGACCGGGTGGTGTGCGGGACCCGCATCGGCAGCTTCGCCGAACTGGTGGCGTGCAGCGCCGCGGCGGCGCGGCGGGTGCCGGCGAGGATGGACTTCGCGACCGCCGCGTCGATCGGCACGGCGTATCTGACCGCCTATGTGTCGCTGGTTAGGCTGGCGCGGGTGCAGGCCGGCGAGTGGGTGTTGGTCCACGGCGCGACGGGCGGGGTCGGGCTGGCGGCGGTGGATCTGGCCAAGGCGCTGGGTGCGCGGGTGATCGCGACATCGCGCTCCGCGGAGAAGCTTGCGATCGTCGCGCGCGATCATGCGCCCGACGCGACGCTGCCCGCGACCGGGTTCCGCGAGGCGGTGAAGGAGATCACCGGCGGCGGGGCGGACGTGATCGTCGATCCGGTCGGCGGCGACGTGTTCGACGAGAGCGTGCGCGCGATCGCGTTCGGAGGGCGGTTGCTGGTGGTCGGCTTCACCTCCGGCAGGTTCGCGACGGTCGCGACCAACCTGCCGTTGATCAAGGGGTTCTCGGTGATCGGCGTGCGCGCGGGCGAATATGGGCGGCGGTTTCCGGTGCTCGGCGCGGAGAACCTCGATGCGATCTGGTCGATGGCAGCGGCAGGACAACTGCGGCCCCGCGTCCACAAGACATACGAACTGGCGGACTGGCGAGCGGCGTTCATGGCGATGGCCACGAGCGATCTGGTCGGCAAGCTGGTCATCAAGGTTTAGGAGAGAAGATGGACGCGTATGACTATGTCGTCGTCGGCGGCGGCTCCGCAGGCTGTGCGCTCGCCGCGCGGCTGTCCGAAGATCCCGCGGTCAGCGTCGCGCTGCTGGAGGCGGGCGGGCGCAACGACAAGATGCTGGTTCGGATGCCCGCGGCGGTGGGCAATCTCATCAGAGCGAAGGGGCCGCATAATTGGGGCTTCTGGACCGAGGCGGAGCCGCATCTTGACGGCCGCAAGCTGTGGTGGCCGCGCGGGCGCGGGCTCGGCGGCAGTTCCGCGATCAACGGCATGATCTATGCGCGCGGCAATCCGCAGGATTACGACGAATGGGCGCAGCGCGGGCTGCCGGGCTGGTCGTGGGACAGCGTGCTGCCCTATTTCCGCAAGCTGGAACGGCATCACCGCGGCGGGAAGCTCCACGGCACAGATGGCCCGGTCCATGTCTCGGCGGGCGAGAGCGACAGCCCGTTCAACGACGCATTGATCGCGGCGGGCGAGCAGGCCGGATACCCGACCACCGACGACTTCAACGGCGAACGCCAGGAGGGGTTCGGGCGCTACGACCTTACCGTGTCGAACGGCCGGCGGTGGAGCGCGGCGGAGGCGTATCTGTCGCCGATCCGCGGGCGGGCCAATCTGACGATCATCACCGACGCGCGGATCACGAAGATCTGCGTCGCGCAGCGTCGGGCGACCGGCGTGGACTATGTGGCCGGGCGCGACGCATGCCACGTCGCGGCGACGCGCGAGGTGCTGTTGTGCGCGGGCGCGGTACAATCGCCGCATCTGCTCCACGTGTCGGGGATCGGGCCGGCGGATCGGCTGCGCGAGGCGGGGGTCGCGGTGGTCCACGACCTGCCGGGCGTGGGCGAAAATCTGCAGGACCATCTCGACGTCTTGATGCGGTGGCGCAGCCGTGGGCTGAAGACCGCCTTCTCGCATACCCGTGGGCTGCGGCAGCTGGCGATCGGGATTCAGTATATGCTGAGCGGCAAGGGGTTGGGGCGGCAGCAGTTCCTGGAAAGCGGCGCGTTCATCCCCTCACGGCCCGGGCTGTCGCGGCCCGACATCCAGATCCATGCGGTGGTCGCGCTGATGGCGGATCATGCCAAGGTGAAGGCGACCGAGGACGGATTCTCGCTGCACCTCTGCCAGCTACGTCCGGAGAGCCGCGGGCGGATCGGCTTGGCCTCGGCCGATCCGTTCGCGGATCCGCTGATCCATGCCAATTATCTTGCCACGCGCGAAGACCGGCGGGTGCTGCGTGAGTCGGTGAAGATCGCGCGCGACGTGGTGTCGCAAGCGGCGCTGGCGCCGTACCGCGACGTCGAGCTCGCGCCGGGCGATGCGGTGCGCAGCGATGACGAGATCGACGCGTGGATCCGCCGGACCGCGGAGACGATCTACCACCCGGTCGGGACCTGCCGCATGGGTCCGGAGGGCGACGCGATGGCGGTGGTCGATGCGGATCTGCGCGTCCGCGGGATCGACGGGTTGCGGGTGGTCGATGCGTCGGTGATGCCGACGCTGGTGAGTTCGAACACCAACGCCCCGACGATCATGATCGCGGAGCGCGCGGCGGACCTGATCGCCGGGCGCTCGCCGCTCGCGGGGGCGGCGCAATGACCGCGTTTCGCAGCCGCAGCGCACTGTTCATGCCGGCGTCGAACCCACGCGCGATCGACAAGGCGCGCGGGCTGGCGTGCGATGTCGTGATCGTCGACCTGGAGGACGCGGTCGCGCCCAACGCCAAGCCGGACGCGCGAGCCGCGGCGGTCGCTGCGATGGCGGCGGGCTTCGGTGGGCGGCGGCAGGCGATCCGGATCAACGGGCTCGACACCGAGTGGAGCGTCGCGGACGCCGTGGCGGTGCGGGGCAGCCGGGCAGAGGCGGCGGTGGTGCCGAAGGTCTCCTCCGCCGATGATCTGGTCGCGGCGCGCGGGCTGCTGGGCGAGGACGGGCCGCCGATCTGGGCAATGATCGAGACCTGTGCCGCGGTGCTGGCGCTGCCGACGATCGTCGCGGCCGCAAGGGCGACACGGACCGAGCTGCTGATCGCGGGGACCAACGACCTCGCCAAGGACATGCGATGCCGCCCGGGGGCGGATCGGCAACCGATGCTGCCGGCGCTGGCGGCAATCGTCACCGCGGCGCGCGGGGCCGGCATCGTCGCGCTGGACGGGGTGTGCAACGCGATCGACGATCCGGCGCGCTATGCGGCGGAGTGCGATCAGGGCGCGATGTTCGGGTTCGACGGCAAGACGCTGATCCACCCGTCGCAGATCGACGCGGCGAACCGGGCGTTCGGGCCGTCGGCGGCCGAAATCGTCTGGGCCGAACGGGTGATCGCGGCGTTCGCCGATCCGGCGAATGCTGGTTTGGGCGCGATCAGGCTAGATGGGGAGATGGTCGAGCGACTGCATTTAGCGGAGGCGGAGCGGGTTGTAGGTCTAGGTTGATGAGTCCGTGCTCCTGCGCACGCAGGAGCCCAGAGCCACCGGCGGTACTGTTCGATACCCTGGGCTCCTGCGTGCGCAGGAGCACGGCACCCTAACCTCGGCACCTTAGCCCCGGTGCAGCATCGCGGTGATGCGGGCGGCGATGACGTCCATCGCGAAGGGTTTGGTGACCAGCGCCATATTGGGCGCGAGTTGGCCGTTACCGATCACCGCGTTCTCGGCATAGCCGGTGATGAAGAGCACTTTCAGGTCTGGTAGCTGCGCAACCGCGGCGTCGGCGACCTGACGGCCG
This sequence comes from uncultured Sphingomonas sp., assembly GCF_964243315.1. GTDB lineage: Bacteria > Pseudomonadota > Alphaproteobacteria > Sphingomonadales > Sphingomonadaceae > Sphingomonas. The sequence continues at coordinate 12,239 of NZ_CAXTEM010000020.1, read as the reverse complement.
TTCATCTGGCCGGGCAGGCCGACATCGGTCACCAGCAGGTCGATCCGTGCGCCGGTCGCGAGCACGCGCATCGCGGCGGCGCCATCGCCGGCCTCCAGCACGGTGTGGCCGAGTTCCTCGAGCACCTCGATCACGAGCATGCGGATGGTCGGTTCGTCGTCGACGACCAGCACGGTGCAGGTCTTGCCGTCGCTGTCCTGCGGCACGGCCGCGAGCAGCGCGGCGCCGGTTTCCGACGCGGCGTCGCCGTAGTGGCGCGGCAGGTAGATGCACATCGTCGTGCCCTCCCCGACTTCGGAATAGATCCGCACCTGTCCGCCCGACTGGCGGGCGAAGCCATAGATCATCGACAGGCCGAGACCGGTGCCCTCGCCCATCGGCTTGGTGGTGTAGAACGGGTCGAAGGCACGTTCCTGCACTTCCGGGGGCATGCCGGTGCCGGTGTCGGTGACGCACAGCGACAGATATTGGCCGGGCGGCAGATCGCGTTCGCGGCCGGCCCGCTCGTCGAGCCATTTGTTGGCGGTCTCGATCGTGATCCGCCCGCCATCAGGCATCGCGTCGCGCGCGTTGATACACAGGTTGAGCAGCGCGTTCTCGAGCTGGTTGGGATCGACCATCGCGGGCCAGAGCCCCGCGGCGCCGACCACCTCGATGCTGGTGCCGGGGCCGACAGTGCGCTGGATCAGGTCCTGGATCCCGTGAACCAGCCGATTAACGTCGGTCGGCCTGGGATCAAGCGTCTGCCGCCGCGAGAAGGCGAGCAGGCGATGGGTGAGTGCGGCGGCGCGCTTGGCCGCACCCTGCGCCGCCGAGGCGTAGCGATCGAGTTCGTTGAAGCGTCCTTGCGCGACGCGGATCTGGATCATCTCCAGCGCACCGGAGATGCCGGTGAGCAAGTTGTTGAAATCATGCGCGAGGCCGCCGGTGAGCTGGCCAACCGCCTCCATCTTCTGCGCCTGGCGGAGATAATCCTCGGCGACCAGGAGATCGCGGGTACGCTGTTCGACCTGTTGTTCGAGCGACGCGTTGAGAGCGGCGAGCTCGATCTCGGCACGGCGGCGCTCGACCGCATCGCGGGTCCGTTCGGCGACATCACGGACGAACGCGATCTCCGCCGCGGTCCAATCGCGCGCTTCGGCGTGGTTGACGTAGATGAGCGCGACGAAGCCGACCTGTTCGGTGACCGGCATGTTGATGAAGGATTGCGCGGCGATCGCCTTCAGCGCGTCGGCGGTGTCGCTGGTGCGGGGATCGCGATAGGCATCGACGACCGCGACGGTGTCGCCGCGCTTGAGATCTTCGATATACGAGCCGTAATCGCGGAAATGGAGCGTGCCGGCGAGCGTGGTGATGCCTGGTGCGTTCCAGTCGCGTTCGATCAGGATCGTCTCGTCGACCGGATCGATCGTGCCGTAGCCAGCGCGGCTGACGCCGAGGGTAAGGCCGAGGATCTCGCAGGATGCGTAGGCGAGATCGGCTGGGTCGCCAGGCAGCCGCAGCCGGTCGTGGAGCTCGACCAGCGCCGACAGCCGCGCCTCCTGCCCGCGGCGTTCGTCGATGTCGTAGCTGACGCCGGGCATGCGCACCGGCTTGCCTTCGCCATCTACGACGCAGCGGCCGCGCACGGCGACCCAGTGCGGACGACCATCGGCACCGACGATCCGGTATTCGGCGGCGAAGATGCCGACTGCAGCGACCGCGGCCGCGACCTGTTCACGGACGCGCGGCAGATCGTCGGGATGCACTTTCGCGAAGAACACCTCGAGCGGGGCGCCGGCGCGCGCGAGCTGGAGGTCGAAGCCGTAGAGTTCGGCGCAGGCGGGGTCAGCGGTCAGGCGGTTGCCGACGATGTCCCATAGCCAGCTGCCGACGCTGTCGGCGCCATCGTGGCTCGTCCCCTCATCCTCCGCCACGCATCGTCCCTCATTTGATGAGCGCGGCTAACGACCAAGGATGTCGCGGTAAAGCGCTATGTAGCGGTCTGCCATGCGATCGACCGTGAAGCGCGCCGCGACCGCCGCGCGGCAGGCGGCGCGATCGATTTCCCCGATCCGCGCGACCGCTGCGATCGCCTCGTCGACATCGCGGACGAGGAAGCCGGTGACGCCGTCGTCGATCAGCTCGGGCATCGATCCGCGATCGATCGCGATGACCGGCGTGCCGCAGGCCATCGCCTCGATCACCGACAGGCCGAAGGGTTCGTCGAAACCGATCAGGTGGAGGAGCGCGGCGGCGCTGCCGAGCATTTGGGTGCGCGCGTCGCCGCCGACGGGGCCGTCATAGACGACGCGGTGACCGTCGACATGGGGCGCGACCTCGCGTTCGTGATAGCCCTGGTCCTGGACGATGCCCGCCATGTGCAGTCGCCGGCCGGTGGCGTGGGCGACCGCGATCGCCTCCTTCGCGCCCTTGTCGGGGTGGATCCGGCCGAAGAAGAGCAGGTCGTCGCTGCCGGCCGCGTCGAAGGGGAAATCGTCGAGGACGATGCCGTGGTGGATGGTCGCGGCATAGCGCAGGCCGGGCGCGCGATCGGCGTCGCTGATCGCGACATAGTTCACGCGGTGCTGGTACGGCGCGTACATCGGCATGATCCGGTCCGACGAGAAGCCGTGGATCGTCGTCACCATCGGCGTGTCGACCAGCCCGGAAAAGGCGTGGGCGGGGAAATCGGCCTGATTGTGGATCAGGTCGAACTCGCCGGCGCGATCGAACAGGTGCGCGAGGTGGCGAAACTCCCATACCTTGGCGTCGATCGACGGATCTTCCGAATAGGGCGCGGGGACGACGCCGGCGAGCGTGCCCGACGTGCGGCTGTCCAGCGTGGCGAACAGCGTCACGTCAATGCCGCGCGCGACGAGTGCCTCGGTGAGGAGGCTGGTGACGAGTTCCCAGGGCCCGTAATGCCGCGGCGGGGTGCGCCAGGCGATCGGGGCGAGCATCGCGATCTTCATGGGGCGGGCTTAGCGGCTGACGCGCAGGATGATAGCTTCGTCGGAGGCCAGCGTGATCTCTCCGCCGCGGTCGGATTCGGGCACGGGTTCGTTCAACGTCGACAGCAGCAATTCGCCTTCGGGAAGGGTCACGTGCTGGTCGAGCGCGCCGAGATTGAGCGCAATGACCAGGCGTTCGTCGCCGAAGGTCCGTTCGTACGCGAGCACGTCGCCCTCCACCGCGATCAGCGCGATGTCCCCGATCGCGAGTGCGGCATGCTTGCGGCGGAGGTGGAGCAGATCGCGATGCAGCGCGAGCAGCGACGCCGGATCGGCTGCCTGGGCGGCGACGTTGCGGGTGGGCCAGTCGCTTTGGAGCGGGAGCCAGGGCTCGCCGGTGGTGAAGCCCGCCTGTGGGCCGTCCTTCCACGGCATTGGCATCCGCACCTCGTCGCGGTTGAAGGCGATGCCGGGTTCGCGCAGCGCTTGCGGATCGCGGATGCGGTCGGGCGGGATCGGCTCGCCGGTGAGCCCGATCTCGTCGCCGGCGTAGAGGGTCGGCGTGCCGCGCAGGGTGAGCAGCAGGACCGCGGCGACACGCGCCTGCGCCTGCCCGACCCGCGCGGCGATGCGCGGCTTGTCGTGGTTGCCGAGCACCCAATTGGGCCAGGCGCCGGGGGGCAGCGCGGCTTCGTAATCGGTGATCAGCTTGGCGATCGCTTGCGCGGTCCAGGGCGTCTGCAGCAGTTCGAAGTTGAAGGGCAGATGCACGCCGCCGCCGTCGGGCCCGTAATAGGTGACGAGCCGATCGAACGGCAGGTAGATCTCGCCGATCAACACCCGCGCATCATAGCCGTCGGCGAGCGCGCGCATCGCGGTGACCACCTTGGTGATCTCGGGCTGGTCGGCGGAGTACATCGGCAGCAGGCGGTCGATGTCCTGCATGCCCTCGCGCCAGGCGGGGTTCGGCGGATTGTCGGGGAAGTCGGCATGCTTGATCGCCAGCCACAGCACATCGATGCGGAAGCCGTCGACGCCGCGATCAAACCAGAAGCGCATCGCGTCGAGCATCGCCGCTTGCACCGCTGGGTTGCGCCAGTTGAGGTCGGGCTGCTCCTTCAGGAACAGGTGCAGGTAATATTGGCCGCTGGCGTCGTCATATTCCCACGCGCTGCCGCCGAAGAAGCTCTGCCAATTGTTGGGCGGACCGCCGCCGGGGGCCGGGTCGCGCCAGATGTACCAATCGCGCTTCGGGTCGGTACGCGCGCTGCGGCTTGCCTGGAACCAGGGGTGCTCGCTCGAGCTGTGGTTGGGAACGAAATCGAGCAGCAGCTTCAGCCCGCGGGCATGCGCGGCGGCGAGCAGGTCGTCGAAGTCGGCGAGCGTGCCGAAGCACGGGTCGATGCCGGTATAATCGGCGACATCATAGCCGAAATCGGCCATCGGCGACGGGAAGATCGGCGAGATCCACACCGCATCGACGCCGAGCGCGACGAGATGATCGAGCCGTGCCTCGATGCCCTTCAGGTCGCCGATGCCGTCGCCGTCGCTGTCCTGGTACGAGCGCGGATAGACCTGGTAGATCGTGCCGGACTGCCACCACTGGGTCATGCGAACAGGTCCTTCGACAGATGGGTGATCCGGCAGGCGAGATCGGCCTCGCCGCTGACGACGACGTAGTGATCGCCTGCATCGACCAGCCCGGTGGTGAAAACCACGGGGGTCGGCAGGTACATCTGGTGCGCGATCGGAGCTGTCAGGGCGGGATCGGCTTCGAGCAAGGGCGTGGTGTCCTCGATCCGCAGGATGCGCGAGGGATCGTCGCGGTCGAGCAGCGCCCAGAAGCTGCGATAGATGCCGACGCTCTCGCGCGCCTTGACGCCGTGATAGATCAGCAGCCAGCCGGCATCGGTGAGGATCGGCTGGGTGCCGCCGCCGATCTTCATCGCCGAGGTCGAGCCCTTGCGGGGGCGGATGCCGGGTGTGTCCAGCGGGCGCCAGTGGAGGGCGTCGGGCGATTGGGCGTAGTTGATGGAGGGGCCGGCGACATGGGGGCTGTCCGCGGAATAGGCGAAATAGACTTTGCCGAGCGGGCGGGTGAGCGCCATGAAGCGGCCGCCGACCAGCCCTTCGAACAGGATCATGTCCTTGTTCTGGTGATCGAGGACGATGCCCTCCAGCCGGTAGTTGAGGCCGTCGCGCGAGGTGTGGAGCGTGGTGCAGTGGCGTTCGGCGCTGACCGAGCAGGTCGTCATGTACCAGGTGTCGCCGATGCGGCTGATCCGTGCGTCCTCGACGCCGTAATCCTGATAGCTGGCGGCGGGCTCGATCGCGCGATCGTAGTGGACTGCGAGGATGCGCTCGCCGGTGGGATCGAGTTCGACCGGGAGGAGCCACGACAGCGAGGTCAGCGCTAGGACGCGGTGGTTGCCGCCGCGGATCTGGAATTGGCGCGGGTCGGTCATGTCGACCTGGGCGAGCGGATGCGGGTCGAGGACGTAGCCCGCCGCGGTCCAGCGGATCGCATGGACGCTGTCGCCGCGGACGGGGTCCACCAGCGCCTCGGCGATGCGAACCATCATCAGCAGGTTGCCGTTTGCGAGCCGGGTGAAGCCGGGGTTGAACGCGCCGAGGACGTAGGTCGGCTCGGTAATGCCGCGGCGGAGCGGGGAGCGGGCGAGGTCGACGTCGTCGGGCGTGAAGATAAGCTTGTCGATCATCGGGTTCCGTTCATCATCCGCTTGCGCGCCGCGGGGTGGTTGCCGCATGTCGGCGCGATGACCGATCTTGCCATTCTGTACGAGCATCCCGCGTGGTTCGCACCCTTGTTCGCCGCATTGGAGCGGCGCGGCGTCGACTTCGTGACGATGGCACCCGATGGCGACTGGAACCCGGCGGCGACGCGGGCGCCGGCGCCGGTGATGTTCAACCGGATCGCGATGTCGAGCTTCCTGCGCGCCGACGAGCATCCGATCTTCCACACCATCGCGATGCTCGATCATTGGCGGCGGCTCGGCGCGCGGGTGGTGAACGGCGCGGAGGCGATGACGATCGATGCGTCGAAGGCGCGGCAGTTGGCGCTGATCGCCTCGCTGGGGCTGGCGATCCCGGAGACGCGGGTGGTGCACCGGGCGGCGGACGTGCTCGGTGCGGCGGAGAGCTTGCGCTTTCCGATCGTGGTGAAGGCGAACATCGGCGGTTCGGGCGCCGGGATCGTGCGGTTCGACACGGTGGACGAGCTGCGCGCCGGGATCGCGGATGGCGGATTGCCGGGGAGCATCGACGGCGTGTTGCTGGTGCAGGAATATGTGCCGGTGAGGGGCGGCGCGATCACGCGGATCGAGACGCTCGACAAGCGGTTCCTCTACGCCATCGACGTCGCGGGCGGCGGGGCGTTCGACCTGTGCCCGGCGGATGCCTGCGTCGTGCCGGGGTCGGGCATTTCGATGGCGGCGGTGGAGCCTGCTGCGGAACTGCGGGATGCGGCGGAGCGGATCGCCGAGGCGGTGGGGATGGACGTCGGCGGGGTCGAGGTGATGATCGACGACCGCGACGGGGTGGCGCGGTTCTACGACATCAATGCGCTGTCCAATTTCGTCGCGCGGCCGCTCGAGATACTGGGGTGGGATCCGCATGACCGGCTCGTCGATTTCCTCGTCGACACCATCGGGAAGGCTCGTTGAATGCGGTACGGTTACTGGACTCCGGTGTTCGGCGGGTGGCTGCGCAACGTGCCCGACGAGGGGATGGAGGCGACGTGGGACTATACCAAGCGGCTGACGCAGGATGCGGAGCGCTGGGGCTATGACCTGACGCTGATCGCCGAATTGAACCTCAACGACATCAAGGGCGTCGAACAGCCCGCGCTCGACGCCTGGTCGACCGCGGCGGCGCTGGCGGCGGTGACCGAGACGGTCGAGCTGATGGTCGCGGTGCGGCCCAATTTCCACCACCCCGCCCTGTTCGCCAAGGCCGCCGCGAACATCGACCGGATATCGGGCGGGCGGCTCGCGCTCAACGTCGTGTCGTCGTGGTGGGCGGACGAGGCCAAGCAATATGGCCTGCAGTTCGACCAGCATGACGATCGCTATGCCCGCACCCGCGAATGGCTCGACGTGGTCGACGGGCTGTGGAGCGAGGAACGGTTCAGCTTCACCGGGCAATTCTACCAGACCGACCAGGCGATCTGTTCGCCCAAGCCCGCTAAGCGCCCCACCGTCTATGCGGGCGGCGAGAGCGAGCAGGCCAAGGCGATGATCGCGGCGCAGTGCGACGCCTATGTCATGCACGGCGACCCCGCCGCGGCGATCGCGCCCAAGATCGCCGACATGGCCGAGCGCCGCGAGCGCGGGGGGGGCGCGCCGATGCAGTTCGGCATGGCGGCCTATGCGATCGTCCGCGACAGCGAGGCGGAGGCGAAGCGCGAGCTGGAGCGGATCACGACGGTCGCCGAGCTGCCCGCGGGCTATGCCAATTTCGACCAGTGGCTGTCGGGCACGCAGCTGGAACGCGAGATGAAGCTGCAAGAATATTCGGTCTCCAACCGCGGGCTGCGGCCGAACCTGGTCGGCACCCCGGAGCAATTGCGCGAGCGGATCGCGGAATATGAGGCCGCGGGGTTAGACCTGCTGCTGTTGCAGATGAGCCCGCAGGCCGAGGAAATGGAGCGGTTCGCGGTGCAGGTGATGGGGACGGCGTGAGGGTTCGTGCAGGTTTTCGTCGTTGACTTCGGTAATTACGTAGTTACATAAATCGGAGGCTGCGGTATCGTTCACGGATGGAAGTCAGCTTCGATCCTGAGAAACGCGCAATGACACTTGCGGACCGCGGACTGGATTTCGCTGATGCGGCCCGCGTGTTCGCCGGACCGGTGTTTGAGTTCGAGGATGATCGGTTCACCTATACCGAGCCGCGATACTCGACGATTGGCATGCTGGAAGCCCGCATGGTTGTGGTCATCTGGACAGACTCCGATGACGGACGACGGATCATTTCGATGAGGAAGGCCAATGAGCGAGAGCAAACCAAATTCCGGCACCGCCTGGCTTGATCCCGCGGACGAAGCGCCGGAATGGACCGACGAAATGTTCGACATCGCAGAGTTCTCGATCGCCGGTAAGGTGATCCGGCCGGCGACGGGCTATCTCGGACCTAACGGGGTGGTGCGCGGACGACCGCCGTCGCGCGGCGAGGCGAAGCGGCAGGTGACGCTGCGGCTCGACGGTGACGTGATCGAGAAGTTCCGCGAGGGCGGCCCCGGTTGGCAGAGCCGCGTCAACGAAGCGCTGCGCAAGGCGGTGGGACTTTAGGATCGGGGGAGGCTGGGACTAAACGGTTGCCGGCAACCTGCGCGAGTTCGGTGCAGCGCTCCCGTGGCAGCGCGCATCTCAGCGTCACTGCGGCGCTCGGACAGCGCAAGCGCCACCCCGGCGAAGGCCGGGGCCCAGTTACGCAGGTGGCGGTAACGGAGGGCATCGCGCCGTTACGATCGTCTCCCAACTGGGCCCCGGCCTTCGCCGGGGTGGCGTGAGGGTCCGAGTGGCGTGAGCGGTCGGGTGGCGTATGCACTTCGGGTGGCGTGAGGGTTTGGGCGGCGTGAGCCATTCCAGTGGCGCGGGTCGCGCGGTGGCGGGGCGCAGGTGCCGCGAACCGTCGGTGGCGCGAACCGCGCACGGCGCCTGCCGCCGATCACCCACCGGCTTCAGCCCGGTCGCGCCCTCACCCTGCTGGGGCGACCCGGAACGTCCCCGCGGGGGCGGGGCGGCAGAGGGCGCGGCTGTCGCCCGATCCGTCGAGCCAGGCCGTCCAGTCGCTGCGGGGGAGCACGACGACCTGCCGCGAATGATAGGGCGCGATATCGGGGCCGGGTTCGGTGGTGAGCAGGGTGAACGCCTCGCCATGCCCATCGACGGGGGCGCCGTCCTTGCCCGCGACACCGCTGCGCCACAGGCCGGCGATGCAGAACCACGCGTCGGTGGCGTGGGTGAAGGCCCATTTATGCTTGCGCTTCGCCTTGGGCGCGCCGGGTTCGGCGACGGGGGTGGTGAATTCGTAGAAGGCGTCGACCGGGATCAGGCACCGCCCGGTCCGCAGGTCGCGGCCGTCGGACCGGTAGTTGTAGACCGGCTTGCCGCCCTGCCCCGGCCAGCTCCAGCTGCGCTGGACGGCTTCGGCGGACGGCTCGTTTACACCGAGCGGGTCGGCGGCGCGGATGACGAGCGTGGTGTCGGTGATGCGGATGCTATCGAGCGGCGCGAGGTTCGGCAGCCCCTCGGGGAATAGCAGCGGGATCTTCAGCTGCGACCAGTCCTCGCGGAGTTGGCCTAGGGCTATGCGGCGGGCGACTTCGTTGCACATGGATAGAGGTTAATTGGCCTCCGTGGCCGACGCTACCTAGAAGCCACTCGTGCTACCCACCTTCTGCCACTAGCGGGAAGCAACAAAAGCAGCGTCACCTATCCTCGACGATTTAGATAGTAGATCCTGCTCACCTGCTTACGAAGCTCTCAGTGATGCTTTCCAAGATGGCATAGCAGCACTACCATAGGTTGATATCTTCGTTGCAAGACAAAACGGAGGCGGGCATATCGAGGTGAGGAGACGCGGCGGTGCCACAGGTTGACCCTACCACGGTTCAGAAGATGGGCGATGCAATTAAGTTGGTTGACTCCGACCACATTGTCGAGCTTCCATTTGAGTTATTTGATAAACAAACAAACAAAACTACTCAGCTTATCGCTGAATCGGGAAAATCTGCCCCAATCGAGGGGCGACATCGCTGGTTTGAATATAAGTTCATAGATCCAGCTCTGATAAGCGAGATCGCTGTTTCAACTAACGGGTACACTGAGTTTCATGAGTTCGAATTTAAGTGGCAGGATGCCAATGGAAATGAGCGATCGTTATCGCTCAAGCCTGTCAACAACACTTTTCGAGCTACAATCAACGGAATATGTCGCAAGGTTTCATTCAGGCCGCCGTCGGCCTTCTTCTCAGATCCCTCGATAATTTCGGTTCGTGTATATGGCTTGCCAGACGGCGCAATTTCAGATGCCCTAGATGTTCTTTCCGATTTGGAGTCTTACAAATCAAAGATCATAGGCATTACAGATGCCGCTGTTGCAGATGCTGGCCGGAAGACCCTTGCGGCCAACGCCGCTGAATCAAACCATGCGGCGATTGATAGGGAAATTCAAGCGCTCAAATCCACTGTGAGCAGAACGAAAAAGGTGATTGACGACCTGTCCGATAAGCGGAACCAGTTAATCACTGAGAATAGCGCCGCAGAGGACACCTTGAGGTCTAACAAGGCACGCATCTCGGATCTTGACGCTAAATCTTTAGCGCTCACTGATAACCAATCAAATTTGATAACGAACATTCAAAAATCGACCTTAGAACTCAAGGGTCTAAGAGAAAATATTAATCTATTCCCGTCTGAGATCGTCGGCTTCGTCAATCAAGGCAGTAAGAATATATTTCAGTATACACTAATTGCTGGATTACCGATTTTAGTTATCGTGGTAATGTTTATTCTTCTTGTGCGTGGCTCGGCTGACCTGAGTATAATCATCAGTGAAAACCCGAAGATAAATATTCAAGCTATCATGCTATCGCGCTTACCGTATGTCGCTATCGCTGTCGCCAGGGTTACAGCAAGCTACAAGATCGCACGTGTATTTATCTCTGAGATCATCAACATCAATAATCAGCGACTAAGCCTAACCAAGTTAAGCATCATAGCCAAAGATATATCAAATGCGGCCGAGTTCGATCGCAATATTAACGATGAAGACATATATAGATTGAGGACGGATCTCAAGATGCAGTTATTGAGAGATCACTTGAAGGACTACATTTCCAAAGATTTCAAGATCGAATTACCCCGAAGGTTGCTAGGTGTTGTACCATTCGGTACTGAAAAAGTCTCCGCTAAGTTAGCTGATCCGGGCAAAGACAGCTTGGAAACTGTTTGAATAATTGTTCACTCCGCCGCTACAATCTCCACCCCCCTGCCCTTCAACAGCGGCGCCAAGTACCGCCCCGTAAAACTCCCCTTCGCCTTCGCGACCGTTTCCGGCACGCCCTCGGCGACGATCTCGCCGCCCTTCACGCCGCCTTCGGGGCCGAGGTCGAGGATCCAGTCGGCGGTCTTGATGACGTCCAGGTTGTGTTCGATCACCACCACGGTGTTGCCCTGTTCGACCAGCGCGTGGAGGACTTCGAGGAGCTTGCGGACGTCCTCGAAGTGGAGGCCGGTGGTGGGTTCGTCCAATATATACAGCGTGTTGCCGGTGGCTCTGCGGGCGAATTCCTTGGCGAGCTTGACGCGCTGCGCCTCGCCGCCCGAGAGCGTGGTCGCCTGCTGTCCGACCTTTACGTAGCCCAGGCCGACCTCGACCAGCATCGCCATCTTGTCGCGGATCGGGGGGACCGCCTTGAAGAATTCGGCGGCATCCTCGACGGTCATGTCGAGCACGTCGGCGATGCTGTGGCCCTTGAACTTCACCTCCAGCGTCTCGCGGTTGTAGCGGGCGCCGTGGCAGACGTCGCAGGTGACGTAGACGTCGGGGAGGAAGTGCATCTCGATCTTGAGCACGCCGTCGCCCTGGCACGCTTCGCAGCGGCCGCCCTTCACGTTGAAGCTGAAGCGGCCGGGCTTGTAGCCCCGCGCGGCGCTTTCGGGCAGGCCGGCGAACCAGTCGCGGATCTGGGTGAAGCTGCCGGTATAGGTCGCGGGGTTGCTGCGCGGGGTGCGGCCGATCGGCGACTGATCGATGTCGATGACCTTGTCGAGATATTGCAGGCCGGTGATCTTGTCGTGCTTGCCCTGCTGGATGCGGGCGCCGTTCAGCTCGCGCGCGGCGGCGGCGTAGAGCGTGTCGATCGTGAAGCTCGATTTGCCGCTGCCCGACACCCCGGTGACGCAGGTGAAGGTGCCGAGCGGGATGCTGGCGGTGACCCCGGTCAGGTTGTTGGCGGTGGCGTTGTGGACGGTGAGCTTCTTGCCGTTGCCCTTGCGGCGAACCTTCGGGACGGGCACCTCGCGGGTGCCGTTTAGGTAATCGGCGGTGATGCTGCCCTTCGACTTCAGGAGCTGCTTCAGCGTGCCCTGCGCGACGACCTGGCCGCCGCGGACGCCAGCGCCCGGGCCCATGTCGATGATATAGTCGGCGGTGCGGATCGCGTCCTCGTCATGTTCGACGACGAGCACGGTATTGCCGAGATCGCGGAGGCGGCGCAGCGTCTTCAGCAGCATGTCGTTGTCGCGCTGGTGGAGCCCGATCGAGGGTTCGTCGAGGACGT